>JABHEG010000337.1 GCA_018676675.1 Lentisphaerota bacterium
ACCGGGGTCCCTGGGACGTGCGGTTCGGGACGGAGCGCTCAGGGATGAGCTGCCTCCAGTGACGTGTCGCCCGATCCACGCGTCGTGGTTGTGCGAATGCGAATCCCGCATCAGATTGACCGGGAAGGAAACGGAACAGAACCAGCCCCTTGCTGGCGGACCTCCTATCGTCGGCCGCAGAAGGGCACGTTGGCCCTAGAGATTTAGAATGACAGAACGAGATGATAACCCCATTGACCTTGGGCAGTACGTCCTGGGTCTCGACAACTCGGTGCTGCGAGAAGTGGCTGCAAATGCCTGTGGTTGTTCAGTAGCTAACGTACGAGCAGAAACCGAGCCTCTTGCATGGTCCACCTACGGATGCTTTACAGGCGACAAGGTCATACTCACGCTCTCATATAAGACAACTGCCGGGGACAGCGGCGAGACGGCGGTTTATGTAAAGAGGCAGCTGCGTGACCCGGGACACATGGAGACAGCACACTATCAATACCTCAACAGCAACGAGATCCCCGTCCCCCGATTCTACAGTTCCCATCTTGACGAAGAAGGGCTTGAGGTGCTCTTTCTTGAGAATGCAGAGCCCAATCGAGATGGCAATCGAATCCTCAAGGATCCAGAGAACTATCACGCCTTCTTGAGCATTGCAGCACGGGTGAACGGATTGACTCCGGAAGGGCAGTACGGCGAGAGTCTTTTCTATTTTGGCCCGAGAGCAGAAACGATAGATAGAGGGAGGCTTGCAGTTTCCGCACTGTGGGATTCCGCCACCAGTGGCCGATTGGGCAATTCAATGAAAGAACTGTGCACCTCAGAACATCACAATGCCCTTCTAACCATGGCCGATTTTCTCAGCGAGATCGTGCCGGCAATGGAGCGCGGATACACGATCGACGACTTTACGCCAGTGAAGATTGGCCGGCGGCGCGACACAGGAGAAATGCTCGTCTGTGACTTCAGGACAACGGGACTGGGCCTACGTTTTGCTGATGCAGCGTCGTGGACAGGCTGTCCCGACTATGCGCAGAAAGCGGGATACAAACGAAGAGAATTGGCAGATTACTACTTCAGTGAGTACCTAGCTGCGGGTGGCAATGAAGTGCCATTCGAGACGTTGCTAGAGGAGACGCACACGCTTTGGCAGTTAGGTGTTCTCTGTGGGCTTAGCTGGTGGCTGGACAGCCACTTCAAGGGCCATCATTCCATGGAAGACGCCGAATGGCAGGCTGTCTGTCGAGAGCGGCTTGAGACTGACTTAACAAATCTTCTGAAGTCGCAAACCGTAGGAAAGAACGGCTAACAACAGCGTCGAGAATATCGGCGCTGACCGCGCCGAATGCTCACGCTCGACGTTCACGGAACAGGACGGACCGACGACTATGCGGAGCCGTTGACGCTTCGCTGCCCTTCGCAAGGCTCCGGGCCCGTCTCCCGTTGGTCGGCCCAGGGCTCGTGCTCAGGGCTAGCCTTGAGCAGATGAAGTGCAACGAAATGCGTCGAAATTTCGGGCCGCAACATATTGCGGACGAAGTGGATAATGAGAGAGACGGGACGTCTCGCGACTAATCCAGGCTAGGAGACAAGTCTATGTCCGAGAAGCACACTCCAACGCGTGATGAAGCCCTTGCGCTCCTGCAAGAACACGTGCCCGATGCCAAGCTGCAGATCCATGCGTTGTGCGTGGAAGGCGTGATGCGCTACCTGGCCCGCAAGCACGGGGAAGACGAGGACGAGTGGGGCATCGTCGGGCTCATCCACGACATCGACTACGAGCGTTTCCCGGACGAGCACTGCAAGCATATCCGTGAGATTCTGGAACCACATGATTGGCCCGAATCCTACATCCGTTCGGCGGAAGCCCATGGCTGGGGGATCTGTACCGATGTCGAGCCGCGGACGTTGCTGGAGAAGTGCCTGTTCGCGTTCGATGAACTCACAGGACTGGTCTATGCCACGGCGCTTGTACGGCCGTCCCGCAGCGTGTTGGACATGAAGGCGAAGTCGGTGAAGAAGAAGTGGAAGGTCAAGAGCTTTGCGGCGGGGGCCGATCGCGGTGTGATCCAGAAGGGGGCTGACATGTTGGGGATGGAGTTGGGTGAACTCTTCACCGATTGCATCATGGGCATGCGGGAGGTCGCCGGGGAGATTGGTCTGGGCGGAGAGGCGTAGGGTCAGCTTCGGTATAGCGCTACGGCGATGGCCTGCAGGGCACCGAGGTCCTCGCCCAGTTCGGCAGGGACAATGCGGCACGCCTGAGCGGAGTCCGAGAGGGCTTCCGATGCGATCGCTTCACACATGCTCTCTTCCAGGAACGCTCGGCAGCGGACGTAGAGGCTCCCGATCACGATTGTCTCGGGATTCAGGATGTCTATCAGGATGGCCAGAGCCTGGCCCAGATAGCTTCCGACGTCAGCCAGGAGCTGCTGGGCGTCACATTCGCCGCGCAGGGCAGCTTCCCCCACATGGCGAGCGGTGATGTCATCAATGGCGCCCGGGTTGTAGCTGACGGCCCCGCCTGCCTCACCTGCACGGGCCTGGGCGAGCTTTGCGATCCCTCCTCCACTGCAGAAGCCCTCGAACGATCCTGCTTTGCCGTACCCTACAGGCCCCCCGGGGGCAAGGCGGATGTGCCCTACTTCTCCCGCTCTGCGGGTTGCGCCCTCGTGAAGAAGGCCGTTCAGAATGAGCCCTGCTCCCATCCCTGTTCCGGCAGTCAGAAAAATGACGTTTCGGGATCCACGGGCCGCCCCGAACTGCCACTCGGCCAGTGCTCCGGCATTGGCATCGTTCATGAGATAGGCCGGGCAACCGAAACGCTCAGACAGGGCGGGGCCAATGGCGACCTGTTTCCATTCCGGGAGGTTAGGAGGGGCGAGGATGACACCGGCGGGGCTGTCCTGCGGGTCTCCGCAAGCGATGCCTATGACCGTGTTCTGATCCGGGCCGAGAGCCGCGACTGCCGCCATGATTGCTGCGAGAGTAGTGTCCGGGTCTGTCGTGGGGAAGCGCTTCTGAGAGAGGATTCGGCCGTCGGCCGTTCCCTCGGCAACGGTCGTCTTTGTGCCGCCAATGTCGATACCGATCAGGCGCATGAGGGCGTCTCTCCTCCGCGGGTGCCGATGCCGGGGCGTGAGAATCGCAGCCGACTACGTCGCGGCTGTTTGCGTTCCGACTACGGCCGCAAGAGCACCTTGATGGACGTCTCGGGGTGCTCGACCGCCTTGAAGCCTCGGTCATGTGCCTCGAGCGGCAACACGTCTGTGATGATCGGCTCGATGGAGATCAGGCCGCGCTCAAGATAGTCGATTGAGGTCGGGAAGGTGTATGGGGCCAGATGCGCGCCAAGGATGTCGAGTTCCTTGCCGTCTCCGATGATAGTCCAGTCGACGTTACTGGAGCCTTTCATGACGCTGAACTCGACGAATGTTCCGGCTTTTCTGATCATGTGTAGACTGGGCTCGATGGCGTGCGGGTTCCCCGTGGCCTCGATGAGTACGTCACAGCCGTATCCGTCGGTGAGTTTGAGTACTTCCTGAACCACATCGGTGTGGTTTGGGTTGAAGGTGACATCAGCACCGAACTGCCTGGCCAGGTCCAGGCGTGAATCGATGAGGTCGAGAGCGATGAGGAGGCCGGGGTTCTTGAGACGTTCGGCAGCGACCATGCAGAGACCGAGCGTGCCGCATCCCACCTGAACGACGACATCGCCGAGGTGGATGCTGCCGCGTTCCACGGCATGCAGGGCGCAGCCCAACGGCTCGATGAGGGCGGCATGCTTGTCGGACATGGTGTCCGGGACTCGGTAGACGCGTGAGTTGGCGGGGAAGATCATGTATTCGGCCATACCGCCCTCAACGGCCTTCTTGAAGCCGAAGACCTGTGCTTTGACACAGAGCCAGTAGAGCCCCCGTTGGCAGTATCGACACGCGTTGCAGGGCACGATTTGCTCGGCCACGACACGGTCTCCCAGGTCGACCCCGTGGCGTTCTCCCGCCCCCTCGCCAAGGGCGGCTACTCTCCCCGTGAACTCGTGCCCGGGAATCAGCGGCGGTTCCACGTACGCATCGCGGAACTCGTCTCCCCAGAAGAGGGCCGCTCCCCCATAGCACTTGATGTCGCTGGCACAGATGCCGCAGTCATGGACCTTGACCAGGATTTCCCCCGGGCCCGGTGTCGGGACAGGGCGTGTCTCAAGTCGGTAGTCGCGGACACCGTGGCAGATCAGTGCCCGCATCGTTTCAGGTATGTCAGTGTGCCCTGTCATCGCAGCCATCCGTATCTCCTGTCGCAGGTAACAAAAGGTGCAGTCGTCGACCCGGCGTGTACCATAGTCCGCGAGGGAGCGGAAGGCACGGGGTGGGGAGTGAGGAGTGAGGAGTGAGACGTGGGACGTGGGACGTCAGGAGTCGGCCAATTCCCGGACGACGTCGGTGTAGCGCCGGACTCTCTCCACGGACGTTCCCGGGGTTATGGGACTGCCTGTGCTCATGACGAAGCGATTCCCGTTCGCTTCTCCGTGATGGGCATGCCCGTGCAGTGAGCCATTCCAGGCCACTCCGCTCGACCACATCTCGCGCCCAGGCGACTTCCTTATCCACGAGGCCACTGTGGGCAAACCACCAGGGGACGTCCGTCAGGGCCGCCCAGTGATCGCGGATGAAGAGTGTGTCGTAGCAGGCAACCGCCCCGATTTCCGGAGTCCCGGACGGTTCGAACGCCTGGAGGATCTTCTCGCGTGCCGTCATAGCAAGTCCGAAGAGGAAGGTTCGGTGCGGGATCGGGCAGATAGGAGGCAGTGGAACGGCCCCATTTGGGTGACGTCTTTTCTGGAGTGTCCGGTCCCATCGGCCTTGGGGCCGTTGCCCGTCGCGGCCGGGGTTGGTCAGTAGGGCCAGTGGGGCCACCAGTGGAGGTCGGCCGTCGGCTCGTTGTTGGCGAATCTCGCGGCGGGGTACCATTGGCAGTGCCCGTCGGCCAGGGCGATGTTCACGCCGCGGCTATGCATGTTTCGGGCGTTGGTGTCGATACCGTAGTCGGAGTTCGGCGGCAAACGGAAACGGTAGTAGTTGTTGCTTTGTGTATCGCACATCATGACGGTGTTAGCCGGCGTCTCGAACCTGACGATCGCCTGGTTTGGCCAGCCGTTGCTGATCGCATACGTGCACAGGTACGAGTTGGTCGGGGATGAGCCTGGATCCAGCGCTCTATCATTGGCTTTGGGACAGATGAAAACCTCGTCATCCGGGACATACTCCTGGATCTTGGTGTACCAGAAGGGATCGTGGACGGTCGGTGCCTGGCCACTTCCCCAGTAACCGTGCCACGTTGGGGTCCGGAAATTGTAGTCCTGAACGTACATGAGCTGCCCGAGGGCGATTTGCTTGAGGTTTGCCAGGCAGCTCGTCTGGAAGGCCTTGTTCCGAGCATTACCCAATGCCGGTAACAGCATGGCAGCCAGGATGGCAATGATGGCTATGACCACCAGAAGCTCAATCAGGGTGAAACGTCTGTGCTTGGACATGGAACTCCTCTCTCGTCTACCTGCTGCGGTGCCACAGCGGACGGTTTGGCCCTGCGTCCGCCTCGACCAGGCGGAAAGCTGTATCGAGAACGCAGGTCCCCGCCCCTCTCTCTCCTCAACAGGTTAGCGGTGTTGTGCCAGCAAAGCGAGGAAGGATGTCCGTGCGTTGCAGGACGTTCAGGCTGAGGGGGGGCGACATGCGCTCGTGTAGTACTCGAGAGGACGGAGGTCGGGGAAAGCCTCAGGTGCGCAGGTCACAAGGTGTCGGGCGATGATGTCGAGCAGTTCACGGGGGTGGTGGTAGGTTTCCCCTGCCTCGAAGCCGTGGCGTGTCCGTGCCAGGTCATAGAAGCCGGGGAGTCCGCCATCGTGAAGTGCGGCGAACGCGGGGTAGCGGCTCATGTCGAGATCGTCCCCGAGGTCCTCGATGGCCAGGGAGAAGCCGGGGAATCCCGGCGGAAGGTACGATCCGTAGAGGTCTACGTGGAAGTGGCCAGTTTGGGTTAAGAGGCCCTGTCCCATCGTGCGGCCTTGTTCAAGCACCTCCCGGAGCGGTTTTGCGGGCATGAATGGTGCGTAGGTGGTGATCGCGCGTCCACTCATGCTTGGGCTGTACCGCTGTCCCAGCGTAGCGACATAGTCTTCCCCGTACCTATCCGCATACTCCTTGAGGGAGTGTGTTTTCGAGTCGTCCAGAGCGTTGATTTCTTCATAGAATTCCATGAGCCAGGGGAAGATGCTGATTCCAGCTGTTCGGCAGGCGGCCATGACGCCTTTCACCTTGGCGAACGGTATGTAGGCATTGTGGTAGGGATCAATGGAGATCAGCAGTGTCGTGCAGCCCCGTTGCTTGACTTCCTGCAGGAGAGCCACGGCGCTCTCGTGGTCCCTATACCAGGATGAATTGGTTTCGATGTACTCAATGGCCATGCCTTCCTCACGGGCCGCCTCAAGTGCGTCGAGGAGTCCCGTGCGGTTGAGGAAGGGCTCCCCTCCGCCGATGTGCATTGAGCGGCATCCCAGCTGACGGACCTTCCGGCAGTTCGCGGCCGCGCGGTCATGGGTGGTGTAGGCCTTGTCCCGCTTCGGGTGGCTGCGGTACGAACAGTGGGCGCAGGCGGAACTGCAGGCATAGTTGGTGACCAGTCCACCGGAACGGAGGCTGGCTATCCGAAGTGTTCGTGGCATATGTCTTCTCAGTTGTCTGCGTTCAAGGGCTGCCGGTCTACTGTTGCTGCCCCGTTGGTGATGTTGGCTAACTGGGCATTCACTTCTGATGCCTGGGAGGCCGGGAGTTGAAGGAGGAGACTGACGCTGTCGCTATAGTGGATGTCGAGCAACTCAATGCCTTCCGTTTGGGCAAAGCGTCTCAGGGCTCCTTCGCAGTGATAGGGTACGGTTGCCCGGAGCCTGCACAACTCAATCTTCGTCTTCAGAGGGGTGTCACCCAAGGCCAGCTGGAGCGTTCCTGAGTATGCTCGCACGAGGCCCCCCGTGCCCAGCTTCGTTCCCCCGAAATACCGAGTGACGACGGCGACAACTTCACCGACTCCGGTGTGCTTCAGGATAGCCAGCATCGGCTTCCCTGCGGTGCCGCGCGGTTCCCCATCGTCGCTCATCCCAACCGCAGGGGTATTGTCCGGCTCGCCGGCGACAAAGGCATAACAGTTGTGGCTGGCCTGTGGGTGTTCCTCACGGATCTGGGCAATGAAGGCTTCCGCTGCCTGCCGGCTGTCGGCATGGGACAGTGTCCCGATGAAACGGCTCCGTTTGATCTCTTGCTCGACGCGCACGTCTCCTGCAGGGATGGGGTATCCTTCGCTGCTCACGGCCGATCTCTCATCTGTCTTGTGTGATCACTCGTCACAGAAGGTCCCACCCTCCAGGCGAACGCGTCGCGAATCAGGAACCCGTTGGCAGAGCATGTCGGCGGTCGTCGGGTGGCAGGTGAAAAACAGGACTTGATGGGTCTGGCTCAGTTCGGCAACGGCTTGGGCAGCCGCTTCCGCTCGAACAGGGTCGAAGTTCACCAGTATGTCATCCATCACAACAGGCAAGGGATCTCGACTGGCGGCGTGGTTGCGGACGTATCCGAAACGGATTGCCAGGTAGAGTTGCTCGGCTGTGCCCCGGCTGAGCTGTGACGCCTTGCGCAGGCGTCCGGTCTGGTCGACGACTTCCAGTGCACTGCGCTCGCCAAGGGGAGCAATCACCTGGTTGTAGGCGCCGGCTGTGAACAGCTTGAAGAACCGGGTGGCATCGCGCAGAACGGCCGGTTGCTGGTTGCGCTCGAAATGCTGTTTCGCCTGATCGAGAAGGGCCTGTGTGACAGCCAGGGCGGCCCACTCCTGAGCAAGACCCCTGATTTCCGCCGAAAGGGCTTCCTCCTCGTAGCGCAGACGGCTGACGTCGTCTGCTGATGCTGCCCGCCGCAGTTCGGCCTGCAGATCGGCCCGCTCCCGGCGATGGTCAGCCAGCTCTCTGTCCAGTGATCTGCTCTTTTCCGTGAGCTCCTTTACTTCGGGTGCCAGGCTCCCGTGTTTGATCTTCCGGAACTCATCTTCCAGCTTCTGCAGATCCGGCTCTGCCATGATATGGCGCAATGCCATCTCCGCCTGGCGTTCCTCCGCCCGAAGTTGGGTGTGGCTGGTGTGTGCTGTTGCCAGGTCGAGGAAGGCGTCCTCGCTGTCCACCCCCGCGGCTTCGAACAGGTCGTCAATCTCGGTCTTTAGGGAGCCGGCACGTGTTTGGGCTGTTTCGATGTCCTCATCAATTTGGGCCAGGTTGCGCGCCAGTTCCTTGCGGCGTGCAGCGTCGCCTTGTTGTTTGTCGAGGCGTTCCTGGAGGTGGAGTACGGCACCAGGGAGGTCACTCAACTCCGGGGGAGAGATCTCCAATTGAGCAAGTTGTCCCGTGGCGGCGACTCTGAATGCCTCAATCGCGCCCCTGCAGGCCTCGAGCTGACGTGTCATTTCGTCTCGCTGTCCGACCTTCTGCTTGATGGCTTCCACGGTTATCAACACGTCCAGGGCTGTCTCCGGTGCCAGTCCCTGGGGCAACCCATTCCGAGTTAACCAAGCTGCCCAGTTGGCTTCTGTCTGTCGGGTTGCCTCCTCAGCTTGGGTGCGTTCCTCGGCTGCTCGGGCAGCAGCCTCGTCACGTTTTTCCCGAACGGCCTCGGCGTTTGCCAGGGCTTTCTCCAAGTCTGGGCGTCGTCGGCAGTCGTTCTGGTAGTCTGCCAGGCAGTCATTGACTCGGACGAGGAGTTCTTCCTCCGGTGCGTCGCTGTACGCCGTCAGAGGAGGGATGACGAGGCAGAGCTCGCGGAAATGTGTCAGTGTGTCTTCGGCTGCCTTGAAGCGGTCGGAAACCTGCTTTGCCCTGCGTCCCTGTTCCACACAGGCTGCGAGTCGATCTATGAGCCCCGACAGGTTGGCGGGGCTGACGTCCGCGCCGGGCAGGCCGACAGATGCAAGGTGTTCACGCCACTTGCCCTGCTGTTCGGCAGCTTTCCCATCCCAGTGCTGCGCCTCCTCTGCCTTCACTCCGCTTTCGACTCTCGCGTCCGAGGCCTCTCGACGCGCTTCTTCAAGGTGCTTGACGAGTGCCTGACGTTCGCGTATCTGCTCCAGTGCTTCCGCGATCCCGTCCTCGAGCTCGTCCAGGCGGTTCAGGTCGTCCGGCTGGAGGTCGAGTTTCTCCAGGAGGGTCTCCATGTCGTTCAGGCAGTCGGTGTGGTCGTTGTCGGCAGGCGCCCCTTCTTGGGGCGGCGGTTGGTCAGTTGGGAGGGAGGGGGCGGTCGCCAGGCGGGCGATGCGTCCGGGGCGCCACGTGGCTATCGCCCCGGCCCCCCCTACGACGACGAGGACGACTGTGGCAGCCGGGATCTGGTGACTCAGAATCAGGGCAACGCCCGACGCCAAGGCCACGACCAGTCCTGTGCAACCGATGATACGTACGAAACGGGCCAGAGCCTGTGACTGGGGATCACCGGACGTGGGCTGCCCATTTTCTGCTCCGGCCTCAGTTGCCTGGGCGAGCCTCCGCAGTGTGCGCACGTCATGACGCCGTGCGTAGGCCGTTTCGGAATCCGGGACGCGAGGGAGGGGGAGACCGTCCAGCTGTTCCTCGAGTTTGTGGGCACGCTCCGCGGCATCTGCGCCGCGGGCCTCCGCAATGTCCAGGTTCCGCTGAATCTTGACGGACTGCTCTGTGATACCCTTGAGCTCTGTCTCGCCCGCTGCCGCGGCGTTCAGCAGGTCCTGCCTCTGTCTCACGACGTCAGCTGCTGTCTGGAGCGTCAGGCCAGGGCGGATGTCGTGCAGTGCCGCAACCAGCCGTTCCTGTTCTCCCTGCGCAGTGTTCCTGAGATCAGTGCTCTCGCGTATTGCTCCGGCGAATGCATCGCGCTTGCTGCGCACAGGGCTCAACGCGTTGTCCGGGAAGGCGTCAAGGCGTTGGGTGACTGTACTCAACGCTCCCCGGGCTTCCGTCACTTGACGTGAGGCCCCCTCCATGTGCTGCTGAGCCAGCTCGTGTTTGCGTTCTGCCTCGCTGTGGCAATCGCCTGTCTGCCGAAGGTCTGAGGCGAGTTGACGTACTGCGTCGCGGGAGAAAACAGATGGATCCACCGCCAGAGCGCGTTCCTCCTCCCACCCAGGGCCGAGGTTCTGGACGAGGTCATCGATCTGGTGTTCCACGGCGTCGGCCTGCTGGGAGAGGATCGCCTGTCGGTTCAGGGCTTCGCGGCAGGCGACGGTGCGGCTGGCGAGATCCCGGATCTCCGCGGCGCATTCCAGGAACCGGTCGTCGATATCGTACAGTGCGAGCTCCTTCCCCCGTGCCTGGCGGCGTTTCTCCAGCTCCAACAGTGCTTCAGTGGTCGTCTTGAGTCGGGCTTGAGCGTCACGGAAGCGTTCCTGTCCGCCATCCGGGAAGGTCTCGGGCAGCACGGGAAGCGTCTGGAGGTCTTCCCTGATTCGTACCAGATCAACCCAGCTTTCCCATGCGTCGCAGATGCTTTGGAGTCTGCCGCTACGTTCCGCCGTTCTACGAGAATCCTTCTCCAGGGCAGTGATGGTCGCCCCAACGTCATCGAGGCGTTCCCGTCGCCGGGCGTAATCGGCCAATTCGCTCTGCGCTTCCCGCAGTTGTTTTCGCGTCTCATCAAGCGCGGCAAGCAGCCGGTTGATTCGCGGCTTCTTGGCGGACGGGGCGAAGAGTTCGGCCATGCGTCGTTCAAGCGACTTTTCCGCGGCGGGGAGGGCCAGGGCTCCGGCTCCCGTTGCCGCGGCATAGATGACCCCGGCGACACTGTCTTCGCTGAGCGTTTCGAAGGTCTGCAGTTCGGAGAGGCTGAAGGCATAGACATTCCGGAACACTGGTCCGGTGACCCCGCCAAGGACGTGTTGGAGCTCGAAAGCAGGGCCAGCGTTCCCATCCGCCGGTGTCAGCGTCACTCGGCCACCGTGCGGCCCTTTCTCCCGCTGTAGCACGAGATCGCCCAACTGATCGCTGGCGATGTACAGGCGGCCACCATGGTTGCCTCCGACCAATGGCGGATAGCTCTGTTCGCGATCGCGGGCCGTTGGGAACCCGAAGAGCATCTGGCGGAAGAAGGCAAGGCTGGTCGATTTGCCGGCTTCGTTGGGGCCAGTCAGTACGGTTAGCCCGGGGGAAAGGTCTCGCAGTTCCTGGTCGTAGAAGACGCCGAACCCATCGATTGTGAAACCGGTAAATCTCACCGTCAGTTCGCCGCCTCCCGTGAATCAAGCAGGCGGACGCACTCATTCTCTGCTCGCTCGATGACGGCCTGCAGGTCCTGTTCTGAGAGTGGGGCCAAGACTCGCTTGGCTCGCACGTGCTGGAAGAGCGGGGCCAGGATTGTGCTCAACTCGCTAGCCCTTTCGGCCTCTTGAAGCTCCCGGAACCTGAGCCCGACGGACAGAGCCTGGCCCAGGAGATCGTTGCCTTTCATGACCTGGCCCAGGTCGATGGGCGGCCGGCACACGACGCGGAGGTCCTGGACCCAAGCCCAGGGGGCCAGAGCGACGGTCCATTCCCGGAGTTGCTCCAAGATCCCCTCCATCTCATGGGCATCCTGCAGCTCCCGCCACATGTCGGATTCGCCGGTCAGGCGGGCTCGGACGATGATCGGGCGTCCCTTTGCTGCTGTGAGTTCCCCATCGATCGCCGCCTGCAGATCCTGCTCAAGGGCATCGATTGTCTCGATCTCGTTCAAGGGGATGTCAATGACAGCCCAGCGGACACTGTCCAAGGGGACGAATCGTGTTTCTACCCGTCGGGTCTCCGTGTCGACTGTTGCCACCACACAGCCGCGTGGGCCGGGCTCGCGGACGCTCAAGCCTTGAAGGCTGCCGGGATAGATGACATGTGGATTGGTTGCCAGCACGGCATGTTCATGGACGTGCCCCAAGGCCCAATAGTCAAAGCCGGCTTCGCGCAGATCACTCAGTTTGCACGGCGCATAATTAGCGTGGTTGCTGGTGGCACCGACGTTGGCATGGAGGAGGGCTATCTGGGGAACGTCGTGGTCCCCCGGAGACATTTTGGCAGCCAGGTTCCGGCGTTCGGATCGGCTTCGGTGGCTCGCACCGGTGATCTCGGCGATGGGGGCGCCCTCGTGGGTTGCCAAGCGTGTTTCAGGTGTATCGCTGTCGAAACGGTGGACCATGTCCGGCCAACCGATGCTGGACTGATGACTGTCACTGGGATCATGGTTGCCGTGGACCCAGAACGTATGTGTTCCCGCTTCCCCCAGCTGCGCCAGGCGGTCGCGCAGTCGCAGCTGAGCACGCAGGCTGCGGTCGGCGCCATCGTACACGTCTCCGGCGAGCAGCAGGAAGGCTGCCTGTTCTTGTTGGCACAGGGCCACCAGATTGTCGAAGGCTGACCACGTGGCTGCGTGCAGAGTGTCGACGATATCGCGGTGTTCCGTGGCGGACGCACTCACCCCCTTGAACGGGCTGTCCAAGTGCAGATCGGCAGCATGAATGAAGGTAAACTGCATACGTTCCGGATCGACCTATCGGGCATCGAGGTCAGGGTTCACCGGGGCGGGCCGCCCAAGTGTGAAGGTGAAGGTAGAACTCAGGGGAGAGAATTCAAGGCCTCGACGAGTCGGTCACGTTCCTCCAACCCGGCCAGACATTTCGTCCGAACCTGCGCCGTGTGGGGCCAAAAAAAGTGCCGCCAGGGGGAAGCCTGGCGGCACTTGAGATGATCGCTCAACGAGTTTTGGGTCTACTCCTTGGCGGCCTCAGCCGGCGCTTCAGTGCCGGCTTCCTCGGCAGCAGCCTTCTGCTTCTCCTGGAGTTCGGAGATCTGAACCTTGATTTTGTCGAGTTCGTTCTCGCTGATCTTCAGATAGAGGGTGGCGTTCTTGGGATTGTACTCATAGCTACGCTGAGTGTTCACGCCGTAGATGACCTGGAGGGCAGCGGCCACCACACCGTACTGGCGCGTACCGTTGTCGACCTTGGCCTGGATCTCAGCCTTCTTCTCTTCATCCTTTTCGGCCTCGAGAAGAGCCTTCTGCTGGACGACGAAGTTGCGCAGCAGATCACGGGTGCGGACGGTACGGGCAAAGGCCTCTTCGACCGTGCCAACACGGAGGTAGATCGTGGAGGACACTTCGTCGTACTGGTACGTGCGGCGACGGCCCAGGCCGAAGACAATGTTCATGGCTACATTGTTAGTCTGCAGCTTTTTCTGAGCAGCGCCGATGTTCTTGCGGGCAGCTTGCTTGGCTTCTTCGTCCTCAGTTGCCTCGACCTTGGCGTTCTCCTGGACGATGTAACGCTGGAGGAGCTGGTTGTTACGGAGGGCCTTTTTAAAGGCATCTTCGAGGGTCGTCAGCTTGAGGAGCTTGTTCTGGATATCTTTCTCATCGACTTCCTCCGCAGCGGCGTCCGCGGCGTCTTCGACGATCTCAACTTTGTCGTCCTTCTTTGCTTCGTCATTCTGGCCCCACGCGAAAGCGGGAGCGGTCAGGATCGCGGCTCCGGCCACGAGCACCAACAGTTTGCGGATTTCGGATGTCATTGCTTTCCCTTTCTGCCTACTTTTTGAGGATCTTTCGAGATCAACCCCCGACAGTTCGACCATTCTCGCTTGGGGCTCTTGCCACCCAGGCTTGTCCGGGGCCGCGATGTGCGGCTTGTTTTCCGGAGTACCCTTTGTTTCCAAGAACGGTCGACCCTGTGTCGGTACAAATGAGCGAGTACGTTACCCCCCCGGGGTTGTCTGGTCAAACGTAGCCGGTAAAATATGAGTCATTCGGGAAATCCTCGGATGTCCTCGGGGCAGTCGAGTGGTCTGCCGCTTCCACGCGGTTGTGCGCGCGGTGCGCCTGAAGGTAAATCGTTGAGCCGGGGCAAGTCCCTTGGCGCTGAGGTGGAGGCGT
>JABHEG010000167.1 GCA_018676675.1 Lentisphaerota bacterium
CCTGGAGCCTGATTGAAGGAGACGCATTGTGTCCGCAGTACGCCGCTCAGGGAGCGCCGAAAACTGCCAAACCCCTGCCGTCGAACGGGCCCCCGGCCTCCCGAATCTGAGCTCAATCGACCCCCAGCTTAACGGTTACGAAAATGCGATTTCTAAGGGATGAAGAGAGCACTAAGACAGCCCTAAGACCACTGAGGAGAGGCCGTTGTGTTGGTCCGACCCGAATCCCGCAACCCCTTGTTCAACGCGTCTCGTCGGGGAAAGATGCGATGATGTCATCCGGGATGGCCGCGATCGCGCCGCTGAATTCTGCGGCGGACGCGAATCGCGCATCCGGCTCCTTGTGCAGGGAACGCAACAGGAGAGACTGCACCTGAGGCGGAAGGGACGGCACGAGGTCCGCCGGATCGCGCACCGCCGAATTGCACACGTTGTACCCGATGGCCATCGGCGACGCGCCTCTGAAAGGCTTCTCACCGGTGATCAGTTCGTAGCTGACGGCACCGACGGAAAAGAGATCGGCGCGGTGATCCACGGGGCCGCTCTGGAAGCTCTCGGGTGCCATGTAGGCAGGTGTTCCCATCACGTCATGAGTCGCCGTGAGGGCTGAATCGTGCAGTCGGGCGATGCCGAAATCGGTGATCTTGATGCGCTGATCAGGACCTATCAGAATGTTGGCTGGCTTGATGTCTCGGTGCAGAATATGCTGCCCATGGACGGCCACGAGGGCGTCAGTGATCTGCCCTATCACGCTGAGTTTCTGGGCGAGCGTCAGATTGTCACCCGCGATGTACCGCGTCAGGGGATGCCCAGACACATACTCCATCAGCAAGTATGGCGCCTGCTTCCCTTTGGTGGAGAACCCCAGTTGATGGATCCTGACCACAGCCGGGTGCTCGATATTCGAGAGAATCTCCGCCTCTCGGAAGAAACGCTTCATCCGGGCGACGCTTTCCCGGCGGTCTCCATGTTCACGAAGGACCTTCATTGCGAACTGACGGTTGTCCTTCTCCACAAGAAACACAAAGCCGGTCGTGCCTGACCCAAGCATGCGGATGACCCTGTACCCCGCCGCCACCGACTCCAGGATCTCGGTGGCCGGCCCCGCGTCGGCCACGGTGCCCGGCAGTGCCGGATGGTGGTTCCGCTGAATCCCGTCTTGGTCGGGCTGTTCGGGGGAGAGCTCTGATGGATCCAGCGCAGTGATGACCCCTTTCTGGTCCACGATGACAAGCGTGTCGCCGGCCGTGCGCATCGCGCTAAGGAAGCTCGCACGGTTCACGGCCAACGCTTCCACCGTACGTTTCCTCTCGATGACGCTGGCGAGGACGTCTGCCGCAGCTTCGAGTGCGGCCTGCTCGGCTTTCTCATGCGTGTGGCCTTCTTCGACGTAAGTGTTCAGCACACCTCGAACATGGCCATCAAACATGATCGGGACACAGTAGTGCCCGTGTGGCGTCATGCCCTGATGATGGATCTCGTGGGATTCATCGAGGTGCCCCGTGAACACGGTTTGGCCCGATGCCGCCGCCCGTCCGCAGTGACACGTACCGAACGGGACGGACCTGCACAGCTCGCACAACTCTTGAGCCAACCCGCACTGCGCCGCTAACGTGAGGGTGTCAGACTCATCCTCAACGAGAGAAACGCTGCCGCGCGACTCAATCTTCAGCCACGGCAAAGAGACGATCAACCTAAGCGCTCGATCCAGGGTCTCGGTGAGTGTCAACGTTTCAAGGGACAGATGCAGCAGCGCGTTGATCATCGCCTGCGTGTTCTGGTGCCAGCGGTTCCTCTCTTCGGCCTGAACCCGCCTGAGCAACGCACCAAGTTCGGTCGCAGCGACGGACACCATCTCGAGGGCCCACCCGTCTTCGTCCCGTGACTCGAACATGAAGAATGCAAGCACGGCCAGCACCTGCTTGTCAGCCACAATCGGCACTCCCACAGCCGCCTTCAGGCCCACTTCTCTCGCAATGTCGACGCGCAGAAAACGTGTTTTCGGCAGGGCTGAAACGTCAGGAATCCACTCCGGTTCCTTTGAGGTCCAGACACGCCCAGGCAGCCCAACGTCGGGGGGGAACACAACGTGACGACTCGACTCCCGATAGGAGGCGAGTTCGGGGGCGGGGGCGTGGCACTGTTGACTGCATTCCAGAACATCCCCGGCGACGGACGGAATCCAGGCTTCACCGTAGTCCCACCCCGTTTCTTCACACACGGCGCGGAGAGTCGTCTGGAGTGCTGTCCTGAAATCATTCGAGGTGCTGACGGAGCTGATGAGTGTGCGGAGAAGTCGCCGTTCCACGTCGCCATAGCGGGCAGAGGTGCTGGCGTCGTTGGGACCGTTCTCCATCGACCATCTCCTTGCCCCTACGCACGCTCAATTGCGGTAGTGTGGCCTGGACCACGATGCGCTGGGCCATGGCCCCCCTGGCCCAGACCGACTCGTTCCCCCGGAAGCCAAGCGCTGTGGCTATGGTGGCTGCCTAGAGAAAATCAACGGGCTGAACTGGTAGGGATTTCTTTTCCGGCCACGGGAAGGAAGGTAGCGCGGCGCGATGGCTGATGCGAGGGACTCGCACGCGTCCGTCCTCCCGAGGGCGGGCATGAC
Source organism: Lentisphaerota bacterium (assembly GCA_018676675.1). Taxonomy (GTDB): domain Bacteria; phylum Verrucomicrobiota; class Lentisphaeria; order Oligosphaerales; family JABHEG01; genus JABHEG01. The sequence continues at coordinate 2,615 of JABHEG010000167.1, forward strand.
ATGTCTGTGGGGTACGCCTGCAAGCGGCGCTGTGTGTGCCCGGCGTGCCATCAGAGCCGACCGAAGGGAGACGGTCCGCATTCCACCCTAAGTTCCGCAGTCATATTCTCGTAACGTGGAAACGGTTGCCATGCCACGGGGACTGTTCCCGAGAAACTCAAACGCATTGGCTGGACGCCCCCTCGGCCCCCGCCTCCATCGATCCACGCGACGCCCCGGCAGGGCCGCAACTTAGGAGAGCGGTCTTCCTGTGTCGCCCCCCCCGGCACGGCTCCCGGCAGTCGCTGCTCTGTCCGGACAACGCACGGCAGCTGCACCACTGCCATCTCCAGCAGCCGTTTCAGACTGCCTCGCCTTGACAGAGACGCTCTCTCGGCGTTTGGTAGTCCGCTGTTCTGAGCCAACCAGGGAGTCACTGCAGCCATGCGCACAATCATCGCATTAGGAGTTGTTTCCATGATGTCATGTTTTGCCGGGGAACGCATTACGGCATACCGCAAGGGCAATGAGTACTGGGTGAAGAGCAGCTTCTCTGCGGAGAAGGAAATCATCATTCATCGATTCCAGTGCGGCGGCAACAACAGCCCGAACGAGGCCGCTTACCTGGTGCCTGAGGGAACGCCGATAGTGGACTATGGGAAAGGCGAGAGAATACACCGGAACGGGGACGAACTCCCGGCGTTCCCTGCCCTGAGCCACGCCACTCTCGGAGGCAACCACGGGTCCCCGTTTGCTCGGGAGATGCTCGTGCCCGGACACGGGCTGGACGTCTCCGCCATCGGCCGGTGCCTCACCGATGGGACCGGCACGCCATTCTACGTGGTGAAGGTCATCGACGCGGACCGGTTTCTGATTCACCCGGAAAGCGCCAGGTTCGGCTACCCGAAATTCAAGGCCCTCAGGAAGGACGCGAAGCTGTTTTGGCCGGATGGCGGCGAACTCAAGTACGAAGAGGCCAAAGTCACACAACTGTGGCCGGGAAACCGCTTTAGCGACTATCGTCTCCTCGTCGACGGCAAGACGCCGTTGCCCGACCAGACGGAGGTCGAGTGCGAGTTCCTGGACCACGTCCTTGACTACAGCGTCATCATGCCCGATTCGCTGGTGGACACCGTCAAGAACAATCCCGGCAAAGAGACCGATTTCCTCGACAAGGGACTCTTGCTGCTTTTCAGCGTGAACACGTTGCTGCGCTACCAGGGCTACGGTGCCTGTACGGTGGATGTGACGGTACGTGCGGAGAACGACTTCGGCGGCTTGAGATGCCTGGGGGTGATGTTCGGTTGGGGTGGTGGCTCGATTGCCCAGAAAGAGACGGAAGAATTCTACATCCCGAAGCTGAAGTCGATCACCGCCCCCTCCTACGGGCCAGAGAAGATCACGTACAACTGCGACTTCTCCGCCATCTACCGTATGCCCAAGCCATGGCCGGTTAACTACGACATCTCGAAGGCCGATTGCCTTGATCCGGAAGACATGCCGGACCGCTTCATCCGAGTCGTCGGCAATGACCGGCGCGAATTGGGCATTGCCATCGGCTATTCGCTGTTCGAGGGCTGCACGGCCAAGGAACTCAAGAGTGCCGACCGACCGGTTGTCTACCATCTCTGGCGGACCAAGAAGATGTACCCGTATTGCTACAGATGGAGGGACGCAAAGAAGGGAGAAAGCCGGCGGGTTCTGGCGTACCGACAGTATTTCAACCCACAACGTGAACCGGATGCTACCGCCTTCTACTATCACAAGCAGATGTCGTCGGACATCGTCTACCTTGACGTTCACAAGTCACTTGAGAACAAAGTGATCAGCTTGCCGCAAGAATATGCCGGGAAGACGGTGACCATCCTGGAGAAGACGCCGTCAGTCGAGCTGCATGTCGGCGAGATCATACCTGCGAGTGGAGCCATCGCTCTATCCGTCAGTGACGACTATGGGTACGTCGTCCTCAAACTGGACTGATGAGCTCGTCTGTAACTCAATCGTTCCTGAGCACAGAACTGTTGGCCACACCACCCGTTGGACGTGCCGCTTTGGCGGAAGTTACACCACCCCGACATGCCTACCGGACCGTCACCAGGGGCGCCCGCTCGTCTGTAGCTACCGCCCATCTGAGCACAGAACTGTCCGTCAAACCCGCGCACCACGTGAGCGGTTTTCCTGCATAACGACACCGGGCACCGCTTGCGTTGTGCGCGGCGAAGCGAGAGATGTCGAGGCCGCGATCCAGGTGGCCGGAAAATTCAGCCTGATCGGCAATCATGTCTCGGGCTTTGACCAGGCGGAAGCCACAGCTCTGCTGCTCAAGCCCGACCGCGCCGGGCGGACATACAAACCGGTTTTCCGCAGCAACGTTCTTCAGGACTGTGCGGGTGTGGTAAAGGAGGCCGAGAAAGGACTGTGGGAATCGGCCGCCGAAGACGGCAATGTCTTTCTGGACTGCGGCGATGCCCAGTCCGACCAACTCCGATGAGTCGATGAGTTCGCCGCGGCGCGCTTCCGGTCAGTCCCGGATGCAATAGAGGTGCTTCATGCCACGGATCAGGAGGCCGCCTCCGACGACTGCGGGAGAGGACCAGACAATCCCGTCACTCAGCCGGTTGGACCGAATCACGTTGTACTGAGGGCCAGGTTCAAGCACGATCGTCAGCCCCGCGTCGTCCAGGAGAAAAACCCTCTCACCATTCGCCCAGGGAGACGCCGCAAAGCCGGAAGCCCCCGGCACGCGTTCCTGGTAGTGAATCGTGCCGGTCTCCGCATCGAAGCAGCGGACAGTACCACGCGATTGCTCAAGCATATAGAGGCAGTCCCTGTAAAGGAGCGGGGACGAATTGCGGTAGGACTTGAGCATCATGCTCCAGGCCACGAACTCGTTGGTGGTCTCTCCGTCCTGCAGCGAAATGTCACCGCTTGCCCCAGGTCGAATGGCTGCGAAAAGTCCGGGGCTTCCCTGGAAGGAGACTACCGAATCGACAAACAACATCTCCGCATTGCCGACCGGGGACACCGAGGTCCTCCCACTCCCCGCCATCTCCCATAGCAGCTCACCCGTCGCGGGGTGATACGAACGCATCTTGACCCCACCGGCAACGACCAGCTCTTCCCGGACCTTGTTCTTCCACAAATACGGTGTTGACCAGTTCGTCTTCTCGTCGCGGTTCACCCGCCACAGTTCATCCCCTGTCTTCTTGTCCAGGGCCATCAGGAACGACTGGCTCTGGTTGTCACACTGAATCAGTACAAGATTCCCGTAGGTCACCGGCGAACTGGCCGTACCCCAGCCGGCTTGAGTTGGGAAGCCGCCGAGCCTTTTCTCCCATTGACGCTTGCCCGAATGGTCGTAGCAGACCATGCCCTGGGCGCCGAAGTAGGCGAAAACGCGTTCGTCATCGGCGACCGGCGTTTCCGATGCATAGGTGTTCCCACGGTGCTTCCGGTGAGCAGGTTTACCTTCGTACGCCGTATCGCTCCAAAGCACCTTTCCGCTGCTCGCTGACAGGCACATGACCTGCCAGCGATAGTCGTCTTGGGTGGCATTCCGTGCGCCCTTGGGCACTCCTCGGTCAAGACGGCGGGGTTCTTCTTCGTTCTCGGCTATAGCAGTGGTGACAAAGATCCTGTCGCCTGCCACCACCGGCTGCGACCAGCCGCGCCCGGGGATTCTCACTTTCCAAACAACATGGGAATCCTCCGCCCACTCCGCAGGCAGTTCCACTCCGACGACCACGCTGTTGCCATCCGGGCCGCGAAATCGGTTCCAATCCGCCGCAGTTGTCCTCGTAGCGAGGAGCCCCAACCCCCAAGCGACCACAAGTCCGAGTTTGGTCTGCATGAAATGCCTCCGTCTGACAGCAAACATCCTGAAGTTACTTCACTCCTGGCGCACGACGTCGACTCCCACGTTCTCGCCCAGTGAGAGCCAGTTGTCGGACTGAATGAAAGGAGGGCACACCCCGTCCTCGGGGCGACCATAGACGCGCCTCTCGACGGGCACTCCGTTCCGGACTGCCTTACGCATCGCGCTCATGCCCGGTTGCCGATTGATCCAGGACCACCATGCCTGGCCCTGCCCGTTCAATGTCCCCTTCCCGGTGATCGCGATGTCCTCGCAGTCCCGGGCGTAGATCAGAGGCGAGCAGTTCATACAGCGCACGCCGCCACGGGCAATCAACACGACGGGCAGGCAATGCTCAGGCCGGTCGCTGAAGCGGACCTCTGCGCCCTTTTCCAAGTGCAACCGGACCTTATTGCGGAGATGGATCGGGCCGGTAAGCCATACCCCCGTCGGGACAACCACACACCCGCCTTCTCCCTCCACGCAGGCCTCAATGACATCCTTGAACGCCTGCGTGTTGAGCGCGTGCCCGTCGCCGATGGCCCCGAAGTCGGCAAGCCGGGACGTCCGCTTGGGGATCTGCGGCTCTGCCGGTAGTGGAATCGCCGTGTCCGGCGTGGCCCCCACGCGCCCGACCGCAAGGGCCCCGGCCAATACACACACCACTGCTCGAGGACTCCTAATCAATGTGGCTCCCTTTCGTTGCCCATGACTTCGGAAACCGAGGGCCCCAATGCTATTGACTTTCTCTGCCCCCCGTGTCTGGCCGAAGAGTCGCCGGGTGGCACGGCCTCCCACATTGTGTGCTTTTCGAGAGTGGGAGGGGCTGCCATGCCGCGACCGTCTCCAGAGGAAGTAAATGGCATTGCCGAGGCCCGCCCCCCTCAACGTGAGAGGCGGTGCCATCCGGCGACCTTGCCTCAAACCAACCATATCGTCCTGAGAACTCAGATTCGCAGGTGGCGGTCGATGGACACGACCTACCAAGTCTGACGTCGTCTTCCTTACCTTAGTTCCTCAACAGAGAACTCGTGCCTGCAAGGAAGCGCTTTTCAAGTAGAGACAATCCGGAGCGGCTGATCGGCTTGAAACGCCCGCGTTCTCGCGGGCCCGGTGCCTTGAGATGCGTTTCCCGGCACCCTGACGGCTCCCACCACGTTGACCACAATCGAGCTCAGTCGCCATGATCCAAGGCGACTGCAACCGGGACCGCATAGGACGGTAGTCCTTTGAAGATGCGACGCGGGAAGTAGACCTCGCGAGTCTGGGGTTTGCTGATCTGCAGGCCATGCTCGCGGGCCAGAATCACGCGAGTTGAACCGCCCGCGACCTCAACCCTGTCAATCTCGTGACCTTGTTTCGTGCCATCCGCATGCGTCACGATCATCCACGTCTTCTGCAAGGCGTTGCCTGTCGGCAACTCGGCGTCCACAACGAAGGCGTCGGCGGGGGCCCCCTCCAACTTGCGTTCGCATGCCACAATCCTACCGGAAAACCGGGCGACAGCGGATTCGAGCCGGACACTCTGACAGCTCAGTTCTGTGCCCTCGAACAGACGCGCGGCCGTAACCGGGCCACCAGGAGAGGACCGTCGCACAATCCCAAAAACGCCTCTCAGCGTGACCCCATCGGCACTGCAGGCGTCTGAGGACGACGCCCCGTCAGGCAGACTGATAATTGTGTCGACGCCCGCGGTATGTGTGACGCGGAGGGCGACCGCCCCCTCGCCACTCCCCGCGACCGACAGACGCTCCACGGAATGGATGAAGGGCTCACCGTGACAGGGCTCCTCAACCGCGACAAAAGCGCTCTGCAACGGCACGACCCCGCGCCGCCGAACCAGCAACTGCGGCATCCAGAAGTCGTAGGCTTTGCGCATGTCGCCTCCGTGCCCTTTGCCCATTCTTCGCACCGAGGGTGCCCGCCCGAGCAGGACCTCAGCATCCCCCGCATCCATGTGCAGCCGCACGCGCCTTGCGGGGTCCGCAATGTAGGCAAAGTCGACGGTGAATGCGCCCGGCGTCTGAATGCTGCCTACATCGCGAATCATGCCGTAGGGATGGTAGCGGTCAGTTATCATGTCAGGGTCCTGCCAGTCCTTCTCTTCGTCCGGCTCAAGCATGGACTTGCGCTCGCCGGATAGTGCCAGGCTGCATGTGGCAGTCGTGCCCTCATCGGCGTCACCGTGCAGAGCCCAGTCGTGTATGGTCCCGCCGCGCGCACGGAACAGATCGATCACGTAGGCATCGCCATTGGACACCGGCACCATCAGCAACGTGCGACGATAGGCATCGACGCCCTTGCATTGGGCGTATCCGCGCTGTCCATCGGCATCCACAAGGCTGAATCCGCTGGTGTCCGGGAAGAAACGGAGCAGGTCGCCACTGGACTTCGCCCGTCCCCCGCCCTGCCTCGTACGGTCGACGACCACAGTGTTATGGGCCACGGTGCTGGTGGTCCAGCAGGCCATTTGCGTCCACGTGTAACCGATATCGGAGAGCATCTCCCGCCCCTTGGCAAAGAGGCACATGCTCAGATTGTCCCTGTGACTGTGCCCGTAAGCGCCCGAGAAGTGCAACTGGGCCTGCATTTGGTTGTCGCCGGTGCCACGTCCCAGAGAGGCATGCCCGTAGGCCGGGGCAATGGTCGAGACGGTCTGGTCTCGGGCCTTCGACCGTCGTTCACCAGGCCAAGTGTCGTGGACTGGGACCGAACATCCGTTGGGGAAATCCAGCACGGAGGGCGCGTGCATGACGACGGCGAGAAACGGCACGTCGCGCATGGGATCGAAGTCGTCAAACCGCGTCCCGTCGACGGCATCGACGTAACCCGTCGGATCGGAGTGGCCTCGGACCTTGCCGAAGGCCGATCTGAGCCCTCCCATCGTCATGTAGTGATACGAGGGGCTTTCACTCCAGAGGCCATCGCGGAAGAAGCCCTCATCGACGTTGCGCATCATCCAGCGAAACGCCTGGTGCACGTAGGCAGGCTCGTTGATGACCCGTCCCAGGGTGGCCACACCGGCGATGTCGTAGCCAACGACATTTGTAATGATGAACGTGCTGCACGCAGCGATGCGGTGGGTTTCACGCAGGAAATCGTCTTCCAGCCGCACGCGGATGTCGTAGCCACGCTTTTCGGAGAGATTGTCAAATTCCGGACTGCTGCAGACCAGGTCGTAGATAGCGATGACAGGCTTGGGAATCTCATCGTGGAAATAGCCCCAGCGACCGGCATTCCAACTGTACGGCGGTTCTTGGGAATCGCAGAACTTGATGGTTGGGGGGAAGCGGTTGTGCAGCGCGGGGTAATGCGGGTAGACCTGAGCGAAGCGGTCGAGAACGAGGACGGCGCGCCGCGCGTAGATCTCCTTGCCGGTGGCCTGATATGCCTTGCCGAGGCCAATGCACTGGTCCAGGAGCCACTTGCGCTTGTGCCTCCATAGGTGGTGGCTGAGGAAATGGCGCGCGTTCCGTTCTTCGTTGTGGTAGTAGTGCAGACGCACGTCTTCACTGAGTCGGTTCTTACCGGCCATGGTCTTGGTCTCCGGATAGGCTGCGTTTGGCAGCACCACCGTGCCGCAGAACCGACAGGTCAACTGGTTCGGCTCAGCGATGTCCCACGTCAGCACGCGATTCCCTTCGACCCCGCCATAGCAGGCCGGACACTCGCAGTAGTTGATGTAGCCCCGAGGCGGGACGAATGAGAGGACATCGTCATCCGTCATGCCCATGATCGGCCTGACGGCTCTCTCATAGGTGGACGCCTGTGCCTTGTCGATTCCATAGTCCAGGACCGGATGCTCGATCGTGATCGCCGTTCCACCGCCGGTTGCCGCCATGGTTGTGAACCCTCCAATCGTCGCGCAGATCAGTCCCAGGCACGCGTTGCTGACCGTTCTGGACCGCTGTCGTCTGATGCCATCTATCACGTCGACTGTCTCCCGAATGTCTACTGCTCCGACAAGCTACCAAATTGCGTGGCCCTGCCTCTTGTACGGCGAGCGGCCCGTCTGTCCAGCAGGGCAAGCCCTCCGATCGCCATTCTCCTGGAGGCCGGTTTTCCCAAACCGGGTCTCTCGATACGGACAGAAAGGCAGCCGGTCAGGGATGACCGGAGCTCCAACGCTGCAAAGGTCGATCGCCAGTCTTCTTCATGCTGCCGGGGGGGCCTTCGGGACAGTCCCTCCTTCTACTCGATGAAGACCACATCCGAGTACAACTCCGGGTGGGCGTAGGGTTGAGTACCGGGGCCGGTAAGGCTCAGACCGCTGTCGCGCTTCTTCATTGTGTCGCCATCCATCGCTTGGTCGTTGTCATTGATGATGACGGAGAACCGAAAGGGCACTCCCGGGCCGGGGGCCAGAGGAGCGATCTGTTCCTTGGGGAACCGGATTTCATAGCGAGTCCTGCCTTCCGCACGCTTCACCGACCGGGCGATCATCCTCTCGGGTATCTCCCCCGTTCCCCGCAGAGCGCTGAGCTCGAAGGAGGCGGTCCGATCCCGAGTCACATTCGCATTCGACGCGCCGTTCGCCAGGCAGAGCGTGAACCTGTAGTCGTCGCCTTCGCCGATCACTCCGGAAGCGGAATCGCCCAGTGGATCAAGGAAGAACTGAATGCCGTCCCCGCGCCAGCTGATGCCTTCTCTGCCGTTCTGCGTGTGGATGTCGTCTGTCACCTCTGCGGCGACGTACAGGTTGTCCCGGTCGTATCCCAGCCAGATCCTCGCCTGATGGTCGCCGGGCCCGGAGCAGCCGCGGTCGGGTGAGAGAACGATCAGGCGGTCGGCCCCCATTTCCAGGGATGGCACCTTCGCCCAATCCGTCAGGTCACCGTCGATCTTGATCTCTGCCACCGGGTGGCAGAACACAACGTTCAAGGTCTGGCTCATCGCCAGTTCGGCCTCACCGTTGAGCTTCCCCCGGAACTCGAAGTCGACCATTCCAGAAGCTATTTTCTGCTTGAACGCGACGACCCGAGGATGGCTATCGCCGGGGGCGAGTTCCGCGACGTTCACTGGAAGGCCAATGGTCTCTCCGCCGGCCTCGATCGTGGCCTGACCGGCGACGGCAATGGGAATGGAGAGTCGGTTCCTCATGTCGACAATCACCTTCTGCGGGCCCAGAACCCGCAAGTCCACCAGCAGAGGGTTCTTGATGCCGATGATCCGCCCGCCCTCAAGCAAAGCCCTGAACTCGACTGGGGACATTGTCTTGGCGACCAGGTAAACCGGCGAATGGTCGAGTTCGACGACGGTCTGACCGCTGTCCGGCAATGCGGTCTGGCGACCGGAGAGGTCGAAGATCTCGAATTCCTCCGCTCGGGCGTCCAGTCTCAGCCGGCAGTCGATGTCCGCCTCCGCAGCCCACAGGACTGCCACCGAGGAACCGTCCGGCTTCTCAAAGTGGAAGGCGCGAAGCGCATCGGAGATCGCCAGCGGGCCCCGGGGTTTGGCCTCATGGAGCAAGCGATTCATGAAGATGTAGGCGGCCCCGACGAAGGTCGGTGTACCGGTCAGATCCTGACAGGTTCCCCACGCGGTGCAACCGTCGGTGTGATGGGTGAAGAACTCCACGTCCAGGCTCTTGCAGGCCACGGCGTTCTTCATCAGCCGTCGAGCCTGGACTCGCTCCCCTTCACTGACCTCAGCGGTCAGGAAGGGATTGACGCTCTGGACGATGCTGCTGCCCCCGGCATACAGATGGTACTGCCGATTCTGATAGCTGGGCATGCCGACTTCGGTGCAGTACAGAGGGAGACCTGGGTGATGGCGTTCGACCAGATCCCTCAGATACTTCACTTGCAGGTAGACGTCGTCTTCACGAGCTCCGTAGGGGTGGAACGAGAGTCCGTCCATACAGTCTCCACCTCCGGCCTCCAGCACGTCCTCGACGAATTTCATCCGTGCTTTCGGTATGCCGGTAATCGAGGGCCCCAGCACCTTGAGCTCCGGGAACATCTCACGGCAGATCTCGAACGACAGCTTCAGGGCTTTGACGTAGTCGCGGCCGTGCAGAGGCCGACCTTCCGGATCCTTCCAGCAGTTGGGTTCATTGAAAATCTCGACACACGTTAGATACGGACCGGCGTGTCTTAGGAAATTCCGTAGGCCCTGTGCCCAGTCTTCCAGGTCTTCCGGCGTGACCACACCTCGCGCGCTGTGGTTCATGTCGTAAGCGTGGCCTCCCTGGCGAGTTCTCCGGGCACAAAGACAGGCGTAGAGCTCGATACCTCGCCGGTGAGACATCTTCAACAGATGCAAAGCGGGCGACTGCGCGTCGAACTCAAGCATCTCCGCCACCGAAATGACGTTGTAGCGCCCCGTCTTTGCGCCCCAGCTCCAACGCCGCTGAGTTGCTTCCTCGAACACTTGTCGTGGGAAGAAACCATAGCTGTACTGCATACCGAAGAACCGGGACGCCGGTCCGGGAGGAATCACCGTCAGACGGACACTGGCCTCGTTCCTGATTTGTCCTGTGGCATCTCGATAGACGGCCCGAACACAGTAGAGCCCCTGGGCGCCCGGCAAGGTCACCACCTGTGATCGCGGGGGGACGTCCTGCGCCCAGGTCGTCTGTCCCCAGGCGTCGAGGAGGAGGATCTGGATCTTACCTCCCGGATCGCCCCCCCCAGGCGCCAGATTGATGTGGAACACCACGTCCTCACCCACAAAGAAGGTGTTGCCCGGCTTTTCGCTGGTCAAGCCGAACGGGACGGACGGTCCCTCGGGTTCCCTGGCCGTGCCGGGGCAGACCGTCACCCGGTCCAGCCAAATCGTGGGATTCGCGCTGTTGAAGAAGAGGGCGCAGGTCAGGCGGTTGGTGTAGTCCTTTGGCACCCGGAACGTCACCGCATAGCGGGCCCACTCCGTACTCATTTTGATACTCCGACGCACCTTTGCCTTACTCCAGCCGTCACGGTCACAATAGGCGTGCAGATTGACCGTGGCTCCGGGCGCATCAGACTTCAGATCAGCGGCAAAGGTGTACGTCTCGCCCGGAGTCACATCCAGGATCTGCGGGGCCAATGACATCCCCAGGGTCTTCTCCAGGCGCAGCGACCTGGTGCCGCTGCTCTTCTCCTGTTCATCCACTGCCCAGACGGCATCGTAGGGGATGTCGCGCAGAAACAACTTGAAGTTCCAAAGCGCAGCCCCCGATTCAAAATCGCCGTTGTTGACCAGACTCACTGCCCTCCTCGGTTGCCGCTTCTCTGCCTCTAGGGCGGAAGCCTTTGCGGCCTCCGCGTTGACCTCGCCGACCATCGCCTTCTCACGCGAGAAATCCGTTCTGGGGTAGTTGGCCAAGCGGAGGCCGTCGAGTATTCCGTTGAGGTAGTACTTGGGCCCGCCGGTGTAGCCCAAGACGATGCGTTCGGGGCCACCTTTGATCGTCCCGGGGAGTTCCTGGTCAGTCACTTTCTCATTGTCCAGGAAGATCGTCAGCTGACTACCTTCTTTGACAAAGGCCAGGTGGCGCCACGTGCCAAAGGCCAGTTTCGGGCCTCTGATCCTGAACTGTCCTACAGCTTCATTCGGGGCCTGAACTGTCCAGAAAATGTCCCCTCCCTTTCCGGTCATGATTCGGAAGCCCGACTCCTGGTAACGCATCAGTTCGAATATTCCGCCGTACGCTCCGACCGGGGGCTTGGTCAGCTTCAGGAAGAGGTCGATGGTGAAATCGCCATCGATAGCGAGAAAGGAGGGAATCTGACCGACCGCCATTCCACTGCCCATGCAATTCAGCGCTTTGCCTTCGACTCCCGGTGACCACAGGGGACTGGACTTCGTCCGGATCAGTTTGAGCGCCGATCCGCTTTCGCCTTCCGCCTTCGCCTCAATGCCGGATCCCTCATTGAAATGCCAGACCACGGATTGCCGCAGCACCGCAGGACCGGCAGCGGCTTGCGCCGGCTCTGCTGAAGCGATTCCAGGGAGTGCAAGAAGTACCACAGTCAGGCCAGCCGCCAGTACTGATGGCACGTTCCCGAATGAGTTCTTCATTTCCATTCCTCTGTTCGGTGAAAGCGACAGTCGCACTCGCCCCGAATCGCGTCAGGATAGGCAGGAGGAACGGCACACCGCTGCGCTGAGTGCCTTACTACAAACACCTGCATCCTTGGTGACGAACCTCGTTCATTATTAGCAACATAGACCCTGTCGGAGTTGCGTTCTTCAGGCTTTGAAACACGACGCCCTGAAAGCTCATCTTGACATCATTCCATACTCGCCCCCGGCAAGGATCATGGCGCCTCCGCCACGGACCAGTCGATCTTCATCAGTTCCCGAGCGCCTACGGCCTCGCGGATCGGCCACGTTGCTCGGAGTTCGTCTGCATACGGCCCAATCTTGTCGACGGGAATGGGCCTGAACCCCAGCGCAAATGCAGGCGAGCCGGGTTTCAGGCGGTAGTCGTCCTTGGCGGCGTTTCTGAACTGCGGAGCCGCAACGACGGAGTGTTGGTCGAAGCCTTCCGCCTGCCACGCTTCCCATTCGGTCATGGGCACGGCTTCCTGTAGCACCACGCTATCGATCCAAAGGGTGCCTGTCCCCTGGGATACGTCGAAACGGATTCTGATCCGGGCCATTCCGGGGTTGTGCTCAGGGTCGCCCGGCGCGGGGAAGGTGAAGACTTTTTCGACCTCCTTCCATTCGGTCCCTGCTCGGCCGTTCAGCGGCTTGGACCAGAAGAACGCTTTCGGGTCGTAGGCCTGGGGGGTCATCATGAAGGCCGTGTCCGGGACAGCGGCTTTGATCAACGCGCTGAGACGGTAAGTCTTCCCGGCTGATAGCGGGATCTCGTCACTGACGAAGTTGACGGGCAGGACCTGACCACTCGCATCCGTCCTGGTTCCACGGCCGTCGACTCGAACAGCCTGTCTGCCGGCGAAGGAGGTCTCCATGTCAATCACGGCCTGAGAGTCGTTCGGTCGGACCTGCAGCTGCCAACTCGACGGCATCTCATCGGCCGTGCCCTGTTCGAAGCCTGGGTTGGGAGCCAGATTCGGTCCGACAGTCCCCCGGACGGTGGTCTGGCCAGTGAGGATCGGCTGGTTGTAGTGCCAGACCAGGTTGTAGTCGGACTCGGTCTTGTCGAAGGGCAGATGCCGGTGGGCATACAGCTTGGACTTCGGGTTCGTGGCCGAGTAGCAGACGATGTTGCGGAGGAATGTATTGCCGGCCATTTGCCAGGCATCGTCGAGGCCTTCTCTGAGTTCGGCATAGCCCGGGTACTTGTCGTAGGCGGGGGTACCGGGAAAGGTGTTCCAGTTCCGGGTGATCATCTTGACCGTGGATGTGCCAGCCGTGTAGCCGCTGTACTGCATCTGATGGTTGCGGCCGTCAATGAAAATGTTGTTCTCAATGGTGTTGTCGCGGCCGCCATGGATGTGGACGCTGCCGAGCATGGTGCGGGCCACGATATTGCCGTGGACGTGTGTTCCGCAGGTACCGTCGTCAAGGTAGATTCCCCAGTTCATGTGCGGGTAGTGCCACTTCCCCTTTTCCTGCCCGAACCCCACGATGTCGTGCAGGTAATTGTAGCGGATCTCCGTGCCGCGTTTGGCCCAGTGCACTTGCCAGGAGTAGATCGCGCCGGTATCGGCCGTTTCCAGCGTGCAGTGCCGGATGTGGTTGTATTCCAGGACGTGGTCGTTGCCGCCCCAGATGATGCCGAACCGCGGGCAGTCGTGGATCAGATTGTGTGAGACGCGATTCCCGACGCCGCCAACGGACACGCCCACCCCCTGTTTGTAGAACACACCGGTGTGGTGGATGTAGTTGTTGTGCGCGTAGTTGCCGCCCGGTTCCAGCGTCTTGGCGTCTCCGCCGCTGAGGCGGATTGCGTTGCTGCCTACCTCGTAGATGTCGTTGCCGACCACGCCGTTATCGCGGCCGCCGTGAATCGCGACGCCTGACTCGTGGCTCGTCGCACGCGAGCCGGTGTTGCGCAAGGTGTTCCCGGCAATGAGGCAGTGCCGGCAGTCCTTAAGCAAGATCGCCGAACCGTCAGCACACTCGAATGTGAGCCCGCGGAAGGTAATGTGCTCGGCTTCTTTTAGCTCAATCAGCGTCTCCAGTGTAGGTGCGCAGACGACCCCCTTATCCACGTCTGACGGCGGGTAGAAGTAGAGGATCCGGGTCCGCCTGTCCAAGTACCACTCACCTGGTGCATCGAGTTCTTCAAGAGCGTTCCGGAAGTAGTAGCGATCATTGGGACGGTTGCCGTAGGACGCATCCCGGGCCAGAGTGATGATGCGCTTCTCACGGTCGATCGAGGCGATGGCGATGATGTTGTTCCACCAGTTGTACCGCGGAAACACGAAGGCCTCCACCTCTTCCGGATGCGCCCATTCACGGGCGTCCTCCGGCTTATACTGAAGCGTGCGCTTGTTCTCGCCCTCAATCCCCTTGTACATTGGGATCGGCTCCCCATCGACGTACGCCCAGCCGCCGGCTATGGGATCCCTCCGGTCATAGTTTGGGTACCGTGCCAGGATCTGGCGTTTGCCGTCGAAGAACAGCTGCCGGAAGGTGATGTCTTTGAAGCCTTGAGCCTCCACGTCCGCCATCACGATCTCGCCTTTGTGGGGTTGCCAGCCAGTAACGGTCTTGCCACCAACTACGGTGGGCTTCTCCTTCCTGTAAGCTCGGTAAACGATGGGGGCATCAGCGGTCCCGGAGTCTTCCGCCCCGAGGGTTAACGTGTGCGGCAGTTCGTAGTTGCCCTCTCCGATCAACACATTCACCGGCTCGGTAAGCGTCCCTTCGGCTTTGAGCTTCCGGATTTCGTCCCGGGCCCGTGCCAGCGTCGCGAACGGTCCGTCGGTTGCGGCGGCATTCGCATTGGCAAGCGCCCCCGACCATGTGTCATCCCCTTGCGGAGAGACGTGGTAATCGACGGCGCCCGCAGGACCAGCAAACGTCACGGCGCACAGAGCAAGGCAGGCAATGCAGAGACCGGATCGATGCGCCAGCGAGCGCTGGATCGATCGCTTTCCTCTCCGTCCACGGGCTCGAAGCCCGAATCCCTTCTCCACCACAGAGAGCACAGAGGACACAGAGGAGGACGTCTTGCCCTGTGGTGTTTGGGCTCCATGGGACTGAGCCAGAAGGGCGATCTCTTCCCCGCCCCTGTCTCTGTGCTCTCTGTGTCCTCTGTGGTGCAGATCTCCGTCCGTACTCTTCATATCCTTCATGGTGGAGTCTATCCCGTTCTGCGTTCTACGTTCTGCGTTCTGCGGTCTGAGTTCACTCCCCAATTGCCTCAAGCCGCATCCCTTCGATCCAGACGGTACCGGTCTCGGTGAAGTAGAACTCGAAGCGTGCTCGGTCACTATCACGTTTGGCCGAGAACTCGTGACAATATTCCCGCCAGTCCGGCCCGACCACCGTGCGGTGCTCGATGCCGCAGTTCTCCCATGGTCTCAGGTTGAAGACTGCTGCGCCGACCGTGCTGTCAAGCCCCTCCTGTCGGGCCCGGAGCGTGATGCGGTAACGTCGGCCCTTCTCGACCCTGTCCTGCCCGTCGCGATGGAGGATGATCCAGCCGCCACCGAACTGCGTGCAGTCAATGCGTTGACAGTGGAACTCGGCCCAGCCGGGCTCGATGGACGTCGTGACCAGGTTGGGTCGTTCGGCAGTACCGCCCTGGGCATTAAGTGTCCAGCCGTCAGCGAGTCCGTCGCCGTCGGCATCGACGATGGTGGGCCTGAGCGCCCGTTGGACTTCGATCACTGCACCGGCACCCGTGACGAACCGGAACCGCAGCCGATCGCCCGGTCGAGTCTCGCGTCCGGCGCTCACCGTGAAGGAAGCCTTGACACTCCCGCCGGCGGGAAGCGCCTCGATCGGTACCTGCGCCGGTCGGGCCGTGAAGCCATCAGGCGGGGTGACCGTCAGCTCACCGGAGAGCTGCTCCCGATCGGTGTTCGTTGCAGTCACGTCGATGGTCACCGGACCGTTCGCGAAGGCAGCAGAATCGAACGACTCGACCGTTACGAGGAGCGGCCCGTCGATCCGGATTGGCACGATCAACGGCGCTTCGAATCCACCGGGCAGTACCGTTGTAACGTCCAATGACCGGAACCCCGGAGGGGCGTCCGAAGAGATGCTGATCGGCACCACCACGGTCGCTTCTTCCTCTGCGGCCACGGTCACCGCAGCGGCGGGCGTCACAGTGATTCCATCGGCAGCGCCGACCGTCACGCGCAACTCTCCGTCCTCACCGGACACATTCCTGACCAAACACCGAAGATCGATGGTTCGGCCGGCGATCACTCTGTCGGGTACGTCGACCTCGATCGGTTCTCTCGGCTCAACGCTGAGGCCTTTGAGCGACGACGTCTCCAGGTAACTTGGCGAGCCGGTCACTGCAATGGTGCGGCCGCTGGTGGGGAGCCTGAAGTCCCGGCCGTTGCCGTTGGCGTCATACAACCGTGCCGCGATTGCCCGTTCGGGCCGGAGTGCGGCAAAGGCGGTTCCCTTCTCGCTCCAAATCGCGAGTACATCCCTGTCGGCCCGCTGGAATAACCACGCGTGGAGCGTTCCGGCTGGCTCCCAACGCTTGACCGGGTGCGCGTCGGCAAGACGTGAGATCAGCCCGCCAAATTGGAGCAGCGCGGGTCGCGGATGAGCTCGAGGCCCGACGACTCCGAACATCCCATGGCCGTAGTCGTGCCAGCACACGCTGGCCGCACACCCCGCCCCCTGCGCGAGAATGTATGTCCGGGCGAGGTAGTCACCGTGCGTTTGAGGCAACACCGGAGCCCATCCTCGGCCGGAGAGCGCCCAGCCGATCTCCGTGGCCCAGACACCAGCGTCCGAACGCTGCCGTTGGTCAAGCCAGGTCCTCGCAGTGGTCATCACGGCGGCGATGTCGCCGGTCCCTCCCACCGCGTGACTGGCGCACTTCGCTTCGGGGTACCAACCCGTCCGATACGGATGAATCACCACACCGTCGTGGGCTTTCCCAAGTCCGGCTTCGAGACAGCGATCGACAAAGGCCAGGCTGTCCGCACAGACCAGCAACCGGTTGTCAGGGTCCACCTCTTTCAGGACGTCCCAGGTCCGGCGGTGCAACGCGACGTACTTCGCCACCGACCATCCGTACTTCTCGGGTTCCGCCTTCCGTTTGATTTCGTTCCAGCTCTCCCAGACGCGGATCTTGCCACGGTACCGAGTGGCGACACGCCGGACGTAATCGCTCCAGGCATCGAGATCCGGACAGCCCTGGGTCGTGGCTCCGTTCTTGCGGGGATGCTCCAGACAACTCCAGAGCGGCTCACCGATCCCCCCAAGCACGCCGATCGTCTTGATCCCGAATCGCGTCGCGGCCGCCATCCGCTGATCATGCCAGCCCCACTGCCAAACGTCGGGCTCGGGCTCGATCCAGGCCCAGCAGAACCACTGCCGGCTCCACTCGACCCCGATCGCTGCCAACGGTTCATAGCTGGAGGCAAACTCGTGGTGGTTGACGCCGTAGATCGATCCTCCAGTCGGGCGCCCAATCCGCGACTCGATCACCCCAAAGGGGATCACGCGCTCAACGGTTCCTGCGGCCTGGAGTCGCAACTCATACATGCCGTTGGGGAGCTCGAGGGTGAGCTTCCTGCCCCCAATCGCCACGCCGGCGCCCACGGACAACAGTGCGACCTTGATCTCACCGTCACGCACAGTCTTGTCATCGGTTGTGATGGACCAACGAACGGCGACTTGCTGCGGTCGATCAGCGATCACGGTGATGGGAAGCGACTCCCCTTGGTAGGCAAGATGGCAGGGGTGCAGCTCCGCCCTGATGTGGGGCGATCCTGCCTCGGGCCGGTAGAGGGTCGACTGCTTGGGCGTGGCGTCAAGCCAACGGAGATCGCACCAGTCGGCGAGATCCCCGTTGCTGTAGCCCTGGGCGTCGGTCAGCAACTCGATCGTGGCAGCGCCAGTTACCGGTAGGCTGAAAGCAACCGGTGGATCGAGGCGGCTGAGCGAAGGCGACTGCCAGCGGTCCTGTCCGTCCACCCGAATTGAGAAGATCGTGTCGCCGCCACGCCCTGACTCCTCGGCATCGATCCCGACCAATCCAGCGATTCCTCTTGCGCCGGTGGGCACGTCGAGCTCAATGACCGAAAAGCGCCACGCGCCAAATCCCTTAGCGAAGGCCTTACCACCAATCGTCAGGGGGTTACCGCGGCCATTCGTGTTGCGTTTGACCTCGGGCGTGGCACGGCCGTAATGCGGGTCATAGACGCTATAAACACGGCCGCTGCGCCACACGCCGTCGGAGACAAAGCCAAGATCGGCCGCCGTCCGCACGGCGAACAGGAGGGTCGGAAGGAATGCCAGCAAGAAACGGTTCATGGTGAAGACCTGTGAGATGGGACACCTGCCGCGGATCTCCTGGGCGTCGTTCACGGTTCTGCGTGCCTGAAGCTCAGACCAGTTGCCAGACTATGTCGCTGAATTGGGCGAATGACAGACGTGGTATCTGGTTTCGGGGGGCACAACGGAAATACCGCGTTGCGTGCCCAAGCATTGAGACGAGACAGACGGTGGAACGGGTCGACTTGCTCAAGACGGCAGGCAAACGCGGGGTGTAACACTGTGCAGCCCTGTGGCCTCGCCTCTCGCAGGAGTCAGCGGCCTGTTCTGAGGACGGTCAAACTGTAGGGGGGGCATGTTGTCTCGAAAGCGCCTTCGCTGTCCTCGATACTCCCCAGGGGATGGATGGCGTCATGCAGACGGCTGGACGTATAGCGGTAGAACCGCACCTCGTCGATTCCAGGGATCCGGACGGCCACGGCCACGGCCTGCTTTGGACTCTTGTTCACGAGCACAACGGAGGTGTCACCATCGCGCCGAAGCGCAAATGCTTCCACATCTCGCGTGGGCCAGTCCCCGCGCACACAACTCTTGACTGGTTTGGGCGATTCTGTTGTCTCAACCCGGAGTACCTGTACCCCAGGGCGCAGCCCCGCCGCCTCGTACAACAAGCGCACAGCATGGTACGGGCGCCGTAGTTGATATTCCGGCGGCCAACGGATTACCCCGAACCCGCCCATGGTGCCGAAATGGGCGGTCATATCACACGCACCACGGGCCGAATGGAGCAGAGCGAGGGCTGTGAGGAGTCCTCCAAACGTATTGACGTTGCGCGGGTCTGTGAAAGGCTTGCCGTCCTTCGCGGAAACGGCACTCACATTGTACTCGGTAAGAGCCAGTCGGATGGGCCTTTCAGTCAACTCGGAGAGCTCACGTCTAATGTGCATCGGGGCCTCCTCGAACCACGGAGACTTAGCCAGGATCTGAGCGTCACTGTCTCCAAGGTCATGTGACGTGTAAATGTGGTACGAGACAAAACTGAGTAGACGCTCCCCATCCGGCCGAGAGAGGACGCGCTTCGCCCAGGTCGTCGCCTCCCAGGCTGCCCACGTTGCCGGGCCGCCAACCAAGACATCTGGTGCCACAGCGACAATCTCCTTCGCCGCGTCCATGAACAGCGCTACGGACATGTCCCACCCCATGTAGTGCGGCTGATCCTCGTGCAGGTGATTCGGTTCATTCAGGATCTCGTAATAGCGAGCTCTTCCGCGGTAACGCCGGGCACAGACGCGGGCGAACTCACGCCACGCGTTCCGGCCGGCCTCTGTCCCCCACCACGGTGCCTGGTTGTCTCCCACGAACCACGCCCCACCACGCTGATGCAGGCACAGCATCACGGACATGCCGGCCTCGTGGATCTCCGCCACTTGCCGGTCGGTGGTGGCCCAATCGAACTCACCGGGACGTGGGTGCACGTCAGGCTGGTTAACGAAGACGCGGGCGAAGCAGACCCCGGCAGAGCGGAGCTGGTCCCGGCAATACGGCGACGCAAATGCACCTGGCATCTGACTGACCTCCCGGGTCACATCATCCCACGAGCGGTGCATCGGTCCGTCGTAATGCAGGCCGCAGAAATCGTCCCCCAAGACCGTCAGAACGTCATCGTGCACGGTGACGGCGATGCGGTCGCGTGTCCCCTCCTGCCCGGGCGGCACCCCAATCACGCAAACTCCCGACACGGCAATCACCACGACGAGGACTCGCCCCAGATGGCGCATGCACAGAGGCGCTTGTACAGAATGCTGTATGCTCATGTGTTTCACAAAGTGTACTCGTATCTGGTCATTTGCGTTCCTGTTACCTGGGCGTGGAGCTACAAGTTTGGGGCGTCAGTCAGCGCTTGTCAGAACCAGGCAGGCGGTAGCTCCAGACGTGCGAACCACAGCCGAAGTAGAGCACACTGTCCATGCAAGCGCCTCCGGCTGTGATCTTGACCGGCGTGCTGGTGAACACGTGATGCTCGAAGGTCTCTGGCGAGATCCGCGCAATCGCGTCAGAGAACATCGCGTATAGCTGCCCCCCCGGAGCCAGTTGCAGTGCATGTCTCGGCACACTCCCACACTCGGCCAGCCGCCGCCGGAACACCACTTCACGCTTGCGGGGATCGAACACGAAAAGCGTCGCGTTACCGGTCAGTCCAAACACCTTTCCGTCTCGATGCACCTGGATGCTGATGATGTTGCCTTCACCGGGAACGGGCACCATGTGGTGCAGCATCTTCTTGGTCCGCCAGTCAAGGATAAACAGCTCTGCTTCCGTCGCCGTCGTGCGGCCTCCACCGGGAGCACTGACGGACGTCCCCCCCACCAGGTCGCCAGTGGACAGGGCCTTTAGCGTGATGCAACTGTGCCCGGGAAGCAGGTCACGGTCCGCGGTCAGCAACTGCTCCGCACCTGTTCCGAGGTTGTGAATCCCGATGCCGCCGCCACACAGCCCATAGCCGGCAAAGCCTGCCATCATCACATGTACACCATCGGGATGGGCCAGTGCCGTGCGCGGACGGCAGATATCGCTGCGCCACTGTGCCAGTATCCGCGGGTTTGCGTCACGGATGATGGTCTCCGGCTGTCGTTCCTTCCGGGTCAACTCCAGTCCGCCAAGCCCGAAGAAGGGACGTGCTCCTTCAGCATCGGTATCGACCATTCTGACGCTGAGAATGTGGTCACCGGCCTCGAGAGGCATCGGCCCGAAACACTGCACCTGGCCGGGCTGAGTCGTTTCGCTGTTTGCCGGGTACGGCTGGCCGAGTTCGCTCCCGTCGAGGAACCACCGCACCGTACAGTAGTTGTGGTGCTGGTACGGAGCAGCGTAAAGCCGGTAGTCACCGGCAGCAGGAGCACTCAGCGTGAACGCGGCCTCGGCCCCCCAGGCATCGCCGTGGATGAACACGATGTCATGGCTTTCCAGGTGTGACAGGTGACCGTTGTCGATGCTGCCTACTTTCATCAGTCTGCTCGGGATTATCTCGAGACTCACGCGTCGCCGTCCTGTGTGCCATGGCTTGGTCACGTCGTACGCCCACAGCCGTCCCCCCGCGTACTCGGCTCCAATAACGGAGTTCCCCTGGTGCGTGATGGCGCAGAAATTGCCGCCTCCCACAGTGGGGATGGGCCCCATATCCGTCAGCACACCGGCTCCTGTGTCCAATGCGAACAAGTGCATTGGATGGCAGGTGGAGCCATACACAATGCCTTCCGGTCCCGCGTCCAGGCTGGTGATTGGTGCGCCCTCGGTTTCGTACTCAACCTGAAGCGTGCTTGCCTCTCCTCCAGCCTTGTCGCGGATGGTGATCGTGCGGCTCTCCAGATCATAGCCCGTAACTCGACGACCATCGGGGAAGTCCCGGATCTTTCCGCCGTACTTGATATCAAGCACGCGGCGCCGTCCCGCAGCATCTGCTTTCTTGATCTTGACAGCTGTTCCGCCCGACAACCGATACATCTGGCCGGCGGCGGTGCCGTAGGCCGCACCGTCCGCACCGGGGAAAACGCGTCCGGAGCCATGGACACGAACGCTATCCGGAATGAGCGTTCTCTTCTCACCGGTCGACGGGTTGTATGCGATCAGATTACACCGCGCTGTCCCTATCCCCGCATAGACCCAACCGGCCGTGTCCGTGGCCAGAAACTGCAGGTATTTCTCTTCGGGGTCCATTCGCCCGTGGTCCTTCACGGCCCCATTCTGCGGATCAAACGAGATGAGCGTGGTTTGGTAGACACCACCTGCCCACACGGTCCCATCAGGGCCCTCGGTAAAGCAGAGATAGACGCCTACTGACTTCGATGGGGTGCCTTTGTACGTCCATTCTGACGTGGCAGGATCGAATTCCAGCAGCACTGGACCTTGGCCATGGTAGAACTTGCCGGAGCTGGCCAGGAGTGCGCCGAAGGGATCCTCCTGCCGCACGTCTGCGGGGCAGAAGACCTGTTGGGTCTGGCCTGAGTCGATATCCGTGACCAGCACATACCCCGTATCGCCTCGGTCGGTGGCCGTGGCGATCACCAAGTTGCGACCATCGGGCGCTCGTGTCGCAACAAAGCCCCGCAGTTCGGCGATCCGTCCGCCCACTCCGTGGTCTGTAAAACTGGCCGTGTCCACTATCCCGGTGGCGCGGCCTTTGGCCAACAGCCGGCGCCGGACGGAGTCAGCGCTCTCGACGCGTACGTTGTCGAGGTAGAGGTCGCACAGACTGTCGGCGGACTTGGTCCCCACATAGAACCGCAGCTTGGCCAGAGCCGACAGGTCAGGGGCTGTGATCTTCTGGGGTTCCCATTTCATACCGGAGGCGCCTGTCCCCGGAATCAAGGCAAATTCCCTTTTGCTCGTGGCCAGTAAGCCAGACCACGACATCCAACTCAACAGACAGCGCCCCTGTGCGTCGTACCCACGGACATAGAACGCACGGGTTACCACGGCGTCGGACGTCCACGCGTCGAACACAAGCGCCCGGTCGCCCAGATCCGTAGCCGGTACGCTCAGATCCATACTGATGTACACAACTTTCGGCTCGACACCGGACACGGACGACAGATGGAGACTGCCTTTCCCCTCCCCGACATGCGCAGCATCTGTGGCGACCTCGACCTTCGTCGCGGCCAATCCGCCAGTATCGGCAACCGACACGGTCGTGAGCTCCTCACATGAATGCACGACGCCCCCATGGACCACGTTGGCCTGGACGATGACCAAAGCAATGAATACGGCAGCCTTGGACTCCCAACAAGCCGCGTTCAGCCTGAGCGATCTTACCCATTCCATGCGTTGTCCTTTCTTGTCCCTGAACCGTGAACCGCTGAACCGCTGAACCGTGAACCACTGAATGTGGTGACAACGGGTACAGTGTCAAGCCCGGCAGGTCAGGTGGTTTGCGGCCTGAGCCCGATGGGGTTGATA
This sequence comes from Lentisphaerota bacterium, assembly GCA_018676675.1. Classification (GTDB taxonomy): domain Bacteria; phylum Verrucomicrobiota; class Lentisphaeria; order Oligosphaerales; family JABHEG01; genus JABHEG01. The sequence continues at coordinate 25,713 of JABHEG010000167.1, forward strand.
ATGCACTCCGGGGAAAGGACATTGATGCCCAGCAAGCGGGTGCGTGCAACAACGTGTCGGCCGGCTTGCGGCGCGGCTCGGGTAACGATCCGAACTGTGCTCCCGACCCATCTCCCACCGGGAACGGACGTCATGAGCATTCAACGAACATGCATTCTGCCTCGGCAGCACAGTCGCAGCCTCATTTCGCGACTCCTCCGAGAGGGCTTGGTTCGGCTAATTGTGCTGACGCTCTTGACAAGATTGAGCGCGCAGGCGGCCGACTCTCCCTACGCGGACGATCCCCTCACGCCTGTATACCGGGCAGCGGCCGAACACATCCTGGCGGAGACAGGAACGGCCCGAGGCAACTGCATCGTGTTCGGGGCAGGAACAGGCCGCCTCGCGTGGGAACTGAGGACGTCTGGCAGATTCCGCGTGCTTGGCGTCGAAGAAGATGCCAACCATGTGATGACGGGACGACAGGCACTGCACGAGGCCGACGTATACGGTGACCAGATCACGTTGCACCATGGCGTGCTCACAAACTTGCGTTACCGGGACTACGCCGCGGCCGTGGTGGTGTCGGACACGATCATCGCTGAAGGACGGTGCCCGGGGGCGGCGGCCGAGATGTTCCGCATGGTCCGTCCCGATGGCGGCATCGCCTTGATAGGCCAGCCGGTGGGCTGCCCGAACCCACTCCCACGCAAAGACCTGGAATCCTGGCTCCGCGACGGCGGCCTGAGTTGCCAGGTCACCGAAGACACACGAGGCGTCTGGGCGCGTATCGAACGGCCGCCGCTGCCGGGAGCCGGCGAGTGGACGCACAACCTGGCCGACATCGGTAACACCGCATGCAGCGGGGACACGCGCACATCCGACCGTGTCGTCCCGCTTTGGTTCGGCGAGCCCGGACCTGCTGCAATGACTGACCGGCACTGGCGCCCCCATTCGCCCCTCTACAAGCACGGTCGACTGTTCGTGGCCGGTAACGACCGGATCATCTGCTCTGACGCCTATAATGGCGCCCGGCTATGGGATCTGAGTGTGCCGAACTGCTCGCGCATCGCCATGATGCGCGATGCAGGATTCCTGGCCTTGGCCTCAGATTTCCTTTACGTGGCCGTTGAGGGCCGATGCCTGAAGGTGGACGTGGCCACGGGGCAGGTCAAGTCGACACTCACGGTGCCGACCAAAGGCAGGGAATGGGGTTACATCGCCACGGTCGATGACGCCCTGTTTGGCAGCACTCAAGTACCCGGCGCTTCGTATATCGCTGCACGAACCGCCCGGGGAGCTGTGGGCAACCAACTGGGACGCGGAAACGAGCGCATGGTGGTTGCCAGCACCGCTCTGTTCTGCCTCGACCGGCACACCGGTCAGTTGCGCTGGACGTACGACGGCGGGTCCGCCATCGCCAACGCGGCAATCTGCATCGATGAACAGAGCGTCTACTTCATTGAAAGCACGGCACCAGCGGCGGCAGGGGATAGTGATGGGCGCGTCCCACTGGCAACGTTCACGGAAGGCTCCGGCGAGCACATCACCTGTCTCGACCGGGATACCGGCCGGGTCGTCTGGCGCCATCAGTGTGACCTGCTGTTCCGCCACGTTATGCACCTGTCCTGTGCCCAGGGCGTCGTGCTGGCAGGGGGCTGCAGGAGTCACGAACGCGACTTCTGGTACCACCTTCGTGCCTACCGCGCGACAGACGGCTCGCCGCTTTGGGAGCGCGACGTGCCCTCGGGGTTTGGCACGAAAGACACGGATCACGGCAAACAAGACAAGCATGCCATGATCATCGGCAACACTGTCTATCTGAAGCAGGGAAACTTCGATCTGACAAAGGGCACGCCCCTCGGCTACCGGTTCCCGACATCCAGCTGTGCCGAATGCTCGTCCTCGCTGAAGCACATCTTCAGCCGCAACGGCGGATGCCCGACTGCATTTGCCCTGAACGGAAAGGGAAAGGGCGTGACCCTCTGTTCCGCCATGAGGCCCGGCTGTTACATCAGCATCATCCCCGCGGGGGGCATCGTGGTGCTTCCCGCATTGAGTGCAGGCTGCACCTGCGGCTATACACTCCAGACATCGATAGGCTGGTTGCCTCGGTAACCGTGGCACACGAAACGGACGGAGCGCACATTGATGCGACCCACACCAAAGCCCCGAACCGGCACTCTCGCTTACCGTCGGCCGGGACAGCTCTCTCATTTCCCCACGCTGCAGGTCTTGGCCGCACTGTGCCTGGCGTGCATGTCACCCCGTGCCGATGACTGGCCCATGCGCTCGCACGACCCACAGCGCAGTGGGATCACGCCCGAATCACTCAGCATCCCTCTCAGCAGGGCATGGACACACACGACCAACCGCACGCCGACGCCCGCGTGGACCGAGTCCCCCGCACGTCACGATTACCTACACAACTACTACGACCTGAAGCCCCGCCAGGCATTCGATCGGTGCTTCGACGTAGCTGTCGCAGACGGACGCGTGTATTTCGCCTCCTCGCAGAGCGGAACGGTGACCTGCCTGCTGGCCAACGACAACGGCGACGTGGTCTGGACGTTCTTCACGGACGCCCCCGTCCGGTTTGCCCCCCACGTCGTCGGGGAGAGACTCTACGTCGGGAGTGATGATGGCTTCATGTATTGCCTCGATACCCGTGACGGGACGGTCGTATGGAAGGAACGCGTGGGCCCGACAGCCGAGATGCTCTGGGGCAATGAGAACATGATCTCAGTGTGGCCCGTGAGAACAGGCGTGCTCGTGGTCGACGACTACGTCTATTGGACCGCCGGACTCTTCCCGGAGCAGGGAATCTACGTGTGCCGACGCAAGGCGGCGGACGGAACAGGAGGCTGGACGCACACACTGAAACGACCTGCACAGGGATACCTCCTCGCCTCAAGAAACTACTTGGTTGTACCGACCGGAAAGACGTTTCCCCTGGTCTTTGACCGGGGAACAGGCGCTCCCATCGGGGATATCAAGAAAAGCGCGCGTGACGGGGGGAGTTGGGCTCTGATCGAAGCGGCCACCGACCGCATCTGGTCCGGGCCGAACACAGAAAATGCCCTGCAGAGCTTCGACCGTGCTACGGGCGCAAGGACGGCCGCCATCCGGGGTGCCAACTGCCTGGTCGTCGATGGAGCCAACACGTTCTACAACACCGATTCTGAGCTGGTCAAGGTCACGCAATCGGAAGACGGGGTCGATCGCCGTGGGAAAAAAAGCGGTCGTGCCCGCCGGCAAATCGTGTGGTCGAAGAAGGCCCCCTTCCCACACTCGCTCATCAAGGCGGGAGCGTTGATCTTCGCCGGTGGGAGGGACCGGGTTGCCGCCTTTGGGGAAAATGGTGAGAAGCTCTGGGAAGCCCCGGTGGACGGCAGAGCGTTCGGCTTGGCAGCGGCGGATGGGCATCTCTATGTGAGCACCGACGCAGGGAGTATCCATTGCTTCAAGGCGACCCTGCCGCACCTGGCTCACAAACCGCGATTGACGCGACTCGACAACAGCGCGGCCACCGTCACCGGGTATCTCGCCTCGGTGGGCGGAGCCCCCGCCTCCGTCGGCCTCTACTGGGGACGGAAAGATGGCGGGACGGTTCCTGATGCCTGGCAGCAGCACACAGAGCTGGGCGAACGACTGTCCGGCACACTCTCCGCCACGATCGGCGACCTGGAGACCGATGCGACTTACTACTCGCGATTCGCGGCCACGAACTCCTACGGCACGGCTTGGGAGGAGGCCTCAGACAGCTTCACCACCGCCGAAGTCGCTATCGCTGCGGCGGACAAGCAGGCATCCGAGGATGGACTTGTCCCAGCGAGTTTCACGGTCAGCCGCAGTGTCCGCGACACGGCCGAGCCATTGACGGTAGACTACTCCGTGGGTGGCACGGCTAAGGCCGGCGGAGATTACTCGCCCCTGAGCGGCAGCGTCGTCATCCCCGCTGGGAGTCGCAGCGCCACCATCACGGTGATGCCGCTTGATGACCTCCAGCTGAACGAAGACAAGGAGACGGTCGTGGTCACCATCGCACCGGGGCCCTACAAGATCGGCCCCATAGGTACGGCCCGGATCACCATATCCGACCACGACTCGATGGACGGCTGGCGGCACAAGGCGAAGCTGACGGTCACGGGTTACAAAGGACAGGAGGCGCTTAACGATTTCCCGGCTCTGGTCCACATCGACGAGTGCATCCCCGGGTTTTCTCAAGACAGCATGGCTCAAGACTGGGCTGATCTGCGATTCACCGACGCCGAGGGCAGCGTTGCTCTCCCGTACCAGATTGAGACCTCTCCACAGGACGGAGAAGCGCACGTTTGGGTACGCATTCCCACCCTCACCGCGTCGACGGCCATCTGCATGTGGTGGGGGAACTCGCAGTGCAACGCCCCGCCATCGTACACAACGGATGGCTCAACCTGGGCTCCGCACTACGTGGGCGTCTGGCACATGAACGCAGAGTCCGGAACTGTCCGCGACGCAAGCGCCACTGCCAACCACGGCCAACCGCACGATGTAAAGCGAGCTGGTCCCGGCGTCGTGGGCCGGGGTTTGGAGTTTGACGGCGCGAAGAGCGGGGTCAAGCTCACATCGCTCCTGCCGATTGGGCACGCAGACAACACGCTCTCCCTGTGGATCAACGTGCCCAAGGTCGGGGAGGACGGGCTCGGGCTCACAGAGCGCGTCGGCGTCATTCTTGGCAGTTTCAATGACACGCCGAACTCGAACTGGGAGCTACACGCCACCGGGGCCATGCGCTGGTACTGGAACAACGGTCACCCAGACCGGCGCGGCAAGACGGACCTGCGCGACGGGACCTGGCATCACCTCGCGTGGGTGCGGGACTGTCAGGCGGACAAACTCTACATGTATGTGGATGGGGAGCAGGAAAAGGAGTATGCGGATGCCGGCGCGGACATCACGTTCACGACCCTGCATGCCATCGGGGCAGACAACCGACCGAAAGGAAGCCCACGTTTCCACGGGAAGATGGACGAGTTGCGCATCGCACGGGCCGCACGACCGGCAGACTGGGTCCGCGCCTGCTTTGCCAACCAATCATCGCCAGGCACCTTCTGGTCATGCACCCCGGGCTCAGCCCCATAAGCGCTAACTTGTTGAGCAAGTTCCCGTCCAGTCCTGGAGAAAAGTTGACGGTTTCTTTTCTGACTTTCTTTGCTTCTTGAGGGCCGTTAGGCCCGGCCCCGGCCGGAGTCCTGCCCGCCGGGAGAATGACCTTAGTA
>JABHEG010000109.1 GCA_018676675.1 Lentisphaerota bacterium
AAAGAACAGGATGTAAGGTGGTTTCCACAATTGTAAGCCCTTTGCCGAGGTTGCTTACAATTGCACCGGTTGCCCGCCCGGTGCGGCCATCGGTCGGGAAAAAAACGGGCGTCTCATTTTACAGGAACACTGAGCTCTGGTTCACCCTCTCCAATTCCGGGATGTGCTGCAGCATGCAGGCGCTGTCTTGGTTCCCGGAGACATGAATCGTGAATCGTGAACCGCTCAACCGTGAACCCCGCCGCGAAGCCCTTTTCGCGGCGGCTCAGACTAGAACATCTTCCATGGCCCCGGGGCTCTGCGGGTGAAGACCGGCGACGACGATATCCCGCCGGGCTCGAACTCAGAGACGACTCTGAGCTCGTAGTCCCTGTCCGGGGCTAGGTCAGGGACAAGGATCCAGGCGCTCTTGTGCAGCCCGGGCTGGAATTGGCGCTGCCAGAACTCAGTACCTACCGCACGATAGAGTACGCAGTGCCGCGCAGGTAAGCGCGTCTCCCAGCCAACCCGCCCAGCCGTGCCAACGGGTGTGAGCTCGAGGCGACCATGGTACGTGAAGGCTCGGATGTCCGCGGGGTCGATCACGTGCCGGGCAGAACTCCCGGCCGACGCGCCCTGCCCCCCAACAGACACCCGGCCGTTCCACCCCTCACCGACGGCGGCGGATCGAAGCATCTCGTCAAGGGCCGGCGACGCGTTACCATCGCTGGCAACGAACGCCCACGGGACCACGGAACTCGCCCACGACAGGCAACGGGCACGCGCCGGCCCCGGCGGCTCCCAGCATACAGTGTGCTCGGGACCGTCAGCAACCGAGAATCGCACGCCAGTGCGTTCGCCGGACGTGGTTTCTGCTGCAAGAGCGTCTCCCGGCCCTACGTGAACCAGCGTCACAAAACGTATCGGCAGGGCCCCATCCTTCTCAACCTTGAGCAGGTACACGGTCTTCTCTGTTCCCTCCACTGAGAGCGCGTCGGCCTCAAAGCCTGATCCCACGCCAAGGAGCGTGGCCTGCCCCGCCCCGCGTATCACAGTTGCACGGGTTCCGCTGATCCGTGGCATGACGTCATCGCAATGCGCCTGCCACACCAGTTCGGCCGGTCCCTCGCCCTCGATGTCGTCGATAATGACGACCCAATCAGGTTTGATGAAAAGTATGCGGCGGCGTGCAGTCACCGCGCCGTCGCGCCAGCCCCGGTGATCGGCGTGGATGTAGTCCAGCGTCTCGGACGTGAACCAGTTCCTCAGCGTCCCGGGCACCCGCCGAAGCGGCTCTCCCTTCAGAAGCACATGGTTGGCTTGTCGCGGCGTACGTCCAAACCCGTCCGGGTAGCCGCGCATGTAACCGTTGTACCCAAGCAGCTTCCGCAGCAACGGCTCCCCATGGGACCAGAGATTGATGCTCAGCATCTCCCAACCCGAATGGAAGACCTTGTCAGAGCCGCTGAACGGCATCGCAAGCACGGTCGCTTCCTTGTCCCAGCCGCTGCGCAGCACGGCCCACCCGCCTTCGGCAACGACGTGTGAGGTCGCCTCCGGTGACACCGCATCGAGTTCTCGGAAACGCTGCACAGCGCCGGCAGGATTGTCCGGATGCAGCACCCGAGCACCGGCTTCCAGGTATTCGTCCGACATCTCATGCGCAAAAGTCTTGAAACGGCCGTCCAGGAACGCCAGGGCCGCCCATCTGCACGTTGACGACAGCGGGGCGGCTGTCCGCGAGACATCGCCGAACGGCAACGGCTCGCAGCCCGGGGCAGCGATCTTGAGGAACAGCTCCAGGAACCTGAGCATGTTCTCCTCAAACCGTGGCGGAAGCGGCAGCCTGGCCTGGCGGAACGTGTTGAAGCACGTCTGCAACTGCCCCGCGACCTGGCCGCAGTAGCTGTAGCTGTACTCGTCAAAGCCGGAATCCGGCATCACGACCCAGTCTGCATGCTGACCGATCCCGGCCGTTGCGTGCGCCAGCCACCCCTCAGCCTCGCTGAACTCCGGGAAAAAGGCGGCGATTGCGAGCAGTCCCTCCAACTGGTACAGGAGCCAGTTCCCGTAGCCGAAGCAATTGTACGGCACCCACGGGCCGACGGGGACGGTCGTGTAACGCAGAAACCGCGCGCGCTCGAGCATGGCCTTGGCGAACGTCGTGTGGTCGGCATCGCTCCATTCAGGGGACGGACTGACCAAGGCGTAGGATTCCACCAGGAACGGCACCCGTGCACCGCATCCAAGCACGCGCCACATGCCGGTCGCCTTGCTGTTCCGGACCTTCTCAAGCGGTGGCCGATTCGCGTGATAGTAGGGCATGAACGCGTCTCGAACAGCACGCGCCCATCTCTCGTCGCCCGTGTTCCAATAACTGCCGGCCCACCGCAGCATGGGAATGTTCGGCGGAGCGGCCCTGGCCAAATACGGGACCTTGAAAGCGCCATCCTGCGTGAAGTGTGCCGCGTAGGCGGCCCCCGCCCCGCCGACCAGCTTCCCGGATCCGGGCTTCCTGAACCCCCAGTACAGACTCGGGACGTATGTCGCGAACTTCGCACGGGCCCGCTTCGCCAGTTCGGCCGTGGTCCGAATCCCGAGCTCAGGCTTCAGCGTTGACAACAGCTCAGCGTCGGTCAACTCCCGACGCATGGGCAGGTAGCCGGACGCCTTCAGTTGGGCATAGTCGGCATCCTTGATAACCTGCCCCGCGATCTCGACCCCACCATCCACCTTGTGCTCGGGAACAGCCTCGCCCGGCGGATACGGTCCGGAACGCATAGGGGCGGGTGTGGGCGGCGTTGAGCGGACCCGGATGTTCGCATCCCTGCCCACATCAGCGCCAGCCACAGCCGTTACAGCAAGAAACACGCTGGCGAACCCCGTCAATGACCATGTGCCGTGCATGTGCATCAGAGTACGGTATCCTGCCGGTTCGTGGATTGCCTGATCCTACAGTTCCGTTATCTCAATGCTATCCCTGTCCAAGCCCCCCCCCTTATACAATGCCGTCAACCTAAGCGTCCGGGCGGCGCGACGGCCTCAGATCCTTTTGCGGTTCATGACGTGACGGTGCTTCGTTGGTGTTTTTTTCCTCGGAAAGCTGCGTCCAGGCCGGCGTTCGGTGAGTCCTTCACCGATGG
>JABHEG010000178.1 GCA_018676675.1 Lentisphaerota bacterium
CCGTCCGGAGAGGCCTCGCGAGCCGTGTCGGCAGTGCGGACGAATGAACCGTACGTAGTTCCGTCTTTAGACGGTCTGTCTGGGCCGCGTGAACGCGGAACTACATACACCGAACGCCCAAAACAAATTGACATCAGGCCGACGGGGCCCCCGGTGGCCGCCACTCGCTCTGCTCAGAATCGGGGTAGTCAGGCCCCATCCGGAGAGGCCTCGCGAGCCGTGTCGGCAGTGCGGACGAATGAACCGTACGTAGTTCCGTCTTTAGACGGTCTGTCTGGGCCGCGTGAACGCGGAACTACATACACCGAACGCCCCAAATCAATGACATCAGGCCGACGGCTCCCCCGGTGGCCGCCACTCACGCGATGGGCGACCACGTAGACGGTGGCTGTGACACGATCGTTTGTCGTGGTGTATCACGCTGTTGAAGAACGGATTACGCCTTGACTTGACGCGCATGCGTAAGTCGCGGCCGTGACTTTCTGGACGGGGCACTAGCCACAGACGATTGGAGAGTTCTCTCATGCGCTACGCATCTACCTTCGGGATCCTCGCTTGCTGGGTTGCGTTCGGGGTGTCGGTGCGGGCGACTGGGGGCGTCCCCGGGGACCTCGTGACAAACGGCGGCTTTGAGTCAGGGCTGGCAGGCTGGGAGCCGCGGTCGATCGCCGGGGGCGGTCTGTGCAGGTGCGAGGCAGATGCTGAGCAGAGGCACGATGGCACCGCGGCCCTGAGGGTGTTTGGGAACGGCGCGAAAGCCGGTGTGCACCAAGCCGTCACCGCCGATCTGTCGACCTGTCGGACGTTGGCCGTCTCCTATTGGGGACGACTGATGGAGAGCCCGGACGTCACGCTGGGGGCTCATGTGGCGATTGGGGTCGACCTGGGGATCCGCCTGACGTCGGGGAAGACAGTCTGGTTCCTGCCGGCTTCGTTTTGTCTTGGGTTCCACGACACCGGTCGTTGGGTCCGGAAGCGGGCTTGGTATCGCGTCCCGGACGGCGAGGCGATTGCCGGGCTGACCGTCCACTGCATCAACTACAGGAACCGTGGCTCCGCGTGGTTTGACGATGTTCGCGTCACTGCGCTGGCTGAGCCGGATGGTCCGTCCGATCTCTGTCTAGTCGAGCCGTCGACGGACCGTGGGGCGGCCAATCACAGTGTCCTGCTGTCCCGGTTTGAGGCCCTTAAGCGCCCGTTCTCCCGGATTCCTCCGTTGACTCCGGTTCCTGCGGGTGGCCTGCTCGTGCTGAGCGACTGCCCCGAGGACGAGGGATTCTACCGGTGGGTGCGTGATCACGTTTACACGGTCCAGGGGCGTGTTCTGGCTTGCGGCCTGGAGGAGCATCGTGTTGCGGATGGTCTCAGGGGCTTTCTCTGGGGCGAGAAGCGCCTCAGGGAGGCGACCCGTTCGCCGGATGGTCGTTGCGCCTATTTCCCCGGTACGGCGGACGTTCCCCAGGACCTGTCGGTGTTGGTCGGGCAGTTGTTGTCGAGTAAGGAATCTCTCCCGGAAATACTGCCTGCTCAGGCTGTCTCGGGGACCCGCGAGGCGGTGATCCGGGATTCACGGCTGTGGGTTGAGGGAAAGCCGCGGCTGATTCGGGCCATGGGGGCTTACCGCGTGGAGGGTCCGGAGAGTTACGGTCGTGACCTCCGAGAGTATGCAGAACTCGGATTGAACGCCGTTGCTGCTTACATCCGTCCGGATCTTCCTCCGAGTGAATTCGGGGACTTTCTGAACATGGCCGAGGCCAACGGGCTGCTCGTGATTGCCTGGTTCCAGATCTCCCGACCGGTTCGTGAGTCCGGCGGGATCCCGTGGCGAGCTCGTTGGTTGCTGCCTTTCCTTGAATACCGCAAACACCCTGCGTTGTTAAGTTGGCTGATGTCCGATGACACCGCGGATCGCCACTTCCCCGTCATTCACCGCATCCACGAGCTTGTCACCCGTTATGATACTGACAACCTCACCACGGCGACCTGCTTTGGGTACCGTTACCCTGAGCGCTTCTCCCCGAACCGCTGGGAGCGGTGGCAGGGGATCATGGATTACCCCACCACCTACGACTACCCCCTGAACAAGGATGGGGTGACCTGGAAGCCGAGCATATGTGTTGGGCTCGAGGACATACAGAAGCTCTGTGCGAACGTCCAGGCCGTGCAGCGCGGGGATGCGTACTTTCATCTGTGGGCACAGTCGCACCTGCAGACGCACGTGCGCCGGAAGCTGGGACTGGCCACGTTTGAGCAGTTCCTTACCTCCCCGGAGCAGACGCGTTTGCTGACGTACATGATGCTGTCGTCCGGCGCACGAGGGATCCTCTACTTCCACGCTGGTGCGTTTCGAGAGGACGTGCTGGGTATGGGACGTCGGCACGAACTGGGCATTGTGTGGCACGAACTTGCTCCCTTCGAGGATCTGCTTGCCGCGGGGCGGCGAGAGCAGTTGCTGGCCACCGGGCCGGACGGGGTTGAGGCCGTTGCGTTTCGTGGGGAGGAGAGTACTCTCCTTCTGCTGACCAAACATGGCAGGACGTACCACAGGTATGTCTGGGATGGGGGAGTGCCGACGCTCAATCTGGCAGTTCCGTGGGATGGGGTTGGGAAGCCGTCGGCTTTCGCGGTGGACTATCCGACGGTGGAGCCGTTGGCGTGCTCTCTCGATGGAGCGGGCCTCATGGTCGAGGTCCCGGCTGGAGACCTGACCCGTCTCATTCTCATTACGGCCGTCGCCAAGCGGGTTGAACTTCTGAGACGGCAGCGCAGTGAGGGGCTGAGGAACGTCGCGGGCTGGGCGTATTCTGTGGCGCGTGACAAAGCGGTGAAGACGAGGTGTGTGCTCAGCGCCATTGAGTCTCAGGGGGGAGAGATCCGGGATGATGTGCGCGCACTCCAGGAGGCCGGTGAGCTCCTCTTGAGGCGCAGCTCCGTCCGCTCGCCGTCAGAAGGGGAGGCGGCAGAGGCCCTCCGGAGGGCCCGAGGAGTGCTTGAGACCTTCAGACAGGTGCAGGCCACGTGTGTTCAGGCAGCCGAGAGTGCGTGGAAGGAAGGGGGAAGAGCGGAGGGAGAGCTTCCCTACCTGAATACGTACTACACGCTGCCGTCGTTCTACCGTATGAGGGAAAGGCAGGTCGCCGTGGCGGCAGGCGAACTGGGGCACGTGATCCGGAAGGCTCTCAAAGCTGATCAGGCTGGTGGGATCCCGAAGAGGTGAGAGAACATGCGGAGGAGAGACCCCGGGCTTGAGCGCCCGGGCCACCCGGCGGAACTCCGCGGGACTTGCCCCGGGAGGACAGAGCTGGCACATTAGAGTAGGGGGGAGAAACGGACGAGATGGGCCCCGCCCGGAGTCGATGCGGGTGCCTGACCTGAGACTGAGCGGAGGGAACGATGGGCTTCGAGCTTCGTAGTGATTTGGTGACGATCACCGTTGACGACGACGGTGTTGCTGCAGCATTTGTCGATCGAGCTTCCGGACGGGACAACCTGGATGCGGACCAGCGCCGACCGATTGCGCGACTATGCGTGGACGGAGCCTGGGAGCCGGTGATCTCTGCCGACCGGGATGGGGACACCGTGACGCTGGGATTTGGCGACGGCCTCGGCAATGTCAAGCTGAGCATCACGGAGCACGCCCGGTACATCGAGTTGGCCGTGGAAGAGGTCTGCTGTGAGGAGGTCGATGAGCTCGTCTTTTTTGACCTCGCTACGACCTGCTCCCCTTCACCGGATACGACCTTTGCGGCTTGCGCTCTCGCCCTCAATCTGCAGACGAATGTTGAGGAACTGCCGGGTTTCCAGCGAGAGCTCTGGGCATACTGCTGTTCGGAGTTTGGTCTGATCGGTGCACGTGTCTGCCTCATCGGCAGTGCTCCCGATGGTCTGCGGGAGGCGATGCAGGATGCCGTTTCCGCGGCGGAGCGAATCCCAAACGCGCCCCTGGGGGGACCGTGGGCTCTTGACTCCCCCGGGAATCGCGAATCATACATCTTCGGCAACCCCGGCGAGAGCACGGTTGAGACCTGGGTCGAGATGTGCTATGCGTTTGGTATCAATCAAATCGATCTCTGCGGCTGTCTCCGTTACGGCGACTATGAACCCAACGCCGCTCTCTTCCCGAACGGCCGAGCAGGCGTGAAGGCCGTGATCGACCGGCTGCACGCCGCCGGGATCAAGGCCGGACTCCACACCATGTCCTTCTCGATTGCCAAGACGTGCCCGTGGGTCACCCCGGTGCCGGACGCCAGGCTGGCCAAGGAGCAGACATTCACATTGGCAGATGCCCTTGATGTGACGGCGGACATCGTGCCCGTGGAGGAGCCCACTGGCAACATGCCGGATCACGTCGGCTATCATGTTCGGCGCAGCGTGACGCTCCAGATAGACGACGAACTGATCGAGTACTCAGGCATCACTACGGGGGGCTCTCCAGCCCTCACCGGCTGCAAGAGAGGAGCCTGCGGCACGACCCCGTCCCCCCATGCCAAGGGGACTCCTGTTCATCACCTTAAGGAGTGTTGGGGGTGTTTCGTCCCGGAGGGCACGTCCACGCTCTATGACGACGTGGCCGGCGGGATTGCCGACACCCTGAATGAGTGTGGGTTCGATATGGTCTACCTGGATGGTCTGGACGGCTCCCACGTGGTTGGCGGAGAGTCGAGCCGCTGGCATTACGGTTCGCGTTTTGCCTACGCCGTCACTGAGCGTCTCTCGCATCCGGTCATCATGGAGATGGCCGCGTTTCATCACCATCTGTGGTTCCTTCGTTCGCGTATGGTTCTGTCAAAAGTCCTTGAGACAGAACCGTGCTTGATCTTCCTGCTATTCAGTTCGGTTCTGTCCAGACAAACCTGTTTCCCTGTTTTCTTGACTACTTGAGCTGTTGAGGGAAGAGTGCGGACCTCCACCACACAC
>JABHEG010000196.1 GCA_018676675.1 Lentisphaerota bacterium
GACGGCTCCGGGATGAGAGGAGCCCCGCCGGGCAAGAGGCGATGCCGTAGCATCGTCGTTTCCCGGCGGGGCGGCTCTCGCGCGGAACCGACTCGGCGCGAAGCGCTTGCTGCCCTTGTGGTGTGGGCTCACTCCGCCGCCGCAATGGCGGCAATCAGGTGTACTCTGACTTCGACAGCTTGGTACTAGGGTAGAGTGGCCGGTTGGACATGGGAACTCTTCATCCCGCTCTTCATCCCCAAAGGGAATCCCTGCCGTGAACAGCACTTTGCGCAGCACACCATTACTCTGGGGAGTCGGCGTTCTCGTGTCGGTGTTCGGCACGACGGCAAGCGCGCAGCACTGGGTCGACCTCGGCGACGAAGGGCGGACGCTCTACGCGAGTGCGCGGCTGACTGTCCCGGCGCGTGGCGAGGCGGCTCTGATGAATCTTGCGACGGACAGTCTCCAGAGGCGGGTGGCATTCGGGGTCGACCGAAGCGGGGACCTACGTCTCTGGCTCTATCAGAATACGGTCACCGGGAAGACCGTGCCGACCGGAGAAACGTCGATCCTCGTTCTTCGGATCAGGAGCCACGCAAAGGTCCCTGACGACGCGCGCCTCGCTGTCTTCAGTGTTGCAGACGGCATTCCACAGGCAGAACCGAAGACGTGGACGTTGGTGAACCGCAAAGGCTTTTCTGACGCCAATCTGGCCAAACTGGTGGCAACCCCGGCTGCAGCCCTTGCTCACTTCTCGGCGGTCCGCGTGGGCCCCACCTGGGAAACGATACGATCCGGGCCTGTGCTGGACGACTCCATTCTCAAGGGCGCCCCCGCACCTGACCTGTCCACTCCCGATCCGGTCACCAACCCCAAGAGCGCGCTGATGCTCAACCTACGGACGACCGGGACGGATCCGGACAGCATTCACTACGGGTCTCTTCCCGCACTGCCGGCCGAGCACACCATCATCAGTGATGTGCGTGATCGAGGAGGGAAGTGGGTACATCAGCACGCCTATCTGACCTACCACGGCGGACGCTACTGGGCCATGTGGAGCGACGGCCCGGGGGTCAAGAGACCCAACATGACGCCCAAACGGCATCGCAACATCATTCCCGGGCATGATCGGCCGGGCACGCGTGTCTCCTATGCGACCAGCGAGGATGGCCTGACCTGGTCGGAGCCAACGGGCTTATCGGGGCCACCGCGCATCGAGGGCTTTGGGTGGATCGCCCGCGGCTACTGGGTTCGCGACGACGAACTCCTGGCTTTGGCCAGCCACTTCAACGCCCCGGGGTATCCCGGCAAAGGGCTCAGTCTGGAGGCCTTCCGTTGGGACCAGGCGGCAGGCAAATGGGTTGCTCATGGCACGGTTCTCGATGACACACTCAACAACTTCCCGCCGAAGAGACTCCCCAACGGCAAGTGGATGATGAGCCGCCGCGATCACAAACGCGACCTGTCCGTTGCCGTCGGCGGCGTCGACGCGTTCGGCGACTGGGAGACGCGACCTGTGTCTGCCTATGGAAGCGAGCAGGGCAAGCGCCCCGAAGAGCCCTACTGGTATGTGTTGCCCGATGGCCGGAACCTGGTCGGTCTGTTCCGCAACAACGCAGGCAAGAGTCTTATCCGGGCATTCTCCACGGATTGTGGACAGACGTGGACGCCGTTGGTGAACACGAACTTCCCCGACGCAACGAGCAAGTTCTACGCGCTGCGGACGTCGCGCGGCTACTATGCGCTGGTCTCGAACTCACGCCCCGCCCGTCGCGATCCCCTGACGCTCGCCATCAGCCATGACGGGTTGGTCTACACTCATCTCTTCTACCTCATCGGGGGACGTCATATCGACTACCCGCACATGATCGAACATGACGGGCACTTGCTGATCGCGTTCTCCGGCGCCAAGCAGACCATGGAAGTGCTGAGAGTATCGTTGACTGATCTTGATCGGCTCATCACGGAAGGGCAACCGGAATGACTCGGAGCAACCACGGCAATCCCGACGATTCGACGGCGCGCACAGTTCGCTGGTCGCGCGACATCCCCGTCCGCTATGAGGCGGATGTCGCCGTGATCGGCGGGGGCATCGCCGGGGTCTCGGCTGCCTGCGCCGCGGCACGTTCGGGCGCCAAGGTGATCCTGGTCGAACGCTTCGGCGTCACCGGCGGAGTACTCACTGCCAGCGGGGTCGTCAACTTCTGCGGGCAACTGCAGGGCCAGGGCGAAGTGTTCGACACGATTCTCGCCGACCTGCGTGCGTTTGGCGCCCTCCCCCCTCCGGCAGGCCCGATGCACTGGGTGACAAGCCATCGGTTTCCCACTACGAGATCCTGGCGGTTGTCCGAAGCGAGGTCGTCGCGAGAGGAGCGTGACTGAGCGTGTGAGTCACTCCGCAGGACGCACGCCGGTTGAGTGAGACATCCACAGAGATCTCCAAGTGATCCGGCGAATCCGACCGATCCGACTAATCGGGCCGATCCGAAGACAAGGAAGACAATGAACGACCTCTCAGCACAATTCCGCGGGATCATTCCCCCGCTGGTCACCCCTTTGGCGGGTCGTGACGAACTGGATGTAGAAGGCCTGGAAAGGCTGGTTGAGCATGTCCTCGCCGGTGGTGTGCATGGTCTCTTCATGCTTGGGACCACGGGCGAAGGTCCGAGCCTGGGGTACCGACTTCGGCGGGAGGTCATTGCGGAGGCCTGCCGGATCGCGAGCGACCGTGTTCCGGTTCTGGTCGGCATTACCGACACGGCGTTTGTCGAGTCGCTTGCCATGGCGGAGTGCGCTGCCGATGCCGGGGCGTCTGCGGTCGTGCTGGCTCCCCCGTACTACTTCCCCGAGGGGCAACCCGAGTTGCTGGAATACCTGCACCATCTCGTGCCGGAACTGCCTCTCCCTCTTTTCCTCTACAACATGCCGATGATGACCAAGGTCTGCTTCGCACCGGAAACCGTTTGCCAAGCCATGGACATTGACGGGATTGTCGGCATCAAGGACAGCTCAGGCGATCTCGGATACTTCCGGAAGATCTGCGCCGTGGCGCGTCAACGGAGGCCTGAATGGTCTTTGCTGATGGGAACGGAGTCGTTCGTTGCCGCCGCGGTGGAACTGGGAGCGCATGGCGGGGTCTGCGGCGGGGCAAACGTCGCCCCGCGGCTTTTCGTGGACTTCTACGAAGCCGCCCTGGCCCGGGACGAGGCAGGTGTTGCCGGTCTGGCGAACAAGGTGGCGGACCTGGGTGCCATCTACGGCGTTGGCCGTCACGCGTCATCCGGCATTAAGGGAATCAAATGCGCACTCTCCGTGCTTGGGATCTGCAGCGACTTCATGGCCGAACCGTTCCACCGCTTCCATGACGTTGAGCGGGAGCAGATCCATACCGATCTGGAGGTCTTGGCGGCCGAAGGAGTGGAGATCGGGGATGGTACCGGCGCATGAAAGCGATTGAACCCAGAAGCTCACGGGCTGAGAGGAAAGTCAGTGTCCTCATAGACAAAAATTGACGCCCTCCAATGCTTCTGGCGCGGCAAATCGACCAAGCCTAATCCTGATCCCCGCGGCGCGCGAGTTGTCCTGCGGCCGATGCTCAGCCCCGAGTCCCGCGACGAATGCCGGCAGATGCTCGAGCCCTGGCATGGAGGGACGGAAGGAGGGAATGAAACCGCTGCGCGGCATCACAACTATAGCACTTGGAGGATCTCTCATGGCTGGCCTCAGCACGGGTGCGCAAGCCCGACCGACAACCACGAATTCGCTGGGCATGGAACTTGTGGCGCTCGAACCGGGGACATTCCGAATGGGATCCGGAGCCGGTGATTGGGATGAGAAACCCGTGCACGAGGCGACGATCTCCCAGCCATTCTAAATCGGGCTGACCGCATATAGCTGTTGTGAACCATTCCATGGGCGAGTGGACATGCTTGAGGCAATCACGTACGCTTAGAAGGACTTTGGAGGGCACAAAATGAAAAGGACCGCCTTGAAGGACTTGCTTACAACCCTGTGTGGTGTGGCTGTCGTGATTCTGTGTGTGTCGATGAGCCATGCCGAGTCATCGAAGCCGCTGGGAAAAGGAGAAGCCGTGCTGGAGAAGAGCCAGATCGAGTTCCTCGATAAGCTGATGCGCGATACGTTCAGGTTCATGAGCGAGGCTGCTGACCCCGTTACAGGCCTGACAGGCAATACGCAAGGCGATTTCAGCTTCGTCAACAGCACACCGATTGGCCTGCACATCGCGAGCCTGGCAATCGGCAGTGAACTGGGACTGCTCGATGCCGACGAAGCAGCGGCGAAGTTCGGCAAGGTCCTCGATACGATGGAGAAGATCCACTTCAAGCAGGACGGTTTCTTCCCCAATTTCATCACAAGAGACCTGGCCAACAAGTTCGGCAGTGTGATGATCATCTCGGACTACAACTTCTATCCAGTTGGCATGGTTGTGGCCCGCCAGGTCTGGCCACAGTATGCGGAGCGAATCACCAAGTACCTTGACTTCATCAAGTGGGAGCTGTTGTACAACAAGGAAGCCAACCGTGTGGTTGCCGGCTACGATTTGGCCAAGCGGAAGGCCGCGCACGAAGGGCTCTGGCTAGCCTCCGATGCCAGGTGCGCAGTGACGATGATGGTCGGCTCCGGCGCTGCACCGGCCAGGGTGTGGGCCGGCCAGATTCTCAGCAAGATGGAGACTGAATACGGCACCATCCATACCCCGGGAATGAACTTCGGGGGCACGTACATCGCCGGCATCACAGGCCTCTTCATGTATGAAAGTGACCTCGTTGACGTAGGCGCTACGGTAGGCAACATGGGGTGGTTCCAGTACCAATTCTCCCGCAAGCGTAACTACCCTCTCTGGGGATGGTCGAACAGTTTCATCGTGGGACGTCACTATTCTGCGGCCGGTATGATACCGGAGTGGAACGTCAGTCCCCATGCGCTGAGCATGCTGCTGGAATACTACCCGCGCCACGTAACAGCAACCTTGCAGAAGATGGACAAAATGGGCGGACGGATCCCCCCTGCTGGCAGTGAGGGCAAGGAATGGGGGCTCCTCGGATGCTACGACATGGAACGCAATCTTTGGGGAGACTACTACCTGTCTCTTGAGCAGGGCATGATGTTCGTCGGGTTGGCGAACTTCCTCCATGGCAACATTGCCAAAAAACTGTTCACACGGGACCCAGTCGTCAAGAGAGGTCTGCAACTCTCGGAGCCTTACCTCAAACGTGACCCGAAGTTGCCCGAACTCTGGGCAGAGCGCGATGCAGAGCCCATCAAGGAGACAGGTACGGTCGAGAAGGCAGGATGGGAGAGAGCCGCTGAGTCCGTAGTGGAGCTGGACCTCACGAAGATGATCTCCCATCAGCCAGACATTTTGAACGTCACACAATCGGAGGGAGCGACGGTCGTCAAGGGTTCTGGAGACTGGAAAGCTGCCAGCGTCGGTATACCTGTCAGCTCTTTGGACATCGCGGGCCTGGACCGTGTAGAATTCGAGTTTGGGTCTTTCGAAGGCAACACACCTTCCCTGGGAAGTATGCGATTCCGCATGAGTGACAAAGTTGGACAGAGTCGTTGGAGCTATGTCACTCTTGAGCCGGGAAGCACGCACTACAGCGTAAAGGCTCGCGACATATATTGCTTCACATTCGACCACGTCATCGAGAGCATGGCTCTGGTTTTCGAAAGAGAGTCGTGGTTCTACCACCATGCGCTCTTCCGCAGCAATGAGTTCTCCCTTCGCATCAAGGCCATCCGGATCATCGCGAAAAAGCCAGCCACGCAGAGATAGTAAGGCAAAGGAGGACAGACATTCTGCCCCCCCCTATGGCAGCGGTCCATGCCTTCTGCTGGAACGAGTTGCGCCTTAACTTGACGCGCACGAAGCGGCAAGGAGCCGACATGAACAGTGATGGCGAGCGTTCACCCCGCCCGATTCCCGGGGAAACGCCGGTCGTCGCGCCGGCGCGTAGCCACTGGAACGCTTACATCCCCGCCGGTGTGACTGACTTGGGCTCTGGGCCGAGCGTATGCATCCACCCCCGCCGGACGCGGCGATCGCTCGCGACTATGCGCCCTGCGACATCGTCATTGCCGACATCGAAGCCGATACTCACGGCGAACGGGGCCGGTTCGCGGTTGACATTTGCCATGAGCTCAGTATGAGGAACACACAATGAACGGATCTGCAGAACGCCTGCCGGCAGAAATGCCCTACACCATTCCCCTGATCGACTTGACCAACGATACGGACCGGCAAGTGGTGGTGGATCGGGAAACGGGGCAGTACCTCGGACACCCTACAACCGTCTTGCTGGAGGATGGGAAGACCATTGTCGTGGTCTACCCGAAGGGACATGGCCGAGGAGCGATTGTACTCAAACGAAGTGATGATGGGGGCTTAACCTGGAGTGATCGCCTGCCGACGCCTGAGAACTGGGCTACATCGCGCGAAGTCCCGACTCTCTACCGGGTCGTGGATGCGACGGGTGTGAAGCGTCTCATCATGTTCTCGGGACTTTACCCGATCCGTATGGCGGTCTCGGAGGATGACGGGATGACGTGGACACCTCTGGCTCCGATCGGCGATTTTGGCGGAGTCGTGGCGATGGCTGATCTTGTGCGGCTGGCGAACGGTGACTACATGGCGCTGTTCCACGACAACGGCCGGTTCCTGCGTGGTGGCCCGAACGATGCCCACGGCTCCCCCTGCAGTGAGCCCCGAGGTATCTGGCAAGTATACAAATCGCTGTCGCATGATGGCGGGCTGTCGTGGGAGCGGCCGGTGGTGATCGCAGAAAGCGGCACGTACCAACTCTGTGAACCGGGGGCCGTACGCTCGCCCGACGGCAAGCAGATCGCCGTGTTGCTGCGCGAAAACGGTCGCACGTACAACTCGTTCATCATGTTCAGCGATGACGAAGGAGTGACGTGGTCTGAACCGCGTGAGCTGCCTACAGCCCTGACCGGAGATCGCCACCAGGCCATCTACACCGATGACGGCCGTCTCTTCATCAGCTTCCGTGATATGGCGCACTTAACGCCGACCCACGGGGACTGGATGGGCTGGCTCGGGACGTATGAGGATCTCGTCCACGGTCGGGAAGGTCAGTACCGCCTACGCCTGGTGGAGAACTTCCCGAATTCGGGTGGCTGGGATGGGGATTGTGCGTATCCGGCATTGGAGCGTCTCCCCAACAGCACGATCGTGGCTACCACCTACGGGCACTGGGTGGCGGGGGAGCCCGCTTTCATCATGAGCGTGCGCTTGAAGCCCGAGGAACTCGACTGCCGGCGGTAGCTCCGAATGGCGTCAATATAGCGCGTGCACGGGAACCCGGCGGTCGAGGGCGACACGCCCTCCAAGGGGATACCGTGCACGATGTTCTCAGCCTGGAAGGCGGTCGCCCTCGACCGCTCACACCCACCAAGACAGGCGTTTCCGTTCGGCACTACCTCAACGCCATTCGGCAGTAGCTCCGCTGGCTACAGCTCCTCAATGTCCTTAACCACGTTGCTGGTGGCCTTGATCTGATGGAGGTAGCGCTCTTTGTAGATCCGAGTGGCATGGCAAATGGTCCGGGTCGGGCCATCGCTTTCGCCGCTTCCGTCCGTCCGACAGGCGGTCACCTTGTAGGTGATGTAGTCTTCTCCGGAGAAGTCGATCGTCTCATCCGTGAACGATGGTCCGCTGAGCTTCTCCGCGACCGTCTCATAGCTCGGCCTGCTCTTGGTGTTGCGGTAGACGTTGTAGCAGATCGCGTCGTCCTCGCATCCTGTCCAGGCCAGTGTCAGCGAACCCGGATCGACCCGAAGATCCACAGGAGTGACTACGCGGCTCGTCGGAGGGATATCCTCGAACCGGCAGGTCATGCCAGCTGTGGTGTCGAAGGCGATCCGGTCATCGGAGATTCGCTCCACGGCGACCGGCATCCCGTCGGCATCTCGCACGACACCGTTGGCGAGTTGGGGGTAGTGAACACACAGTCTCCCCCCGCAGTTGGCAGTGATGGTGATTTCCTCCGCGTGACCACTCTTCCAGGCGGCCCCGACGGTGAAGTTACCCCGAGCCACAAGCCCGTCGAAGCGCCCCTCCTCCCATGCAGCGGGGAGAGAGGGCAGCAAACTAATGAACCCCTCATGGCTCTGCAGCAGCATCTCGGTGATGCCTGCGGTTCCGCCGAAGTTGCCATCGATCTGGAATGGCGGATGGGTATCCCAGAGGTTCGGCAGCGTGCGGGTGCCCAGGAGATTGCGCAGGAGCAAGTAGCTGCGGTCCCCATCGCCGGTCCGGGCCCAGGCGTTGAGCCGATGTGCGAGGGCCCAACCGGTCGACTCATCCGAGCGCTCGTTGAGGGTCACCTTGGCCGCGTCCATCCAGGCGGGCGTGTCACTCGTGACCAGCGTCCCGGGCATGAGGGCCACCAGTTGCGAGATGTGCCGGTGGGTGTACTCCCCAATTTCACCGTAGTAGTTCTCTTCCAGGTACTCCTTGATCTGTCCTGACCAACCGATGGCGATCGGCGAGTAGTTGTCGATCTGCGCTGTCAGGGCCACGGTCGTCTCGTCCGCTTCTCCGAGAAGCTCGGCTCCGGCGAGCGTGTCCTTCCCGTTCTCATAGAGCATCTGCTGGTCGAAAGCGCAGCCCACGGTGTGGTAGTAGGCTCCGCCTCGCGTGTAGTGGCCATTGAGCATCTGCTCCGGGGAGGCGGAGAAAGCCGCAAGATAGGCCCCGTCATACTCCCGCACCGTCCGGGTGAGAAACCGGCTCATGGAGTAGAGGGTCGGGTAGGCCACCTCCTCGAGCACCTTTGGGTCACGTGTGAAGTCCCAGTAGTCCCAGTACATCTTGGTTGTGAGCCCACCGGTGCCCGGACCGGAATGGGAACCGGGCGTGCCACCCGGCTCGTAGGGATAGACGGCCGTGCCGACGCACCAGCCGCAGTCATCACCCTCACGGAAATTCTCCGGGTTCTGACGCCGGATGTACTGAACAGCATACGACCGTGCCTTCTCGCGGAACGCCTGGTTGAGATCGCAGTAAGGGGGAAAGAGCTCTGCCATGTTGGTGGAGAAGACCGGCCAGTAGTTCATCTGTACATTGATGTTGTGCCAATACCCGCTGCCCCAGGGAGACTGCCCATGACACGTCCAGATGCCCTGAAGGTTCGCGGGAAGACAGCCCTGGCGTGACGACGCGATGAGGAGGTAGCGTCCGTACTGGTAGTAGAGTGCTTCCAGGTATCCGCTCCTTTCGCCTTTGCCGTAGCGCTCGAGCAGTTCATCGGTGGGCAGGTCGTCACACTCACTTGTGTTGCCCAAGTCCAGTGAGACGCGACCGAAGATGGCACTGACGTCTTCCTCATGGTCCCTCTTGAGTGCCCCGTAGCCTTTCTCGCGGGCCGCCTCCACGACAGCGACAACGCGTTCACGGGGATCGATGGGATCGAGTTTCTTCTTCGGATCGCTCTCGCTGAACACCCGTGTTCCAAGCACGTAGTTGGTGCCGCAGGAGACAATGACCACCGCCTCGCTGGCATTGCTCACGACAAGGCTTCCGTCTCCGGCCTCCACCGTTCCGTCGGTCTCAAGCCTGAACTGAGCGGCAAAGAGGATGCCATAGTACTCGAGTTGGCAGTCCATCTCGATGGCATTACCCGAGGCCTTTACCGTGGCCGCCTTTCCCAGAGCACAGTCAGTCTCTTCGTCACCGAAGGGGTGCTGAAAAGGAACTTCCGGGGCCAGGGAGAAGGCCAGAGCCCCCGGCTGGTCAGCGGCGAGTTTGACCGCCAGCACCTTGTCCGGATAGGACGTGAAGTACTCCCGAGTGTACCGGACGCCACTGGACGTGTACCGGCAATAGGCCGTGGCCGTGTCCAGCATCAGACCTCGTTCATACTCGGAAACGTCTTTGTGCGGGAAGTGCAGATAGATCTCCGCCGCGTTGGTGAGATTTCGTCGGGTCAGGACGGAGTTCTCGGTGACCTGTATGCGTTCCCGTTCAACCAGCCCAAAGACGCTGCAGCCAAAGTGGCCGCATCCCAGAGGTAGCGAACAACGCTCCCAGCCTTCATTGCTGTCAGTCGCCGGCGCGGCGTATCTCATGACGAGGGGTTTCATACCAACTCTTCTTCTCGATTGGGGTGGGCTTGCGACAATGCTCTGTGCGAAGACCGCACAGTCCCGCTCTACGCATTGCCGAACACGCGACCGGCTTGGGCACTAAAACGCTGCACGGCTTCGCCGATGGCGAACTCCGGCTGATCGTTCATATAGGTAAGGACCTTGCCGTTGAATGAAGTCGTCCAATGCTGCGGGATTCCCGCAGCGCCGACGATCGCCCCGCAGAGACTGCCGGCGGTGGCCGCGGTGCAGTCGTTATCGAGCCCCATGGCCACGGTTTCGGAGATCACCTTGGTGAAATCTCGGCGCCCGATGGTCAAGCCCCAGATGGTAAGGCATGCATTGTTGATCGTGTGCACACCACTCATGCCGGCGAATTCCCGATCGACGGTTTCTCTCGCGATCTTGTAGTCCGTGATCTCGGACGCAGTGTCCAGGGCCCAGCGCACGGCCCTGGCGGTGGCGCAGTCAGCCGGGATCTCGGTCAGACCGATCTCCAGAGCCTCGATCGGGTCGTCGACGGCAAAGGCAGCACTGATAGCCGCCGCGAAGAACATCTCGCCGTAGATCCCGTTCCTGCGATGGCTCAAGAATGCGTCGCGCCAGGCGAGTTCGGCCGCCCTTTCCGGCCAGCCTGGGGCCAGGTAACCCCACGGATCGGAGCGGATGTCCGCGCCGATCCATTCGCAGTATGGGTTGTCAATCGAACCGGCTTCCTCCGCCGGGATGCCCTTGCGCAAGTTGGCAAGAGCAACCGCCTCAGCTGTGCAGGCCATCGGCAGGTACTTGAGCCAGGCGGCTCCCACGTCCGCCACCGAGAAGTCCGGACCATAGTCCTCCAGGATCAGGAGGCCGAGCAGTGTATAGGTCACATCGTCGTCAACCGGTACACCGTCCATGCCGCCGCGGGTGTAGGCATCGCGGCGGCTCTTGCCGTACCGGAGCTGGTGCCGTTCGGGGATCTCGGACCAGTAATCGACCGGCGGGAACGCGTCCCCAATCTCGGTGGCCCAGCTTGCCATCTTGTCGATCGGCCAGAACTCCACCGGAGCTCCCAGGGTACACCCCGCGAACCGGCCGAGAAGCGCGCCCTCTACGCGCTCAGCGTAGCGCACAGTGTCAAGAGCATCCCACAGCCGACGTGGCCCGGCCGGTCGCAGCGTCTGGATCTCGGCGAGGCCAGACGGTTCCTTGCGGGCGAGCGCTTCGTCTACGGGCAGGCTCTCAATTTCACTCAGCGCAGCTTGGAGAGCAGCTCCGGCCTTCGCCAGGATCGCTTCGATGTTGTCGGCACCGTATTCGTGCTTCAGCTGGCTCTGCAGGCGAAGTTGTTTGCTGAGATGAACGAAATTGGGGAGAGATGGGTAACTCATGGAAGCCCTTTCGTCGACGGCTGTCCGGATTAGTGATCCAGCGCGTGGTGAAGTCTCAGCTTCCCCAGGAACTCCGAAGTGAGCGTGACGCCTTCCTCCTTGCACTGCTCCAGGATCCTGTTCCCGAGGGCCGTGTTGAGGTGGAAGTGCCGCACCGCCCCATTGAGCGTCAGGAAGCCGATGCGGTCCACCATTCCAGGAGCAGCCTGACCGTTCACGACGGGTGCATGGACCGTGCAGTTGGTGAACCGCGTCCCCAGGGTGCTGTCCACATTATACAGGACATCAGACACCCCTTTGACATTCGGGCGGAAGCGGCAGTCGTTGAATACGAGCTCGCCGCGCAAAGCTGGTGTTGACAGCGTGTTGACGGTGCAACGTTCGAAAAACGCGCGCACGGCACAGTTCCCGAAGTAGGCGCTGACATTTTCACAGTCGGTGAAGCGGACCGTCGGGAAGAGTCCGGCCCCCTCTCCGTAGTCCACGACGTCCTTTCCACCGATGAGCAGATGCACGCTGCCGGTGTCGTCCGGACGTTCAGGAGTGAGGGCTTCAAGCTGCACATTGTCACATACCAGCGCACAATTTGCGTCGAAGCTTGCGTCATCACACCCGCCCGGGCGCACAAGGCTGTAGTGATAGGGGTTGGGGATTCGGAGAAGGCGCACGCCCTGTTCTCGCCCCTCAACCCGGATGTCTCTGAACTCGATACGTTGCGGGAAGAAGAGAGGGCCGCCATCGCTGGTTTTGGAGAACGGCACGGTGGTCATGAGCCAACAGCTGGCGGTCGAGTCCGGTGCGGCACGATAGTCGACCGTCATGTCCTCGATCTGGATGCTTCGGGCATACCCAATCGGGTACTTGTAGTCGATATCCCTCATGCCGTAGCTGAGCACGGATGCGCCCCCGTTCCCGGTTGGGACAAGGGTGCACCCCCTGAGCCGGACGCGACCATCCCACTTAGCCCCATAGTCCGGTCGGAAGGTGATGAACCTGGTGCCGTGGCGCGTTGTGTTGTCAACGAAGAGGTCGCCGCCCCCCGTGACCGATATGCCTTTGAAGCCCACGATGCAGTCACTGATGTAGAGGTTCCAGCAGTGGAAATGCACATCAATGCGATTGAGGCGGCACCCTTCAATGCGGAAGTTCTTGTTCAGATTCGTGCCGAAGACGCCCCAGGACACCCATCCTGCCTCGGCGGTCAGGTTGCGGAACGTGCAGTTCAGCATGCGCGCCCCGCCCAAACCGTAGGTCCCATGCGCCACGGACTTCGCCTTGTCGCCTCGATTCTGTTCCCACGGCATGCAGCGAATATTCTCAAGCGTCACGTCATAGACGCCCTGCAACACGTAGAAACCGCAGCGTGGCTCAATGGAGACATCACGCCGCCCCTTCTCGAGTCCCATCCACTGCTGGCGCACGATCGTTCGGCTGCGCCGGATCTTGATGCCGTGCTGGTAGTAGCCCTTGCCGCCCGTGACGGGCGTGTCTCCGGAAAAGTAGAAACCGCCGCCTTCGACGATGAGGTAGGTGTCGTTGCAAGGCGTGGCCTTGATCGATGTGAGGTCCTTGAATTCCCAGGCGATGTCCCCGATGATACGCCCCTCCTCTTCGACATAGAAAAAGTCCTCGCGCGCCCATCCTTTGTTATTAGCGTAGCCGGCACGTATGCCGATGCGATCGCTCGAGTCAGACACCGTGACGAGGTGACCTGCGTACTCCGCGAGTTCGGGGATGATCTGTACCCCCGGACGGATTCGTTTGAGGAGTGCTGCTTTCAGCTCTGCATCGGTGGTCAGGTCCTTGGTCGGCTCATCGTTGTTGATCGAGAAACGGGGCTGCCTCCTGTCGTTGAATCTCTCGTCGATGTGGAATGTCGTGTTACCCCAGGACACGTTGGTCGTGATAGGGATATTGTTGGTTTCCTTGATCCAGAACTCGCCGCTGAGATTCACGACCGGAAGCCGATGGCTGCTGGCATAATGATGCGCCCGTTTGATCTGGACCCCATCATCGCTCCCGCCATCACCCACGGCACCGAACATCCGATAATTCACCGCCTCCCGCTCCAGCAGGACGGCAACGCGTCCGTTTCCCAGCGCAATGACATCCGCACCGTTGGGGCCAAGCTCCGGACTCTCCTTCTGCACCCGGTACAGCGCACCGCCACCGTCGCCCGCTTCATGGAACCCCGTCGTGGATGCCAGTACGCCATCCTGCCAGGCTGTCCGTGACTTCAACGCCTCAACCGTTGGGTAGGCTTGCACGGTCGTCTCCGGACCAGCGGCGTTCGGTGTCATCGGGGCCTCCTGAGCAGGAGATGTCAAGTAAGGAAGTGCAACCACAGCAGCAGCGCCGAGGGCCACCCACGCGTTGCGCCGATAAATTCGGGGAGTACGAACGTTGAAATACGCCAAAATAGCCTCCAAGCAGTTCTGTTTCCCCATACCCTACTGCCACACTTGCGACAAGCGAAACGTCACTCTCCCAAGCGGAACTGGGGACGCAGATGCGGAATCCCAGGTGACACGGCAGCTCCTACCGGAGGTCGGTAAAGGGACTCTATTTCCTCTGCGGGGAGCATGCAGCCCCACAGCCCCAGGGGCGTTGTTCGAGGGATCCGTTCGCAGGGAGGAGAGAGTAGGGTTCGAGACCATGGGTACCGGGCCCGATTCATGGGGATGAGAGTGATCCCGGAGTTTCCCGAACGAACAACACAGGTCGTTACCGAATGCCCCTGGCGAACAGGAGTCGCACGGTGGACACAGTATGGCCGATCCCGGGCAGACAGGTTACTATAGTCCGCTGTCAGATAGCTCCAGGCGATAGGCCGAGGAGAACGGGCAGGCCTCAGTCACAGGACCGCAACCGATGGCAGAGAGCACCATCGACCGCCAAGGCCCTCCATGTTGTCAGCGACATCAATTCACGGGGTCAGCAATGTCGTTGTTTCCTGCCGTCGTCCCCGAAACAGGAGAATGCAGAGCATGAAGAAGAGACAACTCACCCAGATTGTCAGGCTATGTGCAGGCGCTCTTTGCCTGTGGAGTGTGCGGGCCACAGCAGAAAGCGCGGCGCTCAAAGGAAGTAGCCCCAACATCATCCTGGTGATGACCGATGACCAAGGCTATGGCGACTTGGGGTGTCACGGCCATCCCTACCTCAAGACCCCCAATCTCGACAGACTGTACGCCCAGAGCACACGTTTCACCGACTTTCACGTCAGCCCCACGTGCGCCCCTACTCGAGCCGCCTTGATGTCGGGCCGAGCCCCCTTCAAGAACGGGGTCACTCACACTATCCTCGAGCGAGACAGAATGACCCTCAAAGCCACCACCATCGCTCAAGTGCTCAAGACAGCGGGATACGCCACCGGCATCTTCGGCAAGTGGCACCTGGGCGACGAGGATCCCTACCAGCCGCACAATCGAGGCTTTGATGAGACCTTCATTCACGGAGCAGGCGGCATTGGCCAGAACTTCCCCGGCGCTCAGGGCGATGCTCCCGGCACGAGCTACTTTGATCCCATCATCAAGCACAACAATCGCTTTGTGAAAACTGATGGCTATTGCACGGACGTCTTCTTCAAACAGACCCTGGCCTGGATCGAGGAGCGGAAGGACAGCGGGAAACCGTTCTTCGCCTACCTCCCCACTAACGCCCCCCATGGCCCCTTCCATGTGGAGCAACGCTACAAGGATGTGTACAAAGACAAGTGCGCGGACCAGACAGCCGCCTTCTTCGGGATGATCGCCAACATTGATGAGAACATGGGCGTGCTGATGCAGAAGCTCGATGCGTGGGAGCTCACAGATAACACCCTCCTCATCTTTATGACGGACAATGGCAGCGCGAAAGGAAGCAGAATCTACAACGCAGGCATGAAAGGCGGCAAAGGCTCCCCCCACGAAGGAGGCTCGCGGGTACCGCTTTTCATGCGCTGGCCCGGGAAGCTCAAGCCCGGTCTCGTTGTGGATCGTCTCGCTCGCCATATTGATCTCTTCCCAACGCTTGCCGGAATCGCCGGTGCCCCTATTCCGGAAGGGCTTGAGCTTGACGGCCGGAGTCTCCTCCCGCTGATCCGGGATCCTCAGGCCCCATGGACGGACCGGAATCTCTTCTTCCACACCGGTCGATGGAAAAAGAAGGGCGCCCCGGGAAGATGGGGAAAGGGCAACACCGATCCCGACCAGGCCAAGTACAAGGGCTTTGCTGTCCGCAACGAGAAGTGGCGCCTGGTAGGGAACGCTCTCTACGATATCGAGCAAGATCCCGCACAGACGAAAGACGTCGCTCAGGAACATCCGAAAGTGGCGAGCGAAATGCTCAAAGCCTTTGACACATGGTGGGACGAGGTCAGGCCGCTGATGGTCAATGAAGACGCTCCGCTGGATACGGGCAAGCCGTTCATAGAGCAATTCGAGAAGCAGAGACGGGCAACGGGTATACCCGGGATGAAGGCGAAGACGGCCAAGCCATCCGCGGAAGGCGTCATCTGCCTGTTGGCGGCCAATGCGGAGCTTGTCGGGCGCACGCTCTTCTTCAACAGAAAACGGAACGACATCGGGCGTTGGACCAACCCGAATGACAGGCTGGAATGGAAAATCGTGGGCGCACAGAAAGGGACATATGCTGTGACCTTCACTTACGGGTCACCCGACCCGTCCAATACCTATGTCATTTCCGCCGGGTCAGCCTCGCTGCAGGGAAAAACCGAGAACACCGGCGCATTTGACAAGCACACCCCCTTCGCGCTCGGGACGCTGGACCTCCTCGGCGGGGACGTTCTGCTGTCAATCAAAGCAGGCCCCGGCATGAAGGGCGCGCTCATGAACTTCAAGGAGCTCCGACTGGAACCAAAGTAGGCCGTCCTTGTCCGCAAGCGCATGGAGGCTGGGCAACGGTGCGTTGACAGTGGCGCGTGTTTGCGCCGAGGCACGACAATCGCGAGCGGTCGCTAACACGATGCCGAGGCGGCGCGGTCTGACTTGGCCAGATCCACTTAGACCGCTTGTTCTCTGTATGGAAGATGCCTGTCATTGATTTTGACAGCTGTCAGTTGCACCTTTGCCAGTTGCATACCAATGACTTCCGACGTGGGGTGTAGCATCTGATCCCAGGGCTGATTGTCTTCACTGGATCCTCGCCGTCGTCTGCATGTCATCCTGAAGCGTGAGGGTGAAAGCACGCCCGTCGTCGCCCTCCCCCGCCGCCGAGGGGCTCTGAGGCATAAAAGAGGCAACAGAGCAAGCGAACACTACATTGCCGGAAAGACTCACATTATGGATGGTCCAGAAGAACGGGGCAGGTCAGAACTATCTCGGATCAGACATACGAACTCGCATTCCGAGAAGAGGATGTGCCAGATGAACAAGAAGCCCGGCGTTATCTCCTACGTACTCGCGGCAATCCTGGTTCCGACGGCAATATCCCATGCGATCACGCCGATTGCCCACACGGATGTAGTCCCCTATCAACGCATCGAGCATGGCGCATCGTTCAATGTTGGCGTGGTGGCATTCTCCATGGCTGGAATTGACAGGGTGGATTTCGCCATTGCGGGCCAGGGGTACTCCGGGGGAGTGAAATCCACGTCTGCTATGACGCTGAATACACGTGTCGCCTCCACGTCTCCCGGCGCCGTGTACCCGGGCGTGTATGAGTACTATGTGCCGGTTTCCGCAGATGATTTCACCGGAAACGGAACCATCGCCGTTACGCCGACCGTGTACGGGGGAGATGGCGGCGTCAAGACGCTACGCGCGGTCACGCTCTATGTCGAGGGGGCGAGCAACGAATCCCCGACGCTTGCGTGGGTGGATGGTGACGGCTCGGATGGGACTGGGACGCTCAATGATGAGACCGATCCCTTCCCGAGCATACAGACCGCAATGGATGCGATCGATTCTCGGAACAGGACCTTGGATTACGCGACCATATATCTCACTGAAGGTGTGTACGATACGAATGATCGAGTTTCCGGCACGACGGATACCACGACCGAGTGGGTGACGATCGCCAGCGCAAGGGAAGCAGAGATCGAGAAGGTGATCATTGATGAAGATGGTACGCTGTGGGATACCGACCACATTCGTTTCTCGGGAGTCACCCTGCGCAACAGTGGCCCGCGGGATCCGGCAGCAGCGCAGACGGGGGCATGGTTTGACGGATGTCGCATCATCGGGCCGGGAGGATACGGGAACCACTCTCCCATCGGGGGAAGTCACAATGCCTACTTCACTGGATGCCTCTTCTACAACGTAGGCTACGTGATGCCGAATACTCCCGTTCTGGGGAGAGGGTTGAGGCTTGAGAAGATCTACCATGATGTGGCCCGCAACGGATCGCCGCTGCTGGTGAACATCCAGGTGGACGGCATGTACGGAGAGCACCCAACGCCATATCACTCCGACGTATACCAAGTGTTCGATCAGGTTGAAGACATCATCATATACAACGGCATATTCGTCGACCTGCAGTACCAGGGCCTGTTCCTGAATTCGGAAGGCGGCACCAGCAGAAACGCAGCGTTTGTGAATCTGCTGTTCGAGTACGGAGCGAAGACGCCGGGCGGTTCAAGAAGCTGGATCCACGATCAGTGGGACCATCTGCTTCTGTGGCACTGCACATTTGGCAGCAGATTGGCTGCAGATGGTGATTGGTTCATGCTTTGGGACGCGGCCTACCCGGATGCTGACCCTTTCGAGCGCAGCAATGTCTCCTACATCGGGAACGTGTTCCATCGGTTCGGCATTACCGGAAGCGCGCAACGGCAGCTGGGAGCGCGTTACCTGGATTCGGGAAATCCGTATGGCAACGAGGCACGCTACAATCACTTCTGCACCAGAGGAATGACGGTCGGGGAGAACTACACCACCGGCGAAGGTGTGATTGACTTTGACGCTCCGGGCTCCGCGACGTTTGGCTATCCCGTGAGAAGATCTGTCATTGTGGACAGACTCCCCTCGGATCTGACGGGTGTCCCGTGTGATGCACGGGGCAATCCAAGAGACGCCAATCCGGATGCCGGAGCACTGGAAGCACGATAGCCGAGAATGCCGCAGGGCCTGCGGGTGAGGACGACAGCAGATTGATCCTGCCCGACCCACGGGGAGACGGGAAGCAAACGCCACAATGTCCCGCCCATGAGAAATGCGGGTTAGCCGCAATGCTGTTGACTTAAGGCGCGGTCGTCGGGGACGCCGACCCTCCAAGAGCGTTTCCGAGAGCAGGACGTGCTGGACCGGGTGCTCGATCACGTGGACCACCTCGTTCAGCTGGTCGGCTGTGAGCACGTTGGACTCAGCACCGATCACGGTCTCGGCAATATCCCCGCTGCGGTCAACCGCGCGGACAAGCTCCCGAACCTGACTCGCGCGTTGGTGGAGCGGGGCTATACCGACGACACGGTGCGAGCGATCCTCGGGCGGAACTTTCTCAGGCTTTTCGGCAGAGGATGAAGCGCGTCCTTGTACCCTACGCCCGGATGGCGTCAGGATGAGGGCCAAAAACTCCAATGCGGCGGCCCCGTTCGTAGTCAGGCACGCAGCCCAACGGAGTGCCGTTCCGGGCGGTGCGGCCGCCGGGAGCGCTTTCACGGTCTGAATTCTATTGCGAAGTTACGCTCACGTTCAATGCCACCGTGATAGAGCTCAACGGTTGTGGGGCGGACGGGGTCAGACCTTGTTCTTGCATTTAGTGCGGACGGGGTCCTCCACCCAGCAACTGTCGGTTCCGCCCATGCTTCGGGAGATGGAAGATGATCCAGACCTGAAGAGGCGAGTGCTGGCTCTGTCGAAGCGCTCGCAGAAGTGATCCGTAATATTGGTTTAGAGGATTGACCCGCCCGCCCCGATGTCTGTCTGCCGTTTGTCTTCTCTGATCGCGGCTCTATTATAGGGTAAGCGCAAAAAGTAAAATAAGACGGATCCTTGTTCTAGATTGGGTCACGAGCTCATGAAGCGCGATCTCCAAGGCAGGTACGTATCGACATCGACCGTCGGCGAGGTAGCCCGGGCGTTCGTTCCCGCTCCACTGCCGCCCAGCCCGGCCATCGACTGGACACCCGAACTGCGCGACAAGTTCGACAAGGCTCTGCTCGCCCTTGGTCGCCTGGACAGTGTCTCAATGCTGCTGCCTGACACGTCGCTCTTCATTTACATGTACGTCCGGAAGGAAGCGGTGCTCTCATCGATGATCGAGGGCACGCAATCATCCTTGTCCGACCTCCTGCTATTCGAGTTGGACCAGGAGCCGGGGGTGCCGTACGACGACGTGCGAGAGGTGAGCAACTACGTGGCCGCGCTCAGCCGCGGTCTCGAGCTGCTGGAAGAGGAATTACCCTTGTCGTTACGCCTGCTGCGGGAGATCCATGGTATCCTGCTGGCGAAGGGCCGCGGCAGCGAGCAGGCCCCGGGTGAGTTCCGGAGCAGTCAGAACTGGATTGGCGGCACGCGCCCGGGAAACGCGGTCTTCGTGCCCCCCCCGGCTGACGAAGTGATGCGTTGCATGGGGGATCTGGAGCTCTTCCTGCACGACCAGCCCGAGTCCACCCCGGCCCTGCTCAAAGCCGCCCTCGCGCATGTGCAGTTCGAGACGATCCATCCATTCCTCGACGGCAACGGCAGACTTGGACGGCTCCTGATCACGCTACTCCTGTGCGAGCAAGGGGTACTACGGGAGCCGATGCTTTACCTCAGTCTATACTTCAAGACACACCGGCAGTACTACTACGAACTCCTCAATACCGTCCGCCTCACGGGCGACTGGGAGAACTGGCTCGACTTCTTCGCTGAAGCAATCATCACCACGGCTTCCCAGGCGGCGGAGACCGCCCAGGAACTCGTGGACCTGTCGAGCGACGACCAGGAACGGCTCGCCACGCTCGGAAGGGCATCCGGCTCCGCACTGCGGGTGCATCGCGCACTGCTCGAGCGGCCGATAGCCACGTCCGGGTGGCTCGTAGAGAGGACCGGAATCACAGCGGCCACCGTGAACAAATCCCTGGCCCACCTGGAACGCCTTGGAATCGTTCGGGAAGTGACCGCACAAAAGCGCAATCGCGTCTTCAGTTATGCGCGCTACGTTGAGATCATGGAACGCGGAACGGAACTGCCAGAATCCTGAACCATCCCTTGACATGCCGGCGAACAGAGACCGGTCATTGCCCTTCCGTGCTCACCCCATACGAGACCAGCGCATGGATACGGGGATGCCAATTGGCGATCCAGGCGTGCGTCTGCATGCCTGCGACCATGCCGGGAACAACATCCTCGCGGCCCAGCACGGCGCGGTAGACTTCCAGTACGCCGTTCATGCCGAGGGGCATGGAGTCAGCCCTTATGAGTGCCTTTAACGGCTTTCAGCCGAAGTTCGATATCAGACGCGAGAGATCGCTGGGGCATAGGTCGCCCCGCCCCCCCCACCGTGCCCCACAAGACTGCAACTACAAGGACTGCCCCCGTGCCCAAACGGGGCCTGTTCGTAGATTCCCGCCATGTGCTGGTGCTTGATGTTGCCGCACCCCAGCATGCCCAGTCGCAGTTTCTGCATCTTGTTCCTCGATCTTCCAGGGCGTTTGGTGCCCGGTTAGGAGCTGTCTACTACTGTGATCCAGTTGGCGTCACGCGAACGGTACCGGCTTCCGGGCGGCCCGCGCATGGCCAGCAAACGGTTCTGTCCATCCCCGGTTACGCCGGCAACCAAGGTGGACGCCAACCACGACCAGGATGCGTGCTTGGATTCCTTCCGCCAGCGGGTCAGCACCCGGTCGCGCAAATGCGCGTCCATCTCGTCGGCCAGTTCACTGCACGACAGATCGTTCGACATCAGGGCCTCAGGTGGCGTCGAGCTGACGCATCCCGCTGCCAGAAGCGCGGTACCAACGTCGTGCCTACTCCGAGAACCGTGAATCGTCCCGTTCTCTACTCCCACGCAATCCAGACCGGTTTCCAGATGCCACCGGCAGCCATGCTGTCGTGGACTTGGATCGCGATCATGTATGCAGCGTCTTGAGTTCCCAGCAGTTCGGTGATGTCGAAGCTGAAGGGCTTGTCCCAGGCACTGGGGCCTTCCTCGTGGCGCCCGGCCTCCTTGCCGTCGATCCAGACCACTGTTTGCTCGTCGACGGCACCGAAATGCAGCATGGTTCGTTTGCCGGGGCGGTTGCCCAGTTTTACGGTGCGTCGGTACCAGGCTAAGCCGTTGTAGTCATAGCCCTGGGCCTCCCAGTTTAGGCCGGTACGGATGCTCTTCCAGTCCGCTGTATCGAGATCCGGTGCGAACCACTTTCGGTCCAGGCCCGTGTTGTCGGGATCCAGGCGGAAGTGCCATTCGGTTTGGGGCAGGATGTGGCGTTCAGACGCGGCGGCAACCGGGGCCTGGACTTCGGCGGGGGTGAAGGAGCGGTCACCGGCGACGTAGACGATGGCATTCTCCAGGAAACGGCGGTTGAGGGTTCTATTCTTGCTGAAGTGACTGTTCTTGAGGCCAGCGGGAGTGAGGTCAAGACTGCGTCCGCCCAGGACAAGGACCCGGCCCTTTCCCACGGGGTACTCGACCACGGCGGCGTAGTCGGGGATGGCGCCAAACATCTCGTCCTGCTCGACGGCGACAATGGTGCCGGCGGGACGGCGCTTCTGCCAGGCGCATTCCACCACCAGATTGGTGCCGGGGTAGGTTCCGTTGGCGAGGAAACCATTGGCTTCGAGGCCGGTGAATACGGGGTGCTTCTCGCATCCGGGCCCGGCCGAAACTCCGGTAGCGAAGGCCCGGTCGTACCACGCATTCTCCTGCAGGCGGTCCGGCAGCTCTTTCTCGAACCCGAGGGTGAGTGCGTAGAGCCCGGCGACGCCTTGCAGAACCACCCCGCCGCCCGTGTTCAGATAGGCGCGCATGGCCGAGACCGTATCGGACGCGAGCAGCGACGGCAGGAGCACCCTCGCTGGATCGACCGGCCGCCCGTCCGCCGGTGCCTCGACGTAGCGAAGCTGGTAGATCCAAACGGCGTCAAACTCCTCAGGCACGAAAGCCTTGTCGTTGCGGTCAACCAGACTACCCGCCGCATTCGGGGCGAACCAGCGGATCCGGAAGCTCTCGTAGAGCCAGGAGATGCTGGCGTGGTACTCGATGATCCGCCGATCGCCGGTGATGCAGGCCACCGTCAACGGGTGCCGCAGTTCGGTCAGGCGTTTGTCGATGAGTTGCCGCACGGCGTCCTGGTTGGCCCGGGCCAGGCCGCGCAGCGTCAGAGCGGTGTTGTGCACAGAGCTGGTCATGTTCTGCCCGGTCCGGTAACGGAGGCGTAGGGAGCGGTACATGTTCAGATAGGCCAGGAAGTCGCCCGTTTCTTTACCTGCATGCTTGGTGCCGTGGCCGCGGACGCCCCAGATCATGGACGTCCCCTGTTTCAACTCGAGCGGGCCGCGGAAGCAGCGGAGCAGGTCGTCTGTCTCCGTAAGGATGCGGGCGATCTCGTCGAGGACGGGCCTCGCGGCCGCAAGTTTCCGGGTGCGACCGGACTCGAACTCCTTCTCGGCCGCGGCCGCGAGCGCGTTCCAGCCTGCCGCTGCTTCGATCCAATTCCCCGCTCTTTTCGCGGCAAGGGCGGTCGCTTCGAGCTTGTCGGCATTGTTCGGTCGGAGTCGGCGCAGGGCGATCTTCGCAAGGCGGCGCGCCCGGTTGCTGCGGTGGCGCAGGACGACGGCCTTTGCCTGGGCAAGCTCGTCTCTGGCAGCCAGCATCACCAGGCGGCCATGTCCCGGGCCCAGTTCGACCTCCAACTGCCCATCGCTCAGAGGCACGGATTCCAGCGTGGCCAGGTCGAGGGCCTGGCGTTCTGCCAGGGCAAGGGGAAGGGCGAGGACGGCGCGTTGCCGCTCGTGCAGATCGTTGCTGTAGGGCACCAGGACGAACCGGTCGCGGCGAATGTCGCGGAGCAGCCCAACGCTGACTGCGGGTCCGTCGTACTCGGCATAGCGCACGCGTCCGCAATTGGTACGGATGTCGTAATCGACGTCGGGGCGGCAGGAGAGCAGCAGGGGACCGGCGGTGGTGATCATTGGGGCCAGGCGTCCCAGTTCTGGCCACAGGTCGTTGTTGGCGACGTGGGCGACGCTCAACAGATTGTCCTCGCCTTTGGCCCACTGGATGCCGTAGAGCAGGTTGTAGTAGAAGAAGCCTTTGCAGCCGCCGGCCAGGGCCATCCAGAACTGCATGCGCAGGTCTACCGGCTGGGGACGGGCATCAAGCAGCCACGGCTTGGTCGGTTCGTGGTGGCTGTAGGAGGATGCGAGCGGCAGAAACCAGAAGATGCGGTCCGGGGCATTCTCCTGCATCCACTTAAGGTTGCGGGTGATGGCCCAGTTGTTCCGGGCGTTATCGGTCGTCACGTACCAATCCCCGGTGAAGGGCTGCATGTGCTGCAGGAAGACCTTGCTCTGCCCCCAGCTCGGGATGCAGGTGGTGACTGGCCGGCCCGTGGCGCCGCTGATGACCTTGTCTGCCGCCACCATGGCCGCGAGGTGATCGGGCTCGTCGTCGGAAACGAACCCGAAGATGGTCTCCGGGTACTCCCGGGTCAGCGCTGCGATCGGGTCGAGCACACCCCGCCAGGCCGCGGCGACCTTGTCACGCTCGGCCGTGGACAACGGTGGATCGTGCCGTTGGTAATCGGCAAAGGCCTGGCGGGTGAACACGTTGATGAGACTGGGCATCGTCTTGAAGCCGTAGGCGGGCAGTGCCTCATCATACCACCAACGCCCGTAGTCCGACAGCTCGGCGGTGGGCTTGCCGTCCCGTTCGAAGCGGCGCATATGCCGGTGGAAGGCCGTTTCCCAGAGAGTATTCAGCCCGTTCTCGGCCATGATGTCCAGGACCATGTCGTTCATGCCCCTCGGGTCGTGCCCGAACTGGCTCCAGTTGCCGGTGGCCCCGCCATAGATGCCGAAGGGAAAGAAGTCCTGCATGTGCGGGTACCGCTCGTACACGTGCCAAAAGCTGTCGGCCTCTGCCGCCGCGGCGGTTCCCAGGCAGAATAGACTCAGAAAGGCTGCGAGACTGACGGATTTCACGGTGCGTTCTCCTTGCTCGGGGAAATCCCTTTTCCGGCACCAATTCGCTGCAGTTCCGGGAGCAGGCTGCGGAACCCCACAGCTCGGTGTTGGACGCTGTGCGCGGTGCGCTCGTAGGATTCGCTGTCAACAGCCAGAACGTACGGTGTCTGCAGATAGACGGTTCCGAGGCCGCCGCGCGCCCAGTAGGCCCGCCGCCGTTCGGAATCCCGCGGCCACAGAATCATCGGCACGATGTCCATCTCCCGGCTCCACGGCGCCATGTACTGCTCGCAGGCGACGGTCAGGCTCCGGTTCCGATGGTCGCGTGCTTGCCACTTGCGGCGCTTCATGGGTGTTCCTCGACTGTCCGCCAGCATGAAGAACACCGGCTCAGCGAACCGTAGGGTGGTCTCCGGCAGCAGTTCGGGGCGTGAGGCGGCCGGGCTGTGGATCCACAGGAAGGGCATGTCCTTCCGCAAGTTCAGCTGTACGTCGAGCCAGAGGTCGGCGCGGACCAGCCGGAACGACAGCTGCTGTTCGGAGGCGGAAGCCGTCCGCCGGATGCTCTTGGGCATGGCTTTCTGAAGGGGATAGTAGGTTCCGAGACGTTTCCGGTGGATTCGGTTCAGTTCCTCGGAGCTGAACGTCCCGGCGATGGCCAGCGTTGCCGTGTCACACCAACGACCGTCGACGCGAGCATCCACCCGCAGTCGCCACTGACCCTTCGATAGCAACACAGTCAGCGTAGCCCGTATCGCGGCGTTTTCGATTGTCGCGGCTGGCTCGGTTGCGCCCACGGTTTCGCAGACGACGATCAGTGCGGCGACGATGGCTGACAATACCCAGCCATGACTCGCGATCGTGGAGATCGCATGATGGACCCTGATGCTTGCTTGGAGATTGCTTCCCATCTAGAACGTGATCGCCATAGATACGACCTGGTCCGGTCGGAGCGACATCTTGACGGTTCGCTTGCTGGGCTCAGGCTGCATCTCCAGCAGCGGTTTGTCACAGGCGAAGGTCACCTTGGGCGGCGCATCGCAGTGTACGGAGAGAAGTACCTCTGCCGATGTGCCCCCGGGCCGGGGTTCGGGGAACGACGCTTCCAGGACCACAATGTACAGACTCCCGTCGGGCCGCGCGAACGCGAGCACGCTCGCGGGGCCGGTTACCGTGACGACCGGGCGGGCAACGGCCCGCATCGCTGCGCGCAGGGCATGGCGGACCAGATCGCTGGTGACCTCGCCCTCATTGTTCGTGTCATCGAGCCGTTTCCTGCGCCGGCCGACGCGCGTGGCTCCAAGCGTGTAGAACACCGCGCCGGGCTGTCCCTTCGGTTGTCGCACAGTCAGCAGCGGCGCTGCCCGACGCCCCTCTGAGTCGGTGCCGATCAGGACTTCGCGGGCACCGGCGAGTTCGTAGGCTATCGCGTCTTTGTGCCGCACCCGTTCGCGCAGGGCGAAGGGCGGAACATCGTCCAACACCGACGCTGCGGCACCCACGCTCACACCGGCAATCGGGGTTGCCTCGGCAAGCCGCTGGACCCCGAACAGGTCTTCGAGCCCGGAGCAATCATCGAAACACAGCAGCGCACAGCCCTGGCTGTACTTCTCGCGGATAGCCGCGATCTGCTGGGTGGTGGCGCCACGCATCGACGGCAGGACGAGGAGATCCGTGTCCGCAGGCTTCAGGTTCGCTACGTCGGCGATGTCGGCGAAGAACCCGCCGGCCAGCCCCGCCATCCGGGCCTGGACGTAGGCGTAGGCGGGTGCTTCGGCGGCGGAGTTGTTGATGCTCTGCTCGTGCCAGGACGGGTCGAGCTCGGCCGCCGCATAGCTGCGCACAAACGCCGGTGCCCGCACGGGACGCGCCCCCTGCGCCTCGTGGAACATGCGCATGCCGTCGATCAGGCCAAAGACCTGGTTCTGAGTGAAATGCCCGACCCACGGTGTCAGATGCGTGCCGCTGCCGGGCTTGAAGTCCCCGTCGAAGAACCAGGGCGCCAGGCTCAATTCGGTGGCGTGGTTGGCGACGGCGTCGCGGTTGGGGACACACAGTCCGTGCGGTGGCCTGCCGAACGCCATTCGGGAATCCTCAACGCCGCCCAGCGAGCCGTACAACTCCCACTGACAGTTGATCTCCGGCAGGCTCATCTTTGTGAGGGCCAGTGACGGCGTGTAACTCATGGAGGGGCGGGCGAACTCACGGGCATAGGTCTCGACCTTCCAGACGGTGACCAAGTGCGGACGCCCGACGCGCCGCTTCCAGTCCCAGCCGTAGTACTTGCCGCAGTATATGTTTCCGTACTGGAAAGAACTGATCAGGGGGGGGCCATAGGAACTGGTGACCAGGCCGGGCTTGACCGCGCCCATTGCCTTGCGCAGGGCGACGTCGCGTTCGGCCCACAGCGCCGACCAGCAGTCGGCCCATTCCTTCAGGTGGTGTCGCGTGAGCACCTGCCATTTGTGCTCCTGAGCGGCTTCCGGGTCGCGCAGCACAGCGTCCTCAGCGTGCTTTCTGTAGTGGCTTGACGCAAGAAAGGCCTTGACGCTATCGGCGTTCGCGGCGTCCTCCCGCCACAGGCGTCTTTTCGGGAACTTGGGGAACGGGGGCAGCTTCACGCCTTTGAGCCCCGGATCCCACACGCCTTCGACCTTGCGCAGCGCCTCGGGCGGCTGCCTGCCACGTGCGATGCCCAGCATGTTGTAGGCATGGACCACATCGTGCCAGTCATCATTGCGTGAGCCTCCTGCACACGAGAGGTAGTGATGAATGTCCTTGGGCCAACGCTGCATGGGAAAGAAGTCGCCGAACATGTGCGGCAGCCCGGACGCCGCGGCGGACGTGACGCCGGGATGGTGACGGCGGGGGACGATACTGAACGCGTAGTGCTTGGTCTCGCCGCCCACGGTCAACTGCAGCCAGTAAACGCCCGGTTCGGAAACCTGCGGCTCGAACGACTTCGTCTGCCACGTTGCCTTCCGGTCCGCATGCGGCCACAATGATGAGTTCGGCGCAGCCACTTGGACTGTGCCCTTCTCAGCCATGGAGCGCAGATAGCAGTCGAGCAGTTGCCACTGAGCCTGAGGATCCAGTCGTGCCTCCATTCCGGCGCCGCAATCCACCGTAAACGTGACGGGCTCGCCCTCGAGGAAGTAGTGATTGCGTTCCTGGAAATGAACGCAGTCCTTGTAGTACCGGTTGCTCTGCCCGATCCGTTCGAGAATGCCCAGAGATGGGGCGCTGGCCAGCTCGAATGTCAGCTCTCCGGTGTGGATGGGGCGACCGGCATAGAGCTCTTTCCCCTCCCTGTTCCACGTTGCCTCAACCGGACCGGCAACATGAATGTGGTCGTTGTCGAGCCAGTACTCCCAGCCGGCGGTCACGTTGAAGTCGGCCGGGAGCCGGAGCAGGTAGGCCACTGCCTCCTGTGGGCCTGTGGCATCGGCGCCGGCGGCGTTGCGGATCGCCACGCCGTCCGGGGGCAGGTCGTCATGCTCGGTGCGCAGCCGCAAGATCTGCGCCGGGCCACTATGGTGGCCCGGCCACGTACTGCCCAGGATGCCGTCGTAGATGCGTTGCTCGATGATGGGCTTCCCGGCCGGGGTCTCGAGGCGGACGTACGGGGCCTGCGCCGCCATCTTGCGGCCTTTGCCCTCGCTCATGTCGGGGAAGTTGACCGAGCTCGTCAATCGATACACGCGGCCGTTCGGCAGATCAGTCCAGAATTGATCCAGGCCGGTGTCGAGCGCCTCGTGGATCAACACACGATGCTGGATTCTGGTGTGGGCAGCGACGAAGTGGCCGGGCACGAGGAAGTTGCGGCTATAGAGGCGCCGGAACTTGTCCGCGATCCCCGCGTCGTCACTTTCGACCCGGATGTTGTCGAGGTAAAGCGGCGCCGTCGGGTTCTTCGTGCCCAGGCTGATCTCGAACGCGACCGCCCCTGCCTCGAGTGTTGGCCGATCCGTGTCTGTGTACGTCCAGATCTCCTTGCCGTTGCGGCGCAGGCTGAACGTGGCGTCGTTGACACTCAGACGCCAACGGATCGGGCGCGCCTGCGGCAGCGAGATCTTCGGGGCTCTGGTGGAATTGAGCCGGTTCCGGATGGGGGGCGCGATCGTGTCGTTTCGGTGGTGGAGGTCGACCCGACCGAACGTCGGTCCGAACCAATGCTGCAGCCGATAGCCTCGGCTAGGTCCCGACCGGAATGAGACGATCATGATCGGGGCGTATTTGGCGCGCTCATGGGGCTCGGCGGTGAAACTCAGTTCGAAATCGCGAACCTTCGGCATGACCAGCCTATGCACGTTGCCGCCGGTGTTGATGGCATAGCGTTTGCCCACGGCTTCGCCTCGCAACCACGGCGTTTTCCGCACCTCGAAGATGCTCGACGGGCGTTCCCCGTCCCTGAGACCGTCGAAGTTGTCCTCAAAAACGACGTCCGCGACGGCCAAGCCCCCGGCAACGAGCAGGGCCAGGGCTGTCAACACCGTTCGGAAGGCGGAAAAGGCATGCTGCATCCTTGGTCCCTCGCTATTTGGAGCGAGTGCTTCCGGGGGGCGCACTCGGATCCATCCTGGGCTACACCGGTTTAGGTTGCCAGTGCCTATAAGAAAGGTGGCTGTCGCGTCGTGCCTAGGTAACTATGATGCGCTTTCTACGTTATAATATACGAGGGCATAGGGGCAGCCCTTGTGAGTGCCTTTAAGGAGGGCATGGGGGCAGCCCTTGTGATTGCCTTTAGCGGCCTTCAGCCGAAGTTCGATATCAGAGAGGGCATGGGGTCAGGCCGGGCTTTGTATGCGTATGGGGTGGATGACGGGGGTTGACACTTCACTTCGTTCCGTTGCTGCCGCTCCCGTTGGTCGGGCAGCCCGTCTCGCTGCGCTCGGATGACGTTCGCAGGGCTCGGATGACGTTCGCAGGGCTCAGGGCCTGTCTCGTCGCCTTGCTCCTCGGCTGAACGCCGCTTCCGCCGTCGCCCTCTCGACAGGCTCAGGGCTATGGCGGACACGTCTCGGGTTCTTCGACCCGGAGACACCCATGCAAGGAGCCCGGGTGAACAGCTCACAGCCGCTTCTTGGCGAAGGCCCGGCCGGAGGGGACTTCAGGTAGCGTTCGAATGCCCGGGCCTGATCGAGATCAGTGAACAGCACCGCAGTCTTGAAGCGCCGAGGCCGGAACGGACGAGTGTAGTCGCAGCAACCGTTGTTGTGCGCGAGTAACCGTGCGTCGAGATCTTCGGTGAACGCGGTGTAGAAACGGGCGGGCTGGGAGATGCTCTGGAGGATGTAGACGAAGTGGCGTGGCATTGACGTCAATCCCTCCCGAGAAACGCTGTGC
The DNA here is from genome assembly GCA_018676675.1 of Lentisphaerota bacterium. Lineage (GTDB taxonomy): Bacteria > Verrucomicrobiota > Lentisphaeria > Oligosphaerales > JABHEG01 > JABHEG01. The sequence goes on from JABHEG010000196.1 coordinate 29,885, forward strand.
CGAAGAGAAGAGTCCGACTTCGCTTAGAAGCTCCGTCGCGACAGCCTTCGCTCGACTGGCCGGCCGAGCCGCCTGCCGCGCCGGAGTCCGACGGAGGCGGATAGCTCGGGCCCAACCGAGCGAAGGCTGGGGTCCCTTCCTTTACTCTGAACGAACCACAATAAGCGGTGGCGCAACGCCTTCTGAAGCAGTGTATTGCGGTTCATTTTTCACGCTGACTCAGGAACGCGTTGATGCGTTCTTCCTGGGGAAGCGGCCACGGGGTTTGCGGGGAGGCAAGGCGCCAACGGCCAGAGACTTACGCAACCTGGAGGCGTTCCGCGAACGGCAAGAGCGCTCTCCGCTCGTGGTTGCGCGCCAGTTGCGGGAACGCTTTGCGCAGAGCGGAGCGAAGAGCATCCGGCAGTTCTGCCGTGACGAGGACGAAGATTGGTCCGTCGTCTCTCGCCACCTACGGTTGCTCCGGTTGCCAGACGAGATCATCGACTTCCTTGACAGGAACCAGACACCCGAAGTGCTCCGGCACTTCACGGTCAAACGCATGGATGCCCTCACGCGCCTGTCAGATGCCGAGGCCGTATCGACATTCATGAGGGAAGCCGGAACGGTCACCTGTGCAGACTGACTCCCTCTGCACAACGTGTGCTCAGAGCACGGACAGTGTCCGCGCGGCCTCCGGTGTTCACTCTTTCGTGATGATGCGGATGGCCTTGATGTGAAGGGAGAAGTCCTTGCTGTGAAAGAGCGCCTGGTGATAGAACCACGACTCTCTTTCGAAGAGCAGAACCATGTTCTCAATGACGTCGTCGAATGTGAAGCAATAGATGTCGCGGGCCTTGACGCTGTAGTGCATGCTTCGCGGCTCAAGAGTCACATAGCTCCAGCGGCCCTGCCCAAACCTGTCGGCCATCCGGAATCGTATGCTCCCTGGAGAGGGTGTGTCGCCCTCAAACGACTCGAACTCGAACTCCACCCGGTCGAGGCCCTCGATGTTCAAGGAACTGACCGGTATGCCTACGCTGGCAGCTTTCCAGTCCCCGGGACCTCCAATAACTGTCACTCCCTCCGCCTGTGTGACGGTCAGAATCTCCGGCTGATGGGCGACCAGTTTCGTAAGGTCAAGCTCCACAACAGACTCAGCCGCTCTCTCCCATTCTGCCTTCTCGACCGTGCGTGTTTCCCTGATTGGCTCGGCGTCGCGCGTTGCCCACAGCTCGAGCAGCTTCGGGTCCCGTCTGAGGTAGGGCTCCGAGAGCTCCAGGCCCTTCTTGACGACCGGGTCGCGTGTGAACAGCTTCTTGGCGATGTCGTCATGCAGGAAGTTCGCCAGACCCACGAACATCATCCCCTGCTCGAGTGACAGGTAATAGTCGCCCCAGAGATTGCGGTCCATGTCGTAGCAGCCGAGCAGCCCCCATTCCTTACCCTCAGAGCCTTCAGGCGGAACCCGGCCGCCCATCATGTCCATCTTCTGCAGGGCGGCGGTGACATGGCGCGGATAGTAGTCCAACAGCATGCTTAGAGCATGGGGGGTGATGTTCCATTCCGGTATCATGCCGGCCGCTGAATAGCTTCGCCCCACAATGAAACTGTTCGACCATCCCCAAAGGGGGTAGCCGCGCTTACGAGAGAACCGCTGCTGGAACCACCCCATGTTGCCGACTGTAGCGCCCACATCGACCAGATCGCTCTCATACATGAACAGGCCTGTGATGCCGGCGATATAGGTGCCGCCGAAGTTCATTCCCGGAGTGTGGATGGTGCCATACTCAGTCTCCATTTTGGTGCGAATCTGGCCTTCCCACACCTTGGGCGGTGCCGCACCGGAGCCGACCATCATCATGACCCCGCACCTGGCGTCAGAGGCGATCCACAGGCCCTCATGAGCGGACTTCCGGGTGGCCAGATCGTAGCCGGCAACGACACGGTTGACTTCCTCGTTGTAAAGCAGCTCCCACCGGATGGAGTCCAGGTACTTGGTGATCCGCTCCTCGTATTGCGGCCAAACCTGGCGGGCCACGACCATGCCGACCGGATAGAAGTTGTAATCGGAGATGATCATCACGCTGCTGAACTTGTTGGCCAGATCCCTCGTGATGAAATTGGGGAAGAAGCCATCCTGCCTGAAGTGAATCTTCTCCATCGTATCGAGGACCTTGCCGAACTTCTCCGCCGCTTCATCGGCGTCGATCATCCCCAACTCGCAGCCGATCGCCAGGCTTGCTATGTGGAGACCAATCGGCGTGCTGTTCACGAAGCTGAAATCGTCCTGCGTGTTGCCCGTGAGGCCGGTGACGGGGTCAACAGACTCGTGAAGGAAGCGGAACGTGTCGCGCATCAGTTGGCCGAGAAAGCCCTGCTGCTCCCCGCTCAAGCGGTCCTTACCTGTTCCTGCATTGACGGAGGCGGCGGCGAGCAGCACCAGCGTCGTGATGGTAAACCGTTTCATGCGATGCAGACTCCTCGCGCTTGGTTGTCGGTCACTGTGAGCTCACGTCCATCTCCGCGAGCACCTAGCCATCGTGGCCGGCCCCCTGGTAATCATGTCATGGGCGCCGAATGTGATCGCGTACCCGCCGAAGCTGACCCCTTCCGCGGAACACAGGGTACTGTAACGTAACCGCTCGAGACGTGCATTGCCGGCGAGTATCCGGAGGTTATCAGTCATCTGCTAAGCAAGCATGCGGAATTCGTCGCAGAATTGCCTCCGCTGGATTCGATGCCGCCATACGATGACTCCGTGTTCAGCCCGCCTGAAGGCCCGGGCTGGGTACTTGGCGGCGGGAAACAGCCGAACGAGGACAATTAAGCGGGTCGGAAGTGTGGGCTAAAGAACGATAACTGCATTTCCCAGGAGATGGTGATGAACAGACGCCTTTTCTTAGAAACTATAGGCCTTTCAGCGGCGGCTACGATGGTACCAGGATGCCGAACGCTCAATAATGCCTTTTCATCAGAAGCCAGTAAGCCAAATTTTGTTGTTATATATGCAGATGACATGGGCTGGGGCGATGTTGGTTATCACGGATTCAAAGACATTGCCACCCCCAATATTGATGCTCTGGCAGCAAGAGGAGTGCAGTTTGGCCAGGGCTATGTTTCTTCCTCTATTTGTATGCCTTCCAGAGTAGGTGTGTTGACAGGCGTATATCAGCAGCGCTTAGGAATGGACACAAACTGTGGCAAGGGTGGAATTCCAACGAGCCAGCCAATGATATTTGAGATGCTGAAAAGGGAGGGGTATCAGACAGCATCAATAGGAAAGTGGCATGTCGCTGGAGAGGGCGAAGAATTCAGACCGAATCGAAGAGGCGTGGACTTCTTTTACGGGAGTCTGTGGGGCTCACACGATTACTATAAATCCAGTACTGATCCTGAAGACCTCAGGAAATGGGATAGCCCGATCATGCGGAACACTGCTATCGAGCCGGATATCCAGGATTCCGACGGCTACCTGACTGAAATGCTTACAAAGGAGACCGTGTCCTTTATCGAGCGAGCTGACGATGATAGACCGTTTTTCATCTACCTTGCCCACTATGCCGTGCATGCTCCGTGGCAAGTGCCGCAGTCATACATAGACCGGGTGCAGAACCTGGAAACCCACGACGATGAACGCAAGTTGTTTGCGGGGATGACGCTGGCCATGGATGACGGAGTAGGCGCCGTAATGGACGCATTGAAAAGGAAAGGCGTGGAAAAGGACACCCTTGTTATTTTTATGAGTGACAACGGCACACCGAACATACAGGGCACAAAGCCGCCACTATATAAAGATCGTGGAGGAACGACCATGTCCAGCCCTGGTCCGTTCAGGGGATTCAAAGGAGACGTTTACGAGGGCGGAACCCGTGTCCCCTTTGTTGCCCATTGGCCGGGTGTTTTGCCTGCTGGAAAGAAGTATGAGCATCCTGTTGTTAACTTGGATGTTGTTCCTACTGTTATGTCCCTGGCTGGCGTCAGCAGGCCTTACAAGGGCTTGGATTTTGATGGCGTGGACCTGTTGCCTTACTTGATGGGGAAGAAATCCGCGGATGAGAAACCCCATGATGTGCTGTATTGGAGGCGTCAGGAAAACTATGCGATCCGGAAGGGTGATTGGAAGCTTTGTTTCAATCCCATTAGCGGTGCCCAGAGCTCCCGGACAATTCAACTGTTCAATCTTGCTGATGATCCGGGCGAATGGAAGGACTTGGTTGATGTGGAGCCTGAACGTGCACAGCAATTACAGGATATGTTTGATGCTTGGGACAGCCGGTTGATTCCTAGCCAGAGTGGCCTTACGACCTCTAATCGCAATAGTGGGTATGCTGATGGAGAACGGGTCAGTGTTGCTGAGTTCAATGCCAGGCCCCTTTTGTCCAATGGGGGGTTTGAAGATGAGGCCTCGGCAAAGGGAAATGCTGGCGGACCTTTACCCGATCTGTGGCGCCTGTGGTACTTGCCGGAGGGCCCGGCGGTGAACGCGGGATTGACCGACAAGAAGAAGCGCAGCGGAAAGCGCTCTCTCTTCCTGAAGTGCCGGAGAGGCGACCCGTATTACGGGTTTGTCCAGAGAGTTCCGGTGGAAGAAGGCAAGACGTATCATTTCAGCGCCTACTTGATTAACGGGTCGGGAGAGGAGGCGTTGACTGGAAATAGCCATGGATGTCTATCTCTGCAGTGGCATGATAAGAGCGGGACGGAAATTAGCCGTGTAGCGAGTAATAGCTGGAGAGCTGGCTTGTCTGACAGCGAATGGCACTGCTTTGCGGTTGAGGAAGAGGCCCCGCCGGGCGCAAATCACTGTTCTTGTGCGATCACGCTGTTCAGCTCAGGCAGTAGAGGCAAAGGGATTTTCTACATAGACGATTGCGAGTTTGAGAGCTTCTAGGGGAAGGTAACCTCTCTAAAGACAGGTTTCGTTCCCACCAGTCGTGCGGGGGGAAGCCCCTGTTTGTGCTTGGAGCTGGAGCCGGAAGGTGTCTTATCGGGCAGACAGCCGGGCCAAGTCACCCGCACCGTGGAGTCCGGACGCCGAAGATAGACGTACAGGTTCGCTCACAGGAACGCACCGAGGTGGGTCAAAGAAGGGGGGCGCCAGCAAAGAAGAACAGGACGCGCTTTTCTGCCTCTGTCTCTATGGGAGAGTACGCCCTGAGGAGATGTTGGGGTGGATGACGGGGCTCGAACCCGCGACCTCCTGGGCCACAACCAGGCGCTCTACCAACTGAGCTACAACCACCATCAAATGGAACCCTTAATATCATTCTGCGGTGGCGGGTTTCAACCGCAAACGGTAGATTTCCGGCCAATTCCGATGGTTGGCGTCGTCGTTGGCGCGGCCTCCATCTGGAGAATCCCTCGTCTTCACTGGAAACCCGGCATGCCCGACACGACACAGAACGAGTCTCTGAGCCTTGCCGTCCCGATTGCAGGACTGCCTGCCGGAGAGATCATGCCGCCAATGTCACCCGACGATCCCACGTGGGCTGTTATGGATGGGTGGGTGGATCCCCTGGCCCCGCGCTGCGGGTACAGAACTCCCTCTGGGAAGACCGCGATTGCAGGCGAAAACGGTGCCAAAGCGATCGCCTGGGAGAATGCTCCCGACTCCGAACGGTGCCTGATGACCGGAGCCCAGACGTGGCGTGACTACACGGCCACCTGCCGTGTGCAAGCCCTTCAGGAGACCTGTGGCCCTTGCCTGGACGGCCATCAGATCACCTGGGCCAGCGCCGGCCTGGTGTTCCGCATGGAGACCTCCCGGCGTTACTACTATTTCGGTCTCCAGCAGAAGCATCGCCTCGTGCTCTTCCGCCGTTCAGACGATGAATGGGCCGAACTCGCGTCCAGGATCGTTGACTACCATGACAGTGTCATCACCTTGACCGTCGAGGCCAACGGGGACAGCCTCCGGGCCGCCTGCCCGGAACTCGGCGTGAGCTTCTTCGCCGTGGACACACAACTCAAGAGCGGCAAGGTCGGCTTCCGAGCTCGTGGGGAATGCAGGCTCTTCGATCTGCAGGTCTCAATGAATCCGGCCCAGCGCCGACTGAACCAGCGCCTCGCCGAACGTGCTACCGGCTGGACAGCCCAACTCGGAACGACACTGCCGGATGAGGAAAAGATCGGTGAATTGACGCTTCCCGCCAACGCGACGATTCTCGAAGCCGGCAATTTCGTGGCCCCGGAGGCCAATCACCTCCTCTTGAAGACGGCGGACGGCCTGGAGGCAGTTGACTGGAGCGGACGGACGCTCTGGCACTTCGAGGAGCCAGTGGGGAAGCACAAGGTGGGAGCGGCAGCCATGGGAAGCAGCCGCCGAATCTATGCCATGGTGGGCGAACGCCAGGCCATCGAGCGCGACAGTGTCCGTGGTCAGGCGCTGCGACAAACTCTCGCGGACGAAATCGTCGTTCTGGATGGGGCGACGGGAGCCGTTCTCAACCGGGAGAAGCTCCCGGAACTCCCGGACGCGGACAAAGTCAACCGGTTCGACTTCTCGTTTGAGACCGGACGGCTGACCAGCGATTCTGCCATCGATTTTGTGGTCCGACAGTGGCGTTTCGACTGCGGCGACGGAGGGCGGGATCTCTGGGCTTACGACGGAGACTTGAACCTGCTCTGGCACCACGCAGTTGATCCCCCCTACGGACACCACAACGCCGTTCACCTGGTCGATCTGAATGGAGACGGCTTGACCGAAGTGATGGCCGGCGGGACACTGCTGAGTTCGACCGGTGAGATCATCTCAACTCACGACCGTAGCCGCGAGCAGCTGGAAATAGCCGGTGCACACCATTACGACGCCGTATTGGCAGGGCACTTTTCCGGGGACGAAGAGCAGGACCCAATCGCCTTCCTCATGGGAGGAAGCTCGGGCGTCTATGTCATTGATCCCTTGACTGGCCAGACCCGGTCCTTCCACCGCGTAGGACACGCCCAGTGGGGAATGGTCGCCAATCTCCGGGATGATCTCCCCGGCCAGGAAATCATGGTGGGAACGCGCTGGGGAAATTACGGCATTCTGAGCCTGTTCTCAGGGCGAGGCGACCGCCTGTGGTCGATCCAGCCGGACTACATTCTCCAGGGAACGTGCCCAGTGCAATGGACAGCGGATGGTCCACAACACATCTGGCTCAACACGAGCAGGGCCGCTCTGGGGCTCTATGATGGGCATGGACGGCTGGTCAAACGGCTGGATGGCCTCCGAGACCTCTGGGGGAACCGATTGCCGGGACAATGCCGTTGCGACGTGCTGCGGCGAACGCCCGATGGGCCGGATCTGCTGGCATTCGGGATCGACGACACGACACATCTTTTCGCCCCTTCGAGGTAGGACGATCATGCCTTCCGTGACTAACGACAACTCGTCCTCTTCCCGCCCCCGGAATCTCTCCTGGCTGGTGAGCCGACGGTTCCTTTGCCTCAGGGTTACCGGTGCCATCGCGTCGGGGCTGCTTCTCAGCGCTGCGTTTCCGCCCATCGAGTGGGACATCATGGGGTGGGTGTTCCTCCTTCCCCTGCTCTGCATTGCTCCGCCGCCGGGAGCAGGACGCCGGGCCCTGCTGGGCTATGTCTTCGGCCTGGCCCACTTCCTGCCCTCGCTCGCCTGGCTCAACGAGATCGGTTTTGCGGCCGGCGTCCTCCTGGCCCTGATCTGTGGGCTCTTCCCCATGTTCTGGTACATCATCGTGTTGCGTATCATCGACGTGCTGGCACCCGCATCCCCACCTGACGCTCCCCCGATGCCCCCCTCCCCTCCGGTCGCCATCGCCGGGGCCTTGAACCAATGCATGGTGGCCCTGAGCGCTGCGGCAGTCTGGGTAGCATTGGAGTGGACGCGCGGCTGGATCTTCACCGGCTTCCCCTGGAACCAGATCGGGGTGACCCAATGGCGTCGACTTACGCTGCTGCAACTGACCACGGTCACCGGTATTTTCGGGCTAAGTTTCCTCCTGATTGCCTTCAACATGGCGTTTGGCTGCACGATCTATGACTGGTATCGGAGTTTCAGGCTGGGCAAGCCGAGCCGGCGGCTCTCATGGCCGCTGGGGATGGTGGTTGCCCTCCTCCTCCCTTCGCTCTGGATTGCCTCCCATGCACCCCGTCTGCCGGCTCCGGACCAGACGCTCCGGGTGCTGGCTGTCCAGGGCAACATTCCCCAATGCCGAGCGTTCACACCGGAGCAACTCCAGCTCTGCTTCGCTGTCTACATGGATCTGACCCGCCAAGGTGTCCCTGCCACAAAGCCCGACCTGGTCGTCTGGCCGGAGACAGCCATCCCCGCCCCACTCTACCATGAACAGTATCGCACACTCCTCGGGGAGCTTCTGGCCGACACGCAAACGCCACTGCTCATTGGCGCCGTCGATTTCAGGCGTATCCCGCTGACCGATGAGCCTGACGAAGACGGGGAACGCGATGATGTCCGCGGCTTCAACTCGGCGTTCTACATCGGGACCGACGGCAGTGTTCTCGATCACTACGACAAGATTCACCTCGTGCCCTTTGGGGAGTTCACTCCGTTTGAGTCCTATCTCCCCTGGTTGCGCGACATTATCGGTATGGGACGCAGCCTGACTCCGGGGAGAGAGTTCACCGTATTGCGACTCCCAAATGGCGCCCGAGCAGGCGTGAACATCTGCTTCGAAGATACCTTCCCCGGCATCAGCCGAGGCTTCGTAATCCGGGGTGCCAACGTGCTGATGACACTCACCAACGATGCCTGGTATGCGGAGAGCTCAGGCTCGCGCCAACACATGCTCCACACAATCTTCCGGGCCGTCGAACACCGGCGACCCCTGTTCCGTTCCGGGAACAACAGCGACACCTGTCTGATCCTGCCCAACGGACGGGTGACCGACCTGCTTGAAGACCCGGTGACCGGCGACCGGTTCATACGGGGAAGCCGAACCTACAGCATCCCGATCTGGAACAACGAGACACTCGGGATGACCTTCTACACGAAGCACGGTGACCTCTTTGCCCAAGGGTGTGTCCTCCTCACGCTGGCGATCCTCTGTGGCCTAACCTACCACTGGCTCCGACAGAAAAGACGCCTGTTTGAGGTGGTGACGGAAAAGCCACAGCCTCCGAGCAGCACCTCGGACGGAGCAGAACCGCGCACAACGTAAGCGGGCATCGCTTACGCAGTTCGAACGGGGACTGGAGACCGCTTCTGCTAGTCGCGGCTCGGACGGACAGGGCGCTCTGAACAGAGCCGCGCACAACGCAAGCGGGAATGGCTTACGCGGCTCGGACGGACAGGGCGCTCTGAACAGAGCCCCGCACAACGCAAGCGGGCATCGCTTCCGCGGCTTGGGCAGGAAACTGAAGACCGCTCCCGCCAGTCGCGGTTCGGACCGGAGCCGGGACGCGCACAACACCGCAAGAAAACCCTCATTCCACTTGCCCACTGGTCCACTGGGGTGTACATACTTTGGTCGGGGTCGCTATGCGCCCCACAAGCAAAACCATCTTTACAGACCAGTCATCTAGTGTAGTTGAAACAGGAGGAGTTGGAGCAATGGGACGACCAGTCACCCTTTTCACCGGACAGTGGGCGGATCTTCCGCTGGAAGTCATGGCCGAAAAGGCCGCATCATGGGGCTACGAAGGACTTGAGCTGGCCTGCTGGGGCGACCACATGGACGTCAACCAGGCCGCCGTGGATCCGAGCTACTGTGAGCAACAGCTCGCGATCCTCGAGAAGAACGGTCTCAAGTGCTGGGCCATCAGCAACCACCTCGCCGGCCAACTCGTCTGCGACCTCAACAACGACGGACGCAGTGACATGTTCGCCCCTCCTGAACTCGGCGGGAATGCGGCAGGACAACAGGATTGGGCCAGCGAACAGATGAAGCTTACCGCCAGAGCCGCCAAGAACCTGGGGGTCAGCGTGGTCAACGGATTCACCGGATCCTCGATCTGGCACATGCTGTACAGCTTCCCACCGGTCTCCCCCGAAATGCTCGCAGCGGGATACCAAGACTTTGCTGACAAGTGGAACCCGATCCTGGACGTCTTTGGTGAGTGCGGCGTCAAGTTCGCCCTGGAAGTCCATCCCACTGAGATCGCCTACGATATCGTCACGTCCGAGTGCGCCCTGGAAGCCATTGGTCGACGAGAGGAGTTCGGCTTCAACTTCGACCCAAGTCACCTGCATTGGCAGATGGTGGATCCCGTGGTCTTCCTGAACACCTTCCCCGATCGTATCTACCACGTCCACATGAAGGATGCTATCGTCACTCTTGACGGGCGTTCCGGCATTCTCTCCTCGCACCTGGACTTCGGATCCGCAGGGCGGGGATGGGACTTCCGCAGCCTCGGCCGCGGCGGGGTCAACTTCGAGGAAATCGTCCGGGCTCTGAACCGCATGGGCTACGACGGCCCGTTGTCGGTCGAGTGGGAAGACTCAGGCATGGATCGTGAACACGGCGCCGCAGAAGCCTGCGACTTTGTCAAGAAGGCTGACTTCCCCTCCTCTGACATCAAGTTCGACGCCCAGATGGAGAACTGATAGAACGTCTCCCGGCCCTTTTCTTGAGGCCTGGATACGAGACAGATTCGGAAGGACCTCGGAGCGATTCCGAGGTCCTTCTTTCTTACGTCACACGCAGACGCAGAGGAGAGCGACAGAATGGCACCAAAACGCTTCGTCATCGCCGGAACGGGCGGCCGCGGAACGGGCAGCTATGCAGGCACGATCTTGCGCGAGTTCGAAGGCCGTATCGAGGTTGCCGGGCTGTATGACATCAACCCACTTCGCACCCAGGCCGCGAACAAAATCCTCGGGACCGAGTTTCCCGTCTTTGAGGATTTCGGTACCATGCTGGCGACGGTGAAACCCGACGGCGTGATTGTCACGACGAAAGACTGCACGCACGCGGAGTATGTCGTTCAGGCACTGGAGGCCGGTATCCCGACCTTCTCCGAGAAGCCACTGTGCACGACACGGGAGCAGGTAGCAGACATACGCCAAGCCGCAGCCCGTAGCGCCGCGGAAGGCTATGTGACCCACAACATGCGCTTCAACCCCGATCTGGAGGAGCTCAAGCGTCGGCTGGTCGCAGGGGACATCGGGGACGTGCTCCACATCCAGTTCACCGAAACGCTCGACCGCTTCCACGGAGCAGACTACTTTCGCCGTTGGCACCGATTCATGGACAACAGCGCCGGGCTGATGGTGCACAAGGCCTCACACCACTTCGACGTTATGAACTGGTTTGCCGACAGCCGCCCCAAGACCGTAACGGGACAGGGTTGCCTGGCCTACTATGGACGCATGGGGCCACGGCGCGGGGAACGCTGCTCAACCTGCCCCCACGCCGACACCTGCAACTTCTACGCAGACGTCTTCAAGAGCGAACGCAATGTCCTGCTCTACAAGGAGCCCGAAGTTGCGGATGGCTACTTCCGAGACAGTTGCGTCTTTGACGAGCGCATCGACATCCCTGACACCATCGCGGCGACCATGACGTATGACAACGGTGTGGTGGCCTCGTACTCCCTCATCGCCTACGCCAGCTATGAAAGCATGCGCATCGGCGTAGAGGGAACAAAGGGGCGCCTGGAAGTTTACCATCGCTACGGGACGAGCTGGGCCGTCGGACACAAGGGGAACGAGGCCAACGCCAGTCTGGCCAATGACGGAACAGACGCGGACGACCGACGCCAGTTCTTCTTCGTCCTGCCGCACGAAAACCACGTAGAAATGATCCCTAAGCGAAAAGTCACGGGCGGCCACGGAGGCGCAGACCCCAAACTGAGAGAGTTCCTGTTCGGCGACACAGTCCACGATGACCCCCTCAGTCAGAAGGCTCCTCTGGAAGATGGGATCCAGGCTGTGCTGGTGGGACTCTCAGTAAACGAGAGTATCGCAAGAAACGGGCAACCCATTGAGGTCCAGGACGGGCCGTAAACACCTGGCAGTGGTGCTTCATCTGTTTCAGTCGGCCGTGCCCCCGGGCGGCATCTTTGTGTGGCGGTCGGAGGGCCGCCCGCCGTACAAGAATACGGGCAGAATCCTCAAGATGGCGGTCGGAGGGCCGCCCGCCCTACAAGGGGAATCCAGGAGAGCGTCACATCTCGTGCTGCAGCCCCACGAAGATCTGCAGGCCGTAGTCGGGGAAACCGACCACGGTTGAGTACTCGTCGTCAAGCAGATTCTCCACCGTGCAGTAGACTCGGGTCGACTTGTCCTTCCCGAACGAATACCCGGCATTCACGTTGAGATCGGCAAAATCCCCAAGATCGTGATAATTGCCGTCCTGGGCAAAGCGTTTGTTGGCGTAGGCGCCGACATAGCGCCCAAACAGGTTGATATCCAGCCCACCGAATTCTGCCCTCAGCCCTGCAGTCACGATCTGGTCCGGAATCTCCGCGTGACTGCTCCAGCCGCCACCAATTCGCCGTTGGGAGTTCATGAATGTGGCCGTGGTGTAGGCAGTATAGTGCTCACGAATGAGGGCTGAGTGGGCCTCGATCTCGATGCCGTATTGCCGGACATCCGCGTTGGCATACGTGTTGTAAGTATCGCCGGCAACGGTCGTCTGGGTCTCGCTGAGCAACACAGCCGACGTGCGATGCGTCATGAATCCCCCGACCTGCAGTACGCCTCGGCCGTCGACCTCGTAACGTAGTCCACCATCGAGAATCGCTCGGCTCTCACGCTCTATGTCACTCCCATCTTCTGAAACGGCAGCTGGCGGGGCATCCACCGTTCCGGCAGCGGCGTGGCTGTAGAGAGCCAGCGAGGGCGCCACGTCATACTTGGCGCCAAACGTTGCCGTCACGGCAGGGTCGCCCCACTCATCCTCGATCAGTCCGGCCTTCATGTTTGCCCCGGTAAGACTGAAGTTGGCGTCAGTGTAGTCACGATACCACGTGCGAGTAAGGCGCAGCCCGGCGTCCAAGGTGAGGCGGTCAAAGCGGTGCTCATCCATGATGACACCAGAGAAGGTCTGCACGTTCATCGTCCTGCCAACGAAGAACCGTTTCCCTTCGGGGCAGACCCAATGGTTGTATTGCAGACCGAGACGCAACGTGTTGGCATCGCTGAGATTCACTGCATGAAGGACGCCTGCGTTATACTCCCAGTCCAGTTCCCGCGCGTTCCTGCTCGGGTTGTTGTCTCGCTCGTACGACACAGAACGACGCATGTAGCCGAAATCCAGCTCGGTGCTGGCCCGGTCGCTGTGCTCCAGCAACGCCCTGAAGTTGCCACCAATCGACCGGTAGGGAGAGAACTCTTCGTAGCGGCTCTTGAAACCGTTCATGCCGGGATCCTGAATCAGGCGCAGCTCGCGTTCGCCTTCGAGTGCAAAGCCGGTCAGCTCAAGGTGCAGACCTTCGGTGGGCATCAGACCGGCCGTACCGAAAAATGAGGCGAAGTGTTCTGCCGCGTTCTCATCGTCAGGCCCTGCTGTGGAGTTCCATCCGGCCCCCACCGTGTAGTAGGTCTCTTCGTCCCGATCCCCGTGCACCACCCATGAGCGCACACTCTCATCCGTGCCCATTTGGGCGTCGAGCAATGTCGTCGGCTCGTCAAAGCGCCGGGGAACGACATTGATCGCGCCCACCAACCCGGAGTTAGGTCCGACCATGATCGCGCCACCGGAACGCAGGATCTCAACCCGCTCGATGGCTCCGGCAGGAACAAAGGACGGAACTTCCCAGAATGACCGCTGCCAGACCCCGTTGAAGGCAAAATCCGGGTAGGGGTAGATCTGCCCTCGATAGGAAACGAGCTGCTTCTCTTTCCGCCCACGCTCCTCGACAAATACGCCGGGTGCGAATTCCAGAGCATCAACCAGATTGCCGGCATCTCGGAAACGAAGCGTCGAGGCATCGACAACAGAGGTGGCTATCTCAAGAGAAGCAGACTCCAGGGTGGGAGTGGAAAGAAGGTCACGATCAAGCTTCGGGACCTCGACCAGGATCTCCCCCAAGCGCAGAAGTCGCTCCCCCTGCCCTGCCTTTCCGGTGACTTCCTCCGCTTGTCCTATCTCACCAAGACCAACAGTCACTGCCAGACACACGCCTAGAAAACGCCCCAACCGACCTAACATACCCGTCTCTCCTCTCTGCCTTCACTTCACGCCCCAAGGGCTGCCCAAAGCCCCTGGCTGGCCACGGGTCTCTCATGCATCATGGAGGCCGTGGCCAACTCATTACTCTGTTTACGCTTGCCGGACGGCAAAGGGGACAACCCGACGGGATGTTTGTCGCTGGCCGTTAGTTCGGGCGGCGAGTGAGTTCGTACGGTTGCCCGGCATTCCCGGGATTGAGGAACCGGCACGTGTCCTGGCTTCCGCCGGCGAACACCACAGTGACCTTAACATGCCCATCGGTCGGCTCCACCCGTATGTCCTCAATCGGGCACAGCTCGTCCACCTTGGTGGGGTAGACAGCAGTCGCCAGATGGGATACCCCTTTGCCCTTGAACGTGTAGACGGCAGTCGGAACAGGACGCCAGGGACCATTGGCCCATCCCTGGACAGGATCCTCCTCTCCCTTGGCGATGCGGGCCGACAGGCCGGGCAAACGGGCGGGCAGGAGATGGACGTTCGCTTTGCCCGCGCTTCCCGTGCTGATACTCAGCGCATTGGGGTCAAGCGTCGCCTCCGTGTCATCCAGATGGAATAGGCTGGTGTATTCATGTTCGCCCCCGTCGCGCGGGGTGAGGGTGTCGAGAATGATGAAGTACGTCGGCTTGATGAACACCATGGCCCGGGTGTGAACAACGTCGATTTCGCCTTCCTTCCCATATCCGTCCCTGTAAGCCCCCCGCACGAAATCGGCGACATCATCAGAGAACCATACTGTGTCATCCCCAACGGGAGTGGGCGCCTCCCAGGGCTTGGGCCACACGTATGTACTGCTCTTCCCTCGACGTCGCTGTCCTTCACCATCGACCAAGATGGTGTTGTGCCCATGCGTTCCGAGCACGTAGCGACGCCATTTACTGCGGTCGTACGAGTAGTTTCCGGGATCGAGAATCAGTTGCCGCCCGTGCGCGTACAGGACGAACGTGAGCTTGTCTTCGTGCTGGTGACCGTACCCGAAAGGTCCTGAATCCAACAAGGCATAGACGGCGTCTTGCTCCCACGCTGAGCGCATCACAAAGTGGCCGCTGTAGGGAAAAGCGTAAGACAACTTCCCGGGCCGAGTGCCCCGCCCTCCGCGTGTCGCGCCGAAAAGAAAATCCTCTCGGTGCGGGAACAGCTCGTACGCCTTCGTGAGGTGTCCCGTAACGCCGGAGTTTCCTGAGTCGTTCAGCCCGGGGATGCGCCCGTCCGGCATCATGGCGTAGAGGTGATAGTTGTAGGCTCTCTCGAGACGGGCCAGGAAGTCCCCGGGTATCTCGTCACTGAGTCCGTTCATGGCAGCCCGCTCGAGCAGATGGGTGAAGTTGGCGATGACCCAGTTGCTGTAGCCGGCCGCGAGCTCCACCTCCATTCCGTCCGGATAAACATCTTCATCCAGTTGCCGATTCAGTCGCTCGATCGCCAGTCGCCGCCACTCGGCCGCTTCCTTGAATTCAGGAAAGAGCATACCGGCCGTATAGATGCCCATGGACTCTTCAGTCAGCCAGTTGCCTCCGGTCGGGTTCTTCACCAAGTGTCTGGCCTGATCAGCGACCGACTTCGCAATGGTGACGATGGCGTCATGCGTGACATGTGATGAGCCGAGGCAGCGGTACATGGCGTTGGGCCAGATCCCCTCCAGGCGGATGCCGGTGGTCAACGTCTGGAATGTGCAGTTGGTCATTGCCGTGCGATTCCCCGAAGACATCAGTGGTGGGGGATTCCTGTAGATCCAGTCCATCCAGTGCTCGATCAATGCCTCGGCATAGCGTTCATCGCCGGTACTCCAGTAGCTGTCGCCCAGGGTGGAGAAATGGAAGTGGCGATTGATGGCCTCGTTCCAGAGATGGGTTCGAGCAGGTCCTTCCGTAGGGTTGGCGTGCCAATCGATGAGCCCGTCAAAGGTGATGGGCCACGCCCGCCCGGAGTAGCTGTAACTGAACTCCTTGCGGATCAGCTTCTCTGCTTTCTCGCTGCGTTTTGGCGGATCCGAATCCAAGACGAGAATGAAGCGTGCGTTTGTGGCCTTGTCGGCGTGGATCCATAGCTCCAGGGCGTCAAATTCGGTCCAGTCGTGGGGAAGCCGCCGACAGGTGATGCCGGTCTTGGTCGCCATGTTCTGCCAACGCCCGGAGCCCGTTCCCCCTTTGGCTTGCTCCTGAGAGTACTCGAGTCCGCTGAACGTATGCTTCTCGGCCTCAAAATCAGCCAACGTGACACTACGCTCCCTGCCGACCAGCCTGATGTCATCGAAGTGGAGGACAGTCTCGGCATCCGGAGTCAATCCCCAGCCACTGGCATTGAGTTTCAGGTATTGAATCCAGTGCCAGCCGATTGGCTGTTTGCCGCGCCAACCTGTCCCCTCGACAAATGTCCGCGTGGGGAAGTCCTCTTTGCGAAACGTGAACTTCTTCCATCCCTTCCAGTCAACCGTGACAAACTGAGAGTAGTAGTCCCAGCTCTCAGGATCCTTATCCTCTTCCGGCTTGGGCACGGTAACGCCGCGCATGGGATGATCGCGCCAGTCGGACGTCCATTTGGGCCATTGACGCTGACGGACATGGTCGGCATAGGCTTTTCGGGCTCGGGGCAGATCGCCGGTCTCAACGGCTTGTTTGAGGTCGGCTAACGGCGGCAAATCGAGGTCCAGGGCTGCGAAAAAGGCGTCGTCATCCATCGTTGGCCCGAACCGATGGTCGCTCGTGAGTTCCCAGTCCGCCAACAAAACGACGGCTTCGGGATCAGGTGTATTGCCCCACCCCGACGCCGTGAAGGCGAGGCCGTTGATGTGGTGCCAGCCCACGGGACTCCGGGCCACCCCCAGTTCGCGCAGAGGAAGATTGAACACCTTCCATCCCGTCCAGTCCAACACAATCCTGAACGAGTAGTAGTCCGCCCCGTCGACGTCAGGATTCTCTGACGTCACGACCAACAGGAAGGCAGAGCCAGTGGCAACGGCAGAATGGAGACGGAACCGCACCATCCCGAACGTGCTCCAGTCAACGGCCGGATCGAAGGTCCGTGAAAGTTGGGAACTCGCCGCATGGCTCCAGCGGACGGCTTCTCCCCCGTTGTCCAGGATTTCGGGCCTGCCGCCTCGCCAGTCACCGGCTACCGAAGCCGCTTCGGATGGCGCAAGTGCCACTCTTATTCGGTCAACGCGGCATGTCACCGTGGCCGAACTGAACGTGTGCAACCACAGTGCGGCCTTGGCCGCCGTCGGAGGAATTTCGAAGACACACAGTCGCGTCGTCCACTCTCTCAAGACCATTTTGGGTCGACTGATCTGTTCCTCACGTTCCTTGACCAGTTCCTTCCCTGCTGCATCCCACAGACGCAGGTATACTCCGAGCCCCAACCGGTCCCCTTCCTCCAACAAGAGGTCGAGTTGGACCATGCATCGCTGTCCCGCGGGCACGTCGAATCTGGAAGAGAGCACGTCCGAGCCATCTTCACGATTGGGGTCAACAATCTGCAGGGCGGAAGTACTGCCCTGCGATCCCCCCTCGATGCACTGCCCGATCGTGCCGCGAATCGTCCATCCGGTCGGCTTCCCGTCGGCTGACTCCTCAAAGTCCGCGTTCGGCAGAAGGCCGGAACGTTGACCGAACAACGGGAAAGAGAGGGTGCACACGGCAAGGACAAGACGGAATTGGTAGATGGTCATATGGTACTCCTGACGACGGTGAAACATGCGTGCCGAACGTATTGTCTCATTGTGGTACGAGCAAGCCACGCCCGCCCTAAGGAAGACACAGCCATGTTCACACGAGTCGGCATTCCCTGCTTCGGCCAGATCGCTGCCCTGGCCGCTCTCACCTTGGCCCCCTGCCCTTGTCTGCTCGAAGCCGGACAAGGCGCAGAGCATGCAGACAGGTCGGCGATCCCCCAGCCGGCGCGTACGACACCCACGACGTTCATCTCGTCGGACGGCTCCCTGGACCTGGACGCTGTGGTGAAACACTTCGAGGATCTCTACCGAGCCGGAAGCAGCATCGCTTCCGCCGAGCTGACGATCAGTCGCCCGCGCCGTTCGCGCAGCCTGCGCATGAACGTTCGGACGCAGGGAGAAGACAGGGCGCTGATTCTCATCCAGGCTCCCCCACGTGAGAAGGGCACGGCCACGCTCAAGGTTGATGACAACCTCTGGAACTACCTCCCCCGGATCCGGCGCACAATCCGCATTCCTCCATCCATGATGCTCTCCTCCTGGATGGGCAGTGATTTCACGAACGATGACTTGGTCCGGGAGTCTTCCTATAGAGAAGACTATGACTGCCGACTCGTGGGGAAGAGCGAAGACCCGACAGGTTGGCTGGTCAAGTTCACGGCCAGAGAGGGTGTGGTTGGGCTCTGGAAGAGCTTTGAGCTTACGGTCTCCCCGGATGGCACGATTCCACTGCAATCCCTCTGGTACAACCGCAAAGGCGAACTGGCCCGCCGGCTAATCTGGGATAAGGTCAAGGTGCTGGACGGGCGACGCCTACCGACCCGCATGACGCTCATCCCGACAGATCGGGACGACAAGACGTGGAAGACCGTCATGGAATACCACGACATAGACTTCGAGGTCGACCTACCCGACGACACGTTCAGCCTCTCGAATCTGGAACGGCATAGATAGTGAAGCCAACTCCTGACTCCTCAATTCTGTCCTCGGAACGGCAGACGAGACGATGACTGCATCCACCGTCCGAATCGCTTGGCGCAATCTGTGGCGCAACCGTCGACGCACGGCCCTCGCGCTGTTGGCAATTGGCGTGGGGCAATGGGCGCTGTTGGCCACACAGGGCCTGATGCGCGGCTACGGGGACAACATCCAGAACGCCATCACGGGCCCCATGATTGGGCACATCCAGATCCACAGGCCGGCTTACCGGGAGGAACGGGCTCTGGACTTGGCCATTGATGATTCCACTGAGCTTGTGAGAATCGTCCGAGCGCTCCCGAACGTGGCCGACGCTGCAGCCCGCGTCCTCGCTCCCGTACTGATTGCGCCCGAGTCAGATGCCTTCATCGCCGTGGTCATGGGAGTGGATGTTGCCTCTGAGTCCAAGCCGTTCGGTCTACTGTCAGGAAACACGGATTCCCTCCCGCCCGGGCATGTGATGGTCGGCTACCGCCTTGCCCGGAAAACCGGAGCAACTGTGGGGCAGGAGATCGCGATCGTCGGCCAAGCCGCAGACGGCAGCCTCGCCAACGACCTGTTCACCGTTCACTCAATCATCAAGGGCCCCGTCGACCAACTGAACCAGATGGGCGTTGTGATGGGCCTGGGTGATGCTCAAATGCTCCTGGCGCTACCGGAACAAGCTCACGAGATCGTGATCCGCGTCGAGCAACTCGGACACGTTGCCGGCATCCTCGAAGCGGTGAAGGAGCTCGAGGGGGCACAATCCCTCGAAATCTCGCATTGGCGGGAGCTCGTCCCCGAACTGGTGATGATCATTGACATGGTTGACTACGCCGGTTACTTCATCCTTGGTCTCGTCTTGGTCGCCGCGGTCGCAGGCATTGTCAACACCCTCATGATGTCTACCTATGAACGCATGCATGAGTTCGGTATGCTCCTGGCGTTGGGATGCCGACCGGGTCGAATTGTCCGCATGATCCTGGCGGAAGCCGCGTTTCTGGGTGCTCTTGGGGTCGCTGTCGGCACCTCGCTGGGCTATGCATTCATTGCAGTCACTATGCGCACCGGCATCAACATGGCGTCCTGGGGCGGTGAGGAAGCGTCTGAGATTGCCTACGGGGGCATGCGACTCCCGCTGGAGATCATCCCACGTGTGGAGCCGTTTGACCCTATGCTCGGACTGGTTGCCGTCGTGCTGGTGTCCCTGCTTTCAGCCGCCTGGCCCGCCCTCGTGGCCGGGCGTCTGGACCCGATGGAGGCCATGCGGTCATGACCTCCTCCATCGCATCCCGGTACGCGTTGCGCAGTCTCCTGCGTCACAAACGCCGCACGTTCCTCTCGGTCGTGGGCATCGGTGTGGGATGCGGGGTGTGCCTGTTCCTGGTCAGTTACGTACGAGGCGAAAGCGAGATGATGATGCGTGCCGCCGCCCAGAGCGGCACAGGGCACCTGCGTATCGCCCCGCGTCAGTGGCTGGAAACACGCAACGATGATCTACGTCTTGCAGACTGGGGCACCGGCATGGCCATGGCGGAGAAACTCGACGGGGTCGCCTGTGCCACCCCCCACGCACGTACAGACGCTCTATTGGCCATGGGGACCCGGACAGTTGGCGTCACCCTCACCGGCGTCGATCCAGAGCGTGAGCCACACCTCAACCGACTGATCAGGAAAGTCACGTTGGGAACCTACCTCACGTCAGGGGAAACGGGAATTGTCGTCATTGGGAAAGGCATAGCCGAACGCCTCGATGTGGGTCTTGACGACGACATCCTCGTTACCGCGTCCGGGCAGGACGGCCAGATTCAGGGCGCCATGCTGAGGGTCGTCGGCATCGTGGCAACCGGAAGCCGTGCCCTCGACACTCAGGTTTGTCACGTCCTGTTGGAGGATGTCAGTCGCATTACCGACCGCCGGGGCCCGGCCGAGATCAGTATCCTTCTCGACACACCAAAGCGTTACCGCGAAACCGCCGACCTGCTCCAACAGCACGTGGGCGGAGAGTCGGTCGTTCTGACGTGGGAGGAGCTCATTCCGGAGTTGGCGGCAGCGGTTGAAGTCGACAAGACCTGGACCCGGTTGATGGTCGGTGTGGTCGTGCTCGTGGTGTTCCTGGGAATCGCGAGCGCCCAACTGGCCGCCGTCTTGGAACGCCGAAGGGAGTTTGCAGTGCTCTCCGCAATCGGCATGAAAGGGGGACAGCTCATCCGCATCATGCTGACCGAGAGTCTCCTTCTCGGCCTGTTCGGCGGACTCCTTTCTCTCGCGATCGGACTCCCGGTTGTCGCATTCAGTGCAACCCACGGCATCGATTTCAGCGGTTTGTATGGCGATGCTGACCTCAGCGTGTCCAGCATCCTGATAGATCCTATCATCTACGGCGACGCGGGTTGGTGGCTCGTCCCTCTGGCTCTCGGACTCTCACTGACCGCAACCATGCTCAGTTCCCTGTACCCGGCCTGGTACGCCTTGAGAACAGATCCGGCAAATGCGTTAAGGGTCGAGCACTGAGGAAGCCCCCGGGAGATCGAACATCATGTCATCCAACGTGCTCATCCAGGCGAAGTCGCTATGCAAAACGTATGAGCTTGGGCCCGTCACTGTTCCGGCGCTGAGCGGCGTCAGCCTGGACGTGTGTCAGGGAGATTTCCTGACAATCGTCGGCCCAAGCGGCAGCGGGAAGACAACGTTTCTGAACCTCGTTGGCGTGCTGGATACCCCGACTTCCGGAGGACTGATCGTGTTTGGAGAAGACACGGCCACCCTCTCCCGGAAGCAGCGCGCCGACTTGAGGCTTCGGACGTTGGGGTTCGTCTTCCAAGCCTACAATCTCGTTCCCGTGCTGACCGCCAGGGAGAACGTTGAGTTTGTGTTGGAACTTCAGGGGCTGGGCCATGAACGCCGCCGGCGGGCTGAGGAAGTCCTCGGGCAGTTGGGCTTGGAAGATCTGGGCGATCGGCGACCAAATGAGCTCTCGGGGGGACAACAGCAGCGCGTCGCCGTCGCTCGAGCTGTGGCCTCGCGCCCCAGACTCGTTCTCGCAGATGAGCCGACCGCCAACCTTGACGGCGAGAATGCCGAACTCCTGATCGACATGATGCAGCGCCTGAATCGCGAAGAGAACATCACGTTCGTTTTCTCGACCCATGACCCCCGCGTCGTGCGCCACGCCAAGCGCGTCGTCACCCTCGTGGACGGTCAGGTCAGCAACGACGAAATACGTAACGTCTAAGACCAACCACTCACCCTGGGATCCTTCCTGGCCAAGCACATGCGTCGACACCATCTCATCATCACGGCCGTGATCACAGCGATCTGCTGGCTCCGGACGTCGGCCGGTGCTGAACGTTGGTCCCTTGCCTCCATCCCGCAGCGTGTCACTCTCAACCCAACCCTCAAACTGACTGAGCTTCATTCACACAATCCAGGGGACCGTCTGCTCTACCCCCATAGGTCAGAATCGACAGCCATGCTTCGACTCCGACTTGACCTGCACACCAACGTCCGCGAGGTGCTGGATGTGAACGTGGCCTACGAGCTCGGCTCCCAGTGGCTCAGCCGCGACCGGGACGACGGCGCAGGATCTCGCGTCCTGCCCGCGGGAAGCCCCGTCCCGTTCCGGATGCACCAGTTGGTAGACGGCTTCGCCGATGGAGACCGGTTCGGCGCTGCCCATGAACTGGACCGGGCGCTCGTGGCGATCCATCCGGACTGGGGTGAAGTCACGATCGGACGTCAGGCCATCGGCCTGGGACGCGGCGTGATGTTCAGCGCCGTTGACATGTTCTCCCCCTTCAACACACTCGAGGCAGATCGCGAGTGGCGACGAGGAGTTGACGCAGCACGCATGGAAATCCGCCTGTCGAGCACCGCCAGCGCCGAACTGATCGCCGTCGCCGGCGAGTCATGGGACGCGTCTGCGCTACTCCTCCGACTCAGAGGCTATTTCGGGCCGCTCGACGCCGAACTGCTTGGCGGGAAACGCGGTCGGGATGGGGTGGCGGCAGTTGTGGTGTCATCGACCGTGGGCGCTGCCGAAGTGCACGCCGAAGCGGCCGTCTTCCGTACCCCTGAGGACCATCCCGAAGGCACAATCCTGAAGCGGGACAACGACGTCCCCAAGGTTGTGCTCGGCTCCTCCTACACCTTCGGCATTGGCAACGGGATCACCCTCCTGCTGGAATACCACTACTCAGGATTCGGTGCCGGAGAAGCGGAAGACGCTCAAGCGCTCTTCGCCGCACCTGGATACGATCTGCGCCTAACCCGTGGCGACACGCAGACACTAGGGCAGCATGCCTGTGGTATCCAGCTCACCTACCCCGTCAACGAGGCGGTGGTTGCAGGGGTCTCGACCTTTGCCAGCCCAGTGGATGGGTCGGGCGTCGTCTCCCCGACCCTGCGGTGGGATCTGTCCGCGACCACGTCCCTCGTTATCTCTGGCTACATCCCGTGGGGACAACGCCCGGATGGGGGCCGCATCAGAAGTGAATACGGCACATTCGCAACAAGCCTATTCGCCCAGTTGGGGATGTACTTCTAGTGGCGTTGAGTCGAGGCATGGTCATCTTCCTCTCTCCGCTCGTCTCTTCTACAGCCCTTGCGACCTCAGGCTTCCGCCAACCAGACGCTCAATCCGTACCGCAGTCTGACGCAGGTCTGAAAGCGCCTCAAGTAACTGCATCTCCCCCTCGAACAGAGTCTGTTGAGCATCGAGCACGTCAAGGTACTCAAATTTGCCGCTACGGTAGCCCTGCTGGGCAGCTTCGAACGCTCGACGAGCTCCCGGGAGCATTTCGTTCTCAATCGACGCCGCCTCTTCCTTGGTAGCCTGCAGCTCTTGCCATTCGCCAGCAAGTTCAGCGCGCAGTGCCAAAGCGACAGCCAATTGGCCCTGCCTGGCGCCTTCCTGCTCAGCCAAGGCAGCCGCGATGTTGCCCTGGTTGCGGTCGAACAAGGGCAGCGGAACAGAGACAGCGAACTCCACCACCTCACTTCCACTCTCGCGTTCATGCGCAACAGCGGCCGACAACGTTACGTCTGATATAGGAGCTGCTCTCTCCTGATCCACGACGGCCTGCGCCAGTTCCTCTTCGGTCGGCCAGCGGGCGACGTCAGGATTGTTGGCCAAAGCAGCCTCCAGTGCCGCCAGCCCAGGGAGCTCCGGGACATCCCGAATACTCCCTTCAGCCCGCAGCTTGCCGGCCTCCGAGATGGGAGCATTCCATAGCAGGGCCAGTGCAGAACGAGCCGCTGACAGCTCACGCTCTGCTCGCCGTAACTCAACCCGACGCCCCGTCAGCTCAACATCTGCCTTGGTAAGCTCCAACGGCGAGACTTTGCCGGACTTCACTCGCTCCGCGGCGACATTTCGGACCTTGCTCCCAAGCTCGTGCGCAGCAAAGACCATCCGTACGCGTTCCTGAGCCGCAAGAAGGTCGACAAACCGGGTCTTGACCGCAGCCATCAAGTCCAGGCGCTCAGTCCCGGCGTCCCACCGGGCCAACTCCACCTCGATCAGGGCGGCCCGACGCCGCTTGGCCCGTTTCCCCCCACGCTCAAACGTCTGAGCAGCTCGGACAACGAATATCGACGCATCAAGGCCTCGCTCATCCCCCGTTACCCCAACATCCTCAACCTCAATCTCAAGTTCTGGATTTGGGCGCAAGCCAGCCTGTACTCCCCGCCCCGCAGCCGCCTCCACGGCCGCCTCGCCAGCCATGAGTATCGGGCTGCGGGAGAGTGCCAGTTCCATAGCCTGAGCAAGGGTCACACTGCCGGCGACACCATCTGGATGGGCAACCGGAGCAGGCTGGGCGAGGCTCAGCGTCCCACTTGAGATCACGACGGCAAAGCAGGACGGGAGAATTCTCTTGAAACGAGTGTGCAGGGCCATCCGTAGCCCTCCTTTCATGAGACAAATGAATCGTTGGGACAGGATCGACGAACAGTGTTCAGAAAGGGAAGCTCAGACAAGAAGAACGACTGTCCGCAGGTGGGAGAGACAGTGAGGGGGAGGAAAGCGTCGGGGGCGGCGTATGTCCACCGGAGCGCACAGCGCGGGCAGCCCCTTCCGGGAGTCCAAGGCCACACGTAAGGCGGGCCAGCGCGAGGGACTCATGCCATCATGGTCCGCCGTCTCGGGGAGAATGGGAGTGTCCTGGCAACCTGCAGATGGCAGCAACATCGGAACGCCCTGGATCGTCGCCTCGGGATCATCGGCCAAATCATGACCGTCGCAGTGGGCATGAAAGGTCAACTCAACGGCTACATGGCCGTCCTGACCGTGACACAACACCACGTGTCCCGACAACTGCAGGCACGCCCAGCCAAACACCAGGCAGGCAGCACTAACTATGCTTCGCATTCGTCCCATGGGTGTATAAGACCCCATTGCCACAACGAAGTTCGCGTTTTCAGACATTCACTTTCCGGGAAGCACCTCCATCTATAGTCTCTGAGGAAGCCCGGCGCAAGCGGCCCGGTCCGGCGGCTGCGAGCAGCTCCTCAGTGTGGGAAGGAGCAAAGAGGGGGCGAGGGCCAGGCGTTTGCCCGGGAGTCGTACCGGACCTTGACGCGCGGCCGTGTCGTCCCGCTCTACCACCCAATGCGATCAAGTTTCTCTGGTTCCCGGACGGCCAAAGAGTCGCCGGGTGGCACCGCCTCCCACATTGTGTGCTCCCGTAACATGGGAGGGGCTGCCATGCCGTGACCGTCTTCCCGAGAAACTCAATAGCATTGCCCCCCCCCCTCCCCACGGCCGCATCCCGGCGTGCCCTTTGGCAACCGTCTGACTGGCACAAGCGCCGAAGCAGGCAAGATTAGGTCCATGCTGAGTCAGGTAGAAACAGACAACCGAGGAGAGCAAAGCGATGGCAGCGATTCGCGTGGGTTTCATCGGGACCGGGAAGAAGAAAGAGCGCCCGGATCTCAACGGCTTTTTCATGGCATACAGACATGCCCCGGCCTATCAAGCCCTGCCGCAGTGCCAACTCGTTGCCTGTGCTGACATAGAGAAAGACCACGCGACGGCTTTCGCCAACGCGTTCGATGTCCCGGCAGCCTATACCAATTACCACGATATGCTGGCCTCTGAGAAGCTCGACATCGTCAGCATCTGCACATGGCCACACTTGCATGAAGAAATGGTCTTGGCGTGCCTTGAAGCCGGACTCCCCGCCGTCCATTCCGAGAAGCCGATGGCACTCACATTCGGACAATGTCGGACGATGCTGGACGCCGCTCGAAACAGCCCTACGCAACTGACCTTCAACCACCAGCGTCGCTTCGGGGCGCCCTTCCGCAAGACACGTGAGCTCATTGGGGACGGACAGATCGGCCGAATCGTGCGCATGGATGCCCTCTGC
The DNA here is from genome assembly GCA_018676675.1 of Lentisphaerota bacterium. Classification (GTDB taxonomy): domain Bacteria; phylum Verrucomicrobiota; class Lentisphaeria; order Oligosphaerales; family JABHEG01; genus JABHEG01. Next base: position 55,957 of record JABHEG010000196.1, read on the forward strand.
GGCGACCTCTATGACGGGGGATGCCATTGGGTAGATCTTCTCAACTACTTCAACGGAGAAGCCCGGGCAACGTGGACGTTAGGGCAAATCGACGGCAGAGAGATCCGTTACGCGTTCGGAGCCCCCTCGGAATACCAGGGCCTCTTCCAGTGGGGATATGACAACGGTGTACTTGCCGTGATGCTCACCGGACCGGACGTCCGGGAGTGGGGCCCTCCTTTCCGCATTACGGGAAGCGAGGGTATCATTGAGATAGGATGGGACGCGGCGTCAGGGCCGATGCTGCAGGTGCTCAGGTTCACAGATGGACAGTGGCGAGATATCGATTGCGCGGGAGAGTCCCTACACGGTCCCGGCTTCCACGAGCGAGCAATCGCAGATGTTCTCAACTGTCTCGCCTCAGGGCAGACACCTGAGCTCTGCGCGGAAAACCAGATGAAGTCGATGGAAATCGTCTTCGGCTGTTACGAATCATGTCGGCGACGCGGGCGGGTGGACCTCCCGATGGATATCGAGGACTCTCCGCTGCTCGACATGATAGAGACCGGCGCTCTCGGGAGCAGTCGGTGACCCGATCCTCACCTCACCGGAGCAGAGAAGAGAACATCGAGATACGACTCGTCCCGCAACCCTCTGAGGAAGCACTGTCACCATGAAGACGTTCCAAATCTACTGGGGCGAAAGCCACGACAACACATACCAGTTCCCCAACCATCGCGCGGGACACAGTCCCACCCACATCAGCACGGCTTTGGAGCGAGCAGCATCTCATCTCGACTTCTATGCAGCAGCCTACTACACCGCCCAGGCTGACGCATTTGAGGAAGGAGGCCACTTAGCTGAGAGTAGTGGCAAGCACCAACTGATTTTCGAGGGTTGGAAGTCAGACGAACGGCTCGACGCAGAGTGGTGCGAAGTCCAGGAAGCGACACGCCAGGCGAATGATCCGGGTCGTTTCGTTACCTTCCCCGGCTACGAATGGCAAGGTGATGGCTCCTCCGGCGACCACAATGTGTTCGCCCTCCAGGAAGGCCTGCCCATCTTCCGAGTGCAGCGCGTTGCGGATCTTTACAGTGCCCTCCGGGAGCACGAGGCCATCGCCATTCCCCATCACGTCGCCTACTGCCCCGGAGTCAGAGGCAGAGACTGGTCTGTCTACGACGAAGCCCTGTCCCCCTTCTGCGAGATCTATTCCATCCATGGTTGCTCCGAAATCGATGATGAGTGGGTTGGGATGCGGAGCAACTCGCACATGGGGCCAAGCTCTTATCCGGGAACGTGGCAAGCAGCACTGGACCAAGGCCACCGTCTTGGCTGTGTCTGCAGCACCGACAACTGGGGTGAAATGCCGGGCCACTTCGGCAACGGTCGCATGGCGGTTCTCGCGGAGGAACTCACGCGAGAGTCGCTCTGGAACGCTTTCCGCCAACGCCGTGTGTATGGCGTAACCGGAGACAGAATCGAGCTCGATTTCCGAGTGAACGGCGCACCAATGGGTAGCCACATATCAGCCCGAAGACCGCGCCAGATCGAGGTCAGTGTAAGCGGCTCCACTGAGCTGGACCGGATCGAGCTTCTCCGCAACGGACGCGTCATCGCCACGCACTGTCACCAGGGAACATGGGAACTCCCTTCCGCCGGAAAGAGAACACGCTTCAAGGTGCGCATTGAGGCGGGGTGGGGCCCACGTCCCAACGAAATGGACATCCCAAACCGTCAGTGGCAGGGGCAACTCGCCGTGGAGGGTGGTCGCCTGATCGGTTCTGAGCCCTGCTGGATTTCCCCCGGACAGGGCACCCCGCTGTTGCAGGGCGACAAGGCGACCTTCTCCCTCAACTCGTCCATCAAGGACGTCCAGCAACCCAGTCAGAACGCCGATGTCTTCGAGTTCGAAGCTGAATCGGCCTCCCCCATGCGCATCATCATGGACGGCCTCGAGGAAAACGGGACGGTCGCGGAGTTCGCCCACGGAAGCCGGGAAATGTGGTTCAGGGAGGACTGCGTGGAGATGCTGCAGGAACTGGCAGGACTGCAGCCTGATTCGCCGGAACGCCAGGACATCTACCACCACATCGCCCACAAAGCGAAGATCCACCGTCCCGTGCCACTGGCTGCCTACACGGCCGAATGTCAGTGGGAAGACGATGCCCAAGTACAGGGAGAGGCCCACTACCGAATCCGCGTGGAGCAGCGCAATGGTCACCGCGCCTGGTCAAGCCCTATCTGGGTCACCTTGGAAGACTGAGCAGGTAAGGCGGGCACCGCGCCGTCATCACTCACCGCCGGCCAGAATGCTCACGTCGGGCCCGACATGGACAATCGCACTTTCGGAAATGCGCGGGTCCAGGATTGGGATGACTTCGAGCGGATAGTTGGCATCCACCACCGCCTCGAACTCGCCGTTCGGCTTCAGTTCCCACTCGACCAGAATGTGCCCGTACGGGGTCGGAATCTGCGCTTTCACCCACTGGGCAACGCCGGGCAGAGGATTGAAAAACGCTGTAGTAAAGCCAGGCTTGGCAGGGCGGATCCCCGCCAACTCCGTACACAGGAATCCGTTTGGCGAGACGCCGTACCCATGGCACAGGCTGTAGGTCTGAATCTCATCCTGGTTCCCTTCCGGATCGAACAACTCCCACCATGTCTTTGCCCCGCGGTTGACCATCTCCCCCCAGTACCAGCGCATTAACTTCATGCCCCATTCGCGACGGGCCAGAGCAAAGGCTGATTCAAGAATGAAATACTTGAAGTAGGGGTTGTTCGTTTCACCAGCCGCAAAGAACTCGAACGGCTCTTCAGGCGTGAAAAGCTTGCCAAAAATGTTGTTGTACTGATCGGGGGGGGCCACACCACCGTAAATGGCCAGAACATTCGTCTGGAATGAGTAGAACTCGGACATCTCCCCATCGGACCAGCTGTCAGCAAAGAGCCCGCGCGCGTCGTCCCAGGTAAGCTCCCGAAGCTCGTGGGCAATCTGACCGGCGCGTCCACGCAGTTGCTTCGCGGCGCGCGTTTGACCGATCTCTTCGTAGAGATTCGCCCCACTCAGAAGAGAGCGGCAATAGATGGCATTCAAGCCCGTCACGCAGCCGCGTCTATCGATAGGTCCGTGGTCAAGAAAACAGTAGGCCCCGCAGCGAGTGTCCAAGTCATGCAACAGCCCGGTTCCCTCCTCACCCAACTGCTCATAGTAGAGGAAAAGGGCTTCGACAGCAGGCAGCACCTCGCCGAGAAAGTCGGTGTCTCCCGTATAGAGGAAGTGCCGCTGAACCCACACGGGCCACAGGAGTGAGTAATCGGGCATATTGAGGTATACATCGCTGGGACAGAGGGCCGGCATCTCACCCGTCTCAAACTGAACCTGGGCAAACTCTTTGATGCTCCGAGCCGCCAGCTGGTAGCTGCCGAAGACATGGTAACCGGCCCAGGTCTGTATCATCGCGTCAGCCGTGTACTTGGCCGGATCCTTCGTGGGGGAGGCGATGTAGGTACCTTGCGTCGTCGAACGCAACGTCTCGCGCCCAACCTCCCAAATTCGGTTCAGGAGTGAATCTGAGCACTCGAACGAGCCCACGTTGTCAAAGTCATACTCCTGTGTACATACAACGCAGCTCTGGAGCCGCACGACCGAAGTGGCCTTTCGCACCACGACCATCATGTATCGCATGCCACGGGGGTGGCAAGGCATCCACTGGTAGGCCCGAGGCCCGAGCACAATCGTGTCGGTGTGCCGCTGCCCATCAAAAAACGGGAGGAGTTGCCCTTCGAACACCTGCCCTCCGCAGACGATATCGATCACATCCTCGTCCTCGCCAGTCACCACCAGTTCGGGACACCCTCGTACAGTCGTCCCCATGTCAAGGACAGCAAACTCTCCTGCCCGGAGTTCCAGCACTTCCGGCACGCCTGTGGGGGTCTCCGTCCCATCGAACAGGCAGCTCATCAGGAACGCGCTCTCGTCACAGGGCTCCCGCGTGCTGGGCACAAAGATCGTCCTCGCCAGAGCATTGAGGCTAAAGCTCCCGGTCACATGCGCCAGAGGCGTACGAACTGGTCCGGCAAGGGACCAACCAATCATGTTCTCCCGGTCCTTCTCCCGGTACAGACGGAGCCCTGCCGGATCGAGGTCAGGAAACGTCAGTGAGAAGCCGGCGCCCCCTGGCTCAACCTGCTGGGCAACCAGAATCCGGTTCCAGCCCCGCTGCAGAAGAACCTCGCCGTCCGGGTCTGTCACCTCACCTTGACGGAAGCAAGGAGGCCCAATCAGCTGCAGATCTGCTTTGGTGGGCAATGGTCGTATCCCCTGACGCTTGCAGCACTCGCCGTTGACGAAGAACGCAAAGGGGTCGTCCGAATAGAGCTCAAAGGCCTGCTCGCCATCCATCTGCGAAAACAGGTAGGTCTCAGCCACATAGACGCCGGCTCCCCGCTCACGCGTGAGTTCGCTAAACACAGCGTGGGTGAACGCGTCTGCCTGGCGCCACGTTCCTCTAGTAGTGATAGCGTCGAATTCCCTGCGGTGCACGTTCAGTTCCGGCAGGGAAACCGGGATCAGCTGTCCCATCGCTTTGTCGAGGGGTTGCGAATAGTCAGGACGCTTCCAGCGAACGGAGTTGAAGTCCTTCTCGTACCACCCGGTTGGGTAGTAACGGAAGTCGAGTTTCTCGACGAAGGCTCCGGCGCAGGACGAGCGGGGACGGCTCTCCCCAAAACAGTCAGCCGACCAGTTGGTCCAGTTCCGGTCCGTCCAGAGGAAAGGCTTGTCGTCAATATTGAGTTGAGCCCACAAGCCGCTTGGATGACGCCGACTGGCATCTCGCGTGACCCGGGTGTTGTGAGCCAGAAGCGCAATCGTGTTCTTCCCCGTCTCCGCCAGGAAACCGATATCAAGATACACGACGTAGCTGTCCCGAGTAGGGGAAACAGGGGGCCCAAAGCCGAGGTATCGGCCGTTGATGTAAAGGTGAAAAAAGGTGTTGGCGGACAGCCATAGCTCAGCGGAAGCAGGCGTCTCGGAGAGCATGAATTCCCGGCGAAAGAAAACGTAACTCTCAAGTTTCTCGAACGCGTCGCGGCTCCATATCCACTCGCCGCGAATCTCTCCGGGCAATGTGTATTCCTGCATCAGTTCCTCGTCTCTCCAGGGCGAATGCCCCACGGCAATCCGCAATTCTCCGGATCCGGCAATGGGTCGAGTATCTCAGACCGCGCCGCCACTGCAGCACAGCCGGATGTCTCAATGACACACCCCGGGCAGGAAAAGTCTCGCTAAAATCCTACACTGGGAAGCGACGGAATGCGAGCAGGAAAGCAGCAAAAAGCTGTGATCAACGGAAGGGGGGGGCAGCCTGGGGCAGGCTACTTCTCTTGCGGGAAGTCGAAACGCGTCTCAAAGAGCTCCACCATGCGATCACAGGTGGCCTCTTCATCGTCCCCTGAAACAGTGAGTTCGACGGACCTGCCACACGCCAATCCCAACCCGACAATGGCCAAAATGCTCTTGGCATCAACGGGCTGGGCCCCAGGCGCACCGGCGAGGATGTCGGCGCTGTAAGTCATTGCCTCTTTGACGATCACGGCAGAGGGTCTGCAGTGGATCCCGTACTCGTTCTGAACCGTTGCCTGCTTTGTGATCATGGCATATAGGTAGGATGAGCGGTCATCAGTGACATGAGGCCGTTCTGCCTCCTCCGGGATCCTCCGCGCGCCAGACTACTCAGGCTTGGCTGCCGGTGGGGCGGCCTTTGGTGCCGCCTTCTCAGTCGTCTCCTCGACGACGTCTTTCTCGGCGGCGGTTCCGGCAGCTGCCCCTTCCTCGGCCTCGGCCTTGGCGTCGGCGTCGGCGTCGGCGTCTGCGTCGGCTGCCGGGGCCTCGTCAGTTGCCTCGCTCTCGGAAGCAGGCGCATCGGCCGCCTTTTCGGTCGTCACGACCTCTTCAGCCACAGGCTTCTCATCCGGCTCATAGGCCTCGACGACACTGCGGCCGGGCTTCCGATGGCCCGTGATGATCGCAAGGACCAGCGTCAGGCCAAGGAAGATGCCGGCCAGATAAACCGTGATCTTAGTCATCACATTTCCACTGGCGGGGCCAAAGAACGTCTCTGTCACAGCGCCCCCCATCGCCCCGAGGCCCCCTCCCGACTTGCTCTGCTGGATCAGGATTATCCCGATCAGCAACAACGCGGTCAGTACCTCGATCACGGTCAGAATGCTGACAATCACATCCCACATTGAACCTTACTCCGTAATGCACGCCATAGTCTGATACCGAGCCCCACCTGACAGCTCCTCTGCGCTTCAGCTTCGAGCGGGACACGGCGCCGTACGCAAACGCAAACCGGTAATTTAGGTCGGGAACCCCATTTTCCAAGCAGAAGCAGCCTGATTGTGAACGGCCTCACTCGCCTCGACGACGATGTTGTCGCCCCCTGGGAGCCCCCGCATGGCAGATCATATCCCCGAAGGCCATCCTCCATCGCCTCCCAACTTCCCTCTTCACTCGCCCACGGCTCCGGTCTGCGCTACAGAACCCCCTCCGGGTCACCGCAGAACGCCCGAATGTGTTCCCAGCCCTCCTCTGCCGTCTCGACAAACTGGAATATATCCAGATCTTCTGGGCTGATCAGCTGTCGGCGAACCAGAGCATCCCAGTTGATCAGGTCCTCCCAGAACTCACGCCCGAAGAGAAGCACGGGGATGCGCGGGATCTTGTGAGTCTGGATCAGGGTCAGCGTCTCGAACAACTCATCCAGCGTTCCGAATCCCCCGGGAAACGCACACAAGGCTCGGGCTCGGAGAAGAAAATGCATCTTGCGGATGCTGAAGTAATGGAAGCAGAACGACAAGTCTTCGGTAATAAACTCATTGGGGTGCTGTTCAAAGGGAAGGCTGATGTTCAGCCCTATCGATTTCGCCTCAACGTCTGCTGCTCCCCGATTCCCCGCCTCCATGATGCCGCCTCCGCCCCCCGTCATGACGACAAAGTCACATCCTCCGGCGCCCTGGCTGCTGCCACTCACCAAACGAGCCAGTTCCCGGGCAACACCATAGTAATGACTCAACGCTTTGCGCTCGCGAGCTTGGGCAACGGCAAGGCGAAGCGAGTCATCCGAAGGCGCTGCCGCCAATTTCTGCTCAGCCGCATTGAGCTGAGCAAGAGCGTCCTCGGGAGAAAGAGTCCGGGCGCTCCCGAAGAGGACGAGCGTTGACCGGATGAGATGCTCCTGCATCAGCACTTCAGGCTTCAGCAGTTCGAGCTGAAGCCGCACCGGGCGGCACTCGTCGCACTTCAGGAATTCCACATCCTCGTAGGCCTTGAGGGGTCTGTCCATCGGCTATTGGGCCTCGTCAAAGAAGGGATTCCCGCCGCCCCCTTTGCCCTTCTTCTTCTTCTTCTTTTTTCCGCCTCCCATGCCGGGTTCTCCCATCATGCCCTCGCCTCCCATGCCGGGTTCCCCCATCATGCCTTCGCCTCCCATGCCGGATTCGCCTCCCATGCCGGGTTCGCCGCCCATACCACCTTCCCCCATCATGCCGGGCTCACCTGGTCCGCTTGATGTCTCTTCACCACCTTCGGCCCCATCAGCTCCGCCCTCTTCCCCCTCCTCAAAGTCGTCCTCAAAGTCCTCCTCATCGTCTTCTTTGACCAGTGCCTTCAGTTTCGCGGCAAGGGAGTCTGCCACCTTCTTGGGCATCCACTCTCCTTCATGCTGGACATAGCCATTCGCGGTGAAGACCTCTTGCTCCACTCCGGGACGAAGCTTCCTAACCTGCTGCTGCAACCGTCCCTGATAGAAACGGTCGAGTATCTCGCTCTTGGCCTTCCAGTTCGTCTTGTCAATGCTGCGCCGGTGGCGCTTCTCGCTAACATACCCCGATTTTGCATAGGTCGCAGGATAGTACTTCTTGCCGAGATCCTCTGCCAGACCACGCCGCTTTGCGTTGTACCGGTTCGTCTGTGCCCTGATGTAGCGTTCTTTGAATTCCGCGTTGACTACTGGATCGAAGAGGGCAAGCGTTTCCTTTGACATGTCGCTCCGAACGACGCGACGGCTCCCGACCAGAACAAACAACTCAGTGACCTGGCGAAGCCGTCCCTTGACCAATGTATTGGGCCCCAACCCGCCGCGGATGATGAACGATACCTTGTCGTTCTTCTCGCGGAGGGTGTACTTCGCTGCCGCTTCGCCGGGAAACTTGTCACAAGCGCCCATGGGGTGCTGCTGATCGACTTCCGTCTCGATCCTCTTGGCCACGCTCTTCTCGACCTCATCAAGCGTCTGTTTCGGAGGCTTCACCGGCCATTTCCAGCGCAACCGTTCAGCGATCTTTTGAGGCGTGACGATCTTCTTCGCGTTCCCAGTCGCGCGCTGGTCAATCATCTTCTCCAGCTTCGCCTTCCCATCACGCCAGGCACCGTCTTCTTCCTCCTGCGCACTGATACTCGCCGACAGCCCCAAGAGGACAAAAGCCCCCAGGCAGAAGGAGGTGAGGCGATGGATTGCTTGGGTCATCATGTATCTCTCCCGAGAGGTCCTGGAGCAACGGAAAGCGGCCATCAATTGGCGGCCCGACACACACCATCAGGCAGCCAGCGGTCATGGGGGATGGCTGCCCTGTAACTGACATCGGTTTCCAGTCCCGATGTCCCGCGCCCCCGGTCACGCGCCCGGCGCAACCACCCTTCTTCCGGCACCCCGCAAAGAACCGCGGGGCCAGTCCTCAATTGGGCATTCAAAGGGCACCAAATCCATTATACCCTCGCGCGATGAAATTGTCCACACGCAAATCGTCGGATCTAGGCTCACAGCCCCTTCCATTCCGCCTCCTGCCCCCCCCCCTGCTCAGAGGCGGCCGGGGATGGCCTATCCAGCGCCCGCCCTGCCTGACACCGCACGGACTGTCAGCAGGCGGTCGATGAAAGCACATGGAACGTCTCCCTGGCCCAGGTATGTTACGCTGTTCCCTGCACCGAACGCACACACCAGACCGGGGCCCACGCCCTTACCCGGAGTTGTCATTGAAGAAACGTGCCGATGTCCTCCTTGTTGCTCAGGGGCTCTGCGACAGTCGGTCCCTTGCCCAGCGACTCATTCTGGCAGGAGAGGTCCGCATCGGGCAAGACCACGTCGTACGCAAACCGGGACAACTTTTCCCGGAAGAGACGACATTGCGGGTGACCAAACCGTTCCCATACGTCAGCCGCGGCGCCCTCAAGCTTCTCGCGGGCATCGAGGCGTTCTCCCCGCCTCTAAGTGGCCGTGTCGCTCTTGATCTGGGCGCTTCGACCGGGGGATTTTCCGATGTGATGCTCCAAAACGACGTGAGTCGCGTCTATGCCGTGGATGTCGGCTACGGCCAGTTGCATGCCAAAATCAGGAACGACCCTCGAGTCGTCTGCCTGGAACGAGTCAATGCGCGCTACCTCACCGCAGAGCAGATTCCTGAGAACATTGACATCCTGACCGCGGATGTCTCCTTCATTTCGTTGCGGAAAGTACTTCCTGCGGCGGCGGTTCTGCTTGCCCCCGATGCGTGGATCTTGGTGCTGGTAAAGCCACAGTTCGAGGCAGGGCGCCACGAAGTGGGCAAAGGAGGGGTAATCCGTGACCCCGCTGTGCGCCAACGCTGCGTCGAGGAGATCTGCACGTTTGCCCGGGAGTCTCTTGGTTGGTTCCATCACGGAACGGTGGCGTCCCCTGTTAAAGGCCCCAAAGGCAATCAGGAGTTCATCGTCGCATTCACGGCCCTCCGGCCGCCTGAGGGCGAAGAGGCAACCCGCTGAATGGGCCTCATCCCTGTCGGAGCTCCTTACCGGCATGGGGCCTTTGCAGCCCTCACGTACGACATGTAACGTTGGCAACGCCTCTTCCCGGGAACATTCGGCCACGTTGCGGTGTCCGACAAGGACCGTTCCGCTGATGAATAGGTACCATGAAAGGTCGGTAAATGCAGATCCCAGCCAAACCTACAGCCATCCTGATGATCGCCTGTTGCATCGCGCTTCCCGGATGCGCAAAAGAGACCTCGGTCAACGGCGTCCAACTCAAAGGTGCGCAGCCAGGCACATGGACCATGGATTTTGAGGCGGCCAAGAAGCTCGCCGCAGACTCAGATTTGCCCCTCCTCCTCAATTTCACCGGATCCGACTGGTGCCAGTACTGCCAGGCCATGGGAGAGAACATCTTCTCACGCCCGGCCTGGCAGGAGTTCGCTACACCACGTTTTGTTCTCGTCACGATTGACCGCCCCGAAGATGTCACGCTCGTCCCCAAGCACTACCGGGAACGCAACGCCACGCTCTTCCAGGAGCACAAAATCGAAGGCGTACCGACATACCTCGTTCTCGACTCCGACGGCGAGAGTGTCCTGGCGCGGATGGGAGTCCCTCAACCCATCGACGCCAACGTGTTCGCCCGGCAGCTGACCAGCGTCCTGCGACATCGCCCGAGCAACCTGAGCGCGTTGGTTGCCGAACTTTCGCCCGACCAGCAGCAACGGTACAACGATGAACTGGCCCAGCAGAAGGAGACCCGCAAGGAACTCGACGACTGGATCAAGACAAATCCGCCCCAGAATGAGGCCAACGCCGCCACCTTCCAGGCGTTCCAGAAGAAATTGGTCACGCATGAGCAGCAGCTTGAGAAAGTCGAGGTCGAGCACTCAATAGGCCGTCTGGAAGACAGCGCTGCCGAAGAGACCGAGAGTGTCCTGAGCCAAGCACGGTCCTGTGCGGACCTCATGAACGAGTTGCACCAGACAGCTGGTGACCTGGAGAACTGGCTGCTCACTCGCCCGGAAGCGACGGCAGAGAACAAACAAAAGTGCGAAGAGCACACGAAAAAGCTGAACGATATTCTGGCAAGAATAGCCCAATCGGGCACGCTGCCGAGCACCTCTTCCGCCCCTGAGTAACGGGGGCACAAGCGTGAATGCCCCCACCGGGGGTCGACTCACGCTTGAAAGCTCAGAAAATGCTCGTCGTTCATCGCTCTGCGGGAATGCGTACACAATCGTTCAGAGGGTGTACGGACACAAGAATTCGACTCCGCTCAAGCCCCCAGTGACGGTCCCGCAAGCAGCGCCCTCCCCAGGGAGCGACCGACGAGCGCGTTTCGCGTGTTCGGCACGCTCCTCCCTCTCCCTCCCCAGCCCACTTGCGTTACCCCTATGGATCGGCTATTGTCTCTACCTCAAACAGCGTTTGCTATATAGAACGCGGTCGCTGAGCCCATGAAGCAACGATGGTAGATCCGCCCTGAGACAACCCTCAGGAAAGGCTCACCTGACGACGTCGGCACGAGAAGATGACCTGGGCGCACCCAACCGGCCGTTCACGCCGCGACACCGCCGAAGGAAAAGAGACATGCTGAAGAAAGCCACCTTGCTACCGCTCACTTCCCCTGGCTGCCGACACGGGCACTCCCTCATACGCGTCTCGCTCGTAGTCTCGATTGCGACGGCTCTGTGCATGCCCGGGCTGAGGGCCGCACCGAAGGAGTATACCCGTCAGGCAACGTGGCAGGAGACCGTGCGCGTATCGCTTGAGAAACTCGCCGACGCCTCTCCTGAAGACCAGCGCAAAACCACTCGCGGCCCGGGCGGAACTCAGTTGGGGCCCTGGCATCTTGTGGGCCCTTTCCGAGCAGACAGCAAGAAGCGGTTCAAGACCGCCTTCCCTCCTCTCGAGAGCTGGGACACCGACAAGCCCTGCGGAGGAAAGAAGTGGGAGATCAGACGTGATCTGAACGACGGTACGGTGCACACCCTGAAGTCTTCCGGGAACGCAGCCACGTTCCTACAGCGCACAATCACCTCTCCCAAGAAACAGCCCCTGAAGTGCTACTTCGGCAGCGATGATGGAATGGCCCTGTGGCTCAACGGCAAGAAGACATTCGAGCATGATGTCCCCCGCGGCCCGGCCCCGAATCAGGAGAAAGTGAAGGTCCCTCTCATCAAAGGCCCCAACCGGCTCCTCTTCATGATCTACAACAATGGTGGCGGGCACGGTTTCTACTTCTCGACAAGCAAAACCCCCGGCTCAAAGAGCCGCCAGACAATCAACGCGGTCTGGAACCAAATCCGGTCGGATTTCCCAGCCGAGACAGACGCCCGCCAGATCCGCTGGGAGCTCAAAGACCGCATCTGGAGCAAACCGTGGAAATCGGGTGATTTTCGCCAACTGGCTCAGCGCTATGCGTCGCGCGCCGGCTCAGGAGAAATCGCGGACACGGCCCTGAAGCTGGCAAAGAGTTGTTCGACCCCCAAAAGCCTGCAGGCTGTTCGGGAGGCCTACTACCTCAACAAGTGGGCTGGCGAAGCTGAGGGTTTCCGCCAGCAACTGAACGAAGACGCTCTGGTCCGAGCTGTACGATCAATTGCTCACCGTTTCCCGGAAGCAGCAGGCGCGAATACAGACCGCCTGGCCCGCATTGAGGCCATGGTCAAGGAAGCTGACACGATTGTCCGGGAGGCCCGAACAAAGGACGCCAAAGCCCTCGCCGCAATTGAGCCCTTCCTCTTCCGGTGGACTGCGCTGAGGAAAGATGCGCTGCTCGCGAACCCCGCCCTCGACTTCAAACGCGTCCTGTTTGTCAAGCGGAAAGGCACCGAAGGGCTGACCCAAAACTGGCAGGGCAATGACCGCCTCCACAACCGCAAAATAGACAACGAGATCGCGGCCTTCCCACTGCGGTCCTCGCACGCAGACGACGTCACTTTGTTCAAGCCCAAAGAGCGTACCTTCGTGGGCGATGTCGATCTCCACTTCGACGCAACACGCATGCTCTTCTCGACCAACGGCACCGTCTGCGAAGCCAATATCGATGGCAGTGGTTTCCGAAAAGTGATCACCGAAATCGATAGCTACGACCCCTGTTACCTCCCTGATGGGCGCGTCCTCTTCATATCGAACAGCGGGCACCACGCTGTGCCCTGCGTGGGCGGCAACGATTACGTCGGCAACCTTCACATCGCCAACGCCGACGGCACTGCCATCCGCCGTCTCTGCTTTGATCAGGACAACAACTGGAATCCGACTGTGCTGGCCAATGGGCGCGTGTTCTACACCCGCTGGGAGTACACGGATTCAGCCCATTACTTCAGCCGAGTCTTGATGCACATGAATCCCGATGGGACAAATCAGGTCGAGTTCTACGGCAGCAATTCCTACTGGCCCAACAGCCTCTTCTTCGCACGGCCAATCCCGGAAAGCTCAACCAAATTCATCGCCATAGTGTCCGGCCACCATGGGCCGGCGAAAATGGGGGAAATGGTGCTCTTCGACGCAGCGTTGGGCCGGCATGAAGCCGACGGCGCCATCCAGAAGATCCCCGGCTTCGGCAAACCGGTCAACCCGGTCATCAAGGACAATCTGGTCGGCAATACGTGGCCGAAGTTCCTGCACCCCTACCCCGTTGATGAGGAGACCTTCCTTGTTGCCTGCCGTCCGTCCGCTAGTTCGTCCTGGGGTATCTACCTTGCCGACATCCATGACAACCTTGTTCCGCTTAAGGTTGTGCCCGGCCATCATTGCCTGGAGCCGTTCCCCCTGCGTCCGCAGAAGCGTCCGCCTGTCATAGCAGACCGGGTCCGCCCCGGCCACCCCGAGGCCACGGTCTACATCCAGGACATTCACATCGGCCGCGGACTCCGCGGCGTTCCCAAGGGAACTGTGAAGAACCTTCGAGTGTTCCAGTATGAGTACGCTTACCGACACAGTGGAGGTCACTACGTCATCGGCTATGAAGGGCCCTGGGATGTGCGGCGCCTTCTGGGGACAGTCCCAGTCTTCGAGGACGGGTCCGCTGTTTTCAACATTCCTGCCAATGTGCCTTTGGCAGTCCAGCCCCTCGATGCAGAGGGCAAAGCGTTGGCCCAGATGCGAAGTTGGTTCGTGGGAATGCCCGGCGAATTCGTGTCCTGTGTCGGATGTCACGAGAAGCAGACGGAAGTCCCGCCGGCCAGGAACACACTCGCGTCTCGCTCAGCCCCAAAGCCCATTGCCAGCTGGCACGGCCCCAAGCGCGGCTTCAGCTTCCAGCGAGAAGTGCAGCCGGTCCTTGATCGGCATTGTGTGGGTTGTCACTCAGGCAAGAACGCCAAGATTCCATCATTCGTCGACGATGGAGAGATGGTCGGCTTCCCTCCAGCTCAGAACCGCTACTCGAAACCATATCTCGCGCTGCATCCGTACGTGCGAAGGAACGGACCGGAGGGGGACTACCACACGCTGACACCACTCGAATTCCATGCCGATACAAGCGAGCTCGTTCAGCTTCTCTCCAAAGGACACCATGGGGTCAAACTCACCACGGAAGCCTGGGATCGACTGATCACCTGGATTGATCTCAATGTGCCCTACTATGGGACGTGGAAGGAAGCGGTCTCCCGCATCAAGAACGAGTATGTATCCGCCCGCCGAGACAACCGGCGCAAGTACGCCGCCGTCGATGAGGACATCGAAGAAGTCATTACACCGTACACGAAAGCGGTGGCCTTTGAGCCGCCTCCCCGGGCACGCGCTCCCGCGGCACCCGCTCCGACCGTCACCGGTTGGCCTTTCAACCGGGAGAAAGCCGTCGCTATGCAAGCGACCACCAGTACACTCGAGATCGACTTGGGGGATGGCCTCCACCTGTCTCTGGCTCTCGTCCCGGCAGGAACGTTCGTGATGGGTGATGCGAACGGTCGACCCGATGAACGGCCGGCCGCACCGGTGACCGTTCCCCAGGCATTCTGGCTCGCCCGGTTCGAGACAACGAACCAGCAGTATGCCCAATTCGATTCTGAACACGACAGCGGCGTCTACGACATGCGCTACAAGGACCAAGTCGACCGTGGCTATTACGTCAACCAGCCTGACAAACCGGTTATCCGCGTCTCCTGGACCAGGGCAATGGCATTCTGTGAATGGTTATCAAAGAAGACAGGACGAGCGTTTTCACTTCCCACCGAGTCTCAATGGGAATGGGCCTGCCGCGCCGGAGCCGATACGCCTCTGTCGTTTGGGGGCGTGGCAACGCCATTCGGAGAACACGCAAACCTCGCTGACAGCACAACTAGCAAACTCGCCGTCCGCGGGGTGAACCCGAAACCGATTCCCAAGCCGCACCCCATGGCTGCCTTCCTGCCAGCCATCTTCAATGTCAACGACAAGGTCCTCCATCTTGCCCCACCCGGAACCTACAAACCTAATGTTTGGGGCCTCCATGACATGCATGGGAACGTCGCTGAGTGGACCCGGTCTCTGTACAAGCCCTACCCGTATGTCGGCGACGACCGAAATGCTCCGGGAAACCCGATGGAAAAACGGGTTGTGCGCGGCGGTTCCTGGCGTGACAGGCCACATCGAGCCCGTTCCGCGTTCCGTCTGGCCTTCCCTGCCTGGCAGCAAGTCTACAACGTGGGATTCCGAGTTGTCTGCCCCGTGACGGACAGCGACGGGAAGCTGCGGGCAGCGAGATAGGTCACATGACAGACCGAGACACCGAACTGTCAGCCGACACACGCTACCGCATCCCGAATCTGGAG
This sequence comes from Lentisphaerota bacterium, assembly GCA_018676675.1. Classification (GTDB taxonomy): domain Bacteria; phylum Verrucomicrobiota; class Lentisphaeria; order Oligosphaerales; family JABHEG01; genus JABHEG01. The sequence goes on from JABHEG010000196.1 coordinate 71,488, forward strand.
CGTGCTCTGGCGATTCTCGAGCACCTCGTCCAACGCCCTGAAGGCCTCGGGGTCTCTGAGTTGACCGAACAGCTCGGATTCCCCAAAAACAGTGTCTTCCGGGTCACGATGACACTCCTTCACCATGGCTACCTGCAACGCGATGGCCAGAAACGTTTCTCGGTGAGCTCCAAGTTGCTGGGCATGGGCTGCAGCACGTTGAGTGACGAGCCACTCGTCCCCGCAGCCCTCGAGGTCATGCAGCAGTGTCGAGACGCCGTGCGCGAGACGGTCCTGATCGGCACCATGGTTCAGAATGAAGGCGTGGTCATGGAACAGGTTCTGGGGACGCATCCCTTCAAGTTCTCTGTCGACTTGGGAATGCGCATCCCCGCTCATACCGCGGCGCCAACAAAGGCCATGCTTGCGTATCTGCCGCCGGACGAGCGTGAACAGGTCATCCGGAGCTTGAGCTACGACCAGTTCAACGAGAACACGATCTTGTCCTCCGATCACTTCAGGCGGGAACTGGCAAAGGTGCGCCAAGCCGGCTACGCCGTTGATCGGGGAGAATTGCTCCGTGGGGTCCATTGCGTTGGTGCCCCCGTCTTCGGCCGCTACGGCACACCGGTTGCGGCAATCTGGACGACCGGCCCCGAGGACCGAATCCCTGCGCACGCGTTCCCCAACGTGGGACGCACCATCCGCCAACACGCCGATCGAGTTTCGGCCAAACTCGGCTGGACAGGCTAGACCCTCCGCGGAGAGCCCGCGGAGGGGGGGAGCAGGTTCACGGTTCAGTGGTTCACCGTTGTTTGTCGGGCATGACCAAGACGGTTCGTCCTTCAAATTGGGTGCAATTGCCTGTTCCCAACCGTTGAGCGGTGAACCGGCTAACTGTGAACCCCGACGCGGAACCCTCTTCGCGGCGGCTCAAGCTAAGGAACGCCGTCCAGGATTGCCCCATGCCGGGACAACTCGGTCCGCAGAGCGTCCGTGTCGACCTGGCAAAACGGGAGTTCGTCCCGAGCAACCTGTCCGGCAGCAATCCCTGCCGCCTCTCCCATCGCCATACAGGGCGCCATGACACGCAACGGCCCCATCACGTCACGTTCAACACTGACAGCCCGCCCCGGGCAAACCAGGTTATCCACTCCAAGCGGAACCATGATCCGGTAGGGAATCGGCGTCAGAGCAGGTTTCGCCTTACCGTGCATGGGCTGGTGTGACGGCTTCTTTGGATCCGGCAGATCCCAACCGTAACAAGACACACCGACAACATCCGGGAACGTGTTCTCCCTCATCAAATCGGCCACAGTAAGCCGGTATTCACCACGAATTCGGCGAGTTTCTCGCACCCCAAGAAGCGATGCAACAGTCTTGATTCGAGCCGCTGAGAACCCGGGCACGTGCTGACGCAAACACGTCACCAGAGCCTCGATCTCAGCTCGCCCCTCAACCATCCCACGCGTAACGGAAGCGCCGTCCGTTCCGTCGTACCCGCACAGCCGTGTTGTATTGAGCATCATGGTCCCCGGCTCAGTCAGCTGAACGGAAATCAGGATATCCACAGGGAGCGGCCATTCACCCCGTTCCCGCAAATCGGCAATCAACGCCCGGAATCGTGGGCTGTCATTGGCATCGATGTAGCTGGCAAGGGCCTCCTGATCAACACCGTCAACGTGCACCTCCAGTGTCACCGGCGTCATCGCGCCATCATCGTCGCGCCCTTTGTCGAAAGGGCAACCGAACCGAGCAGCCACATCTGCATCGCCGGTCGCATCGATGACTGCCTGGGCAGGAACAGCCTGCAAGCCCCCCTTATTGTACAGGATGACATGGGTGATCCTCCCCTCGACCCGTACGGCGTCGACAACGTGTGTGTGCAGGAGAACGTCGACCTGCTCTGAAGCCATCTTGCGATCCAGGTAAGCCGCCATGCCAAACGGATCGAAAGGAACACCATGGATCAGGCCGAGATACCAGCCGTGAGGAGTGTACTTCTGCCCGGGGGAGACAACTGGAAGCAAAGCAATCCCTTGCTCAGCGGCCTCCATGCTCACCTCCCGGAAAATCCCCCCGACCACCCACGTACCATCCTTCCGTCGTCCCCCGAGCCAATGAGAAACGAGTCCACTCGTCCCCATCCCTCCAAGCTGGCCCTGCCCCTCGACCAAGAGCACATTCAGCCCCTGCCGAGCTGCGGCTATCGCGGCGCTGCAGCCTGCCGGACCACCCCCGCAAACGACAACTGAACGAGAAGGCAGCAAGGGGAGATCCTGAGTCGGGTAGCGGATGTGTTCAGTCATTGAGTCTTCTTTCCTGTCGATGCTCGATCAGGGCTGCTGTTGCTGGAGACGTCCACCGGCGCAATCATCGAGGGAACGTCTGTGCTCACAGACAACCGGGGCACTCGTCGTACGGTAAGACTTTTCGGCGGTATGGCCTCCTCCTTCGACGTCCGCGCAGATGGTCGCTGGCTGGTCCACGATGTACGGCACAGCGTCCCAAAGGACGCCCATGTCCTTGACGGTGTCTGGCGCTTCCGCACCGCCGACAGTCCATGGGGAAGCCTGAGAGTTCCGGGGTATTGGGAGAGCCAGGGGGTCATCCATACCACGGCCGACGCCCCCGAACCGACCTGGGCTCCTTACAACGGCACACCAGACACACCGCCGCTGCAGTCCGTGATCATCCACGTGCATGCCTTCTTCCTGGCATGGCTCTCCGGACGGGCGACCAATCTGCGTGACGCTCCTCTGAATATGGACTTCGACCTGACTCTGGCCTCAGGCGACCCAATGGGACGATAACTCAAACTGCCGGTTTGCCACCCTTGAACAAGCCTTTATCTTGACGGCTCCCGTATGCTCTGAGTAGCCACACACCCACAGCTGGACCTCGAATGGCCAACGAAAGTACGCCTGCCCCTGTACTGGAGCAAGAATCCCCGCCCACGACGTCGCCTCGCCTCGTCGGTATCGATTTCGTCCGCGTTCTGGCCGTGTGTGCCATCGTCACGATGCACACGTTCCCGGCTTCAGGAGCCCTGGACTCTCTGGGAACGTGGGTCAACCAATGCTGCCGTTGGGCCGTCCCCTTCTTCTTTGTGGCAGCGGGTTTCTTCTTCGAAAAGGGGTTGCTCAAGGGGCGTTCAGCCAAGACACAGTTGCTGCGCTCAACACGACGTCTGCTTGGGCTCTTTGTTCTCTGGTGGATCGTCTACCTGTTTGCCCCCCCCGGCCTCCGTGATCTGATCGGCCCAGAACGAATTGGTGCCTGGACACAGGCCATCGCCTTCCGGTGGGGGCGCGTAACAGGCAGTCTGGAGCTGTTCCTCCTTGAAGGACCAGCTATCCACCTGTGGTTCCTGGTGGCGTTGTGGGGAGGGCTCCTCTTCGTGGTCGCGACCCGCGGTCACCGCAAGCCTGACGTCATGCTGGCGATTGCCTTGCTGCTCTATGTGATCGGGGTTCTGGGCGGAACATACAGCGCAACGCCAGCTGGGCTCAACCTGCCGATCCACACCCGCAACGGGATCTTCTTCTCAGCCTTCTTCACCGCAGTCGGGGTCATGCTCGCCCAGCGTGAACACTTGCCCGGCCTCCGAGGAGCACTGCTTCTCTTCGTGGCCGGAATGGCAAGCCACATCTGCGAGGTGATTGCCTGGAGCCGGATCGAACCGCTCCCTCTCTGGGAAAACACCTTCACGCTGGGCACACTGGTCTGGGGCGTGGGCGCTTTCCTCGTCGCTCGGACGCTCCCCGCAGTCGGCCCCGTGAAACAGATCGCCCGACTGGCGGGCCTCCCCCTCGGCATCTACCTGACCCACATGATCTTCGCTGACCCCGTCTACTGCATCGCGGCCAAGGTGTTTGGTGACGGCCCTCTGTACAACCCCTCATGCCCGGCCGGAGTCCTCCTCTGCGCCGGAACGGCAACATACATTTTGTCGCTGAACCGGTTCACTCGGCGACTCATCAGCTGATGTCAGTCCACAATCCCCGCTCCCCGTTCCGGAGGCTGCGGCAGACGAACGCTGTAGTAACCCGCGTGCTCGTCGTCGACCGACTCGACCTTTCCCTCCTTCATGACCAGCTTGATATTCTCCTGGTCATACAAAATAGCAATGTCATCTAGAGGATCGCCACTGACAATCAGGAGATCCGCGTACTTCCCTGCCTCCAGAGTGCCAAGCTTATCCTGCTTGCGGAAGGCCTCCGCATTCGTCTTGGTCGCTGCGACGATCGCGTCCATGGGCGAAACGCCACAGGCAACAAATTCCTGCAGTTCAAAGGGAGTGGCATCGCCCACGTACCAGCCGTGAGCCGACCCCGGGTAATCCGTCCCCACGCACAGAGACACACCAATCTCGTAGGCCAGGCGCACCCCCTCACGGTGAATCGGTTGCGACTGGCGCATCTCCTCCATCATCCACGGACGGTCGGGCCAGGCCACGATGTTCCGATCACTCGTGACCCGCAGTGTCGGCACGAAGTACAGACCGCGGTCCTTGATTCCGTGGACCGCTTCGGCGCCAATAAACGCGCCATGATGGATCTGGTCAATTCCGGCCGTGATTGAGTTCGCGAGCCCTGGATCTGTGTGGGCATGCACGACAACCGGCACGTGCCACGCATGCGCTTCATCAGAAAGCGCCTCCAGTTCCTCCAGCGTGTAATTGCGGACAGCGCACGTCTCGTCCGCCGCCCAGAAGCCGCCGGATGCCGCGGTCTTGATGAAGTCCGCACCGGCCATCACCATCTCTCTGACCGCCTTCCGCACCTCCCAGGGGCCGTCAGCGGTCCGGAACTTGACATGCCCGTGGGTGGGAGTGACAATGCACCCCGCAATCATTCGGGCACACCCGCGAGCGTGCCCTGCGTTGATCCCATCCCTGAGCTTGATTCCAGACACATTGGCCGACACGCTGCAAACGGTCGTGATACCCCGTTGCAGCGAGAGCTGCAGAGTCTGGATGGCTTTGGTATCCCCGCCGACATGGGCATGCGCTTCGATCAGTCCCGGCATCACCGTCTTGTCGGTCGCATCGATCACACGTGCATCGGGGGGGACCTCTACCTCCCCGGCCGCGCCCACCGCGTCGACCAGCTTGTCCTTGATGAGGACCACGCTGTCCGGCACCGGGGGCCGTCCCGTGCCGTCGATCATCGTCCCGTGTACCACTGCGGTGTAATCAGTCATCGCACGTCCTCCCGATGTCGGCGAGCACTCGCGTTCGCCGCTTCTGTAGCGAATTGGGCCCAATAGCCATCCTCGCCTGAAGCCATCAGCGTTCCAGGCGTCCGGCCGTGTGCCACCACACCAGCAAATTCGGCAAGTGTCAACACGATATCGTTGGTGTGTCCCGTGCAGTCAATGTCCACCTGTTCGCAAAGCGTGTTGCTGTGAAGCTCCATTGACATACGCTTGAAGTCAGGAGTTGACCGGCAAAGCGCCACTCCTTCAACGCCCGCAATTTCCAGCGTGTTGACCATGGGCCGCGGCTTGATGTTAGCCGCCCAGGCAAGGCTCGCATTGAGGGAGACGCTGATCCCATTGTCCAGTTGGCCGAGAATCGCGATGTGAGGCGGAGGCTCGAATTCCTCCTCGTCGAGCCATGCCCCGAGCGCATCGACGTACCCCCAGGTCCCACCAACCAGGAAACGAGCCTGATCCAGCTTATGGATGCCGCAGTCCAGGGCCCCCGCCAAAGCCATCAGTCGAGCACGACGCTCTTTGATTGGACCGAATCGCTTGTGTCCATCCCACATGTTGGCAAAATGCAGAGCCTCGACACGCCCGAGATGACCGCCCGTGAGCCAGCGCCGAAGAACCGCGTTCTGCTCGCTGTAGCGGGTCTCGAAATTGACGGCTAGAACCAGCCCAACCGCATCGGCGGTGGCCACCATCTCTTTACACTGGTCGAGAGTGGCGGCCATCGGTTTCTCGACGATGACGTGTTTGCCGGCTCTCAAGCAGTCCATGACAATGCCGTAGTGCAGATCCATCCCGGCGGCAACATAGACAGCATCAAGTTCGTCGTCCTGCAGCATCTCCCGGTAGTCCAGGTGTTTCCCCTTGACCGGCCGCTCAAAGGCCTCGAGCGCATCCGCACGCAGGTCGCACACAGCCCGGAGCTCCGCTGGTGCCTCATCATGGAAAAAAGCCGGCGCCACAGCGTTCTTGCCGTGGTGTCCCAGGCCGATTAGACCAAACTGCAACATACGAAAAACTCCTTTTGGGGAAGAGAGTGCATGACATCGCTTGGACTATGCCCCCTCAGGAGCAGAAAGCCATCATCTCGATACGCCATTCCGGGACAGCCCCCCACAGGAGGCGGATTCGACCTATAGTACCGCATCACCACCGCCTTCTGAACAGAACCGATGTGAGGAACAATGAGAGCGACCATCCGGAGCATCTTAAGAGCAGTGCTGATGGGACCTGCTCTCGGGGGCGCCATCCTCGTCGGGACAGCTCATTGCGCCGAGAGCCCGACTCGGGCGACTTCCCCGGCCAAACGCCCTCTGAACATCGTGTTCATACTTGCCGACGACCTCGGCTGGGCAGATTTGGGTTGCTACGGGAACACGTTCTACGAGACGCCGAACCTTGACCGACTTGCCCGTACCGGCATGCGCTTCACCGATGCCTATGCAGCCAGCCCCGTTTGCTCGCCGACCCGAGCCAGCATCATGACCGGCAAGTACCCGGCCCGCCTGCACCTGACCGAATGGATCCCCGGCAAACGACCGACCCGCAGGGAGAAGATCCTCGGTCCCAACAGCCACCGACAGCTCGCCCTGGGGGTGGTGACCATCGCTGAACACCTGCGGACGGGGGGGTACGTCACCGGTCACATCGGCAAATGGCACTTGGGTGGGACGAACCACCTACCCGAACACCAGGGCTTCGACACCAATGTCGGGGGAACACACGCGGGGAGCCCTTCGGGAGGCTACTTCCTGCCAAACCGTATGAACCTGTCGCAGATGACCAAGGGGACGTACCTTACCGATCGCCTGACCAGTGAGGCCATACGGTTCATCGAGACCAACCGCGATCACCCCTTCTTCCTCTACCAGTCGTATCACTCTGTCCACACCCCCATTCAGGCCAAACCCGAGTACGTTTCGAAGTACAACGCCAAAGCGGCTGGAGCGGGAATCCAGGTCAACGCCACCTACGCGGGAATGGTGCAGAGCCTGGATGACGGTGTCGGCCGGATCCTCGACACGCTGGAACGGCTCGCACTCACCCGGAACACGGTGGTGTTCTTCATGTCCGGCAATGGCGGCTTGTCCCGCGTCACCAGCAACGCCCCCCTTCGGGCCGGCAAGGGACACATCTATGAAGGCGGCATCCGAGAGCCGCTTCTCGTCCGGGCTCCCGGGGTAACGAAGCCGGGGAGCGTGTGCAACGTCCCGGTCTCAAGTGTCGATTTCTACCCAACTATCGCAGAGCTGGCAACGGCACAGTCACCCGTGCTGCAAGGCCCCGACGGGATCTCACTGGTCCCGCTGCTCCGAGGCGAAACCAGTCCCAGTCATCGACCGCTCTTCTTCCACTACCCGCACTACAGCCCACAAGGCGGGAAGCCGGCGGGGGCCGTACGTTCCGGCCCCTGGAAGCTCGTTGAGCTCTTTGCTGAGAACCGGGTTGAGCTCTACAACCTCGAAAACGATATCGGCGAGGCGAACAATCTTGCTGGGACGCATCCCGAACAGGTGGATCGACTGCGGGCAGAACTGGTCCGGTGGCGAACATCCGTCGACGCGCTCATGCCCACCTCAAACCCGGGATACACCCCGGGACAGCCGCCCGATGGCCGCCCCAAGACCACCACTCAGCCCCTCCTCATCCCCGGCAAGCTTGACCCCGCGTTCACTCTCCTGAACGGCGTTGCGGTCGACGAATGTGATCTCGGCTACAGCGTACGGGGCAACCAGGCGGGCGGAGTCGCGCTGCAGGCGTTACCAACCGCCCGGACAGGCCATCTCCGGTTCATGCTGAAGCTGCAGTCGCAGCAGCAGGACAAGTCAACGGGGGCCTGGCGCAACGGCTTCTTCGTGTTCGGCGACGGCACCAAACAGGCCGATCTCATCTACTGCGGACTCTATCTCGGCGGCCGCCGCATGCTCTCCATCTTCGAAGGAAAGGCACCCGGAAACCGAACGGAGAAAGCGCTGGCGGCTCCCCCCTACACCCGGTTTGAGCTGACCATCGACGCCGACCTGGAGGCCGGGACCATCACAATGGGAACCGCAGACCAGACCGTCCGCCATAGGCTGTCCGAGCCCCTGGACGCCATCCGGTACGTCGGGTACTCCGTGATCAATACGACAACCGCTTTCTCGCCCGTGACCACGAGCCGTGTCCAGGAAAGGGGAACGCCGCATGATAGATGAAGTCCCAAAGGCGGCCCACATCGGCATTGTCGCCTGCAGCGCCGAAGGAGCTGCTCTCTGCTACCGGACGATCTGCCGGGAAGCCCCGACGACCATGGGAGAACACATGCATCCCGAGATCTCCATGCATACGCACCCACTGGGTGAGTACATGGTCCCGATCCGGAACGGCAACTGGGCGGCCGTCGCCGAGCTGATGCTCTCGTCCACAAGGAAGCTCAAGGCCTCCGGGGCGGAATTCGTCATCTGCCCGGACAATACCATCCACCAGGCCATGCCATGGGTACGTGATCAGTCCCCCTTGTCGTGGCTTCACATCGCCGAAGTGGTTGCTGAACACGCTCTTGCTTGCGGGTTCAGCAAACTCGCAGTCACGGGGACCAAGTACTTGATGACCGGCCCCGTCTATCGGGACACGTTAACGGCGTCCGGCATCCAGTGTGCCGTCCCTGCTGACGACGACCGAAGCACGATTGATCGAATCGTCTTTACTGAGCTGGTGAACGGTGTGTTCCGGGAGGAATCCCGGCTATACTTCAACCGTGTGATTGAGGGCCTCAAAGAACAAGGCTGCGACGCGGTCGTGCTCGGTTGCACGGAGATCCCGCTGTTGGTTAACCCGGATGACTGCCCACTCCCCGTTCTCGACTCGACTCGATTGCTGGCGAGAGCGGCACTGAAGAGGTCCTTGGCACTGTAAGCGCCACCCCCACCTGGGCCCCGGAACGCACAAGACCACGACGAAGCGTCAACCTCAGGGAAAACGAATGACAGGCAGATACACCAAACGCCTCCTTCTCTCCTCACTGACAGCACTCACAATGGGAACGGCAATGGCAGACCACATCCTGATCGAAGCCGAGAGTTTCGCCAACAAAGGTGGCTGGAAACTCGACCAGCAATTCGTTCATTTGATGGGATCTCCCTATCTCCTTGCCCACGGCCTGGGCAAACCTGTCGACAATGCTCAAACGACCGCCACTGTGCGCACTGCAGGCGACCACCGGCTATGGGTTCGGACGAAGGACTGGGTGCCCGGCCCGTGGGATCCCCCGGGACGCTTCAGAGCAATCATCGATGGGACACCCGCAGAAACCGTATTCGGAACAGGGGAAACCTGGGGTTGGGAGGATGGTGGCACGATCGAACTCCCAACCGGAGATATCTCCGTCGAGCTCAAGGACCTGACCGGCTTTGACGGCCGTTGCGATGCCCTCCTGCTCACGACGGACCTGGGCTTCCAGCCCCCAGACGATCCCGCCGCGCTACGCGACTGGCGGAACGCCCTTCACGGGCGCCCTGCAACGCCTGAGTCAGCCGGCACATTCGATGTCGTGATCGTTGGAGGAGGCATCTCGGGCTGCGCTGCGGCCATCGCCGCCGGGCAACAGGGGCTGAAGGTCGCTCTTGTCCACGACCGCCCGGTCCTCGGCGGCAATGCCAGCGGAGAAATCCGCGTCCATACGGAGGGCATTCATGCCAAGGGCGAAGACATCATCAAACGGATCGACACCGACCACTGGCCTAATGGGTCCGCGGAAGCCCTGAAAGACGACCGCAAGCGACGGACGGCCATGGACGCACTCGACACGGTGCAGATTTTCCGCAGTTGGCGTGCCTACGGCGTGACGACGGAAGGGGCTCGCATCCAGACCGTCAACGCTCAGCATATTGAGACGGGCAGGACCATAAGCGTCACCGCTCCGGTTTTCATCGACTGTACCGGGGATGGCTGGATTGGCTTCTGGGCCGGAGCCGAATTCCGCTATGGCAGAGAAGGCCGCAACGAGTTCGGCGAAGACTGGCCCAAGTGGGGCCAGCTCTGGTCCCCGAAAGAACCTGACAATCGCGTCATGGGGGCCTCGCTGCTTTGGTACTCCCGAGAAGTCGATGTCCCAAGCACATTCCCAGAGGTCCCCTGGGCGTTGCCCGTAGCCGGTAAGCACGCCGCACTCAAAGGGGAGTGGTTCTGGGAATACAGCAGTAACGACAAACACGCCATCGACGATGCGGAAGAGATCCGTGACCACATGTTGAGGGCTATCTACGGTTCATTCGCGAACGCCAAGCAGAACGCCAGGAACAGTACACGCGAGTTGGACTGGGTCGGCTACCTGAGCGGGAAGCGCGAATCTCGGCGCCTGATCGGTGACCACATCTACACCATGAAGGACGCCGTAGAACAACGCTACTTCCCGGACACGGTCGTGAGTGAAACACGCGCCATAGATGTCCACTACCAGAGAAAACTCAAGGCAGACGCAGGGCCGGACACGCCGGACTTCCTGTCCACTGCCCTTTTCCTTCCTGTAGGACGCTACTACATCCCCTTCCGGTCGCTGTACTCGAAAAACGTCGAGAACCTCATGATGGCCGGACGATGCTTCAGCTGTTCACATGTCGGCCTGGGTGGCCCGAGGGTAATGCTCACATGTGGCCAGATGGGGATAGCCACCGGATACGCAGCCGCGCTGTGCAGAAAGCACAAGGCGACGCCCCGTGCTGTCGGAGCAGACCACATCGCCGAACTCCGCGAGCTGGTAGGTGAAACAGACTCTCCCCCCGAGGGCGTCATCGAACGGACGACCCGAGGCAAGTACCGGATCGAGACGCTCCCCGAACGGCTGGTCGGACTGCCCCGCATCACCGTGGCCCGAGGAAACACCCAAGCCGCGGGAACGGCGTTCTCTTTCACCGTGACCGCACCGGCACGCATCTACATCGCGGTCCACAAACGCGGGGATTACACACCCCCGGAGTCGTGGCAGAAGACCGATATGACAACCACCTGGAGCCCTCAACACGGCGACGCAATCTACCAAAGAGATGTCCCACCTGGTCGCGTAGAAGTCCCCGCTCACGCGGGCAAACAGGGGGTCCATTTCGGTCTGCCACATGTCGTTTTTGTCGCTCCATCGGCCGACAGCACTGGCGCACCTGAGATCACAGATCTGCCCATGGAACACGCGGCGCGCCTCCAGGAATAGCCGAGACGCAGCGCCTGCTCCTCTCGGTACGCCCCCAGAGACGGGGGTGACGTTCAAAGGCGGTGCCGTGCAGAAAAACGCTGCCCCGCCCTGAGATCCCAGCTCTGTCCGAACGACGGAATCCCACATGAAACAGCCCCCTCGCTCACTCGGCACACGTCTCCACATGTTCACCGGTACGCTTCTGCTCTGCGCCATTGCCGCGGTCGCCGCCCCCCCGTCCCCCGCGCCATGCGTGCCGGATGCCAAGACGGTGCTGTTGCTGCACCTCGACGGAGACACCGCAGACGCCTCGACCTACAACCGCACGGGATTGGCCGAGACACTGACCTTCGTGAACGACGGTGTCATCAACCAAGCACTCCATCTTGATGGCAAAACTCAGACGACCATTCCCGCCAAGAATCAACCAGACCTCTCGGCTGGCTTCACCGTCGAAGCCTGGCTCCGTTTCCCGCGTCCGGAAAGCCCCCGATTTGGTCACGTTATAGAGCTCCCGGGGACGTTCTCCTGGGCGATCAATACCTACGAACGCGGACGAGCCAAAATTGATTTTGCCGTGCAGACCAGCGAAGGGCGAGCCACCATGAAGACGGTTGAATACATCCCGTGTTCAATATGGGTGCATGTGGCTTGCCGATACGATCCCGAGGCCGCCCCGAAGGAGCGCCTCTCGCTATTCGTGAACGGACTCCACACAGACCGCCTCACCCGCTACCAGGCACGCACAGTCCCAGCAGGGAAGCTGTCCACTCCGAGTAGCGAACTGGTGCTTGGGCGAGGGTTCGTCGGGGACATCGACGAACTCCGGGTGTCGGCCATTGCCCGCCCACAGGCGGACCTGGCCGGTTGCTGGCTCAGTGGAGTCAGTGGCGTGTTCGATCGCGAAGCGACGCTCTGGACCGCCCAACCAAAACGTCCAGACGACTACCCCCGGAAGGCTCCTTGGGTCGACCACGCCATGGCAATCCCTACCTTCGAAGCCATCGGTGTCCGCCTGGCCATCAACCAGTACCCCACGAAACGCAATGCCTCAGCCCAGATCCGCTATCGGGCAGGCGGCAAGACCAAGTGGCAGCGAGGCATGGACCTCGTTCCAGCCCCGCGCGATCCTGAACTGCGAGGCAGCTTGATTGGCCTGGCGCCGGACACCTTGTACGAGATCGAGGTGACGCCCTTCTTCAGCGACAACACCCCCTCCCCTGTTCTCCGCCTCCAGGCCCGGACCTGGCCGGAAGACATCCCCATCGCCCGAGTAATCCGTCTCTCCGCCGGGGTCATAGAAGAGCCACTCACGATCCAGAAGCGCGGGAAGCCGGACGGCTGGATCAAGATCGCCCCTCCCGAAGGAGAGGAGACGACGATCTCCGCCGGTAACCAAGCCCACGGAGCCATCCGCATCGCGGGCGCAGCCTACATCATTCTCGAACGCGTCACGGTACGCGGCGGGATTCGTCACGGTATCGAGATCACAGACAGCCACCACATCCGGGTCCGTTGTTGCGACATTTCCGGATGGGGCCGAGAAGGAATCCGCGGCAATGACGGTATCCGTCGCACGAAGGAAGGGCAGAGCATCAACATTGACGCAGGTGTCTACATCGGCCCTGGCAGCCGCCAAGTCGTGGCCGAACACAACTTCATGCACGCCCCCCGCGGGTCTGCCAACTCCTGGGAGTTCGGGCACCCGCTTGGGCCGCAAGGCCTCGTGATCGCTCACAGCAAGGGCAACCACGTCGTCCGCTACAACGACATGATCGGGAGCCAACAGCATTGGTGGAACGACGCCATCGAGAGCTGCTCCAACGGTGCCGTGAGTGGAGGCCCCTACCGGGACACCGACATCTATGGCAACACCTTCTTCTTCGCCAACGACGACGGAACAGAGCTGGATGGTGGACAGATCAACGTCCGCTACCACCATAACTGGGTCGAGAAGACGCTCTGCGGCGTAAGCTGCGCGCCGTGCATCAGCGGCCCTTCCTATGTCTACCGGAACGTCTTCGCGCACCTGGGCGACGAACGCGGCCACAGGGGGTCCGGGTTCAAGATGGGAGGCGGCCCACGCTTCTCTCCCGGACGAAACATCATCTTCCACAACACGGTCTATGGCCGGGCCGGCGGACTCCGCAGCGTAGGCTTCGGACGTGACTACTCCAAGGAACTCCGCGGCGGGTACAATGCCCTCTCCCGAAACAACCTCTTTGCCGGTCCCAGTGCGACGGCCGATGATGTGAGCGACACCTCGCCGCAGCCGGTGAGCAGCTTTGACTATGATCTGCTAGGCCGTGGCGGAGCCCGAGTCGGCCCGGGCAACGAGAAGCATGCCGTAAGAGCCAAACCGACGTTCGCTGATGAAGCCACCGGTGACTACAGACTGACCCCGAACTCCCAAGGAGTCGATGTCGGCATCCACATTCCCGGCATGAACGATCAGTACGACGGGGCAGCTCCCGACATGGGCGCCTTCGAGACCTCGGCAGCCCAGGCTTTTCCCCCACGACCGCACGGGTTGACCCTCTCTCCCCCCAGGATTGTGCGCACTCGATTCGTGGGGTCCGACGAAGGCACGGAAGCGACCGTGACCATCACGGTTCCCCACAGCGCCGGAGCATCGTGGCAAGCCTTGCCGAATGACACGTGGCTGCGCTGCATCCCAACCGGTGGGCCGTGCACAGGGGAGCCGACGCCCGTACACATCTGCTGGGATATCGATTCTCCGGGCGACGGACGCCCTCGGCGGGCAGCCGTGACCTTCCGAACCAACAGAGGATATGTGCGAACGATTCCCGTCGACGTCCACGTGCTAAACACCCCCCGAGAAATCCTCATCGAAGGAGAGGACGGGATGATCAGTGGCGATATGACCATGCTCGAAGATGCAGACGCTTCAGGCGGGAGATGCGTCCACACCCCCATCCCTGCCAAGCCGCCAGAAGGTGCTGCTCGGACCACTTCCAAAGGGGCAGTGTCCTTCCAGCTCAACGTCCCAACCCAGGCGACGTATCACCTGGCGGCCCGGGCACTGGCTCCAACTCCCAGTGGAATCCATGACTCATTCTACGTGACCATGGACGGCGGGGAGCCGATCATCTGGCACGTTCGAGTAGGCCCACGCTGGGACTGGGCTCTCCTCGACCATAGCTGGGACCTTTCCCCCGGTCCACACACACTCGTCGTGCAATCACGTGAGAGTGGAACGCAGCTTGATCAGATCCTCCTGACCAACAATCGCCATGCCGGCCCACTGAAGCCGTAGTCCTCGACGAGCGCCCCCCTCTGGCGACGATCCGCCAGGCATATCAAAGGGTGCAATTCCCCGGTAGTGAATCAACCGGGGCGTGGCAGCTCTTCGACCAGGCTCAGGGCCTTGAGCAAGTCCCACAGCCGTGGGACGCGTCGAAACGGCCCCTCCCACATTGGAAGCACTCCACGTTGAGGAAGCCCGGCCCAATGTGGGAGCGGGTGCCACCCCGTGATTGCCTTTGGCCTCAAAGAGTCGGCGCACAGCGGCGCCTCCCACTTTCGCATGTGTCTTTGCCCGCAATGTGGGAGCGGGTGCCATCCCGCGATTGTTCTGCGCTCAAATGCGTAACGTCACAGACGAGCCATGGCGCCGCGTCCCCCACGGGATCTGTTCACACCTGTCCCCCCTCCTTGACGCCATGCCTTGTTCCGTCTATGCTTCCGCCCACACCATGGAGGAAACCCAATGAATGTGTTGATCACGGGCGCCGCAGGCGTCTTGGGCAAAGCGGTCACCGGCCTCTTGGCCGACGAACCAGGCATACAGCTTCGTCTCACTGACGTCGTCGACTTTCACAGCCCTCACGAGGTTGTGCGAGCGGACCTGGCCAACCCGGAAGATGTCGATGGGCTGTGCGACGATATCGACGAAGTCTTACACATCGCCTCGATTCATCCCTGGAAGGAATACACCCCCGCACAGTACATCGACTGCAACATAAAGGGGACCTTCAACCTGTTGGAGGCAGCTGCCCAGGGACCGGTGAAGCGCGTCATCTATACCAGCTCGATCGCAGCCATGGGAATGGCCCCCAAGGCCGATTGCCCTCCGCCCTGGGACGAAGCCAAACCATGCACTCCCTACGGGCATCTCTACTGTGTCACCAAACATGTCGGCGAGCAATGCTGTCACCTGTTCCACCAAAAGGGCGCCTTCTCCTACGTGTTTCTCCGACCTGGAACGTTCATTCCACGTGCCGACGACGATCCCTCATTCGGACTTGGTCTGCTCAGTAGCTGGGTACACGCAAGCGATGTGGCCCAGGCCCACCTTCTCGCCTTCAGGAGTGACGTCGAGAACGAGGCATTCGTCATCACGGCCAAAGTTCCGTTCACCCAGGCCGACTCTGTCCAGCTGCTGAGCGATGCGCCCACGCTGATCCTGAGACACTTCCCGCGCGCTGCCAAGCTCAAAGCAAAGGGGATTGAACTGCCTGCCACCCTCCCCCGCTGCTACGATGTGGGGAAAGCAGAACGGCTTCTCGGCTATTCCCCACGTGTCACCTTCGGGACGTGGCTCGACAGCTTCCTTGACGGACAGGTATAGACTCGAGGCATTCACAATGACGCAGAAGCGGACCATCCTCATCACCGGTGCCGGGCGCGGCATTGGGGCGGCGATATGCCGGACCCTCGCAACGCCGGACAACCGGCTCATCGCCACCGCACGGTCCCTGGACCAGTTGGAGGCCTTGCAGGAGGAACTGTCCTCCTCCTGCGCAGACTTCCGCTGCATCCCCGCCGACCTGGCGTGCCCCGACGATGTGAGCAGGCTCGTGCACGAGGTCAACAGCCAGGCCGGTGCCCTGGACGTGTTGATCAACAACGCAGGCATCGCCTGGGGCCGGCCATTGGCCGACACCACACTGGCGCAGTGGCGGGAATTGATGGCCCTCAACCTCGATGCCGTCTTCCTGCTCACCCGGGACCTGCTGGCGTTGCTCGGAGAATCGCCATGTGGACAGATCATCAACATTGGCTCCGATGCCAGCATCAGAGGCATCCGCAACATGAGCTGCTACTGTGCCTCCAAGTTCGCGTTGCGTGGCTTCACTATGGCGCTCCGCCAGGAACTCGCGGAAACCGGTACCCGGGTCAATCTGGTCATGCCCGGCCCCGTCAACACGACCATCATTGCCAAAGTCGCGAACCGCACGGACCTCATCCAGCCGGAAGATGTGGCTGAGATCGTGGCTGGGCTCATCCAGCTGCCGAGGACCGCCGATGTGTGGGAGACGCTCATCGAACCTGCCCCGTGATGGAGGCCGTACACGAGCAGACGTCTTTGGCGACGGTCCGGCAGCCATTCCTGAGTGGTGTGGCTTGAACCCAGTAGTGAGTGAATCGGGGCGTGGCAGCCCCTCCCACGTTGAGGACGGCGAGACCAATGTGGGAGCGGGTGCCATCCCGCGATCGAGTTCATGCTCAAGGTGCGCAGCTGCAAACAAATCCGCTGCCACACCGCCACGTGACACGACAGGATGAACGAGTGTCTTCCCCGAACACCAATGAGAAGGACCTCCCGGGCGCTGATCCCCTGGCCCCCTTCCATCCGCTGGTCAGCGACTGGTTCCTCCGAGAACTCGGTCCGCCAACCCCGGTCCAGGCCGCTGCCTGGCCACACATCAGTGACCGGAAACACGTCCTCATCACGGCTCCGACAGGCAGCGGGAAGACGCTCACAGCTTTCCTCTGGGGTCTGAACCAGTTCCTGGCCGGGAACTGGGCCTGTGGGCAAACACGCATTCTCTACGTTTCCCCGCTCAAAGCCCTCAACAACGACATTCAGCGCAACCTGATCTCTCCTCTCAACGGTCTACGGCACAGCTTCACCCAGGCCGGAGAGCCGTTCCCGGACATCCACGTCCTCACTCGAAGCGGCGACACACCGGGCGCAGAGCGACGGCGCATGGAACGCCACCCACCCGAAATCCTCATCACGACCCCGGAAAGCCTCAATCTCCTCCTCGCTGCAAAAGGCGGGCGACGAATTCTCGCAACCGTCGAGACAGTGATCCTGGATGAAATCCACGCCGTCATCAGCAGCAAACGGGGCGTCCATCTGATGACGGCTGTCGAACGCCTGGTTCGCCTGGCGGGAGAATTCCAGCGCATTGCCGTCTCGGCCACGGTGAATCCCCTCCAGACGGTCGCTGACGTCGTGGGCGGATACGTCTATGACAGGGCTGGCCACCTTCAGCCGCGCCCGGTGACCATCGTCCAGACGCCGCAGACGAAACGGTACGACATCACCATCGACTTCCCTCTCTCCCTGGGGGATATCCCCCCGGAAGGAGGCATTTGGCCCATCCTGGCAGACGAACTGCGGGAGACGATCCGAGCCAATCGATCGACCCTCATCTTTGCCCGAACACGCAGCCTTTGTGAGCAACTGACCCAACTGATCAACGCGGACGAACCCACTCCTCTTGCCTACGCCCACCACGGTTCGCTCTCGCGGGAAATCCGTGAGACAGTCGAGCAGCATATGAAAGACGGGAAGCTCAAGGCCATTGTAGCGACCAACTCACTGGAGCTGGGCATCGACGTCGGAGAACTGGATCAGGTGATCCTCCTGCAGTCCCCGGCAAGCGTGGCGGCAGCCATCCAGCGCGCCGGGCGTTCCGGCCACCGCGTAGGGGAAACCAGCAAGGCCCAGCTCATCCCAACTCACGGACACGATGCCCTCGAAGCCGCCGTTCTGGCAACCGCGATCACCACCCATGACATCGCCCCACTGCATCCCGTAGTGTGTCCCCTGGATATCCTGGCACAGGTGATTGTCGGCACGCTGACTGACGGGGACTGGACAGTCGAGACGCTGTTCCGAGCCGTCCGCACCAGTTATGCCTACCGCACTCTCGAACGAGAACAATTCGACCTGGTGATGGGAATGCTCTCCGGCCGCTACGCCACGTCCCGCATTGGTGAGCTCCGCCCTCGTATCGCCATCGATGGGCTTACGGGTACCGTTCAGCTCCGCCGTGGGGCCTTGACCGTGCTCCGCACATCCGGGGGAACCATCCCGGACCGAGGTTACTTCCGACTCCGGCAGCAAGGCTCCAACGCCATCATCGGTGAACTCGACGAGGAGTTCGTCTGGGAAGCCAGACCGGGACAGCAGATGGCATTCGGAACGCAGACGTGGCGGATAAACACGATCACACACAACGATGTCATGGTCAGCCAGGGCGGAGATCCCTCCGCCAGTGCCCCGTTTTGGCGTGGCGAGGCCGTCAGCCGGGACTTCCATTTCTCCGAACGCGTTGGCCTCTTCCTCGAGGAGATGAACCGCCACCTGGATTCCGCAGACCTGAAGGGGAAACTCCAGGCCGACTGCCGCCTGTCACCTGCCGCGTCAGATCTGCTCGCCGGTTACCTCACGCGTCAGCGGGACCGAACACAATGTGACCTCCCGCACCGACACCACATCCTCGTCGAGCAGATTGACAGCGGTCCGGGAGGCACAGCAGGAGGTCGACAGATCGCCATTCACACGTTTTGGGGCAGGCGTGTAAACCGTCCGTTCGCCCTCTGTCTCGAGGCAGCTTGGGATGCACGCTTCGGCGGAGAGCTTGAGACATACGCCAGCGATGACGCCGTGTTTCTCGTCCTGGAACAGGCCATCGACGCGGCTGAACTGCTCAGCTTGGTCGCCGCCAACCAGGTGGAAGAACTCCTGCGAAAATCGCTTCAGAACTCCGGCTTCTTTGGAGCCCGTTTCCGGGAATGTGCCGGGGCAGCACTGCTCCTCCCTCGTGGCGGCATGCGGAAGCGAATCCCTCTATGGATCAACCGTCTGCGCTCACAACGCCTGCTCGAGTCAGTCCAAAGCTTCGGCGATTTCCCAATCGTTCTGGAAACCTGGCGAACGTGCTTGAGAGACCACTTCGACATGGAAGCCCTCCACGCTCTTCTGGGAGAAGTGCAGGACGGAATGATCTGTTGGTCAGAGATCCATCGCCACGCCCCCAGCCCGTTCGCATCAACGGTCGCCTGGAGACAAATCAACGCGTATATGTACCGCGACGACACACCCGCTCGCCGTGACAAGCCCGGACTGCGTGAAGATATCCTGAAGACTGCTGTCTTCACCGAATCTCTGCGCCCCACCATTCCGCGACCAATCGTCGAGGAATTCATCGCCAAACGCGACTGCCTCCATCCCGGCTATGTACCTGACTCCCCGCTCGAACTGGTGGAGTGGGTCAAGGAGCGTCTCCTGATCCCCCTCCCCAGGTGGAAGGCAGTGCTCAAAGCGCTTGAGGCGCACGTCCCGGAAGAGGTTTCAGATATCATCACGCAAGCCGCTTCGAGGTTGGCCAGAATCACCCCAAAGGGAGCCGATGCCGGTCTGATTGCAGCCCGCGAGGACATCCCTCGCCTGTATGCCTCTCTTTGGGATGCCGTCACGGTGACAGATCTGTTCGGAGAAACGATCTCACCAGACCCGCTGGACTCGCCGGCCGAAAGCGACGACGGAGCCGCGGCCATTGTGGGCCAGTGGCTGCAATTCAGTCGAGCCATCACGCCCGATGCACTGAGCCGCATCCTGGGCCTCTCCCCGGAACGCCTTCAGGATGCGATCGAGGATCTCGTCGACGCTCGTCAGATCGTTACCGGAGCACTCATCGAAGGGGAAACGGTGGAGACGGTCAGCGACAGTGAGAACGTGGAGATCATGCTGCGCATGCGTCGGGCAAGGGCAATCCCCCAGATTCAGACGTTGTCGATCGACCATTTGCCGCTGTTTCTAGCCGTCTATCAAGGGCTGAACGAGCCAACGGCAGCAGATCATGCAGGCGATCGACTGGACCAGTTGGTCGGCCTTCCCGCCAAGGCTGAGCTTTGGGAAACCGAATTGCTCCCTGCCCGTCTGAATGCCTATGACCCCGCGATTCTGGACAACGCTGTCGGCGAGAACGGCATACTCTGGCTGGGACATGGCCAAGGCCTGGTGCGTTTCGCTTTTGAGGACGACCTGGTGCTGCTGGAATCCCCCGAAGCAGGGACGGTTGACCGGGCACGGCATTGTCGGGAACTCTTCCCTGACGGGGAGACACGATGCGCGTTGCCTGAACTGATCAGCTCCTCGGGACTCGGAACGCGAGAACTGAGTGACCAGCTCTGGGAGTGCGTCTGGCACGGGCAGATCAGCAACGACAGCGCCGCCGTGCTGCGCTACGGGATCCAAACAGCGTTCACGGCCCCCCGCGCGCTCCCGCCTGACCCAGTCGTCCCCAGGAACTCCCATCCGCAACGGCACCGTCTCCGAAAAGCCCGACGCCGGCCCCCTGCGACCTTCACCGGGGTCCATTGTCGCACCCCCTTTTCCGGGCACTGGCTTGTCGTGCCCTGGGAACAGGCTGAGCCTGCCGACCTGCTGGAGTGCGAAGACCGCAACCGGGACCGGGCCCGTCTCGTTCTTGACCGATACGGCATCGTGTTTCGCGAACTCCTGGCCAACGAACCCGCGGAGCTGCAATGGTCCGCGGTTTTCCGTTCGCTGCGGCTGATGGAACTAGCCGGGGAAATCGTCAGCGGACGCTTTTTCGACGACGTGCCCGGCCCACAGTTTGCCTCACCACATGCAGTTGCGATGCTGCGCTCGGGGCTCCCGTCTGAGGCCATGTACTGGATGAATGCAACAGACCCGGCCTCCACAGCAGGCCTGGGCCTCGGCCCCCGCAAGTCACGCCTGCCTTCCCGCCTTCCCAGCACACATGTTGCATTCCGAGGAGCAACGCCAATCCTCCTATCCAAGCGCTTCGGACGGGACCTGACCATTCACGTCGGTCCCGATGATCCGGACTTCGGCCGCGCTCTGGGGCCGTTGCGCAACCTGCTCGAGCGCCGGGTCAGCCCTCGTTCCTCACTGGAAGTCCACCACATCAACGGCGTTCCCGCGGCCCAAAGCGAGTTTGTCCCCGCCCTTCGGGAATATCTAGAGGTCATCAAAGACCTGAAGCACCTCTTGCTGTACAAGCGCCGATAGCAGACACGTGTGCGCGGCTACGTTCCGTCAGAACCGCGACTAACAGGACCGGTACTCCTCCGTCGGAGCCGTCACTAACAGGAGCGGTACTCTCCTCCATCACCCAGAAACCCCCTCCCGTTGGTCAGGGCTCTGACAGGCAGGAAGACCGCTTACGGATCATTCGCCTAGGGTGCGTGGTCTCCCTGACCTCCCGCCTCCAGAGCCGCTTCCCCAGCCACAAAGCGCTGCCCTTCCCCACAATCGACATCCAGCCCCGTGGGTGTGATCTCGACCGTGACCTTACGGCCATCCCCGAATGTGAGCTCACGTCTCGTCCTGCCTTTGGCCACACTCGTATTCAGCGGTAGGTCGTCGCCGGTAAAGGGGATCAAGGCATAGGCCATCGTTGCGCCCCCCTCGAAGGCCAACTCAAACTGAACGGCCGGAACAGGTCGGAGCTTCTCGAAGCCATGCGGGAGAAAGCCCATCACCTCTGGTTCACGTTGACCGACAATCAGCCGAGCCTGCATCCCTTCCCCGACCAGAGGAACGATCAGCAGACGCACATTTTGGGGCCCGGCCGGCGCGCTGAGCAGCCAGCCGGTCTTCTCATCTACCGTAGCGTCCGAGGCGTTGATCAGGAACTGTGATGCGGCCGTGTGCGCCTTCCCGTCTCCGGCTGCCAGGTCATCCACGACAAGCCACCAGTCCGGCTTCACATAGAGAACGCGGCGCCGATGAGAAACGCCTCTGTCGGCCGCCTTGCCGTATCCAGCGGTGTGCGTGTCACGGGCATAGTCAAACGACGGTGTGCTGTGGAAGCCATGCGTGTCCGGCTCAGTGGCCAGCCACTCGCTTCTCATCCGCCTGCAGGCCTGGTCGAGGCCATCAACGCGAATCGTGTTGTGCCCACGTGTGCTCAGCACGTAACGCCGCCAGTCACTCGTATCGTAGGCATAGACACCAGCTTCCGTCAGGATTTGGTGCCCGTAGGCATGCAGGATCACGGACAGCTTGTCCTCGTGCTGATGGCCGGTCCCGAAAGGGCCGGCATCAAAGAGCAGGTAGGATGCGTCAGAGCCCCACGCGCTGCGCATGATCACCCATCCCGCATAGGGCATGGCAATTGACGTGAACGGGGGGGGAGAGCCTTCCGTCCCTCCCGTTGCCAGCCAACGGAAATCATCACGCTCAGGGAAGAGGTCAGTTGCCTTCTGAAACCATCCCACCACCCCGCCTCTGCCACTGTCGTTCAGGGCGGGCACCCTCCCGTCCGGCGTCATGATTCGCACATAGTAGTCAAACATGCGCTCAAGTTGAGCGACGAAATCATCTGGCAAAGCGACGTCATTCGCTTGCGCGAGTTCCATCACGCCAAGGAAGTTCCTGAGGGAGACGCCATGGTATCCCGGGGCCAACTCAGTCTGCGCCCCGTCCGGATAGACCTGGCCGTTCAACTCAGAGTGAGTTCGGGAGACAGCAGTATCGCGCCACGTCTGTGCATCACGGAACTCAGGCAACAGCACGCCAATATGGAAGAGACCGTTGGACTCCATGGCTCCCCAGTTACTGCCCTCCTTGAAGTTCTGCTCCTGCATGAGATAGCGGGCATGCTGGTAGCAACTGCGTACAAACGTCACGATGGCGTTGTCACTCACGCTCTCCACACGCCGAAAGACATCGAACACCCGAAACCAGGACTGCCCCATCCGGATTCCGGCGTCCAGCGATAGCGGGATACGCCCAACTTGGTTGTAGGGTCCCTGAATCCAGCGAGGCGCAATGGAGATCGGTCCTTCGGCAACCCAGTCGAGTAACTGCCTCTGCCATTCATCGACATACTTCAGGTCATCGGTCTTGAGATAAGCCGCCGCCAACACTGTCCATTCGTAGTGCCGGTTGAGATGAATCGGCCACTGGTTGTAGTTGAAGGGATCGTGATTCCAGACAATGCCGTCCGGGAACGTGTAGGGAGAGCAACCAGCAATGCGGTAGGTGTGCTCGCAGGTCTCGTCAGCACGGGCCAGGACGCGGGAACTGGCGGCCCCGATGGGGGACGCAGGGACAGGTTCCTCTCTCGCACGATAGAAGGTCGCGAGAGCACGCTCTGCGGCGTCTTCGTCCCGCCCCTCAACAGCGGTTCGGACGGCGGCCAGTTCCGGGCGGGAGAGGTCCAGGGCCTCCCAAAATTCCCATTTGAGTTCCTCCGCCGTCCGCACAGAAACGTCCAGATTGCGGAATCCGCCCCGTTCCTCGGTCCCGAAGTGCCATCCCCCCCAAGCTATGCCGCACATGATCGTGGTCCCCCGAAGAGCCTGCGGGAGCTCACCGAGCTCGATGACTCCCGATTCAGTCCAGTCCGGCACATCGCTCTTCTGGGGGTGAATGAGAACAGACATCATATCGCCAGCCGAGCGGCCGGCGTTCCATACGGTGGCATCCCCCGGGGTCGCGGCGAGCGCCTCCCAGGTTGCCACCGACATCGCGACAGCGTGCATGACCCCGCTGCGTTCATAGGGGGCCTTGTCGAGAGCGCAGGACGTCCGGTACTCCAGGGAGAGCGAAAGCCGGGCACGATCGGTTTCAGGGACATCGAGTGGGCGACAGATGAACAGCCACCCGCGTGCATTCCCTTTGGCGTCATCAGTCCAGACGACTTCCGGTTTCTGCGTGTCCCGCCAGTCCAGAGACCAGGCGGGGACGTAGCCTTTGGCGGTCCACTCAGGCGTCTGATCCCGGTGCTGACCGTAACGCACAGCCCACGTGTTTGGGGCCCCGGTTGTCTCTGCGGCGACCGCCGCAGAGAGACTCAACACAAGAAGGTGCGAGAACGACATGGGTTGGCTCCTGTTCCACTCCGGACTGGTCTCTCTACCATCTCGCCCCTGAATCGAAAGATCAACAGGCTCCGGAACGTGTTTGCTGAACACGGCCAGACTGTGGAAATCAGGTCGCCTGTCAGTATGTTCACTCATGAACGACTCTCGCCGTGACCATCACTGACGGTGACATACCCCCGTCAACCTGCCCGCTTCCACGCCGGCATGACAGCAAGGACATACCATGAGCGCAATCGCCATCCCGAGCTATCTGCAGGGATACGAAGAGATCTACAAAGACGATCCCCGAGCCGCTGCCACACAGTGGTTCCGCGACGCGAAGTACGGCCTGTTCCTTCACTATGGCCTTTACTCGCTCGTAGGACGCCACGAGTGGGTGCAGTTGAAGGAACAGATCCCCGTCGCCGAATACGCGAAGCTCAAGGACCAGTTCACGGCTGACAAATTCGATGCCATGTACATCGCCGAGTTCGCCAAAGACTGCGGCATGAAGTACGTCAATATCACGACCCGGCACCATGACAGTTTCTGCCTCTTCAACACAGCGGAAACAGACTTCAACAGCGCGACCTCACCGGCGAAGCGTGATCTGGTCGGCGAACTGGCAGTCGCCTGCGAAACCCACGGCATTGGCCTCTGCCTCTATTACTCACATGGGCGCGACTGGAAACACCCTCACGCCCCGAACAACGATCAGTGGGGCGGCAGCGCACGCCCGAAGTATGATCCCCCGGAACCGACCTATGCAACCGGAGATGAGCACGACCTCGACCAGTACCTGGATTTCATGAGTGCACAAATCCATGAATTGCTGACCAATTACGGCCCGGTCGCCGCTATCTGGCTGGACGGGATTGGCGTTCCCCTAACTGGCGAGCACGAGACGTTCAAGTGTCAGGACCTCTACGACATGGTCCACAGCCTGCAACCGGAGGCACTCGTCTCCTACAAGCAGGGCCTCCTGGGCACGGAGGACTTCTTCGCTCCCGAGCACAAAGCGGTCGAACGCGAAGGTGGGAAGCCCATGGAAATCTGCACGACCATGACCCCAAAGAGCTGGGGTTACCTGGCCGAGGCCGAGGGCCAACACAAGGGCGTTGACGAGGTATGGGAGACGCTTCGAAAAGCCAACGCGAACGGCTGCAATCTGCTTCTCAACACCGGCCCGCTTCCCGATGGCTCCATCGACAGTGACGATGATGAAGTCCTGCGCGAGATCGGGCTTCGTCTGGCCACGGAAGGTTTCCCGGAATGACCGGCACAGCGTTCAGGAAGCGCCATGAGGAACTCGCGTTTGGCCTGTGTTTGTGGGAGCACCTTGCATGACTGACGCAGCATTCCGGGAACGCCTGCTGAAATCGCTCGGCGGCCCATGGCCAACGCCGTGCGAGTTGGAACTCGAGACGGCTGCCGCCCCAATCCAGAAGGACGGGTATCGGCTGGAAACGGTCACATACAACGTCGAACCGGACGAGCGAGTCGCATCCTACGTCCTCGTTCCGGATGAGGTCACAGTCGATCAGCCGGCCCCCGGCATCGCCGTGTGGCATCAACATGCCGGCCAATGGCACCTCGGCAAAAGCGAGCCGGCAGGCATCGAGGGCGACCCCATGCATCACACCGGAGTCGCGTTAGCTCAGGAAGGATACGTGGTCATCTGCCCGGACGCCCTATGCTTCGAGGACCGGCGTCGGGCAACCGAGAAACTGGATGGCCGGGGCTACGAGCGCTTCGAGTTCCTGCGCTACGTCGTCAACGGCAAGTGTCTGGCCTGGAAACACATCCTTGACATGCGCAGGGCGATCGACTGCCTCGTCAGCCGTCCCGATGTTCGGGGAAACCAGGTCGGCTGCTACGGGCATTCCATGGGGTCAACACACACCTGGCTCGTAGGTCCGTGGGACGAACGCATTTGCTGCCTGGTCGCCAACTGCTGTCTGCCCACGTACGAGGCCATCCATCGCGAACACATGCTCCACTGCTTTGCGAACTTCATCCCCGGCTTGGCCGATTTTGGGGACACCCCGGATGTCGCGGCACTCATCGCCCCTCGTGCCCTGCACATGAACTTCGGCGAGAACGATGGCGGCAGTCCAATCGACGACGTCCGTCGCGGGGTGGAAGCGATCGCCGGACAGTACGCCGCAATGGGGGTGCCAGGGCAGTTCTCAAGCTACATAGAAGAGGGGAGCGGCCATGTTTTGTCCCCCGAGATGTGGCGCAGAACCAAGGAGTGGTTTGCGCAGCATTTGGGCAGCTGAAGTACGCCGCACGGCTCGCAATCCAACATCACTGAAGACAATCGGGGATGCCCCCCCCACCCACCTTGACTGCTTCCTTTGGCCCGGCAATGTGGCCCCCCCCTCCAACCTTGAGTGCTTCCTTTGGCCCGGCAATGTGGGAGGAACCGCCGCGCTCCGGCTGCTTCTGCTTCTCGCAAACAACTCCTCTGCTCAGCTATGCCTCCGTGGCAAATACACCATGCCGGGTGATGGTGAGCAACTGTGTCTCAATCTGACGTCGGACAGCCTCGCCGCTCAGAGGAACATCCAGAAGGCGAGACGTGGTGATACGGTTGGAGAAGTAGAAGTAGGTCATCGAGAAGAGCAACATCAGATAGGTCGTGAAGTCCACGTCCGCCCGGAACACGCCACGCTTCTGCCCTATCGTGTAGAGTGCCTGAAGGTGAGCGATGTAGGCACTACGGATCTGCTGCCAATCAATCGCCCGAAGCCCGCTCCCACCGTTGAGGTTCTCCCAACTCAGCAGCCGCCAGAACGACGGATTCTCCTCATGGATCTCGAAGAACGTGTCCACCACCGTCCCCGTCATCGTCTCGATGTCGTCCTCGGTCAGGGCAAGAAGCCGCTTGTTGTGCGCGGCTCGTGCGTAGACATCGATCAACACCTCCCGGTAGAGCCCGCCTTTCGAACCGAAATAGGCATAAATGCGCTCTTTGTTGACCCCGGCCAACTGGGCAATCTCATCAACACGCGCTCCAGCCGGTCCCTTCGCCGCAAACAGCTCAGCGCCCGCCCGGAAGATACGCGCCTTCGTACGAACGGCACGCCGTTGCTTCGGAGAGACAGTCTGGCCTGGTGATGCGGACGTCATGATGACGTAGTATAGACATATGGCCGATGTTTTTCCAAACAGCTGGTTGGTTTCCTGGCGGTTCAAACGCTAAACTACCCCGAACCGCATCGACATGGCACCGGACATCCCCCATGCCAAATACGCCGTCCACACACGGACTCACGAAAGGGCGAGAACCATGAGCGACCTTCCCGAGAAAATCGCTTCCGTTGACATGCTGGATGATCTTCTGAGTCGTCCATCTCCTGCACTGGTTGAGGCCATGCGTCAGCTGGAAGGCGACATCATGGTCGTCGGCGCCGGCGGCAAAATCGGTCCTACTATGGCCCGCATGGCCAAACGTGCCGTCACTGAGGCGGGCGTAGAAAAGGACATCATCGCCGTCGATGTCGTTCCGCTTCCCGAACTCGAGGCTGCCGGGATCACGACCCTGACCTGTGATTTCCTGGACATCGATGCCGTTGACAAGCTCCCTGAGGTCAAGAACATCGTGTACATGATCGGGCGCAAGTTCGGTTCCACCGGAAGTGAATCCCTCACGTGGGCGATCAACTGCATCGTTCCCTACCATGCTGCTCGGAAGTTCCAGGGCTCCAGAGTTCTCTCCTTCTCGACCGGGTGCGTCTACCCGGTCATGCACCTCAGCACGGGCGGAGCCACCGAGACCACAGGCATGGACCCTGTCGGGGAGTACGCCATGTCCTGTCTCGGACGCGAACGCATGTTCGATGTCTACGCAGACAGGGGTACCGAAGACGTTCTTCACGTGCGCCTGAACTACGCCGTGGAATGTCGTTATGGTGTCCTATACGACATTGCACACAAAGTGTGGACCGGTGAGGCGGTCGACATCACCACAGGCTATGCGAACGTGATCTGGCAGGGGGATGCATGCGAGCAGGCGCTTCGGAGTTTCCCATTTGCGACCCACCCCGCCACCATTCTCAATGTCACCGGCCCCGAGACGTTCGCAATCAGGCAGGTCGCCCAGCGTTTTGGCGAACTGATGGACAAGGAAGCCACGTTCATCGGCGAAGAGAACGGCATGGGGTACCTCAGCAACGCAAGTCGGGCAAACGCCCTGTTCGGCAACCCGAGCGTTCCCCTTGACCGAATCCTCCAGTGGACAGCAGCATGGATCATGGAAGATGGTGAGAACCTGGGGAAACCGACCCACTTCGAGACCCAGGACGGCAAATACTAAGCGACAGGAACGAACGTGGATACCATCCGATTTGGACTAGTGGGCACGGGCTTTGCCGGACGCTACCACGTGGAATGCCTGCGCCGCGTCTATGGGACGAATGTCGTGCTGGCCGGAGTGACCTCCAAACGCCCGGAAAGCCGAGCCGCCTTTGGCGGGGAACATGGAATCCCTGTATTCGACGGTGTGGAGTCCATGCTCGACCACATCGACGTCCTCGACATCTGCTCCCCACCTTATGTCCACGAACACGGAATCCTCACGGCCGCTGCAGCCGGCAAGGGCATCATCTGTGAGAAGCCGCTGACAGGCTACTTCGGCCCCCCAGGAGCCGATGAATCCTTCCGCGGTGATCTCGTCCCCAAGTCCGATGTCCTCGCCGATGTTCTTGCCCGACTGGGGCGGATTGCCGATGTCGTCCGAGACAACGGCCTCTTCTTCGGGTACGCGGAGAACTTCGTCTATGCGCCCAGCGTTCAGAAAGAGCGCGAGATCATCCGGAAAACCGATGCGCAGGTGTTGCGGATGACCGGTGAGGAATCCCACAATGGATCGGCCTCGGATGTCTACGGCTTCTGGCGCTTCGCGGGAGGGGGATCACTCATCGGCAAGGGCTGTCATCCACTCGGAGCAATCCTGTACCTCAAACGAGTCGAGGGAATCAGCCGGAACGGCACACCGATCCGCCCGGCAACCGTCAGCTCGCGAATTCACTCACTCACCCGCCTGCCTGACTACCGGGACGCAGGAATGATCCGCACGGATTATCACGACATCGAAGACTTCGGCACCATGCACATCGTCTTTGACGACGGAACCGTTGGGAACATCATTACCGGTGAGGTGACCCTCGGGGGCATCTACGACTATGTCGAAGTGTTCGCCAACAATCACCGAACCCGCTGCCGCCTCAGTCCCATTGGCATTGCCGAGACATACAACCCACGGGGCGACCAGTTTGAAGACATCTATCTTATAGAGAAGGCGAGCACGCAGGAGGGATGGTCATCCTGTGCAACCGACGAGAATTTCACTATGGGCTACCAACCTGAACTCCAGGACTTCGTGTCCTGTGCAGCAAGTGGCGAACAGCCCCAGTCAGACCTCGATCTCGCTCTCGACACGACGGCAGCCATCTATGCCGCTTACCTCTCGGCCGAGAACCGAGGCGTCGAGACCGACATCCCAAGGCTCTGAAACACGCGTAACGAGGAGATAGGCGACATGGCAGTCAATGGTCCGCTTAAGGTGGCAATCATCGGCCTGGGGCACCTGCATCCACGCTCCTACATGCCTCTCTTTGAAGCCGTTCAAGACACAGAGGTGGTGGCCGTTGTCGAAACAGACACGGCGATGCGGGAGACGTTTTGCGCGGACTTCGCGTTACCTGGCTTCGCCACGGTTGATGCCCTGCTGGACATACATAAGATCGATATCGCCGCGATCTTCCTCCCCCATGCGGATTGCCCGGCCGCCGCTGAAGCGTGCGCAAAGGCGGGGGCCCACTTGATGGTAGAGAAGCCGATGGCATCGGACGTTGCCGGTGCAGCCAGAATCGCGGCTGCAGCTCAAGTCGCCGGCGTCAAGACAACCACCGGATACTGCTGGCGCCTTCACCCCGCTGCCCGGGAGTTCAAACGGCTGATCGATTCCGGCATCCTGGGTCAGATCGTGGCCGCTGAGGGCCGTTGCGCCGCCGGGCGCCTGGCCCGTTACATCGACGGCGGGTCGCCCTGGATGCTTCAGAAAGCCCGCTCCGGAGGAGGCCCGATGTTCAACTTGGGCGTCCACTGGATCGACATGTTCCGGTGGCTCCTGAGCGAAGACGTCGTGGAAGTCTCCGGCCGGAACGTCAAGATCAACACCGAGTACGACATCGAGGACAACTCGCTGGCCCACCTCAGATTCGCCAGCGGCACAATTGCCGCCCTGGATATCAGCTACACCGTCCCCGACTCCTTCCCCCATGGCCGGGACCTTTACCTGTCCGTTCGCGGCACCACAGGTGTCGTTTCCTGGGCTCCGGCCTACGAGGGGGCCAAAGATGTCCTTGTCGTCTGCAGCGACCATCCGTCCTTCGCCGGAGCTCCACGACGGAGCTTCGAGATCGAGTTGGAGCCCACGGACGGCTATTCAGGCTTCATGGGACGCGAATACGTCCAGGCATTTGCGGACGCGATTCGCTCCGGCACAGCCGCCCCGATCACAGCCGAAGATGGTGTTGCCGCCCTGAAAGTCGTAGAGGCGATTTACGCCGCAGCCGAAGGCAAACGCTGGGTCGACGTCGCCGAATAGGCCGGGTCCCCTGGAGGGCCGATATCCGCAGCGGCCGGCCGCTTGATTCAACAACCCAACCGCATGGTCAGTACGAGAACACGAAGGAACAGCGTCATGAAAGTAGTGGTAACCGACTACATCGAGGACAATCTCGACTGGGAAGCGGCAGAACTCGCCAAAGCCGGAATCGAGTTCGAGGCCTTCCAGCTGAAGTTCCAGCCGGAAGACGAGGTGGTCGCGAAGCTGGCCGATGCGGACGCCATCGTTGTCAACATGGTCAAAATGACCCGCTCCCTCCTCGAACGTCTGCCCAAGTGTAAGCTGCTCATCCGTCACGGCATCGGCTACGACAACGTGGACGTTCCAGCTTGCACTGACCTCGGAATCCAGTTCGCCTATCAGCCCGACTACTGCAAGATTGACGTCGCTGAACACGCCATCGCACTGATCATGGCTTGCGGACGGAAAGTCCTCTGGAGCCGGCAGACGCTGGACAACGCCAGCGCCACTGGGCAGTGGGATTTCTCCAGCCTGTTCCCCATCTACCGCCTCGAAGGGAAAACCCTCGGCATTGTCGGCGTCGGCCGCATCGGTAGCCGCGTCTACCAGAAACTGCGTTCGTTCGGGTTCAGGATCCTGGGCAACGATCCCTACTTGTCGGAGGAACGCAAAGCCGAGCTGGACGGTATCAGCTTTGTTGACCAGAAGACCCTCTTCGCCGAGTCCGACTATGTGACGATCCACACCCCCCTGAACGATGAAACACGGCACATCGTCAACGCCAAGACGCTCTCCTGGATGAAGCCCGAGGCCTATCTGATCAACACGTCTCGTGGCCCGATGGTCGATGCCGACGCTCTGGCAGACGCCCTACAGGCCGGCAAGATCGCCGGGGCAGCCATTGACGTCTATGAGGTGGAACCGCCGCCACAGGATCTCTGTCTCTTCGATTGCCCGAACATCATCCTCACGCCCCACATCGGCTGGGCCTCCGAGGAGGCAGGGCAGGAAATCCGGCAGAGCATCCTGGACGACATCCGCGCCTTTGCTGACGGCAAGAATGCGCGTTGCGTTGTGAACTGAAGCCACACACGAGGCAAGTACCATGAGCATCACACACGTCAACGGCCCCCTGCCCGGTCCCAACAGCAAGCGACTTCTCGAGGAGTGGCACCAGTACGAGGCAGATGTCACCGGCTTCCAGGCCCCAACCGTCTGGGACTCGGCCAAAGGCTGTGTCGTGACTGACGTCGACGGCAACCGGTTCATCGACTGGACCTCAGGTGTGCTGGTGACAAATGTGGGACACTGCCACCCTGATCTGGTCGCGGCAGCCCAGGAAGCCACGGGGAAACTGCTCAACAACTATGAATGCCCCAACACGTACCGCGTGGAAGCTGCAAAGCGCCTCGTTAACGCGCTCCCGGATCACCTCGACAAGTGCTTCTTCCTCTCCACCGGAAGCGAGGCCACCGAGGGCGCCAGCCGGCTGATGAAACGCCGGACGGGAAACTACGAGATCATCTCTTTTGTCGGTGCTTTCCATGGGCGAACCGCCACCGCCGCGGCAATGGGCGGGCTGGGAGGGCCGAAGAAGAACTACGGGCCGGCCGTCCCCGGCGTCATCCGAGCTCCATTCCCATACCCCTACCGTGACCCATGCGGCTGGTGCGACGACGGACCGGACTTCAAACGCTACTTCGATTTCCTGGAGATGACCGTGTCAGCCAACTCCTCGGGCAGCTTGGCCGGCGTCATCGTGGAGCCCTATCAGGGCGCGGCAGGGTTCATCTTCCCGCCACGTGGCTGGCTGAAGCGCCTGGAAGAGTGGACACACGCCAACGGGCTGCTCTTCACACTGGATGAGGTCCAGTCATCGTACGGCCGAACCGGGAGGATGTGGGCCCTGGAACACGAAGACCTCAAACCGGACATCCTGACCATCGGTAAGGCCATCGGCTGCGGGGTGCCCGTCTCGGCCATCGCAGCGACCTCTGACGTGTTTTCCTGCCTTGCCAAGGGAGAGATGTCCAGCACCCTGGGGGGAAACCCGGTGGCGAGTGCCGCTGTTCCGGTCATCCTTGATATCTTCGAACGCGAAGGATTGGTTCAGCGCTCAGCCGAGATGGGGGCTTACATGATGCCCCGGCTCCTGGGCATTGCAGAGCGTTCAGCTCACCTCGGGGAAGTACGCGGCACCGGATTGGTCATGGGGCTTGAGTTCGTTAAGGATAAGGACTCCCGCACCCCGGCACCGGAGCTGATCAAACCAATCATCACCGAGTGCGCAAACCACGGCCTCCTGGTGGGATCCGTCGGGATACACAGCAACGTCATTCGCGTCGCGCCCCCCCTTGTCCTCACCAGGGAAGAAGCCGACGAGAGTCTGGATATCATGGAAAACGTCGTGCTCGGGCTGGGAGAGTAACACGATGGACACCTCGACAATACGAAACGCAGTCACAGCACTGCTTCCTCAAGCCCAGGACTTCCTCTGCGACATCATGCGTTTCCCGTCCACCCCGGGACAGGAACACGACCTGATGCTCTTCCTCGATGATGCGTTCAAAGCACTACCTGTCGACGTGGAGAGAGTCCCCATGGCCGACGCTCTGCGCGACGATCCGGACTACTCGACCCCGGTTCCCGACATCGCGTACGATGGACGCTTCAACCTCCGCGTTCTTCGGCCCGGAACAGGCGGAGGGAAGTCGATCCTCTTCAATGCGCACACCGATGTCGTGCCTCCTTCTGAAGGTATGCCCTCCCCCTGGGAACCACGCATCGACGATGGCACCGTGTTCGGGCGAGGAGCTTGCGACGACAAGGGCCAGGTCGCAACGTTCTACCTGCTCCTCAAGACGCTTGAGCGACTCGGGATCGAGCTGAAGGGCGATGTCATCGGCCACTTGGTCACCGAGGAAGAGAACGGTGGGAACGGATCGTTGGCCATGACCCGAAACGGGGAAGCTGCCGATGCCTGCATTGTGCTTGAACCGTCTACCGGCGGGATCCTGACGTCAATCCGAGGAGCAGTCTGGTTCCGCCTCGTTTTCACCGGAAAGGCGGGGCACAGCGGACAGGCAGGGAAGACGCGGAGTGCGCTGCTCATGGCTCGGGACGCAATCGGGATCCTCGAGCAGTATCACGATGACCTTCTTGCCTCGTCGCGAGGCTTTGATCTGTTCGATCCGTATCCCAATCCCATGCCCATTACCTTTGGTCGCATGCAGGCCGGCAATTGGCCGGCCGCCGCCCCAAGTCTCGCCACTCTCGAAGGCGTCCTGGGATTCCTGCCCAATAGGACCAAGGAAGACATCTGCGCGGAGATGAAACAGATCCTGGACGCAAAAGGCGGCGACACACTTGCCGGCCAGTTCGATCTGTCCTTCATGTATCGACATGACTGCAGCGTGGTCTCGCCGACACATCCTCTCCCAGTCGCACTCCTGGGGGCCGCTGAAAGCTCCGGCGTCGAGGTCCGTATCGATGCCATGACCGCGTCCTGTGATGCATGGTTCTACAACAACATCCTCGACATCCCGACCGTCGTGTATGGCCCCGGAACACTGGGGGTTGCCCACTCCAAAGACGAGAACATCCGTATGGCTGACATTGCCGATGCGGTCACCGTCCTGACAAACACTCTAATAGACCACTGCGGAGCATCCTCATGAAAGCACTCGTCAAGACCCAGAAAGGTGTCGGTTTCATTGAGGTCCGCGACGTTCCCGAGCCCACGCCCGGGCCGGGCGAGGTCAAGATCAAGGTTGAGGCGTGCGGGATCTGCGGATCCGATATCCATGTCCGGCATGACTCCTTCCCTTACTGGCCCCCGGTCATCCTCGGGCACGAGTTCACCGGCACCGTCGTAGAGCTCGGTCCGGACTGTCAGCACGCGACCCTTGGTGACCGAATCGTCGCAGAACCCCACACACTGGCCTGCGGTCAGTGCGCGCTTTGCCGCACGGGGAATGTCCAGATCTGCCCATCGAAACGCTCTCCTGGGTGGGGCATCGATGGCGGCATGGCCGAGTATATCTGCTACCCGGAACGCCTCCTGCACACGATTCCCGATGACATGAGCTGGGACCAGGCCGCCGTGGTCGAGCCCACCGCCAATGCGGTGACGGATCTCCTGCTGAATACCCGCGTGACCCCGGGAGACACCGTTGTCGTCCTGGGCCCCGGGCCCATCGGCCTGATGTCCGCAATGGTTGCCCGAGCCGCCGGAGCGACACAAGTCATTATCATCGGCACCCCCGGAGACGTCGACCTGCGGATTCGTGCCGCAAACGAGCTCGGCTTCGCAGACACCGTCGTGCTCGGTGAACAGGACCCGATTGCTTTCGTCGAAGAGAGGACCAACGGTTTGGGGGCGGACGTCGTAGTGGAGTGCAGCGGTGCCCCGAAGGGAATTGCGAGCACCGTTGACTTCGTTCGGAAACGCGGCAAGATCTGCGCCATCGGCCTGACCGGGAACCGCCCCGTCGAACTCCCCTGGGACAAGTTCCAGTTCAAGGTCGTTGACGTCCACTTCAGCCTATCCACGGAGTACGAATCCTGGGACCGGACGATCGCCCTCATCCACAGTGGCCTGGTCCCGGCTGAGAAGCTCATCACGCACCGGGAGCCCCTGGAAAACTGGGAGCAGGTGTTCGACGCCATCGAGAATCTGCAGGCCCTCAAAGGCGTCCTCATCCCCGGGTGAGCTGTCCTCTCCTCTCCCATCAGATCCGCGCACAACGTAAGCGGTCTCTTACAGACAAGCACCGACGGGAGGAAGACCGCTCCTGTTAGTCGCGGCTCTGCCGAACAACGGATGCTCTAAACCGAGCGGCGCACAACGTAAGCGGTCTCTTACAGACAAGCACCGACGGGAGGAAGACCGCTCCTGTTAGTCGCGGTTCTGCCGAACAACGGATGCTCTAAACCGAGCGGCGCACAACGTAAGCGGTCCTTCCTGCCCGAGCCGGGAACAACGTAAGTCGTCTTCCCCTCGAGTCACATGCCGTGCACTTGCCTTGCCCTGGTGCTATCTTCCCTGATCACCAGCGGACGTGATGAGCAGACTGACTACCAGGAAGGAAGAATACCATGTCGGATCAGACCTATTTCGAGCGCGTCCATTCGCACACACCGTCTCCCGACTTTGAGAATCTTCTTGCTGTCTTGAACAAAGACGTCCCTGCAAGGCCGACCCTCTTCGAATTTTTCCTCAACGGACGACTCTACAACAGTCTCTCCAAAATCACCCCCAAACCGGGTGACGACGAGATGGTCAACCTTGAATACATCGTCGGGGCCTTCCAGCAGGCGGGGTATGACTACGTCACCTACAAGCCACCCCAGTTCGTCTTCCCGCGTGGGGTCCGGGAACGTGCCCAGACGATCTCACTGAATGACGGAGCAGTGATCACCGACCGTGCAAGCCTCGACACCTGTCCCTGGATCGAGCCGGACGAGTGTGACTACTCTCAACTCGACAAGATTCGCGATGTCCTCCCCGACGGCATGAAGGTCGTCGTCAACGGCCCCGGCGGTGTCTTGGAGAACGTCATCGCACTGATGGGATACGAATCGCTGTGCTATGCCGTAGCCGACGATCCCGAACTGGCCCGGGACGTCTTTGATGCCGTCGGTGCACGCCTCCTGCGGCACTATGAGATCGCCGCACCTTACGAATCGGTCGGAGCCTGCATATCAAACGATGACTGGGGGTTCAAGACCCAACCGATGCTCTCACCCGACACCATGCGCGAATACTGCTTCCCCTGGCACAAGCGCTTCGTGGAAGTCGTCCATGCACACGGGAAGCCGGTGATTCTCCATTCCTGTGGACAGCCCGCCGAAATCATGGACGACGTGATCGAGGATATGAAGTTCGACGGGAGACACTCCTACGAGGACACGATCCAACCCGTGGAGGAGGCGTACGAGCAATACGGGGAACGCATCGCCATTCTCGGCGGAATCGATGTCGACTTTGTCATCCGCTCCAGCCCGGATGAGGTGTATCAACGCTCCAAGGCCATGCTCAGACGCGCAGAGGGTCGCGGCAGTTTTGCACTCGGAACAGGCAATAGCGTCCCGGAGTACGTGCCGGACGAGAACTACTGCGCCATGACATGGGCTGCGCTGGAAGCGCGAGTCTAGTACCAAACTGCGCAAGTCAGTGTACGCCCTGACGAGGACGGGTCCGGGATGAGAGGAGTTCCGCCGGGCAAGGGGCGATGCCGTAGCATCGTCGTTGCCCGGCGGAGCGGCTCTCGCGTGGAACCGCCTCGGCGCAAATCGCTTGCTGCCCTTGTGGCGTGGGCTCACTCCGCCGACAGGAAGACATACCTCAGGTATGCCTGTCCAGGCGGCGGAGCACCCACACATCCACAATGGCGGCAATCAGGTGTACTCTGACTTCGACAGCTTGGTACTAACACACTAAACTCCTCCCCTGCTCACCATTGCATTTGCGGCCGGCGGCGCTAAAATGGCCTGCAGAAGCACGGATCCGTGCGCCGACAGGGGGCGATGCCGACCACGTCTACGGCGTATCCCCCCGCCGGGAGCACTTCTCCACCAGGGAAGGGAAGAACAATGGAATGGTATTTCATACAAGACGGCGAGCAGGCTGGTCCGCTCTCGGATGAGGCATTCGCCCAGCACGTCACCGACGGCATCATTTCACCCGAGACGCTCGTCTGGAACGAGACGATGGACGACTGGTGCAAGCAGGGGGAGCTGGCAGCAACACCGGCAGCAGCCCCCGCCCCGGCTGTTGACTCACAAGCTCCCCTCGTGGAAGCTGCCGTTCCGGAAACGGCTTCGCGAGACGGAGTCTGTGCTGAGTGCGGGAACACGTTCCCGAGTGATGACATGGTCGTGATCGACGGCGTTTCCGTCTGCGCAGCCTGCAAACCCGTCGCGCTCCAGAAGGTCAAAGAGGGCGTCGACCTTCCCACAACCATGAACTATGCAGGCTTCTGGACCCGCTTTGGCGCAAAGTTCATTGATGGGATGCTCCTGATGGTCGTCAACTGGACGATCACGGCCATCTTCGCCGGCATAGCCGGAGCAATCGGGGGAAACAACTCCCATGTGCTGATGGGGGCATCGGCCGTCAGCATGCTCTGCAACCTCTTCATCGGGGCGAGTTACACGACTTACTTCCTGGGTAGCCGGGGCGCTACCCTGGGCAAGATGGCCTGCGGAATCCGTGTGGTCATGGCGGACGGCGGAAGCATCTCGTACGGTCGGGCGCTGGGACGACACTTCGCTGAAATGCTGAGCGGGATGACCCTGATGATCGGCTATATCATCGCTGCATTCGATTCTGAGAAGCGCACCCTGCATGACCACATCTGCGGCACACGCGTGGTGATGAAGTAGCCAGGTCATTCCATGAAAATTCAGCCGGTCAGGTGCACGAAGTGTGAGGGGGCCCTGCCCCCGGATGTCGTCTTGGGCTCCCATCCCCCCGACGGCACCTGCCCCCACTGCGACTGCCGGAACATCGTCCACACCTTCCCAGCCCTGCTCGACCCCCTCGAAAAGGGCCGTGAAGCGGACGCGCTTGTCCTCGACTCCGATGCAAGTTGCTTCTACCATGGCACGAAGTCGGCCGAAACGGTGTGCGATGGCTGCGGCCGTTTCCTCTGCAGCCTCTGTGACCTTCCAGTCGGAGATCAGCACCTCTGCCCCGTCTGTCTGAAAAACAGCCGCGAGACGCATGAGGAGCCGACCCTGCAGCGGGAACGCTCACTCCACGACAGCATTGCTCTGGCCGTTGCCATCTACCCCATGTTACTCGTCTGGGTCACCATCGTGACCGCCCCGGTCACGCTGTTCCTGGTGTTTCGGCACCGGAAGACGCCGCTGAGCCTCGTCCGACGATCACGTTGGCGTGCATGGTTGGCCGTTCTGTTTGCACTCATGCAGATCGGCGGCTGGCTCACGCTGCTCGCGTTCTTCATCCTAAAGGACGCGTGGACGTGAAAGACAGACAGCTGAACTACAAAAAGCTCACGGGCAAGGGCAGGCGTAATGCCAGTCTGATCGTGCCCACGGGGACCTCCTGCTCACTGTGGCTGGGGGACGACCACCTGCTTTCGGTGGAAAATACCGGATTCATCGAGAAATACAGACGCTTTTTCTACCGGGATATCCAGTCCATCTGCCTCCACCGCTCCCTGCGTGGGCGAATCCTCGCGATCGTCTACGGTTCGCTGCTGGCCCTCACGCTGCTGCTGACGTTCCTTGCCGCTGGCGACATCGCCTGGCAGACCTTGTGGATCATCCTGGATGTGGTTTTCCTCGTTCCCCTGGGAATCAACCTGGTCCTCGGCCCAACATGTATCTGCTTCATTCGGACGTCTGTGCAGACGGAACAGCTCCCCTCCATGAGTCGACTTCGGCTCGCCCGCAAGGCGCTGGCAAAGCTGACGCCTCGTATCGAGGAAGCCCAAGCGTCCCTCCCGTCTCTTGCGGAACGCCGAGACGATCCGGAGGTCATCGCCGCACTGACGGCCCCAGACCCTCCGGCAGAGATCCAGAGCCGCAAATCGCGCACCAAGTGGGGCCCGGGGTACGTCTTCCACTGGGGGCTCTTCTCTGCCCTCATCGCTCAAGGCATCGGGGCCTACTTCATCTTCACCCGGGAGAGCGCTCTGGCGGCGGCGTTCACACTGGCGGCACTCGTTCTCGCCTCAATGAGCGGAGTCGCTGCCATTGTTACCCAACGAAGACGGGAGGAGCACGGACTCCTTCCTCTCCTGTCCATCGCGGCCACCGCCGGCTGCTTCGTGTTGCTGGCCGTGACGTATGGCCTCTACACCGCATCGCTGGTTGCCCTGGCCAACCCTGAAGGCAGTTTCGGTGAGAACTTCATGGCCGGGCAGAATGTTGCCAAGCAAGTGGGCCGATTCCTGACCGCCTGGACCGACATGAGCACGCCATTTCTGTACGAAGCAATGGTGGGACTGATGGTGGGTTCCGTGCTCATGGGCGGCCTCGGCGTCCTGCTCCTGCTGCGCCATCGACGCTCCCCCGGTCAAGCTCGGGCGATGCCTCCGGGAATCCCCCCAGCTACCCCGTCCGCCGCCGCCCATGCTCAAGCATCCCCTCCTCCGTCTCCTCCACCTACTGAGAGCGCATCTTCGTCAGAGGAGCTGTGATGGCCGAAGGGCTCCTACGAACTCGCTGCTTCAACCATGCCACCCGGGAAGCCGTGGCCCGGTGCCCGGAATGTCGGCGCCATTTCTGCCGTGAGTGCGTCACCGAACACGACGCCCGCGTCGTCTGCGCCTCCTGTCTGGCTCAACTGGCAGAAGATGCCCACGAGCGGCGCCCCACGCGCCAACTTCTCAGTAGAGCAACGCTTTCCTGCGCGGCCCTGGTAGTCACGTGGCTGAGCTTCTACCTGCTCGGGCGCGGATTGCTTATGGTACCAAGTACGTTCCACGAAGGCACCGTCTGGGAGGAGGTCTTCGAAGCCGAATGAGCAGCGCCCCAAAAGGAACAATAGCTTCGGAGCGCGGGGGGCTCGCCCTTCTCGAGGAAGCGTACCATTCCTTGCGCGGAATCCCCCTGAGTCTTCTCGCTACCTATTACCTGGGAACACTGCCATTCGTTCTCTGCCTTCTCTACTTCTGGGCTGACATGAGCGGAAGTGCCTTCGCCGCAAAACGCCTTCCCGGTGCGTCGCTCGGGCTGGCGATTCTGTTTGTGTGGATGAAGGTCCTCCAAGCATGCTTTGCCGCCGGTTTCCGGGCCCGTTGTGCCAACCGTCCACCGCCGCCACTCAACCCCAGGACCCTTCTGGCCATCGCGTTCCTTCAGGGAGTCGTGCAACCAACGGGGTTCATTCTTCTGCCGCTGGCGTCCCTCGTCATGTTGCCGGCTGCCTGGTGTTACGCCTTTTACCAGTGCATTCTCATTCCCACGCCAGCCGAAGCCGGAGATCTCTCCACGCTGATCGGCCGAGCATCCAACCAAGCCCGGCTTTGGCCTCGCCAGAACCACGTGGCCCTGGGAGTGCTGACCGTGGTAGCACTCGCCGTCTACATGAACCTGACGGTTGGTCTGACGTTCGCTCCGTTCCTCCTCAAGCAGCTGACCGGCATCGAGACAGTATTTACGCGCAGTTCGTACTACACGCTCAACAGCACGCTGCTCGCAGTGGCGGTGGCAGGTACGTACCTGCTCGTGGATCCTCTGGTCAAAGCGCTCTATGCCCTGCGTTGCCACTACGGGGAATCGCTTCACACGGCCGAGGACCTGCGGGCTGATCTGCGACGCTGCCGGGCATCACGAGTCGCTCCCCTGATTGCCCTCGCAGCGTTGCTGGCAACCGGGGCAGCCGGGGCAGTCGAGGCCGAACAGCCCCGGAGCGTCGCTCCGCAGGAGATAGACAACGCCGTCAGCCGTACCCTGACTCAGCGCAAATTCGCCTGGCGGTTCCCACGCACCGGGCAGGACGAAGAGGCCGAGCGGGGCATCTTTGGGACCTTCCTTGACGAAGTCGTCGCAACCATGAAGCGTTGGGTGGCGGCAGTCGCTGACGCGGTAAACACGGCCCTCGATTGGCTGCGGTCCCTCTTCCCTGAACGAGTTCCCAGGCCGGCCCGGGGAGCGACCGGAACACTGGGATGGCTGGGCACAACCCACGCACTGATCTTCGTTCTCCTGGCACTTGCGGCTTCTGCCGTCGTCATCCTCCTCTGGCGACGCTGGCGGAAGCGAAGAACCCCGGAAGTGGAGGCCATTGAGGCCGCAGCTCTCCCAATGCCGGATCTAACAGAGGAGTTTATCAGGGCTGACGAACGCCCCTCGGATGAGTGGCTGAATCTCGCCTCAGATCTCGTGGCGAAAGGCGACTACCGGCTCGCCCTTCGGGCCGTGTACCTGGCCTCGCTCGCTATGCTCGCACGGCACAGCATGATCACCATCGCCAAGTACAAATCGAACCTCGACTACCAGCACGAACTCTCCCGCCGAGGCCACGCCATACCAGACGTCCACGCCCTGTTCAGCCAAAACGTGCAAACATTCGATCGGGTCTGGTACGGGATGCACCCGGCAGCCGAAGGCGACATATCCCCGTTCATCTCAGCCGTTCAGCAAATGGAGGAACACGTTGCCCGGCAATAAGGCACCAATCTTCTTCGCACTCGTCCTGGGCAGCCTGTTCTGCTACGGCATCGTGCACCTGTTGCTCATGCGCTTCACGGTCGGCGATGTCTACCCGCCGTACTCTTCCCTCCGCTCAGACCCTGTTGGCGCTGAAGTGCTACACGATTCCCTGAAACTCATCCCCAATCTGAGCGTAGAGCGACTGCTCAGGCCAATTGATGATGTGGCAATTCCTGACCAGGCATTGGTCCTGTTCCTCAACGCTCCGGCGGAGGACTTTTCAGCACCTCAACTCGACAGCCTTGAACACGCCATGGTAAGCGGAGCCCACGTCTTCGTCTCAGTTCCTCCACCGAAACGCGGCAGGCGTACGCCCCCTCCCAAGCCATCGGTTGTCGATCAGGAATCCCCACCATCGGATGACCGTTCTTCGCCATCTCCGGAGCCCTCCCCCACCCACGACACCCCGGACAGACCGGGCCAGTCCACCAGGCGCCCTCCGAATTTGCTTCGGCGCTGGAAGCTCGAGACGACCTCCCTCCAATCCCCGCCTTCCGCCGCCGAACCAAGGCAGGTACTAAGCCAGGATTCTCCCTCTCCACTCCCCGTCACCATTCCCTGGCACGGCACACATGCGTTCAGCGAATTGGATGAAGATTGGCAAGCCCTCTACGCCACCGATGACAGCGAACCGGTGTTGATCACACGAAGAGTCGGCAGCGGCCGCCTTTCTCTCTCGACCGACACGTACCTGTTGAGCAACGAAGCGCTTCTGCAGGACAGACAACCCGGGCTCCTGGCCTGGCTCGTTGGTGACAGCCAGGCGGTCTTGTTCGATGAGACGCACTTCGGCATCGCCATCCAACCCGGAGTCATGACGTTCGTACGCAGCCATCGCCTGCACCTGGCCCTGCTGGCCCTGCTGGGGCTGGCGGCCCTCTTCGTTTGGCGTGCCACAAACAGCTTGGTGCCTCCCTGTGCTGAAGACACCAGCTCAGACGCCACCCCCCAAATTGGCAGGGATTCAGCAGATGCCCTCACCAATCTGGTTGCCCGCAGCCTGCCTCCCCTGAAAGCCCTCGAACAGTGCCTCACCGAGTTCGAGACAACGCTGGGACAGCGCGCCTCAGACTGGAGTGGGGAACTCGCCGAAGCCCGAAAACTCATTCAAGACGAACGGTCTCAGCCAGCCAGAAAGCGCAAGCCGGCAGAGTGTTACAATGCCATGCAACGCCTCCTTCAGAAGCGAAACACGTTCGCCGGCTCGAAAGGCAAAAGCAACATCGTGAGCCGCTGAGTCGGCTGTTTCCCCGTACCCCCAGACCCTACACGGAGCTACAACGGTGACACCCAACATTGAACGTCTGACCGAAATCCTCGAGCGGACCCGAAACGAAATCCGCAAAGTCATCATTGGTCAGGATGATGTCGTAGACAAATCCCTGGTCGTGATTTTTACCCGCCAGCATGCCCTCATCGAAGGCGTGCCCGGAGTCGCAAAGACACTCCTGGTCCGCACCTTAGCCAAGGTCCTCGGCTGCGATTTCCGTCGCATCCAGTTCACTCCCGATCTCATGCCTACTGACATCACCGGGACCAGCGTGTTCAACCTCGAACAGGGCGACTTCGCGCTGATGCGCGGCCCCGTGTTCACCTCTTTCCTGTTGGCTGATGAGATAAACAGAGCCCCGGCCAAGACCCAATCAGCCCTCCTGCAGGCGATGCAGGAACGCGCTGTCACCATCGACAGGGAGACGCATGCCCTGTCCCCGAACTTCACCGTATTCGCCACTCAGAACCCGATTGAGTATGAAGGCACCTATCCTCTGCCCGAGGCGCAGAAAGACCGCTTCCTGCTCAAAATCGCCATGGGCAGTCCGGACCGAGATTCCGAGCTCATCCTCGCCCAGCGGATGCTGGGCAGCGACGCTCCCGAACGCGTCCTCGAGTCCGGAGTCGTCGAGGCCGTGATCAGTGAGAGCGACCTCGATGAACTCCGGGGAACTCTTGAGGAAATCGTGGTCCGCGAAGAGGTCCTCGGCTACATCGTCGACGTTGTGCAGGGCACGCGCAAGACCGACAGCATCCTGGTTGGGGCCGGCCCACGTGCGACGCAGGCTTTCGTACTCGCGACACGCGCCCTTGCCGCCCTCAGTGGCCGTGACTTTGTTACCCCTGACGACGTGAAAGCCCTGGCGGCCCCGATCCTGGGGCACCGGCTCATCCTGCGCCCGGAACACGAAATAGAGGGCGTGACCGTCGAGGAAGTCATCCAGCGCCTGCTTGAGGAGATAGCTGTACCGCGATGATCGTCCCGTCCAGAAAACTCATTTGGTGGTTTGCCTGGTTGGCGGTCCCCCTCGCTCTCGTGGCAGGACTCGCTCCCGAGCAGACGGGTTTCTGCGCGGCGTGCGCTGTCGTTTTCGTTGCCGTTGCTGTCATGGACCTGGCGCTCTCAACCAACCGACTCAAAGGCATTGGCGTCCGTCTGCAAGACCGGATCCGCCTGGCCAAAGACAGACAAGGTGACCTTTCTGTCACCCTGATCAACGGCGTTCCTCGACTGAATACCATCCGCATCGGCTTCCCCCTCCCCCGGGAGTTCTCAGTGCCGACGGAGAGTCAAACAGTGAATCTGCCGAAAGACGCCGATGAGTCCACCATTTCCTGGTCTCTGACCCCCAGTCGCCGCGGGTGCTATCCGGTGCCATTCGCCTGCCTGGAAA
The DNA here is from genome assembly GCA_018676675.1 of Lentisphaerota bacterium. GTDB lineage: Bacteria > Verrucomicrobiota > Lentisphaeria > Oligosphaerales > JABHEG01 > JABHEG01. Next base: position 116,138 of record JABHEG010000196.1, read on the forward strand.
CACCGTCGCGGATCAAACTGTGGAGCGTCCGCCGCCGCGTTCCGTTGGACGCCAACATCCATGTCTACCCCAACCTGCTCACCGACCGCAAAGCCCTCGCCGGGCTCTTCCTCAACCGGGGAACTCTCGGGATCCATGCCCGACGCCAGGTTGGGCAGGGCCGCGAGTTCGAGAAACTGCGTGACTACATGCCAGGTGACAGCTATGAGGACATCCACTGGAAAGCGACCGCCAAACGCGGCCGCCCGATGACAAAGCAATACCAGATCGAGCGCACGCAGGAAGTCTATGTCGTCATCGACGCTGCCAGACTGACGGCTCGTGAGTTGGCTATCCAGGGAGAGCCGAGCGCACGTCCCGAGAGCTTGCTTGAGTACTTCATCCGGGCCGCGCTGCTCCTGGGACTCCTGGCCGAACGCCAGGGCGACCTCTTTGGCCTCTGCACCTTCAGTGATTCCGTCCACAGCTTTGTCAGAGCACGGAACGGCAAGGCCCACTTCGACTGCTGCCGAGATGCCCTGTACACGCTCCATCCAAGGCAGGTCAACCCGGACTACCAGGAAATGGCCGCGTTCATCCGCCTGAGGCTCCGCCGTAGAGCCCTCCTGGTTTTCCTCACCGATCTCGATGACCCTGTCCTGGCCGAATCGTTTGCTGACGCGGTCGGACTGCTGGCCCGCCAGCACGTCGTCCTGGTCAACATGGTTCGCCCCGCTCACGTAGCGCCGGTGTTCTCAGACTCCCCAGTTGAGGCTCCGGAAGATATCTACGGTCGCCTGGCTGGGCATTTCCAGTGGCGCGGACTCCGCGAACTCGGCCAGCGCCTCCGGCGGGAAGGAGTCGGGTTCTCCATGCTGGAACACGGCCGGCTTTCCGCTCAACTCGTCAGTCAGTACATGGATGTCAAGCAGAGGCAAGTGCTGTGATCCTCGACCTGCAACGCTTCATCGCCGACGAGCAGCCCTACTGGGACGAACTGGCAGCGTTACTCGATCAGATTGACGGCATTCCAGGCTGGCGCCCGAGCCTGGATGACGCACAGAGACTGCACTACCTGTACCGCCGAGCCTCGGCGGACCTCTCGCGTGTCACCACCTTCGCCGCCGAACCCGATATGCGAGGCTACCTGGAAGCATTGGTTGCCCGCGCTTACACTGAGATTCACTCCGCCAACTCCGCTCGCCGGCGCCTGAAGCCTGTTACGTGGATGTTCGTCACTTTCCCTCAGGCGTTCCGGCGCCAAGTGGGGGCATTCTGGCTGGCTCTGGGAATCACTCTGGCCGGTGCTTCGGTGGGCGGCCTCCTCGCCGCGACCGATGTTCGGGCCAAAGGTGCGCTTCTCCCCTTCCCTCACCTACAGCAGTCTCCAGCCGAGCGGGTGGCTGCGGAAGAGAAGCGCACGAGCGACCGCCTCCAGGGAGGAAAAGCGACCTTTGCCGCCTTTCTCATGACCCATAACACGAAGGTATCAATCCTGGCTCTGGCCCTCGGCATGACGTGGGGGATCGGGACAATCGTGATGCTCTTCTACAACGGCATCATTCTGGGATTCATCTCGCTGGAATACATCCTCGGCGGGCAAGCCGCGTTTCTTGTCGGCTGGCTTCTGCCCCACGGATCCATCGAGATCCCCGCCATCCTCCTGGCCGGTCAGGCAGGGCTCGTACTTGCCGGAGCCGTGATCGGCTGGGGTACACGTGCCCCGTTGCGCGAGCGCCTCCAGACCATCGCCCCCGATCTGGTAACCATCATCGGAGGGGTAGCCGTCATGCTCGTTTGGGCAGGCATCGTTGAGTCCTTCCTGTCGCAGTACCACGAACCCGTCCTGCCCTATTCGGCCAAAATACTCCTGGGCAGCGTCGAGCTGATTGCCCTCATCGTGTTCCTGTCCAGAAGTGGGCGTGGTGCGGAGGAGCCAGACCGTGCCTGACCGGACTCAACATGTGCTAACCATACGAACGCCCGAAGGTGTCACATTCTCTCTCGCAATCGCGAGTCCCATCAGTCGCTTCCTCGCCTGGGTGCTGGACGCGCTTTGCATCGCCCTCACAAGCACAGTGATCACGTCCCTCATCGTTGTCTTCAGCATCCTCAATGCTGACCTGTTCCGGGCGGCAGGTCTGCTCGTCTACTTCCTCGTCTCCATCGGGTACAGCATGATCCTGGAATGGTGCTGGCAAGGGCAGACCGTGGGCAAACGCCTCGTTGGTCTCAGAGTCATCAATGCGCAGGGAACGCGGCTCAAGCCACATCAGGTCGTGATGCGGAACTTACTTCGCGCCGTTGATTTCCTGCCTGCTTTCTACCTCACCGGTGGAGCCGTCAGTGCACTGTCCCGAAACTGTCAGCGCCTCGGAGACATTGCGGCAGGAACGATCGTGATCAGGAATGCCCAGTACACCACCCCTGATCTGGGACAACTCACCCCCCCCAAATACAACTCATTCCGAGACCACCAGCACATTGCCGCTCGCCTGCGCCAGAAGGTTACCCCCGCTGAAGCCGCCATCCTGCTGCAGGCATTGATGCGCAGAGAGACGCTCGAGCTCGAAGCCAGGCTAACGCTCTTCCGCGAGCTGGCGCAGTATCTCACCACGCTCGCCGAGTTCCCCCAGGAAGCCACGGATGGACTGTCGGATGAGCAGTGCGTGCGCAATGCCGTCGAAGTGATCTACCGGACCTCGGCCACTACTCCCTGAGCTTGAACGCCGTACTGGCGCGGCGCGGCGCCTCTTCGTCGAAGAGCGCCTTCACCTGCTCAGTGCTTAGGCCCTTGCCATAAATACGAACATCGCCGACAAGTCCTCTGAACGGCTTGTGGGTCGACGGAATGGCAATGTCACGGCCGTCGGCATTCAGCCCGTCCGTCATGGTCTCGGGAATAGGATGACGACTGTCCAGCTTCCCGTTGAGATACCAGCGCACTTCCTTCGCCTGGCGATCAGCCACGGCTACGACATGACTCCACGCATCGGTTGGGATCGCGGCAGTGGTCTTGGCACGCATGCTTTTTCCTTGTCCACGCCCCTCCCCCAACACAAGCTCAGCGTGACCGTCGCTGGGCAGGTTGATGACCCACCAATTCTGGGGAAAGGCCTCCTTCCCCAACAGACGGGCATCGTAGCCATCAATCTTGACCCAGAGGGCCAGTGAGAAATCGTCATTACCGAACTGCAGATGCGGGGCATCCGGGATCACGGCAGCCTGGCCGCTGCCACCGGTAACGAGGCACGAACCAAATTCGCCTGTTCCCCATCGACCTGACACATCCGCGTCATGCCCCCGACCGGAACAGTCCCGAGCCAAGCTCCCGGCCCCCTCATCGAAGCGCCAGCGACCGAGGAGGCCCGGCTCAGCAGCGATCTTGAGCGGCGGCAGCACCACTCGCCAGCCTGCGGCAGTCAGAGGCGTGCCCGGCCGACCCGACGCTGCGTCCCACAGGCACAAAGCCTGACCGTTCGTCAACGCCAGATACAGATTGCCTCCGGCGGCCGCCATACCATCCCATACGGGCATGCTGGGCAACGACATCTCCGCCAGCACGCTGCCGTCCTCAGGCGAGATGGCAAGGAGCATGCCGTCAGACTTGCCCTTCAGTGCGGCTTGTGAGACAGTCGCATTGCCGCGCACACCCGCCACAAACAGAATGTCTTTCGTCTTTACCATCGCCCACACGTGGATCGGGAGCTTCTTCCACCAATTGAAGCGCACCGACTTCTTGCCGCTCAGCGCCAACGTGCGGTACTCCTTCGCACTCAGCTCCAACGGCACGTCGTTCTCCTTGGCCGCGGAGAAAAGGGCGAACGTCCCTCCCGGATCGACCCGCATCTTCTTGTAGTGGTTCTGGCCGAATCCGTAGATGACATCCTCGCCCTCCACCAGAATCCGTCCCGAGGGGAAGAGCGACCGGCTGAGCCGCAAGTCGTAGAACGCGCCCTGATGCGGTGAGGTATACATCGGAGCATACGTCCACAGCAGTCGGGTCGTCGTTTCCGAACTGAGGTACCCATCCGGCCCGTGCATGTGTGTGACACGACCGGGTTTCGGTTTCCCCGCCAGGTCCAAGGCTTGGTGGCGCATGTAAATTCGCTCTCCATCGCTGGACAAAATGTCGTTCAGGTAACCATCAACACTCTGTTCATCAATAGTCTCGGAACCATCCTCGTTGAGCGTCATGAGAACCGTATCAAATGCCTTCTTCCCGGTGTGGGGCTCCAAGCCGTACAGGCGAATGCCGCCGTCCAGATAGGACGTCTTCCCAGCCGCAATGTAGACGGTGTCATTGACCACCAGCACACTGCCGCTCATCGGCCAGATGGACTCCAATTGGCCGCGTGAGACAATGAGTCGCTCCTCAGAGGCAGCCCGAAAACGCCAAACCAGCGCCCCGTCGGTGGCCCGCAACGCGTACACCGAACCATCCCGGCTGCCGCACAGCACCAGCCCCTGGTAGATGGTCGGTGGTGAGTCGATCCGGCCGTCCAGAGAGTAATTCCAGAGCGACTCACCGGTCAACGCGTCAAGCGCATGCACGCTGTGTGCGTCCGTCGAGGCCACGTAGACACGATTGTCCGCGACGACCAGGCTGGTCAGCTTGCTGCCTACGTCGGCTTCCCAGCCAAGGAGTAAATCAGACCCGACCGCTGTCGCCGTGCGCCCCGAGCGCCCAGCGTCGTGTCGGTAGGTTGGCCAATCGTCAGGGCGCGGCGCGAGAGCCTTCCCCGCTGTCTGTCCATAGGCGGGTCCCCGCCCCAAACGTCTGGCTTCCGGAATCACAGCACGGCGCGCCGGCGGGGCAGCGTTCATAGCCATGAAGCCTGAGAGCTTCGCGCGGATGTAGCAAGCGCAGTTGTGAGGGGGAACATACAGATGCCCATTAGCCGGCATAACGCCGTAGTAGCAGCTCCCACGGGTCCAATGGTGGGCGGCCGTGTCCCCTGTCTCTGTGTTCAGGAACTCGATTCCCGCCTTCCCGGCGATGACCGTGTTGTCGACCACCTTCATCTGATGGCAGCGATGGTGCTGGAACTTGAACCCGTAATTTCCCTTGACGCTCTTCTTCTGCTCCCCGGTCAGCGGGTCGTAGGCATTGTAGTCAAGACCATTGCTGAGCGGGCGCCACATGTTCATCTCCGTGTCCGGTCCCCACAGGCTGTCTTTGAAACCGAAGATCTCGACCGGAACAGAATAGTTGGAGGGTGCGTAATCTCCTCGCCAGAGCTCTCGTCCGTCGTCGGCTGAGACGACGTTGATCTGACACCCGCCCGCGAAAGCAACGACCTTCTTGTACATGACCATGGTCGGAGCGAACTGGGGGGCCAGAACGATCGTCGACTTGGTGGCTCCGGGCCGGTCGCAATTGGAGCTCTTGCGATACTCAATCGTCTGGCCGGTGGGCGGGGAGGTCCAGCGCGGAGAGCCGCTCACGAGTTCGAGGCTCTTGATGGCTTTGCCGTCGTGGTAGACAACCTGTGTGCCATCCGACACGACGGAGAGCGGCATAATCATATCGGCCGTGTGCCGCCAGAGAACGTCCCCGTTCTTCGGATTCACGGCCACCAGGCGCATGCTCTGTGTTCCACCACGCCGGACGTCGGCCGCCGTGCCCACGTTTACCAGAGCCACGAGGACGCCGCCGGCCACCAGGAACTCCTCAGCCTTTGCGGTCTCCTCCAGGACCCGAATCACCTCACCGGTTGCCGCGTCCAGAACACTGAGTGGAACACCATCCCCAAGCATGGCATAGACTCGATCCCCGATGGCCACCAGACGGCGATTCACCTGAGCAGGACCGATCTTCTTGCCTCCTTTGGCCCCACCCCAACCGGGCAGTTCATGACGCCAAAGCTGTATGCCATTGTACGCATCCCGCGCGATCAGCGACCACGTACGGGCGTTGGAGGCGAAGTGCGCGTCGTCCAGGATGTAGAAGATGCGTCCCCCGGCAGAAACCAGGACGCTGGTCTTGGTGCCGTGATTCCAGCGCGGCCAAGCTTCCCACTGCATGAACCGCGGAGGCCCAACTCGCTTGTCTTTGCTGACCGCGTTACCAGTAGCGTCGTAGCGCGCATGCGACCACTCGTCCACGTCTTCAGGACACGCCTTACGCGTTGAGGTCAAAATGCCATTGCGCTGAATCCTGGCGAGCCCCAGGGGGGCCAGGACACGGTCGACCTCTTTCGGGTCAAGCGTGACCTTTTCATCGAGAACGAGCAGTAGATTCACCATGCCGTCGGCGTACGGCAGATGCGGACCGGTCCAACTCATCACCGATACCTGGCCGTAAACACCCTCTTCCCGAATCGTGTTACGCGCCTCTCCGAGAAGGGCGCGGTCCTGCACCAGACCATGGACCAACACGTTCGGCGCTGTCGCCAATGAGATCGCCATAGAGGGGTCCTGCAGGCCAACCTGAACCACCAATCCCCCGTGGAATCCGGTCCCGGCAAGAACCTGCTCCGCTGCCGGACGTCCCGGTTGCCCCCAGGCAAGGGACGTCGCCAGCAGGAATAGCGCTGACACGCCAAACGTGACGGAGACGGCCGTAAGACGCCCGCAGATCCCCAGTGTGCGCACTCCCGAACGATCTGCCACGGCGTGTCGGCCGTGCCCCACGGGAACACGGCCCTCCTGCAACTGCTGAATCCGTTCAATGCGTATCGTCACCACAGGAAGACTCCTTCGATGAGTGTTTGTAAAGCCTACGACTATGAACGCTGGAACCGCCAAATGCCAGAACGTGCCGGAGCAGGCCCCCCTTTCGCAGCGCCCCCCTCCCGGAGCGCAACGAAGATTAGCCTATTCTCTGAATGCCTGCAAAGAACACCCGGACAACCAACGTGATGGTGGCGCTCAATGAGGGAAGGAAGGGCTCGCAAGATCAGCCTCGAACGACAGTTGACTTTGCTTCGCGACTGCCATACGTGCAGGAAAGGAAGGAAGGTGATCCACGAAGACGACAGGCACATGTGTGCTCTGCTGCGTATCGTGGTAATGAAGATGGACGGCTTGCTGCCAACCAGGTGATTGTTCCATGCTGTCTATACAGAAGGATGTCAACGAACAAGAAGCAGATGCCAGGATCCGAGGATACCCGGAAGAAGATCGGTGGACGATTACGGCGACGATTGGGTGCCCGGATTCCGGCATCGTGTGCCGCAGTCGTGAACCGCAATCGTCGCCCGTAATCGTGAACCGAAAAGGAACGGACCACATATTAAGTTGCTTCTGCGGACCTCGCAGAACTCGGCCGCAGAGCACGGCGTTGTGTCAGACAATGATGATCGGACGATCGGGATCTGGACACAGACCCGCGCGGGAACGGTCCGCCGCCGGACGGATACCTGGAGGTCGGTTTTCCCAAACCGGGGTCCCTGGGACGTGCGGTTCGGGACGGAGCGCTCAGGGATGAGCTGCCTCCAGTGACGTGTCGCCCGATCCACGCGTCGTGGTTGTGCGAATGCGGA
>JABHEG010000314.1 GCA_018676675.1 Lentisphaerota bacterium
AGGGAAGGAGGACCGCTCCTGGTAGTCGCGGCTCTGACGGAAAGCGCTCCTGCTGGACACGGCTCTGGGCGAAGGAGGACCGCTCCTGGTAGTCGCGGCTCTGACGGAAAGCGCTCCTGCTGGACACGGCTCTGGGCGAAGGAGGACCGCTCCTGGTAGTCGCGGCTCTGACGGAAAGCGCTCCTGCTGGTCGCGGCTCTGACGGAAAGCGCTCTTGCCAGTCGCGGCTCTGACGGAAAGCGGGTTGTGCTGAAGTCACTTCCCGCGGAAGATCCGCAGGTCGTCGAACTCCCCTTCACCCCAGGCGAGGATGCCGGCCACGTTTGCATTGGTAACCGGACGCTTGTCCACGTGGGTGAGGGCTGGTTCACCGTCAACGATCAGCTCGATTCTACCCCCGATGATCTGCACGATCACATGATGCCATTTGCCTGGCGTGGCCACTGGCTTGTCCGTGCCCGCGATTTCTTCGCCATGTCGGAGAAGTTTGTTGCGCGTATTCCCATTCGAAGCGAAGCCGACGAAGTACCCGCCTTTGTAGGTGTCGCTCTTCGTCCCCCAGAACGCGGTCAAGTCACTTGGCTCCGCTGACCGGGCTCGATACTCGATTCGCAGGGGCGCTCTGACGGGCGTGCGACAGGCCAGGAAGCTGGTCGATGTGCAGCGGAGTGTGCCCTCTTTGACGGTCCATTTGCCGCTGAGCGTCATCCACTCTTTGCCCGGGACGGGCTGGCTGAAGTCTGTGCCGGCGACCAGAATCCAGTTGTCGCCTGCAGCCAGAGCCTTCATGTTCTCAGCCGCTTTCCGTTCCGCTTCGGCTTCCTGCTTCACTCGGTTTGCCCGCCGCTCCATATCCTCTGCTGCCGCTGTTTCCAGCGCCTCGAAGTCGTTTCTGATCTCGTCCTCGTCCAGCAGGCGGGACCACATCTTGACCTCGTCGATCAGCCCGATGAAGTTGCCGCTCTCCCGGGGATTGTTTGCCAAACCGCCCCACGCTTCGTAACCGATGGTCAATGGCATCTCTGTCTCGACCAGATGCTCCTTGACTCTCTTGTTGCCGACGAGTTTCCCGTTACAGAAGAGCCGGATCTCCTTGCCCTCCGCGCACGTCGCTGCGACATGATTCCATGTACCCGCCTTGAGGGTGGGCGACGAGATGATGTTGTAGGACCATTGTCCGGTCGTGTCAGTGCCTTCGAAGGTCACGCCCCCATTACGGATGGCCAGGACGTAGGGAGACGCTCCGTTGCGACTTCTCTTGGCGGCGATGCCCCAGCGGCCTTTGGCGTGGGCGGGGAGGATCCACGCAGAGATGGTGACCTCAGGGAAGCGCAGCATGTTCCGGTCGTTGACGGTCAGGTAGGCCTTGCCGTCGAAACGTCCGGATTGGCGCGAGATGCCTGGCTCCCTGGTGATGCTACCATTCACCTCAATCGCTGCGAAACCACTTCCTGAGCGGTCTGGGAAGAACGGTCCGCCCTGGTGTTCGAAGTCTTGGTGATAGACTGGCGACGTTTGGTCGAGAAGCGCTTTTCGCCTGGCCAACATGCGTTCCCGTTCGGCCTGGGGATCGTACCGTTCCCGGACCACGTTTTCGAACGTGTTTCCACGCTCGAACACACCGACGCAGCCGTCGTCGACGTAGATGCCGGTGTTCGCGTTTGCCACATAGTTGTGCTCGACAATTGCATCGCGCAGACCTGGTCGTTCTCTGTTGATGCCCCGCAGGCGGATGATCCCATTGTTGTGGAGCTTGTTGTGTCTATGGACGGCGCAGTAGGCGAGTGGTGCGGGGTTGTCGCCATGCTGGAGGCCGTAGGTCCCGAGGAAGGAATCTCCGGCCCCGGTTGCGTTGTTCGCGCCAAAGCGATAGCCATTGCCCTCGAGAATCTGATTCCCGAGGAACTGGCAGTACCAGCTTGGCTGGTAGTGGCGGTACCAACGCCCTGAGTTGTAGAAGCCTCCGGCCCGGGTGCAGGTGTTGTCGGCGGCCACGTGGTTGATGGATGTGCCGTAGTACTGCAGGGCGATCCCGGCGTCTTCGAAGTGATTTCCTATGAAGAGGTAGTTCCGCTGCATCATGGTGATCGTGATGAGCGACGTTCCGTCCGGCATGACGTCCCAGGGCCGGTCGACAGTCACGGTGATGTCATCATCTGCCACCGCTGCTATCTGTCGGTACTGGCCCATGCCTTTGCCGTGGAGAATGAAGACGCCACCGTTCTGCCAGCGCTCCCGACCGCGCCACGTCGGCTCCCCGGCGAGGGTCATGTGGGCTCCACTTGCGGAAGTGATGTGTCCGTAGAAGGCCCCATGGCCGGCATCGGAGGTCATCGCCTCGCGGTCCCAGCCGTGGCATTTGGCGATGGTGTTGCCCGCGTAGTAGACGTTCTGGGAATAGGTGCTGCCCAGGCAGTTCAGTCCTCCACCGGTGGACATCAGATCGGCACCGGTCAGTGTGTTGTTCTCAAACGCGAGCCCGTCTGAGCCGGTCAGGCAATACCATCCCCAACGTCCGTTGTAGAGACGGTTGTTGGCGACGCGTCCCCCTCGGGCGTTGAGGATGTAGATCGCGCGTCCCGAGCCATACAGGTCACAGTCGGTGACCTCGATGTTGGGCCCGCCCAGGCGGATCGTGTCTCCCCCGCCTGTTGACAGACGCAGAGACTTACGGAATCGTTCGTCAACCTGCTCGGGCTTGAGATGCCCCCGATAGAGCACACCGCGCATTCGCACCCGTCTGATGAACACGTTCCCGGCTTCCGGGGCCCGCAACCCTCCCACGATGCCGTGCCGATAGTTACTGGCGTATAGGGTCACGTTTTCGAGACCAAAATGATCGGTGCCCTGGACGAGATCGTATGGCTCTTCCGTGTCGGGCCAGAAGATACTGACCAGCTCGGTGGCTTCCCCCCGGAGGACGGTGAAACGAGGGATCGTGAGCGTGCGATCCAAGCGGTAACGACCACGGGGAAGATAGACGATGCCGCCGCCCTGACTTTCGGCTTCGGCGATGGCGGCATCAATCCCAAGGGCATCCCCGAACGTTCCGAGGCCCGTTGCTCCGAAGTCGTGGACATCGTAGACGGTGTCGGGCCACTTCTCGGCTGCGTTGACGGTCACCGTTCCGGCGGAACTCCAGCCCAAATCGCGGCCATGACCGTTGTGGACGAACACTCGCCACTCTCCGACCGGCATGTCTGCCGGAAGGTCGATTGTCGTCTCCCAGAGCGTCGCTTTGCCGGGGCTCAATGAAAGTGTCGTTCCACCCTTGATCTGCCTCAAGACAGCCTTCCCGGCGTTGTCTTTGCTCCCAACACAGCGCCCGAAGAGACGCAACCAGCCACCGGGAGACGCCGCCCGAAGCCCCTGATCGCCCTGAGACCAATAGGGACTGGGGGTGTTGAGGCGGACTGGGTTCGAGACGTCACCTGCCTGGGTGACGACTCGGAGCAGCCACGCGTTGCCGCGCGCCCCTGCGGGGATGGTGAACTTCAGTGATTCGTCTCGGGGTTGCATCACGTCAACGGATGTGAGCTTCGGCCGCCTGGGCCAGGCGATCGGTGCGTCCGGCATTCCACGAATGCCATCTCGGAGAGCGGAGAGTTCGACTGCCGGGTCTTTCCCAAAGCCGCTTCCGGCCACGAGAACCGTGTCATCTGCCTGGACCGGGTCACTCACCCAGAAGATCACGGGTTTGGCCCAGATCGGTAGAGCGATGGACAGAATTGCCAGGACCATGGCTACTCGGTGCATGTGAGGCCTCCAGGGATCGCTGTGAGCTCGAAACGCATGGACGCTTCGTATTCGTCGCCGCAATGAGAGGGGCAGTAGAGTTCGGACAAGGGGAAGGGTGTCTTCATCCGGAAGACGCTACTTCATCAGGAGGCGCTTGAGCTTCCCACGGAGGCTGTTGGCCTCCTTTTTGGAGATCCAGCGTCCTTCTTCCTCAACGTAGACGAAGCTGTTGGCCGTGTACACTTCCTCTTCCAGCGTTGGCCGGATCTTTGCCTTCAGAGAGCTCATGTCTGCCTGGTATGCTGTGTCAAAGACACTGTACGCGCTGACCCAGTCCTCAATATCCTCGCTGTTGGCGGACGAGCGGTCACGTGGGACATAGCCTCCGAGGGCGTAGGCCTTTGGCAACGCGGCAGATTTCAGCTTCTCTGAGTAGGTCTCGCGCTTCATCTGGTAGCGCCGGAGTTGGCCATGGACGTAGCGCTTCTTCATGCGTATGGAGAGAGTCGGATCGAGCCGGGCGAGGTCTTCGATCGAGATATCTTCCTTGATGATCCAGCGGTTGTCCACAATCACGCGCTCGTCATTGACTTCGCGAAGCCGTCCGTGAACCCATATGTGCGTTCCGCGTCCGCCGCGGACAATGAAGGAGACGTGGTCGCCTTTCTTCCTGAGTCTGTACTTGCGTTCCGCTTCCTCCCGGTAACCTGCTTCCACGTTATTCGGGTACTTGGCATCAACCAGTACGGCGATTTTCCTGAGCATACGTTGCTCAATAGCTTCGATCGGTTCAGACGGCTCTTCCACCGGCCATTCGAGGTCGAGCTTTATGGCAATGTCCATTTTGTCGACCAACTTGGCGGCTTCTTCTTCGACACGCTTGTCGATGAGTGCCTGAATTCGGTCGGCTTCGGACAGTGGCTCGTCGTCCTGGGCCTGTGCGGGGGCGGCCAACCACAGGAGAATGAGTACAGGGAGAATTAGGGCGGCCAGCCCGCGGGGGGACGGCTGTGTCTTGCTTGTCGTATACTGGCGAGGCACGGCGTGGCTTCTCACGTTTTGGCGCATTCCCAAGTTGGGCGGCCGACGGTGTCTGAACATAACAGAGCGGTCCGGCAACAGCGGGAAGCAGCTGACCGGACCGCCCTTGAGAGAGTTCTGTTCGCCAGGTTGCCTACCACTCGCTGCGGTAGTATCTGATCGGCCCGCCGGAACTCGTTCGTTTGACCTGCTGCCAGTTCAGCCAGTTGACATGACCATCAGCATAGACAAACTGTGACCCTCTCTGGTGCGGACTGGAGGCGCCGACCACTACGCTGTAGTTGGCCGGATTGACGGAGATGTAGCGGACCAGAAATCCGTTCACATTGCCGCCCCCAAGAGGGTGGATGCAATCTCCAAGCACCATGATGTCGGCGGGATGCTTCAGATGCACGGGCGTCGTTGAGTAGGCACTGAACTGTTCGTTGTAGCCGTAATGGGGCTTCACATTCCGCATGGGGACACGCTGACCGTAGTAGTTCCAAGTGGTCGACTTGTCACTCCGAACAGGGCACTCGTAAACGCCAGGGTCCCCGACGTCGTCATAGATCGCTTTGAACCACTGATTCGGGCCGGCAACCCCAAGGCCGCGGTGGTTACTCCAGTTCCAGTAGGGATAGAAACTGTCGTAGGCTTCCCGGTACATGATCATGGCTAGCCCAAGCTGCTTGAGGTTAGCCTGGCAGGTGCTCTTGAGGGCCTTCCCTCGGGCTTGCTGGAGGGCCGGCAGGAGCATTGCCGCCAAGATGGCTATGATCGCGATAACGACCAACAACTCGATGAGGGTGAAGCGTTTCTTTGGGCGTTGCTTGTCCACGTGCTAAGTGTCCTTCCTCTGCGGTTTGCTGTGTCCGGGCAGGGCGACCCTCACCATTGAGCAGGATTGTCAATCTGTCCCAGACGGCATTAAAGACCTCAATTATAGCTGGTTTTTGCCCTTTAGACAAGAGCAAAGGCCCATGCTGTGCAACGCCTCAGTTCCATGAAGCGGCTCGAC
>JABHEG010000251.1 GCA_018676675.1 Lentisphaerota bacterium
ATCGGTGAAGGACTCACCGAACGCCGGCCTGGACGCAGCTTTCCGAGGAAAAAAACACCAACGAAGCACCGTCACGTCATGAACCGCAAAAGGATCTGAGGCCGTCGCGCCGCCCGGACGCTTAGGTTGACGGCATTGGGGGAGGAGGAGGCCCTGGCTCTCCTTATTGAGGATGACGATGCGGCTCGGCCGTTTGGGGTCATGCAGGCTGTTCCTGTGCGAGCTGGAACGTCGTATCTGGCGACCGTTCGTATCCGGGCTGTTGAAGGGCGCTCCCCCGCTGCAGGTACGCTCCTGGTGAAGTTCGTCGATGCGAAGGGGTACGGCCGAATCCAGTTCGGACGGGCGATTGTGGACCAGTTCGAGGACTTTGTTGTTCGTTGTGATGCTCCGCCAGACATCACGCAGGCGGTGATCTACCTGTACTCCCGGAAGCAGCCCAATTGCGGCTTCGTGGCAGATCGAGTTTCTTTCCGGGAGAGCGACGGGAAGGATGACGGCAACTTGCCCTTCGCCGCCGGGACGGTGGGCCGCGGGCCTGGGCTGGAAGCTCATCCTGCACCGGTTTACACGACACTCAAGCCGCTCTGTCGAGCCACCGCGATCATCCGGAAGGGCAAGGCAGCAGTCTCGATTGTCGCACCGGAGTCCGGCCGTTACGCCGAGGAAGCCCGCACGATCGCCGCCGCTATCCGGCACTTGACCGGAGTGGCTGTCCCGATCGTCGGTGATACATCTGCCGCGGCCGCCATTCCTTTGATCGGTCACCTGATCTGCCTCGGGAACCGCTCCACCAACCAGACGATCGATGAGCTCTACAACCGACACTTTACGCTTCTGGACCTTCGGTATCCCGGGGCCGGGGGGTATGTAGTTCGGAGCTTGCACAACCCGTTTGGGGACGGGGCGAATGTGATCTTCGCGGGCGGCAGCGAGGACGCCGGTGTTGCCGCAGCGGCCAACCAGCTGATTGTGCGCCTGAACGAGGCCGCAAAGGCGCGCGGGGGAAGCGCGAGGGATGATCTGGCCCTGAGCTGGATCGCCGATATTCACCTTCCTGCCGGCACATCGAATCCTCAGGACATGAAGGACGTTCCGCTTTGGAGTGCGTCTGAGGGGTATGGTCACGGTGGCTTCTTCGGCTGGAACATCCTCAGTAAGCGGGCGGCATTCTACTACATGACCGGGGATGAGCGACATGCCCGGGAGTTCCTCAAACTGGCTTTCCCTGACGCTGCTGCCAAACGCGAGATCCGGCGCGTGGATGCGGGAAAAGTGGACGTCACGGACCCCCTGACTGGGCTCGACCACTACCGCAGCCATCGGATGATCCTCTACTGGGACCTGATTGAGGAAAGCCCTGTGTTCAGCGATGAGGAACGCCTGCAGGTGACGAATGCCTTTGCCCGTCAACTTAAGCACCGGCAGCACGAGAGCTGTTACCGACGTCGAGGGCCGTCACCAAAGGTGGGGTCACGACATGATCAATGGGGTGCCGTCTGTGTTTACACGGTGTCCCGCTATTTCGCCCGGGACTACGATGGGCAGGTCTGGCAGGAGGGACTGCGCCATGCAGCGTGGGACTTTGAGTCGCTACATCACTACGACTGGGTTCATGGTGAGAATGACAATCTCTTCTGGTACGGGACCTCGATGGCTCCGCTCGTGTGTTACCTGATGCTCAGCGGCGATCGAGTCCCTCTGGAAAACGGGGTGCTCGGCAAACTTATGCGTGCCCAGGAGATCCTGCTCCCGGGAACGCGTTCACATCGGCACCTGCGTTACATTGCTCTCGACCACCTCCATCGCCTGGCTTACCTCTTCAACGACAGTCGTTGGCTGAGCTATCGCGACCAGACTGAACTTCTTGCCGCCGATCCCACCTTCCGCCTGGGACAGTCCTTCTGGCCGAGTCCTGAGTTGGCCCGCACGGTGCCTGATGCGAGTGATGTCTGTGGGAAATGGACAGTGGACACGATGCCGGAGGAGCGTTGGCGGGCCCTTGGCAATGGACTGCCTCATGACGGGACGTTCACATTCGGGGGATTTCGCAGTGAAACGGGGGAGAAGGGCGATTTCGTGTTGGTGGACGGCTACAACGGGCAGGGGCGCAATCCGTACCATTGCTTTGCCATCTTGGCTCTGCGCATCGGGGGGGACACTGTCCTGCACGGGTACCACAATCAGCTCATCGTGCGCATCGATGGTCTGGTCCAGCCAACGGTACCTCTGGGGGCGGCACTTGAGCGGACGGGTGTTCTGGACGACTTGGCCTTCGCAACCGCCAGTGTCCCGAACGCGCCTTTCTCAAGCTGGCGGCGACACCTGATTCACCGCATCGGTCAATGCACATTGGTCGTGGATCGACTTCGTTTCCGGGCTGGGAGTGACAATGCGGAGGTCCAGGTGAGTTGGGGGACTCCTCCAGCTCGTTGGGACGACGAACATCGGCGCCTCGAGGTGGCTGTTTCCCCGGCAGATGAGGGTCCAGATGCCGCCGCCCGTGTGTGGGGCATCTGCCCCTCGGATGTGGTCTCGGCCGACGTTCGCAGCGGGAAGGTCTACGGCCTGTCCGTTCTGAGCCGTTTCCGAACGGTGACGGATGGCACGATCGACGTGAGTGCCACGCTGATCGCTCCGCTCCCAAGTGCCCAGGAGGCCCAGCCTGTTTGTCGTCGTCTGGATGTTCAGCGCTTTGCTTGTAGACTGCCTTCTGTGCGTGACGGCGAGCCGGGCCGGCCGGCGCTGTTGGCCGTGGACTGTCCGGATCTGGGTGATGCCGAGGTCGTTCTGGTTGAGGTAGACCGACTTTCTGCCCTCGGCGCATCTGAGCTGGGTGGCCGCACCCCTTTTTTCCGGAGCGACAGTCCAGTTTCGCTGTGTTGGGGGTTCGAGGACGGTCGGTTGTCTGCTTCGGCGCGCGCCCTTGCGCACGTGCGGCTTGCTGTGAGTGGAACGGTCACCGTCGATGGGGAAGTCGTCGACCGGGAGACGCTCGCCATGTCAGGCTCCGGGATCGTGCTGACTCCCGGCGTGCACACCATCGATGGGGCTCGGCTGTTGTCGTCGACCTGCGCTCAGATTGCTGCGTGGTGTAACGAAGCTGACAAGGCTCTGAACGAGCGTGACCCGGTGTCGGCCGGGGCTTCGCAGGAGGAACGTGTATTTGAGCGCTCCTCTGAGGCGCTTCCGGAACTGCCTGTGGCATACCGCCTCGAGATCAATGAGAAGCTCGCCGACCTGGCTGTCGTCTCAGGGGGCCAGGGTGACCGGATCGTGTTGGGATTCGGGATGAAGGCAGTGCTGGTGGGAATGGACGGGACCGTCTCGGAACGCCTTGAGTTCAGCGGAGCTGTGCGGGCGCTGCATTGGTGGGGCCTCGAGAAGTTGCTGCTGGTCGGATGTGATGACGAGAAGGTGATCGCGTTTCGCCTGGCCCCGGGAAAGGCCACCCTCCAACGCGCCTGGGAGTTCACTTCGGAGATGGCGCCGTGGGTCTACACGCATCAGGCGAGCCATTGGTGGAAGGAGGCCGGGCCGCATCTGGCCGGGATTCACGGCCTGACCAGCGGAGCATTCCTGGAGGACAGCCCATCGCAGGCCATTGTGGGGAGCGCCTGCACGGTCGAGGTGCTCTCCCCGGACGGGAAGCTGCTTGTTCGGAAGGAGCAGGTGTGGGGAAATGTTGTCCGCAGCATTGTCATCCCACGAGCGGATGGTTCTCGGGATTTGGTCAGCCTGCGCAGGCCAAGCCTCACCAGCCGTGTGAACATCCTGAACAGTCGGACCCTGAACCCCAACAAGGCCGGCTACGTCGGGGTGCCATCCGGGCACACACCGGTGAAGAGCTGGGGGCGCAAGCGGTACCACCTGATCCATGTGGATTTGGACGGTGATGGCGTGGGAGAAGTCGTGGGGGATATCAATGGGCCCTGGGACCGCGTCGGAGTGTGGGATGAGAATGGCCGGCCCATCGCAAGTGCACCGTTCGGGCCGGGCTCACGCCCCTCGCGAAGCTTGCGGGATGTGGATGTCGGCGATCTTGACGGCGATGGGAGGAAGGAGATCCTCGTGGCGCTCCACAACGGTCTGATCGTTGTTCTCGACCACCAGTGCTCCCGCCGGGGTGCGTTCCGTCTGCCTGTTGCCGCCACGGTCCTCAACGTACTCCGAGAGAATCCGGCCATGGTGGCGGTGGCCGATGAGCAAGGGACTGTGTATCTGCTCGACGGCGAAGGAAAGCCAACAGGGATCGCCCGGATTGACGGGCGTCCCGATCGGTTGGCGGAGATTTCTCTGGGGGGGCAGCCGCATCTGCTCGTCACGACCCGAACCGGAGCCGTCGCGGCGTTCAGGCTGCCGTTAGAGCGTTCGCGTTGACTACTCGTCTTCGGGTTTCGTCCCGTGGGCTGCCTCGAGTCGGGCGAATAGCCGCTTGATGTCGCCAAAACCGCCGATGGTCACCCACACGCTCATGCCTGCGAAGAGCGCAACTCCGAGGATGAAAACCGCTTTCCATAGGAGCATCCAGCCGTTCATGCGTCACCTCCTTCTTCTGCGGTCTTCGCAACGTCGTGCATTCCGGGGCGGTCTGGGAAAACCAGCGACCCGATTACCATGGTAAGGCAGGCCAGGACGATACTCGCGATCCCGAACCGAGCTCCCGGGATACTGATGCCCAGCAGATCCTGCACCGGGGCCAGGCCAAAGACGGCGACCAGGCCGCTCAGGAGAGCCAGGAAGGCACCGGTTGAGCTCGCCCGTCGCCAATACAGGCCTCCACACAGGACAGAGAACGCGCCGGTGAAGTAGATGGCGCCGGTGATGGCCATGTAGTCCCAGACGTCTTCGCCGCCGGAATAACACAAGCCCCAGTAGAGAATGTAGAGGCCGATGCCGACGATCAGGATACGGGTGAGTTTGATGCGGGCCTTTGGCGTCATTTCGGTCTTCCGCAGGGGCGCCACAATGTCCTGGGTAATCACTGAGCTCCAGCAGAGCAGGTAGCTGTCGTGGGTTGACATAAACGCCGCGATCATCGCCGCGGAGATGATGCCGATGAGTCCTGCCGGCAGGATTCGCCCCATGAATACCGGCATGGCGTAGAGGTTGCTCAAGGGCGCCGCCTCTTCGCCGGCCTCGAGGAAGAGCGGTGCCAGATCCGGAGCCTTGGTCATGATGAAGACGAACGCGCAGATACCCCAAAAGTAGGGGACAATGAAGCGGATAAGGAAAGACACCGATGACCAGATGTACTGTTTCTTGAGGCTCTTCACACTGTCCATTGCCAGTGCCCGGGCCACTGCGGTGGGCCAGATGGCACATCCAACCATTCCCAGGAATGCCATCCAGATCACATACTCCAGCCCGAACGCACTGTCAGCAACCAGTGGGTTGAACCCCTTTTCCCCCATCTCGGTAGCCACCACCTCAAAAATGGTGTTCCAGCCGAGGTTGGCAATGGCGAGCCCGGTGGCAACGAGGATCCCAACGGCCAGGACAACGAACTGAATGTAGTCAGTGATGATCACTGAGATCATGCCGCCCAGAACGGTATAGACGAGCACGAGAATCAGCAGCACGGTCATGACCATCGGCAGTGCTCTGCCGTCGGACGAGAGGCCGGTGATGCCGACGATGAACATCGACCCCACCTTCAGGAAGAGCCCCATGTTGAGGATTCCTCCAAGGGCGAGCATGACGCCGCCAAGAACGCGAACTCGCTTGCCGAACCGACGTTCGTAGAACTCAGGAATGGTCAGGACTTCGTGCTTCCTGAGGCCGAAGACGATGAAGCCGGTCAGGCCGACGAGGAGGGTCATAGCTCCCGCGATCAAGGCGATGTGGAACGCGGCAAATCCGCCAATGAACCCCTTCTGAGCGCTGTACATGACCGTGACCAGTCCCATCTCGGTACCGGTCATGGTGGCTACCCCGAGTGCAGCGCCTACGCCCCGGCCGGCGGTGACGTAATCCGCCATGCTCCCGACGTACTTTTTCACTTTCAGGCCGATGACGACCGAGATGCTCAGATACACGGCTACAATGCCCCAGTCCCATGCCGTGAAGTTCGTCTGGCTCAGCGCGCGCGTGATTTCCGGATCCATGATCCTGTGATCCTCCTCGTTACGGTCTCCGTACCCGTGAGAACAGCCACCGCGTATCTTAACACCACATGAGCGTAAGAGCACGCGCGTTGCGCAGCTTGGTACCAGCTTGCTCCTCGGCTCGAACGTCGCGGTGTCCTGACAGAGCCGCGCACAACGTAAGCGGTCCGCTCCCGGAAGTCGCGGTGTCTTCACAGAGCCGCGCACAACGTAAGCGGTCCGCTCCCGGAGGTCGCGGCTCTGATGGAAACCCCCTCCCGTTGGTCAGGGCTCGGATGGACAGAACGTTCGGGTACGGCTACAACTGGTCTCGCGCACGCAACTCTTTCTCAGTTACTTGAGGCGGCTCGAACGGAGTCTCTCCCTCCATTGGACACAGATGGCCCGGGGAATCCCTGGAGGGAGAGACTCCGTCGAGCCATCTTGGAGTTCTCCCCCCACGTCACTGGGGCCTGCGTCGCGCACGCGTGGGTGCGTTGACACTGCTCAGCGAATGAGGTATAATGCAGACTAAGTGGTCATATGAGTATATGTGTTAGGTGTGAGGTGGTCCTGTGGCGGTGTGTGAGATGCTTCGAATCGAGCGTCCGGAGACGGTTCCGGAGGCGGCTGCTCAGTCCCTGATTGGCTACATTGCGGCGAACCAGCTTCAGCCTGGCGACAAGCTGCCATCTGAGCGTGAGTTGGTGCAGATGTTGGGGGTGAGCCGGCTGCCGCTCCGCGAGGCCCTCTGTATCCTCAAGGGAGTCGGGGTTGTTGAGGCCAGGCATGGGAAGGGCGTGTTTGTCCGTCCCCTTGACATGGCGGCCGTGTTCGGCATGCTGTCGCCTCTGTTGCGCACACATGCCAACATTGATCGGGCCGGCATTTTCGAGGTGCGTTACCATCTGGAGTCGAGCATCGCAGAGCTTGCTGCAGACCATCGCACTCAGGCGAATCTGGATGTCCTGGGCTTGGAATTGGCGGCCATGGAACGCCACGGTATCGATGACCGACGCGCCTACATGGAACACGACATGGAGTTCCATCGTGAGCTCGCCCGGAGTACCGCTAACCCGATCTTTCATGTTTTCATGGCTTCCATCACCGATCTCCTGTTTGAGATCCACGCCAGCTACCAGGACAATGCCTCCCTCAGGACCGAGGCCATTGGTGAGCACGAGCTGATTCTGGCGGCTGTTGCTGCCCGGAATGGCGAGCAGGCGAGTGCAGCCATGCGCGATCACATCCGCAACGCAGGAGGGCGCCTGTGATGTTCCGCTCAATTGCCGCTGTTGTGTTCATCATTGTTGGCACTGGCTCGGCACTGGCCGTGGAAGAGCCGATGACTGTTGCCGAGTTCGTCTCACAGCTCGGAACTGAGTCACTGGGCCGTCGGCTGGTCCTCCCAGTGGCCGGGGTCACGGTCCGGCGCATGGCCGGTGAGGGAGAGCGTGTGCTTGAGCTGCCGGTTTCGCACGCGAATCCTCTGGAGGTGGCGGTCGTTGCACCCGCTGAGGACCGCGCGTTCAAGCGATTGTCCTACCGCGCAGATGAGTGGTACGGCTCCACGTACTGGACCGGGCCGAATTGGACTCGTGTCGGCAAGAGCTGGCAACACACGGGCAATGACACCCCGAGCGTTCGTTGTTTCCGCGTTCCGGCGGCCGGACAGGTCACCATCTCGGGACGGGCGTTCAAACTGCATGAAGGTGGTGATGGCGTTACACTGCAGATTTGGCACGGGCTGCGGAAGCTCTGGGAACGTGAGATTGAGGGGAAAGACGCCAAGGGCGTGACCCACGAGATTGTGCTGGGAGTTGAATGCGGTGATCGCCTGCGATTCGTAGTCGGGAAGCGGGGCACGATCTTTTGCGACACCACGGGCTGGGATCCGGTTGTGGCGTACCAGGGCGGGGCTTCGCATCGCGCTTCTGATGCCTTCTCTACCGTCCGCCAAGGCGACGGAGGATGGTTCTACGAAATGCAGATTGCGGATCCTGGGGACACGGCATTCACGCCCATGGCCTACAAAACCGGCACGTGGTATGACTCCACTTACTGGCAGGGAAAACACACGTGGTGCAGGATCGGCAAGAATTGGCACCATCCGGGGGAAGCCATTCCGAGTGTGCGCTGCTTCCGGGTACCCAGGACGGGCTCGGCGACGATCAGTGGACGCGTTTTCGCGCTGCACGAGGGGGGGGACGGCACAGACGTCAGCGTCGAGCACAACGGCGTGGGTATCTGGGAAGCCAGGATAGGCGGCAAAGACACCCAGGGCAAGGAGCTCTCCCGAAAGCTGGAGTTGGCTGAAGGGGACACGGTACGTTTCATCGTGGCGCAGAACGGGTCGATCACGTGTGACACCACGGGTTGGGATCCCGTCATCACGTTCGGGGACGGAACACGCCACCAGGCATCCGCGGCGTTCGGGAGTAAGCAGGGGAATGGAAGCTGGCATTACGAGGGGCAGGCGTTGCCGTCTCCCAAGGCACCCGCCTGCTATGCCATCGGCACCGATGCGATTCTCAGGCCCGTTCGACTGGCGCCCGGGAAACGAGCCCTGTTACCCGCGGGAAACCGGACTGCAGCTGCTGTCATTGTTGACAGCTCGGATGCTTCCGGAATGCTGGTGTTGTTGCCCCGGGACGGCGAAGGGGGTTGGGCCCTTGAACTCGCTGGCAAGGGCAAGACACTCAGGCTGAGCCTTGCTCAGAACAACGGCGACCAGGCAATTCCATTACGCGTGCTTCCCTACGATGGCCCCTACACGGCTTCCCTGATGACATTTGCGGCGTTCGCGAATCATCCCGACGTCGTGTCGCTTCGTGAACGCCCTGCGGGCGCTTTGCCGACAGACCTCTATCTTCTGACGCAGGCTGAATGGCTGCGCGAAGATCGCATCGATGGCACTGATGGGATCTACTCCAGGGCGGCCGCCGATCACGTGGCGCGGACCGAGGAGCTTATCAAGCGGGTGCGCAGAGGACAGACGCCCGGATTTCTCGCGGCAGAACGTGCTGAGCTGCGTGGTCTGGCCGAGGCACTCAACGGGGAGAGGACGGTGTCGGCTGCCTGGCCGGCTGTCTACAACCGGGTGCGCCTGCTCAAGCGCCGTGTCGCCTTTGCCAACCCGTTGCTCGATGCCGAGAAACTCCTCTTCTGTAAACGACGTCTTTGCCGTTGGAGTCACCTCAATATGCAGTATTTCGGCTGGCGGCAGCGGGCCGGGGGTGGGATCTACGTACTGGATGACATGGGGCGCTTCCTCAAGACGCGTTCCGTTCTGGGCGAGCGACTTCCTCCCGGAAACGTGCTGGAGCCGCGCCTTTCCTACGATGGCACGCGGGTCATTTTCTCATACGTCGAGTGCGGGGATCGCGAATTGGTGGCGGGGAATCTGAAGGTGAACGAGGAAGGCGGGGAGGAAGGCTACTTCCACATTTATGAGATCGGTGTGGATGGTTCGGGCCTGAGGCGCCTGACAGATGGGCGTTATGATCATGTGATGCCTGCTTATCTGCCTGACGGGGGGATCGTCTTCTGTTCCACTCGGCGGCGCAGCTATTCGCGTTGCTTTGGGGCCAGCTACAGCCGGCGGTGGCACTCGTATACGCTGCATCGGATGGATGCTGACGGGAGCAACATCACCGCGTTGTCGTTCAACGACGTGGCCGAGTGGTTCCCCGCGGTCTCGAACACCGGACACGTCATCTTCGCGCGTTGGGATTATATCGATCGTGACGCGGTCACGCACCAGAATCTCTGGTCGATGCGCCCCGATGGCACGAACCAGCTGGCGGTGTGGGGTAACGCCAGCAGCAAGCCGCACTGTACATTTCAGGCCAAGCCCGTGCCCAACAGCAGCAAGATCGCGTTTGTCGCTTCTGCCCACCATGCGTTGACTGGTGGCCCGGTCTGTTTGGTGGACCCGACGGTGGACAGCAACAGCAGTCTGGATGCAATCACCCGGATTACGCCGCAGCCTTTCCCTGAGGCAGAGGGATTCAATCTGCCCGATTACTACGAGTCTGTCTGGCCGCTGTCCGAGACCGATTTCCTGGTGGGTTACAGCAATACCTACTTGCGTTCGCAGGGGCGCAGCTACGAGGACCCAACACCGGACAATGCCCTTGGGATCTATTGGCTCGACGCAGCCGGGAACCGGGAGCTGATCTACCGCGATCCTGCCCTCAACAGCACCACCCCGATCCCGCTGCGAGCGCGTCCGGCCCCACCTATTCTCCCCTCTACGTGCGCACCAGAAGGCGAGCAACTTGGCGAGCTCGTGGTGACCGACATCTACCGCGGACTTGGTGATGTCCCGCCGGGCGCCGTGAAGGCTATTCGGATCGTGCAGATTTTCCCCAAGATCACGCCTTGGGCGAACAATCCGCTGATTGGTTTCGCCGGCGAGGAGAACGCTCGGGCCGTGCTGGGAACCGTGCCTGTCGAGGCTGATGGCTCGGCCCGTTTCCTGGTGCCCGCGCGGAAGCCGCTTCTTTTCCAGGCACTGGACGCGGATGGTTCCGCCATTCAGACCATGAGGTCGACAACTGCGCTGCAGCCCGGCGAACGGACCTCATGCATCGGTTGCCATGAGAACCGAATGACCGCACCCGTGTCCAAGCCGCCAATGGCCTTGATGGGACCACCGTCGAGGATCAAGCCCGGCCCCCACGACGAGAGACCTTTCTCCTATATGACCGTCGTGCAGCCAATCTGGGACAAGCATTGCGTTTCCTGCCATGGTGACACCAAACCCAAAGGCGGCGTTCGCATGACCGGGACCGCAGAGAAGGGCTTCGCGGCCTCCTATTGGGCGCTGTGCGGCAAGCCGAATGCGCAGAGCGGCAGGAACACGAATGCGGAGATGGCGGCAAAGGTCCTCGTGCCGTGTTTCGGGCAGCGGAACCGTCTGGATGTCACCCCTCCCGGAGGCATTCACGGCGCTCGTGGGGCCCGGCTCATGGCCATGTTACGCAAGAGACACGGCAAGGCGATTCTCGCTGAAAATGAGCTGCGCCGTGTGGCGATGTGGATAGACCTGAATGCGCTGTTCTACGGCGCTTACACAACTGAACGTCAGGCCGAACAGCTTGCCGGCAAAGATATTCCCATGCCGGAGATTCAGTGAGGAGTCACTGACGATGGACCTCGAAATTCTCAGAGAGATTGACGAGTGGGGCGCGGTTGGTTTCTACGAGGGGCAGGATCTGCCCTTCCCGCGTGCCTATGGGTTGGCCATGCGCCGCATGTACGAGCACATGGATGTTCGCGTTCCCCCCGACCGGCTGATTCTCCCATGCGAGTCGTTGTTCGAAGGGCAGAACATGCGGACGCACGGCGTGCATCATGTCCTCTCCTACATCCTCAACTTCTTCCATCATACCGGGCTCGAGGTCCAGCCCCAAATCGCCGACGAGAAGAAGAGACGGTACCCGCAACACGCGGCATTTATCGATTCGCTGGTTGCGGATCTGCGCTCCAGAATCAAGCACTTCGGCGGCTACACGCACAGCAATCCGGACATACGGCGCGTGGTTGGCGACGGCTTCAACGCCATGGAAACTGAGCTTGATCGTGAGCTTGAAAACGCACGGGGCGACGGCGACACGAAAGGCGAAGGCCTGTTGTTGGCTCTGAAAGACTACTGCGCCGGAATCCGGGCTCTGCATGCCCGGACCTGCTGCTCCCTGCAGGCCGCCGTGGACGTCGCATCAGGCGATCGGAGAGTCGAGCTGGCCTTGATTGCAGACAGCTTTGCCGGGTGCTTCCTGGAGCCATCGACGACCTTCCTGCAAGGCCTTCTTGCCGTGAACTTCACCTGGATGCTGGACGGGTGTGACAGCATCGGGCGGGTTGACCAGGCTCTTGGGATCCTCTTTGAGCACGACATCGAGGGCGGCACACTGGACATTGCCTTTGCTCGGCGGTTGCTGGACGAGTGGTTTCAGCTCTTCGAGGAAATGAACGGCTGGAATCTTCAGATCGGCGGACGCACGCCGGACGGACGGGACGGCTGCAATGCCCTGACCCGGGAGCTTGTGCTCGCCTGCGGGCGCAACCACATACGACGCCCCAATGTCGCCTTCCGGATCACCGGCAATACCCCGGACAACCTGCTCGTCGAGGCGTTGAAGGTGCTTCGAGAGGGGAGTGGCCGGCCGGCTCTCTACAACGATGATCTCTACGTGAGTGCGTTGCTGGATGCTGACCTCGGACTGACCCCTGAGGATGCATGTGAAACTGGCTTTGGCGGCTGCACGGAGACCATGATCGGGGGGCTTTCGAACGTGGGAAGCCTGGAGGGAGAGATCAATCTGGCCAAAGCGTTCGAGCTGGCCATGAACGATGGGGTGGACCCGTTGACCGGAGCGCAGGCTGGGGCGGAGACGGGGGCTTTTGCCCAGTTCACCACATTTGCGGCGTTCGCTGACGCTGTGCGTGAGCAGATCCGCGTGATGACGATGCGTTTCGCTGAAGGAGCCAACGCCGCCCTTTCCAGGCGCATGGCCGGCGAGGAAGACCCGAAGCTCTATCGCACGTTCTTTACCCGGGACTGTGTCGCCCGCCGGTTGTCGTTCGAGGAGGGCGGTGCACGCTACAATTGGTCGGTGGTGACCTATCAGGGGATCGCGAACCTGATTGACAGCCTGGCCGCCGTTGAGCATTGCGTGTTTGACCGACGCCAAATCACCCCCGCAGAGCTCTCAGCCGCGCTTGCTGCGGACTTCGCGGGTCATGAAGCCACACTTCGAGTGCTCAAAGCGGCGCCGAAGTTCGGCAATGACGATTCCTGCGTCGATGACTTGGCCCGGGAGATGATCGGCTATGCTTGGAGGGAGCTGCGCTCGTACCGCCAGGTCCGCGGCGGACGTTTCCTTCCGTCCTGCATCGTCTTCGCGACCTATGCACGGGCTGGTCAACCGGTGGGGGCGACCCCGGATGGACGTCTGGCTGGAACACCATTGAACGATTCGGTGGGAGCGGTAGCCGGACGTGATCGCGACGGCCCAACCGCTCTGCTCAACTCGGTGGTCAAGCTGCCTCTGGACCTGGCGACAGGAACACCCGTACTCAACCTGCGTTTCCAGAAAGAGACGCTGGCTGACCGCCAGGGGCTGGATGGATTGGTCGGGCTCCTGCGTACGTTTTTCGAGCAAGGGGGGATGCAGGCGCAAGTGTCCGTAATCAACAGGAACGAGATGTTGGCAGCCCAGGAAACCCCCGAAGACTATCAGGATCTGCTGGTACGTATCGGCGGATACAGCGAGTATTTCGTGCGTCTCGACAAGGCGTTGCAGGACTCGGTGATCGAACGAACTGAATACGGACTGGGGCGTTGATGCTCACGCGTCTGTCGGCAGAGACGACGTCCCGTTTCATATCAAGGAGCCGGTATAGATGGCTATGAGTTCCGTGAAACCTGGCAGACAGCAGACGGTTGAGATTCCCGGGTTGCCGGACCCGCTGTCGCTGAGGTTGAGTGCCCCCATCCAACGGCTGCGTGACAAGGCGCTTGAGTTGCACCGCGGCCCGCAGCATGGAATCCCCGCGCGTACCTTGGCGGATGCGCGCACCTGGGCCACCCGAGTGGAGGATGAAGATTGGCTAATCTGGCGAGCCCGGCGCTGCGCAGAGCGTCTGCGCACCCTCCCGTTCGACATTGAACCGGGGGAGTGCATCATAGGGAAACCGGAATTCCGGGCGGCGGATGCAGGTGAAGCGGCAGAGATGGAACAGGTTAAGGGTGTGCTGGATGCCATCCCTCCGTTTCCCGGCGGCGATGCCGGGCATTTCCATCCTGACTACGAACGGATCTTTACCATCGGCGTGCAGGGCGTTCTGGATCTCATCCGCACGAAGCATGCCGATGCGGGGCTCACGGACGAACAGCGTACCTTCTACGACGCCTGCCGAATCGTGATGGAAGGACTCTCGCTCTTCATCCAGCGAGCAGGTGGTGCGTGTGCGGAGATCGCAGCTGCTGATGACGCGAATGGGACTCACTGGAGAGACCTTGCCGACATTTGCGACCGTGTCTCGACCGCCCCGCCGCAGACCTTCCACGAAGCCCTCCAGCTGATGTTCCTGACCGAGATCGCGCTCTGGTTCGGTGAAGACCATGGACTGACGTGCCCGGGCCGGATGGATCAGACGCTCTGGCGGTTCTACGAAGCGGATCGGGAAGCAGGTCGCATCACGCCTGAACGGGCCTTTGAGATGATCTGTTGCCTCTATGTGCATCTCAACCGAATTCTCTGGCCGGGCTCGGCGGTTGCCGTCATGGTGGGCGGCCGTGATCGGGATGGACAGAATGTCACCAATGAACTGACCTATCTCTGCCTGGCAGCCCGTCAGGCAACGCAGCTGGTCTACCCCACCCTGGGCCTTGCCTGGCATCGGGATATCCCAGATGAACTCATGGACTTTTCCGTACAGATGCTGACGAGCGGCGTCGGCGATCCGGCATTTTTCAATGACGAACTCATCGCCGATGGGCTTCGCGACCACGGCGTCCAGGAACGGGACGTCCACAATTTCATGAACTCGACGTGTGTCGAGATCAAAGTTGTCGGCACCTCGAACATGTGGGTGACACAGCCCTACATCAACTGCCCGCAGGCACTGCTGGATGTCATGGGGAAGGTTGGGGGCGGCGAGGAGTCAGAACCTGCGGACTACGCAGAGTTGTGCAGCCGCGTTCAGGCTCGGTTGAGTGCGCTCATCGGGGGGGCGGCGAAACGCCTGGACGACGTTTGGCAAGCACGGGCGGAACGCGGATGCTTCCCGCTGGCCAGCTGCTTCATCGACGATTGCCTTGACCGGGGTGCTGACTTCGACCGTGGCGGCGCCCGTTACAACTGGGTCGAGAACGCGTTTGTCGGGCTGGCCAATCTTGGGGACAGTCTGGTCGCGGTTCGGGACTTGGTCTATGGCGAGGAAGAGCTGACTCTTGGAGAGTTCCAAACCATCCTCGAAGGCGATTACGAGGGACATGAACCGTTGCGGCAGCGGATCACCAACAGCACCCCGAGCTATGGCAACGATGATGCCGATGCCGATGAACTGCTGGTGGAATGGGCCAACTTTCTGAATGATGAGACGGAAGCCTACACGGTGGGTGCACACCGGTACGTGCCTGGCTTTTTCTGCTGGATTCAGCACGAACGGCTGGGGGCACAGACCGGGGCAACGCCGGACGGTCGCCAGGCCGGATGGCCTCTGGCTGATGGGGCAGGGGCGGCACAGGGGCGCGAACGGAATGGACCTACCGCCGCTGTTCTCTCCACCACGAAATGGTCCCACCGCAAGGCACTGGGGGGCCTCGTTCACAACATCAAATTCTCCGACAGCGTGGCCGGTACAGTCGGCGGCCGGAAGGCGATCCGTCACGCTGTCGAGACGTTCCTCCTGCGCGGTGGTTTTGAGATTCAGGTCAACGTCGTGGGCAAGGAGACGTTGCTGAAGGCTCAGGAGAGTCCGGAGCTCTACCCGGACCTGCTGGTACGGGTCGCGGGGTATTCGGACTACTTTGTCCACCTCAACAGGAATATGCAGGATGAGGTCATCGCCCGTACCGAGCATGAACTGTAGAACGATCGGGATTTTCGGCAAGTGTTTCGGCGCGAGTAGCTGCCCGAACAGAGCTGCGACTTGCGCATGCGCGTCAAGCCAAGCTGTAACTCGTTGCTGTGGAGAATCTGAGGCCCTGCCCCAGACCCCGCCGAGGGAGCAGCGGCTCCCCCGGACCCCCACGAGATGGGGCCGCGTAGAACGAGCGACTTGCTGTCGCACGCCCTACGCGGCCCCGTTGCCGTTGCTCGCGCAAAGGGCGATCGGGCAGACGCCAGCTGTGATCCCATTGCCTGTCGCGATGTACTGCGCTGTCGAAGAACCTGTTACGCCTTAACTTGACGCGCATGCGCGACTTGCGGGAGCGGTTGCCGGCTGACAAGTCGCCCTCTGACGGACAAGGCGGCTTCTGAGATTGAGGTCCGCGAGGCTACCGCTCCCGTAAGTCGCGGCTCTGCCGGACAACCCGAAGCTACAAACGAGTGCTAGAGGGACAAACCAGTGACATTACACCGACTTCGGTCCATCCTTATCCCGCTCCTGGCAGTTGCTTTCATGCAGGCTGCCGGGGCGCCTTTCGAGATTGACCCCGGGGCAGCCAACGTGGTCACCTTCGCTCCGCAGAAGACCCGTTTTGTACGCTTTCTCATGCCGGAGAGTTCAGGGGCTCAGCCGTGTCTGGATGAGCTTGAGGTCTACGGTGTCGCGCCCGGCAAGAACCTGGCGCTGGCCAAGCACGGTGGGAAGGTCACGGCGTCCTCGGAACTTGCAGGATACGCCATCCACCTGATTGAGCACCTCAATGACGGGCTCTATGGCAACGCCCACAGCTGGATTGCCGCTGGTTCCCGGAACGAGTGGGCCCAGGTTGAGCTGCCCGGAGTGACTGTGGTCCAACGCCTCATCTTCTCGCGCGACCGGCTGGGCCGGTACACCGATCGTTTGCCTGCGTCTTTTGTCGTGCAGCTCTCGGTGGACGGCAAGGATTGGGAATCTGTTTTCCGGACGGACGGCGTCCATGTCGTGCCTGCTGTACCAAACCGGCCGCGTCGCAGTACGGTCCGCCGAATCAGCTTCCGCCAGCACCATGCTAGACAGCTTCGGGTGCTGATCCTGAGCACGGGAGACTGTTCGCCCCCTTGCCTTCAGGAGGTGGAGGTCTATGGCAGGGAGCGCGGGGTGAACCTGGCGTTGGCTGAGAACGGCGCGACCGTGCGAACGTCCTCCGTTGCCCAAGGTTCTCCCGCTCTGCTGAACGATGGTCAGCACGCGTACGAAGGGGAATGGGGCGCGGAACACGCGGCCGGGCAATGGGTTGAGGTGACGTTTCCGACATTGGTCGAGGTGACTCAAGTTGTCCTGTCTCGCGATCAGAAGGGGCAGCGCGATGACGGCGCTCCCAACGTGTGCGAGGTGTTGGTGGCTCAGGATGGCATGCGCTGGAAACGCGTGGCCGTACACGGGCGGGGCGTCGTTGGTCGGCCGACACCAGTTCCTCGCGTCGCGTCGCCGGGGGTAACGGTCGACTCGGTAACGGCTCCCGAACATGTCCCGACTGTGGACGCTCTCGGATTCGCGAACCTCGCACGGGGGGAATCTGCCGTTGTGACAGCATCTTCGATCCTCCCCGGCCACGCTAAGATCCACGCGATCCCACACCTCAACGATGGGCAATACGGCAATCGCCACAGCTGGATCAGCACCGGAGAGCCGTCCTGGGGTCAGGTTGATCTTGGGGCCGAGCGCTGGGTCTACAAAGTCGCCCTCGGCAGTGATAGTTTGGGAGAGTACAAAGACAGAGCAGCCACGCGCCTCCGTGTCCTTGCCGGAACGCCTTCCCCCGATGATGAGAACGGCACATGGACGGTGGTGGCCGCCTACGATGGTGTTCCGCTGAACTCCCGGCACGAGTTTGCGTTCGTCCCGATCCGGGTCCGCGCGATTCGGGTCGAGATTCAGGCGACGAGCGGGGGGAACGCGCGCATCGATGAGTTGGAAGTGTATGGCAGCGAGGGAGCGATTCCGCTAGAGCGTGTTGGTGATGTGGCTGACTACCCCACTGACGGTGGAAGGGACCTGCACGACGCGGCCCTGGACGATGCCTTCCTGGCCGAGGAAGTGGCGCTGCTCAAGACTCATGGCTGGGCCGACGCGGATCCGAGTCTTGTCGACTACCTTCGGGTGATGGAGTTTCCCAGGAGAGTGCCCGGAGACCGGTTGCCCTGTCCGCCGTTGGCGTTGGCCCCGGCGTTGGATGGCGTCGTTGATGATGTGGCGTGGCGAGGGGCGTCACGGGGTGTCGTACGCGTTGCCGATCCACGAACGTTCGCCGATGGGCCATTGGTCGAGTACGAATTGCAGGCGGGGCACAGAGATGATGAACTGTATCTGAGCGTGAGGACATCGCGTCTGCTGAGTGGACACATTGCCGTCGTGTCGGGCGGGGACTGGTCGGGGCTGGGTGTTGTCCGTCTGGAGGGTGGGAAGCTCGTCTTCAGCACCTACAAGAGCGTGGTCAGGAACAGACATCTCCATGGGGAGATCGAAGAGGATAGGCCTGTCATTGGGGGGATAGGCTCGGATCTCTGTTCCATTGAGATGCGTTTGCCCAAGGCTTGGTTTCCCGGCTGGGATACGTATGGCCTCAGGATTGGGCTGGGGGTTGGGGGACGCCACACACGTGAGTACGGCAACCCCGTCTTTCTCCACCCTTCAGGACTGCGATTGCGCGAGTGCAAGGACGTCGCCGGTGAGGTCTTTCAGATCGAGATGGCCGCCGGCGAGGCAGGCCCGGTTCGCGGCATCCTTCAGGCCTCCGGGGCATCCGGTACCGTGTTCCTGCTTCCCGGGACGTCCAAGAGGGTTGAGGTGTTACCGGAGTCATGCGCCATTGGTCCACTGGCGGCTGCTTTGTTCCGGGAGGATGGGACTGGGATTGCCTACCGGCTCAGTCTCTTTCGGTACGATCCTGAAGGTCGGGCCTTGCGGCAAATGGAGGAACTGCTTCCGCGATTGGGACGCAAAGGCGCTGATGTCTCGCGTGATCGACAGGAGCATGCCCGCCTCGTGGCCCGATGGCGTTCGCTTCCGGCGACGCGCTTTGCATTGGCTCACCGACGGGCTCGCGTGCGTGAGGCCCGCCTGAGTCTGCGCAAGCTGTTCCTGCGCGATCCGGATTTGGCTCCCGTCGACCGACTGCTGTGTGTGAAGCGACAGAATTTCGAACCAAGTCACAACTACAGCGTCATCCTCGATGCCCGGGGGGGCGGAGGCGGGAGTGTCGTGATTGCCGACATCCCGCGCGACGGTGAGCGACTCCTTCCTCAGCAGGCGACAACCACGACGCTGTTCGAATCGGGTCAGGGAATCGCCCGCAACCCCATGGCGGACTTCGCGGCGCAACGCATCTACTTCGCTCACTGCAAGGCCAAAGGGGACTACTATCGCATCTACAGCGTCCGACCCGATGGCAGTGGCCTCACATGCCTCACCAGGGGGCCTTTCCACGACTACTGGCCGTGCCCGTTACCGGATGGTGGACTGGCGTTCGTCAGTACGCGGTGTCGGGCTCGTTTTTTGTGCTGGCGGCCCCAGGCTGCCGTCCTGTTCCGGATGGAGGCGGACGGCAGTGGCATCCGCCCGCTGTCGCACGCCAATTTGACTGAGTGGGCCCCCTCGGTGATGACCGATGGGCGACTCATCTGGACCCGCTCCGAGTATCAGGACAAAGGAGCTGATCACAGCCACACGCTTTGGTCGATTCGTCCTGACGGTTCGCATCCGGAGCTTGTTTTTGGCAACACGATTGTCCAACCGAATGGACTGGCCAACGGCCGTGAGGTCCCCGGCACCAATGAGATCTGTGCGACGTTGATCTCGCACTTCGGCGACCTTAACGGGCCGATCGTTCTGGTGGATCGCAGCAAAGGCCGGTTTGACGCAGAGGCGATCACCAGTTTGACCCCTGAAGTGCCCTGGCCCGGATCATGGCCACGAGAGGAGTGTTTCCGGGATCCCGTCCCCATCTCCCGGGACCATGTGCTCTGTGCCTACGCACCCCGTCGTCGGTTCGGGATCTACGTCATCGATCGCTACGGGAACCGTGAGCTGCTGTACGCGGATCCGGCGATCTCGGTTGTTTGCCCGACTCCTTTCGGCCCTGTGGTTACTCCTCCTGCAGTCGCACCGGTTGCCGAGGCGGAGGACGCCCGAGACAGCGAAAGTGGAGAGTTCTTTGTCCAGGACGTGTACGCCGGTCTCGGTCCTGATGTGGAACGGGGTGATGTCGCGTATATCCGGCTGAATCAGGAAGTGCGTGCTGACTTGGTGCGCCTCGAGAACGGCACTTACCAGAATGACCACCAGAGCTTCCAGGACTGGTACGCAACGCCTGTCCATAAGGTCAGTGGGCCCTTTGGCTGGCCATCTTATGTGGCCAAGGGGTCGTTCGGGCTCATCCCGGTTGAGCCTGACGGCTCGGTTCGTTTCCGGGCGCCGGCTGGAAAAGTCCTGTATTTCAGCGTCCTGGACCGGGACTTCAACGAACTCCAACGGATGCGCAGTGTGGTGCAGCTCCAGCCCGGAGAGAAGCGCAGTTGTATTGGTTGCCATGAGCCGCGGGAAGCGGCCCCGAGGCTGCGTGTGCGCCCCATTGCCAAGGGGGTGACGGAGCGACAGGCTGCAACCTGGGAGGGCTCGCCTTTCTCCTATGAGGATATTGTTCAACCGGTGCTGGATGCGAACTGCGTGCGTTGCCATGGGGCCAAGCATGTCAAACGCATTGATCTGCGGGGTGTCCTGGACAAGGAGAAGGTGCCGGTATCGTACCGAACGTTGATCTCAAAGGGGTACGTGCACTACCTGAACTGGTCGTACAAGGCGAGCCCTGAGAAGGCCGAGCCCAAGACGTTTGGCGTGCTCCGGAGTAAGCTCTGGCGGACACTTGATGCCGGGCATCACGCCGTGAAGCTCACGCGCGACGAAACGTTGCGAGTGAAGACGTGGATTGACCTGAACTGCCCGCTCTGGCCCGACTACATCTTCCGCCCGGATCGCCCGGGCGGGCCGGCGCTCTCGCAGGCGGGCCGGTAGAAGGGAAGCGCGTCAACCGAGGGGGAAAGTCGTTGGGGTCGAAGAATCGGGGCGCTGCCCCACCCGCTGGGGGACCTCGCTCCCCCAGACCCCCAAGTGATAGGGGCCGCTCGCGCGTGGATCGACGTTGCAGCCGAGGGCGGATAACCCACCGTTCGCATGGCAAGTTGTGGTGAAGATTGGTGAGTTGGGCACTGTAGTGTCGAGCGCGTGCAGTTGGGGCCGGGTTGATGCGCACCAGAGGGTGTCACTTGTGGTTGTCTCGTGCCCGATCCGAGCCGCGCACAACGTAAGCGGTCTTTCTGCCTGGACACGGCTCTGAGGGAAGGAGGACCGCTCCTGGTAGTCGCGGCTCTGACGGAAAGCGCTCCTGCTGGTCGCGGCTCTGAGGGAAGGAGGACCGCTCCTGGTAGTCGCGGCTCTGACGGAAAGCGCTCCTGCTGGACACGGCTCTGGGCGAAGGAGGACCGCTCCTGGTAGTCGCGGCTCTGACGGAAAGCGCTCCTGCTG
>JABHEG010000168.1 GCA_018676675.1 Lentisphaerota bacterium
ATCGGTGAAGGACTCACCGAACGCCGGCCTGGACGCAGCTTTCCGAGGAAAAAAACACCAACGAAGCACCGTCACGTCATGAACCGCAAAAGGATCTGAGGCCGTCGCGCCGCCCGGACGCTTAGGTTGACGGCATTGCCGCCGGCGGGGCTCTGAAAAGCCGG
The DNA here is from genome assembly GCA_018676675.1 of Lentisphaerota bacterium. Taxonomy (GTDB): domain Bacteria; phylum Verrucomicrobiota; class Lentisphaeria; order Oligosphaerales; family JABHEG01; genus JABHEG01. The sequence continues at coordinate 165 of JABHEG010000168.1, forward strand.
GGCGAGGCCGGCATCGGCGTACGCCTCCTCGGCCTCCATGAGCAGCGCACGCCCGTCGCCATCCCGAGCGAGCTGTGCCCCCACAATCCTGGCGTCATGGCCGGCACCGGAAGCATCCCTGGCAGACACCCCGCCATCTCCATCGAAGCGGTAATGAGCCACCGGCCCCTTCTCAGCGGCCCCGGCGAGGCCTACCCATAGCGCCATCCCCGTGATCACAGCGTGTGCCCTGTACATTGTGCGTCTCCTCGGCATCCCTGCCAGGTGTCAACTAGCAGCCGCGCTCTGGGCCCAGACGTCCTTCAGGTAGACACGCCCCCCCTGTTTCTGGGCCTTGACGGCGGCCTCGATTACCGCGATGTGCAGGATGAACGACTCGTACGAAGCCGGCAGTTCCCCGGTCTCAAGCATGCCCTTGAACAAGCGCAGGATTTTCTCGCCCCCGCCGAGGAACTCGGGGTCTCCTATGGGCAACGAGTGAACGTCACCGTACTTGCCGTAAGCCGAGGCATAGAAGGTGCAGGACTCGGGAAAAGCGTCGCTGGACGTGTTGAGGATCATCACCTCACGGCCGGAAGTCAGATGCAGGTGGAGGTACTCCAACGGCAGAGTCCCCATCGTCTCTACCCACTCCACATCACCGCCAAAGAGGTTCAGGGCCAAGGCAACACCATGGATGAGGTAGGCCATGCGGCTCTCGAAATCACCGGCCAGTTCCTGCCCGTCGAGTTCCTGGGCGAAGGCCCCCCCTACCCCCTTGACCACGCCAACTCCGAGCGGGACCTCCGGCAGCTTCCCCGGAACAGGCCAGTAGGCGTGCGCCAGCTCGGCAAAACGGTTCTTGAAGAAGTCCGCCGCGGGAACGTAAGTCAAAATGGAGGCGTTGAACATCGGTGTGTCATGCCGCCGGGCCAGCCTGACGATGGCTTCGGCATCCTCCAGCCGTGAAGCGAACGGTTTGTCGATGAAAATCGGTACCCCGGCCCGGAGGAACGGCTCAGCCAGGCGCAGGTGGTCGTTGCCGCTGCCGTTGCAGTCGGCAATGAAGATGGCGTCAACGTCCGTAGCCAGGTCGGTGAACGCACCGCAGACCTGAGGCCGGCCACCGAACGTCTCGCTGAAGCGGCGGGCACTCTCCGGCTTCTCGTCCCAGATCTTGACGATCTCGAAGCCTTCGACGCGCGGCATCGTCAAGCGCGCGGCACTGTAGATACCACTGAAATAGTGATGGCAGACGTAGTTGTTGGCCTGCAGCGCCAACGGGTCGGCTTCATCCATCATGCAGCCGTAATAGTAGCCGTGGGTGTCGCAGCGGATCAGTCCGACTCTAGTCTTTGTGGCCATGGTTGGTCCCTCCTCAACTGATCGGTGTGACTGTGGTGCCGCCGTCGGCCCGGATGATGCTCCCGTTGATGTAGCTCGACTCATCGGAGGCAAGAAAGACGGCCAGTTTGGCGACCTCCTCGGGCTCGCCCAGGCGCCCCAGCGGCGCGCGCTTGAAAAAGTAGTCCGCATCGAAATCCGGGTCGTCCAGACTGCTGGCCTTGACCATCTCCGTGGCGATTCCGGCCGGGCAGATGCAGTTGACCCGGATGCCTTGCTTACCGTACTCAACCGCCATGGACCGGGTCAGCGCAACGGTCGCCCCCTTGGTGGCCGTGTAAGCATCGCAACCGGGAACACCCATGACACTGGCACTCGAGCCAGTATTGATTACCGCACCACCCCCGCTCTTGACCATGAGCGGAATGCCGTACTTGCAGCACAGGAAAATGCTGTGAAGATTGATGGCCAGCACTTTGGCCCAGGTATCCTCGGCCAGATCAGTCACCTGGCCATCGAGTTTGTTCAGAAACACCGACGCGTTGTTGTAGAGCACGTGCAACCCACCGTAGAGCTCCTCGGTGCGGGCCATCAGCGACTGAACACTGGCGCTGTCCGAGCAGTCAGTAGGCACGAACGTCACATCGCCCCCCGCAGCGCGTAAGGTCGCTTCAGCGTTGCGCCCCGCGGCCTCATCAACCTCGGCAATGATGACTTTGGCGCCTTCGCGCACGAAGGCTTGCGCCCCGGCCAAGCCGATGCCGCGGCCCGCTCCGGTAATGATCGCCACTTTGCTTTTCAGTCTCACAGGATTGGTCACTCCGTGGCGATTGGGTACACACCTTGGTCCTGCGTCGTACGGACCATGGCCAAGTAGTTCTCAGGGCGAACGGAAGAGGAGATGGTGTTGCCGCTGGACATGATGTGCGGCCCCCGGGCCGACACCTCACGGAGGAGCTTGTGCGTAGCGGCGACCACATCATCGGTCGTCCCGCGGCTCAGCAGGTCAACACTCAGATTGCCCATCACCGTGATCCGCTCGGGATAGCGGTCGAAGATCTTGTCCATTTCCATGCCGGGCACATCTTCGAGCGGGCCAAGGGCATCCAGGCCAGTCCCCACCAACCAGTCCATGATCTTGCGGATGTCACCGTCGGTGTGCTTGATGCAGCAGGCCCCAGCGTCCTTGATTGAGGAGACCACGGCCGCATCATGCGGCAGAATGAGCTCCTCGAACATGGCCGGTGACATCATCGGCCCGGTCTTATCGGAGTAGTCATCGCCGAGGAAGACGACATCCGCCCCCGCAGCAATGGCCAGGGGGAACAGTTCGGCGTAGTAGGCCGCCCCAATGCCCATGAGGTCCTTGGCGAACTGCGGACGTAAGGCCAGGTCCATGAAGAGGTTCTCGATGCCTCCGCGCATAAACGCGGCCGGCGCCCACCCCGACTCCCCAACCACAGCGACCGCCTTGTCCGGAAAACGGGCACGGAGCTTCCGGACCTTCTCAATGACCGGCGACGCAGGAGGATCCGGCGGGACGTAATCGGCCAAGTCGTCCTCCGTCTCAATGCGCGGGGGAAGCATCGGGACGGGAATGGCTTCCTGAGTCAGATGCTGAAGCGCACCCCACTTGTCACGAAAGATGCCCTGCGCCCGATCGACCCACTCAACCTGGTCCGGGTCGTAAATCATGGTGAGCACGGTAACCATGTCAAGGTCGAGATGCTCAACCAGATCGTTCGAGTCGCGGGCATCGGGCACGATGGCCTGAACGATCTTCGGGTCGATCCACATCTCTGCGATGGGCACGCGGTCCGGGAATTGGTGCTGAAGAACCGCAAGAACACGTTCACGGGAGGTCATGGCGGCACGCTCTCTGGTAAACGATCTGTCCGATCCGTCCGATCCGACTGATCTGTCTGATGTTCTACAGCCCGGTGTCACTACCGCAGCCACTCACCCAACCGCTCGGCTATCCTGGGGGCCGAGAGTCCGTACTGATCCAGCAACCACTCGTGCGTCCCAACCTTGCTGACATACACGTCGGGCAACCCGATCCGCAGGAACTTCCCGGGGACGACCCCCTCATCGCAAAGGACCTCAGCCACCGCACTTCCCAGGCCTCCGGCGAGTTGATGTTCCTCAACCGTGACGATGCCCCCCGTTTCCTGTGCCGCTTTGACGATGATCTCTCGATCGATGGGCTTGACCGTATGCAGACTCACCACGCGGCAGTGGATCCCCTGCTTTTCGAGTGCTTCGGCCGCGAGAGTGGCCTGGTTGCCGACCGTCCCGGTGAAGAAGATCGTGGCGTCCGTGCCGTCCCGGACCTGAATGCCCTTGCCAATCTCGAAGTCAATCCCCTCCTCATGGACGTCCGGTTCTTTCTTGTAGCCGCAACGGTAGTAGAAAGGCCCGTCGTGGGCAATCATCGCGTGGACACCGGCCTCGGCTTCGCCAAAGTCGCATGGACAGAACACCACCATGTTCGGCAGGGCCCGCATGATCGCGATGTCTTCTGTCGCCTGGTGAGAAACGCCGAGAGGCCCATAGGCCAGTCCCCCGCCGATGATCACGATCTTGACGTTGGCATTGTGGTAACAGACGTCATTGCGTATCTGCTCCAAACAGCGCAACGTGGGGAAGTTGGCGATGGAGTACGTAATCGCGATGTTGCCCTCCATCGCCACGCCACAGGCCACGCCGGTCATGTTCTGCTCGGCCACCCCGCAGTTGTACCAGCGCTCGGGGAACGTATCCCGGAAAGGCTCGATCTCGCCGTACCCGATGTCGGCAAGGATCATCCAGATGCGTGGATCGTCTTTGGCGATATCCACCAGAACCTTATTGAAAAGGGTTCGCATCTCAGTCTCCTCCCACTTCGGCCAGCGCCCGGGCCAACTCGTCATCCGTCACCGATCCGTAGTGGCAGCTCACCGTATCCTCCATCCAACTCACGCCCTTCCCCTTGACCGTGTGGCAGATCAGCCACGATGGCTTGCCCTTCTCGAATGGCAGCGTTGTCAACGCCTCGTCAATCGCGACAACATCGTGACCATCCACCTCCTTCGCGGCCCAGCGGCAGTCCGTCAGCTTGCGACTGAAAGGCTCCAGGTCAAGCACGTCCTTCGAGTGCCCCAGCGCCTGAACCTTGTTGTAGTCCACCACCACGGTCAGGTTGTCGAGCTTGTGCTGCGCGGCGAACAAAATCGCCTCCCACGTACTGCCTTCGTCGCAGTCGCCGTCGCTCATCAAGCAGACGATACGGTGCGTCTTGCCCGCGTTCCGAGCAGCCAGGGCCATCCCTACTGCCACCGGCAACCCATGGCCCAACGAGCCCGTCGAAAACTCGACCCCGGGCACATAGTGCGAGATGTGTCCCATGAGTTTGCCGGCGTCGCGGTAATACCCCTGGAACCAGTCCATAGGAAAGAACCCCAGCTCGCCGAGGACGGCATAGACCGCCCCACCGCCGTGGCCCTTGCTCAGCACGAAGCGATCTCGATCAGGCCAGTCCGGCCGCTCCGGATCAACCCGCAGCACGCGGGTGTAAAGCACGGACAGGATCTCCGCCATAGACAGCATGCTGCCAACATGCCCACTCTTCCCGCGGTGGGTCATACGCAGGCAATGCGCCCGCACACGATTAGCCAGGGCCTGGATCTCATCAACTGATCGCTTCGCCATATCGCCAACTGCCTCCATACCTGCAAATGCTCACCAAAGCGCACTTAAGCGTGGGAGGGGCCGTTTCGACGCGTCCCACGGCTGTGGGACTTGCTCAAGACCCTGAGCCTGGTCGAAGGGCTGCCACGCCCCGATTGCCTTTACTTCAGTGCCATTGGATGGGCGGCGAAAAATGTATCAAGGAAGAGGTCGCCGGATGGCACCGCCTCCCACATTGAGGTCACGGGCAGCCAACGTGGGAGGGGCTGCCACGCCCCGATCAATACACTACTGCGATCACGGGATCGCACCCGCTCATCAGTCGGCAGCATCGCCGACCGTCACTCGCCACAAGCCAACAGCGTTCGGTGGAACGGTGACTTCCGTTCCTCGGGCCAGCTCCGGGCCGCTGACCCGATGCTCAACTCCCGTGACGACATCACGCAACACGCACGGCTTCCCGGCTGGAATGCCGAAAATCGCCAGATCACACTGGAGGCGAGTCGTGACGGCCTCCGGATGGCCGTTGTGTACAGCCAACAAGCTCTTACTCGGGTAAGCATACACGAACAGGCCGTTCCGGTCTACAGCCAGTCGATCCGCCTCGGATTCCGCGTTAGCTGCCCAGAAGATCGCATTCCGAATGAGACGACTAAACGCATCGTCAGACGAGTACCCACAACAATACACCACGCGTCCCGCGCCGGCCTCCCGAGCCACAGCCCCGGGAGTCCGCCCATAGTCATCGCTCCCGACCCGAGCCGCTAGCGTGACCACGTCCACGGCCACAACCCGGACCGGAACGCTATCCCTCAAGCCCGGCAACACGCTCGGAAGCCCCTGCCCCAGCCAGTGCGTTGCACCTGCACGCGTCTGGCGCAGCCCTTCCTGCCCGGGCGGCAAGTCCTCACCTTCATCGGCGACATCGGCCAATTCAGACGGGTTGATCCGGATAGGAGTCGGGCCGATTTCGCCCGCCAGCGCCACCCCAAGCAAACTCGAAAGCCCCCAGTCGGTGCCCACCACTCCGGGGGCCTGCAGCGCGACGAGCCCGCCACCACGGTGGACATAGGCCTCCAGGGTGGCCGCGACCTGGCCACCGGCCCAGTGCCTACCGCCACTCCAGGCGGTATTAGGCAGACCATACAGAAAAACCACATCCGTCCCTTCCGGAATCCCTTTGTCCGCAACCTTGAGATACGAGTCAAAACGGACACGCACGGGGAGATCCGTAAGATGCCACAGAACGCGGTTACCCCACGGGCGCCAGGCATAGTTGTCTCCCCACACACTCAGCACGAGCACATCAAGGTCGTGTGAAAACGCCTCGGTATCGCCGATGTCTTCGGTCAGCAGACGAAACTCGTCGTTTATGGCGGTGATGGTCTCGGTCATGTCCTCCCGGACGTCGACATCCGGCGAGCGAGCGATGTTGTCGAACACCATCCAGTAGATGCCTCGCACGTTGGGTTTCCGCAGCAGGCCACGCCGGGGTCGATGCCATTTCTGCCAATGCTTCGCCGGCATCCCGGGGTTCCGGCCCGTGGGGCCGAAAAGCCAGTCTGAGCGCATACGGCGGTAGGTGTTGCCGGGGAAGTCAGTCAACGCCCGGGCGGTGACCGGGTCACCCGCCGGCTTGTCGACTTCGTCAAAGGCCTGCAGGCTGCCGCCGTAGGGCTCCATACCGACATGGCAATCGCCCCAATACACCCACGATCGCATCCCGAGGTCCGCCACTTTCGCGCAATGCGCCCCGATGAACGGTTTCAGACTGTCCCGGACCCGGCGCATCCACGCCAGGTAGCGTGGGTCAGGTACCGAGTCAATCGTCTTCGCGGTCCACACCAGCCAGGAGGGATCGAAGGCAATGCCAGTTCGCTTCTCGAATGCCGCGATCTGCGCCGGCCCGGCGGCCATCGTGTAGGACTCCCAGTCATAGCTGCCCAGCTCGTTGCTCCCCGGCCACCCATAGGCAATGTCATCGGCCCAAAACGTGTCCAGCACGCCCTCCAGCGGCCTCAGACGCTCCTCGAGATGGGCCAACGCGCGCGTCGCTGAGCCGGGGGCCAGCGGATCGAGGAATTTCCGGCCCTGGATTCGGTAGTAGACGCGGTAGCTCTCTCCGAGAACCGCTTCTGCGACCGTGACAGTGGAACGCTTTTCGTCAAGGCTCCACTGCTCCACCGGCACCGCCCGATCCTGCCCATCCAACACTCTCCACCAGCGCTTGACGTCACGCCTGTCCACCGTGTACCCACCCCAGGTCGGAGGCGAGAACGAAATGACGGCCTCGGGTCCAGTCGCCTCAACCGGGTTGGACACCCAGAACCCAACCTGCCGATTCTCCGGATGCTCCCTCAACCACACATGATCATGGATCGGGACGCCCCCCAGCAAGACGGTGTGATATCCCGCGTTCTTCCAGGTTCTGAACCGTTCTGCCGTAGCCTCGCCATGGCCCACCAATTCATTCGCGCCGAGTCTCTTCGCCCACGGGAACGCACCTGAAGGCTCCTGGTTCCAGCTCATTGAGATCCGAATGTCGTCGGGTAACGGGCGACGCCGGACATGGCGACGCAGGACTGTGCGGTACGCCGTCTCACCGTTCGCGATCCTCGCCGCCACCACTTCCGCTGCCCGGAGACGCTCTTCGGCCTCGTCCAGCCTCCGAGCCGCCAATCGCTCTTCAATACCTCGAACGTAGGCAGTGAGCACACGTCGCCACGGGTCGCCCGTCTGCGCCTCCTCAAGTGTCGTCTTCAGTGTGGTCACACGCCCAACCAAATCCCCCTGCCGGTTGGTCGCGTTCTCGACGGTCGCCGTCGTGGTCGCCAGTTCAGCACCGTCTGCTGCCAGAAAGCAGAACGACAATGTCACCCGCCCGGTTGGGAGGTCGTTCGCCGCCAGGAGAGGCCCCCCAAGTTGGGCTCTACTCAGTTCGAGCCGGCGCCCCTCCTCCTTCCCCCTGATGACACTCACCACAACCCGATCAACGGCGGAGGGAAACGCGTCCACAGGAAGCCCGAGGCGCACGAATTCCCCCGTGTAGACCACGTCCTCCATCAGCAACGGCCGGAACGTACGAACTCCTCGGGACACCCTGACCTCATCAACATCGCCGCGCAGGAATTTTGTCCATCCGTCGTGGGCTCCCACATGCAGACGCCGGTTCCCCTTGAGGTAGTCTCCCTCATCCTCGTGCTGCAGTTCTTCGACCAACCTCCCGTCAACGTAGATCTTGACCGTTCGTCGACTGTCATGCGTGAGTGCAACATGGCTCCAGCGCCGCGGCGCAAGTCGCAGCGTGTGCAGGCCGGTGTAACGGATAGGGAAGGAGGCAGCCCGATAGCCGAACTGAGCCTGGCTGCCGGTGTGCAGGTACCACCGGGTCGCCATCGACCAAAGCGCCCCCGTTCTCCTGTTCTGAGGCCGCACCCAGAGCTCAACCGTGAACGCGTCGTCCTGTTTGAATCGGATGGCCTCCTCCGACTCCACAACCACGCTCTGCTTCCCCATTGCCAGACGCACGCCCAGGCCGAAGCGCCCCGGCACCCGCTCCGGATCGTCCACCAGGCGGAGTTCGCCACCGCTGGTCCCGCCAACCGTGTCATCTTCGAACGCGACGTGGACGAGTGTGTCAGCATCCACGGGCCGCGGCAGGAACCAAGGCTCGCCCGCCCGGAGGGTAGTCGCCAGAGAAGCCAGGCAAATGTAGGCCGTCAGACGAATCATCATGGAAAGGCTCCTCATGTGAAACAGATCTCGCCCGACTGCACAACACCGAGAAAATGCCCCCCGCCCGGGACTGTACCACTGAGGCCGATGTCGGTCAATCGCGACGCCGCTTCGTCCAGAACCCCTCATTTACGTGAGGCGGCTCGACGGAGTCTCTCCCTCCATCGGACACAGATGGCCCAGAGAATCCCTGGAGGGAGAGACTCCGTCGAGCCATCTTGGAGTTCTCGCCCCACGTAACTGCGGAGTTACCAAGACGGCCGCCCTCCC
>JABHEG010000026.1 GCA_018676675.1 Lentisphaerota bacterium
CTCGAGCATGCTCGGAAAGCGGGCAGTGGACTGTCTCGAAAGACACGCGCTGCCCTGCGCAAAAGACCGGCTCCAATCGAGATCGCGCTGCACATCCTCAAGAACACCGCTTGATCCAACCGAATTCTGCGCTCAAAGTTCCTGACGACCCTTACCGCGATTCAGACTCTCGACCAAAAGCGGCTCATGGAACGGGATCTGGAGGCCTACATAGGCCTGATGAAGACCGTCCTTTCCGAACGTGGCAAGACGCTGGCCGACAACCTCGCCCGCCAAACCGAGAACGACGTCGCCTCCTTCAACTTCTCGAACATCGGCGAACTGATAAAGAAGGCGGTCGCCGAGGACGAAGAACTGGAATATGCCATCCTGATGGATGCGGCAGCCACGGCTTACATACACACAGCCGCCCCACACCTGCAGCAGGAAACCCTGAAGGGCGACGTCGACCGGTTTGCCGCTGAGCAGACGGAACCCGCCGTCAACGAGTTCGAGCGAGAGGGGCGCTCGCTCTTGGAGTTCGTCGTACCAATCAACATCGGGGTTGAGCGGTGGGGGGCTCTCCGCCTGGGCTTCTCGCTCCACCGGCTGAACGAACAGATCGCCAGATCCCGCCACGAAATCGCCAAACAGATCCGCCTGATCGTCCTGCGCACGACCATCACTGCTCTCGTCTTCATCGCGGCTGGGGCACTGGTGGTCAGATGGCTCGCAACCCGTCTGTCAAGCCCCCTCGCGCGGCTGACCGAGTCGGCGGCCCAGATTGCCCATGGCAACTTCGAGGCAGCAGACCAGATTTCCGTTCAGTCTTCAGACGAGGTAGGAGTCCTTGCCGCTGAATTCATCGACATGTCCCGTAGACTCAAGCAGTCATATGCGGAGTTGGGAGATTTGAATCGCAACCTTGCCCAAAAGGTTGACGAACGCACCGCTGAGTTGGCGGAGATGACCCACCAGGCGGAGCAGGCTCAGGCCTCGGCCGAGGGCGCCAACCAGACCAAGAGTGCCTTCCTGGCCAGCATGAGCCATGAACTGCGGACACCGCTCAACGCCATTATCGGCTACAGCGAAATGCTCGAAGAAGACTGCGAGGATCTGGGCCACGATGACTTCATCCCCGATCTGAACAAGATTCAGGCCGCGGGACGACACCTGCTCGAACTCATCAACGAAGTTCTGGACCTGTCCAAAATCGAGGCAGGGAAGATCGAGCTGGTCTTTGAGACCGTCGAGATCGCCCCCGTGATCCATGAGATCGTTGCCACGATTCAGCCCCTGATCGAGAAAAACGCGAACGCCCTGGATGTCCGTGTGGCACCCAACTGCGGAAGCATCGAGACTGACATAACCCGGCTCCGTCAGTGCGTCTTCAACCTGCTCAGCAACGCCTCCAAATTCACCAAGGACGGCACGATCAGCCTGCACGTGGCCCGCAGGGGCGTGGTAGGAGTCCATTGGCTCGACCTTCGCGTGCAGGACACCGGCATCGGCATGACACCCGACCAACAGGCGAAAATCTTCGAGGCGTTCCAGCAGGCCGATGCCACAACCACACGGGAATACGGAGGAACAGGACTGGGATTGACCATCACCCGGCGAATCTGCCAGATGATGGGCGGAGAGATCACGGTGGAGAGTACGCCGGGTGAAGGTTCAACCTTCACCATCCTGCTACCGGCAACGCACACGTCCGTGCCCCTGGACACTGAAGATGAGGAACCCGACACAGGCGATGAGCCCTCCCCTGCAGACGGGAAGACCGTTCTGGTCATAGACGACGAGGCCGAAGCCCGAGACCTGATGACACGCTACCTGACGAAGCAGGGCTTCCGGGTCGCAACCGCAAGTAACGGAGAGCAGGGCCTTCGTTTGGCCAAACAGCTCAACCCCATGGCCGTTACCCTCGACATTGTCATGCCGCGCATGGATGGATGGGCCGTCCTCAGCGCCATGAAGGACGATCCGGAAACCAGGGAAATCCCGGTCATTATCTGTTCCAGTTCAGACGAACAGAGCATGGGCTTCGCCTTGGGGGCGTCCGCCTACGTCACCAAGCCGATCGATCGTGAACAGCTGACCGCCGTACTCGGCAAAATGAGGACCGAGTCCAGAGAGTCATCTGTTCTGATGGTGGAGGACGAGACGGTGACCCGGACGCTCATGCGGCGCATCCTGGAGATGGGGGGCTGGTCCGTTGAGGAAGCCACGTCCGGAGACGCTGCCCTGGCGTGCCTGAAAGAACACGTCCCTGACCTGATTGTTCTCGATCTGATGATGCCCGGCATGGATGGCTTTGAGCTCATTACCGAAGTCCAGAAACACGAGGAGTGGCGGTCAATACCGGTCGTCGTCGTGACGGGAGCCGGGCTGACCCCCGAGGATCAGGCACGGCTCGACGGTTACGTCGCCGATGTGCTTCAAAAGGGAGAATTCACCCGAGAACGCCTCGTGACGCTGGTCCGGGACCTGGTAGACGCCCCCTCGCCGGAGCCAGATGGCGCCTGACGCAGTTGACGAACGGCTTAACCAAGAACTGGGGCCTTCACGAAAGGAATAGCGACCGTGGCCAAAATACTGCTTGTGGAAGACAACGAGATGAACCGCGACATGCTCTCGCGGCGTCTGCAGCGCCGGAAGTACGACGTTGTGCTGGCGCTCGACGGAGCCCAAGCCATCGAGTTGGCCGAGGCTGAAGCCCCGGACCTGATCCTCATGGATATGAGCCTCCCGGTGATCGATGGTTGGGAAGCCACCCGGCAGGTCAAGGCAAATCCCAAGACCGCTGACATCCCTGTAATTGCCTTGACCGCACACGCCATGTCAGGGGACCGAAGCAAGGCCCTGGAAGCCGGTTGCGACGATTACGACACCAAACCCATTGACTTGCGACGCTTGCTGGAAAAGATGCAGGCTTTCCTGCCCGACGAAACCCCATGAAGTCCGATACTCCTCCCAAACCCCACGATGGCACCGGCGGCGAGACAGCCATGGAGCGTGACGCCCTCGCCAGCCTGCGTCATGAACTCTATACGCCCATCAATCACATCATCGGCTACGGCGAAATGCTCCAAGAGGAAGCCGACGAACTCGGGATCGCGGATCTTCTCCCAGACCTCGCAGAGATCGCCGACACCGGGACGAAGCTCATGGAGCACGTCAGCAGTGTGCTGACTCCCGAGAACGCCCCATCCTGCCCTGTGGCATGGGCCGAGGCCAGACACGGGCTGCGCACACTCGTCGCCGGGGTCATCGGCAGATGCGAGGTCCTGCACGCGCGCGTTCTGGATCGGGCTGACAGCTTGAGCGCCGACATCGCCGGAGTCGCAAAATCTGCCCGGCATCTGCTCACGGCCATAGAAGAGAAACTGGTAGCTCCCGGAGAGACCAAGGCATCGACCATCGATCCTCCGCAAGCTCCCTCGTCTGACACATCCTCCACACAGAAGCCTTCGGCCAGCCTGCTCGTAGTCGATGACAGCGACTCAAACCGGGATCTGCTCGCGCGGCGCCTTAGAGAACAAGGCTACGACGTCAGACTGGCTGAGAATGGCATTAAGGCCCTGGAGATGCTCCGGGAGGATCCTGTCGACCTCGTACTGCTGGACATTGTGATGCCGGTGATGGATGGATATGCCGTGCTGGAGACCATGAAGACGGATGACATCCTCTGCGGAATCCCGGTCATTATGCTGTCCGCTCTGGACGAAATCGACAGCGTCGTCAGGACAATCCACATGGGAGCGGATGACTACCTCACCAAACCATTCAACGCGGTCATCCTCAAAGCCAGAATCGAGGCAAGTCTCGAGAGGAGGAAGGTACGCCGCAAAGCCAGGCAGCTCGGACGTTACACCCTGACGGAGAAAGTGGGGTCCGGAGGGATGGGGGTAGTCTACCTGGCAAACCACGCCATGCTCAAACGACCCGCCGCCATCAAAGTCCTCCGCCAACACAGGATTTCCGAGGAGCGAATTGCCTTTTTCGAACGAGAAGTGCAGCTCACCAGTCAGCTCAGGCACCCCAACACAATCGTGGTTTACGACTACGGGCGAACCCCTGAGGGACAGTTCTACTACGCGATGGAGTACCTCGATGGACTGGACCTCGCAGAGCTTGTCGTGCTGGCAGGCCCGCTACCCGAAGCCAGAACGTGTCACATCCTCAAGCACGTCTGCTACTCGCTCCAGGAAGCTCACGGAGCCGGGCTGATCCACCGAGACATCAAACCGTCCAACATCATGCTCTGTCGGCACGGGGGCATGTTCGATTACGTCAAAGTGCTGGACTTCGGCATCGCCGATGAGATCGGGCGGCCCGGAGACGACCGGCAGAGAAAAGCCTCAGGGACACCTTCCTTCATGTCCCCCGAGGCCGTGTTGACACCGGACGAAACCGACGCGCGCGGAGACATCTACTCCCTTGGCTGTGTGGCGTATTTCCTTCTGACCGGAAAACTCCTGTTCGACACCACTGACAGACAGGAAACGATCAGCGCCCAGCTTAACCAGACGCCAATGAAACCGTCTGCCCGGCTCCAGCACCGCATTTCTCCCGATCTCGAAAAGCTGATCATGAGGTGTCTGGACAAAGACCCGGCAGCGCGTCCGAAGAGCGCCCAAGCTCTGGCTGTTGCCCTGGAGAAATGCCGTGGCATTGGCCAATGGGAGGAAGACGCTATGCAGGAGTGGTGGGATGCCCACGAAAAGCAGCAGCGGACCATGCAGCTCCGACGCCGTGCTTCGGGTGAAGCAACGCACTACACCCTTGAGGTCGATATTGAGGGCAGGCTCTCACCGTCCCAAATCAAAGCCCTCTCAACCACGCTGCCAATCAACCTGTACTGACTCTTCCCCACAAACCGCCCCCGAACACAGCAGTGACGACCATGAGCAATGACCAACACGAACGCACTCCCCTGCCCCCATCGGCTTCTTCCAGAGCACCCGCTGAAGTCCCCGTAGCCCAAGGGCCAAGTTGCCCCGAGGACGCACAGGCGACAATCACGTTCCTGGCACACATACGGCACGAACTGCGCACCCCGATCAACGCGATTATCGGGTACAGCGAGCTGCTCCTTGAGGACGCCGAGGACGAGGGATACGCCTTTGCCGGCGAGCTCCAGACGCTCCAGGCAACGGGCAAGGAACTGCTGAAACTGGTCAACGAGAAACTCGACCAGGGCAAGCTCGAAGCCCAGGAGATTGTCAATCTTGCAGAATTGAGCTGCGACATCCGCCAGGCGCTATCTCCGGCAATCGATGCCGCTGCAGCCGGCAGCGAACAGTTGATCGAGACTGCGACCCAGGCAGGCCTCGAGGAAGTCGTCTCCGATCTTCGCAGGATCAACACAGCCGCAACTCGACTCGTTGGCCTCATCGACGACATCACAGCGTCTGAGTCAAATGATGATGTGCGTTCGCCGGAAGGCGAGTCCGATGCCTCCGAAATGGCTCGTGAAGCGATGGCTTCCATTCGTGCCGGAGCACCCGACCAGGCAAAGGGAAACGCGGTAGAAGGCACACTTCTGGTCGTGGACGACAACGAATCGAACCGCGACCTGCTGTCCCGGCAACTGATCCGCCGTGGGCACACCGTTGCCGTTGCAGAGAACGGACTGGAAGCACTTCAGATCGTTCAACAGAGACCATTTGACCTCATTCTCCTTGATGTCATGATGCCCCAGATGAATGGATACGAAGTCCTGCAGCGCCTGAAGGCAGACTCCGAACTCCAGCATGTCCCCGTGATCATGATTTCTGCTCTCGACCAGATGGCAAGCGTAGTCAGATGTATCGAAGCGGGCGCGGAAGATTACCTGCCGAAACCGTTCAACTCGGTTCTGCTGCACGCCCGGATCGGTGCAGCACTCCACAAGAAAAAGCTCCACGACATCGAGCAGGCCTACCTGGGCAGGCTGCAGGCAGAATGGGAGAAGTCACAACGCCTGGAGGACAACCTTCGCCAGGTTGTCCGTTTTAGCTTGCAGAAGGCCCCGGAGGAGATGCTCGCGGCGTCGCTCGACATCTTGATCGCCCTCACGGGTGCCCAGGTCGGGGCCATCCTCGAAGAAGATGGGCCAACCCTCTCCTTCCTCTGCACCAGCACCCCAACCATTACAGGATCGTCTGTCCCATGGGACAGTGTGGCAGGAGAAACCGCCGAACAGGGCGTCATCGTTTACACGCACGCCAGCACAGAGCTGACCCACTACGCCAGCGTCTCCGAGCCGGGCCTGGACCGCACCAATTTCCTGTTGAGTGTGCCCATTCCGCGGATTGTTGCCACCAAGCAGAACCAAGCCGGGAATCGTAGCAGCGGTGTGCTCCAGCTGCTCTTCGAAGACAATGCCTTCCCTGGCACCACGGTGGATCAGAAGACCTCCACCCGCCTTGGGATGGATCTCTCCGGTGAGGTCGACGCAGATGACCGGCTGTTGCAGGAGCTCTTCATGATCCTCCCCACAATCTCGCTGGGTATGGAGATCCAGAAGCTGCGCCAGACCTCGTACCAGGCGATTCACGAACTGAAAAACAAGCTCCTCGCCGCCCAGTCGTGGACCCACTGCCTCAAGGAAGACCTGGAAGAGGTCGCGCCGGAAGCCCTCGAGAACGAAGACATTCAGGAAGACATCAAGCTGGCTGTCGAGGCGGCCCAGTCGGGCTCAAAACTCGCCGTGAGTTACCTGCAGTTCACTAAAATCTACAACCCCCAGTTCGAGCCCTGTCAGCTGAACGACGTGCTGAAAGAAACGGCCACTGACATCCAGGCATTTGCTGACACAACAGCTGGAAAACGCCGCGTCACGGTCACCGTCGAACTCAACGATGGAATCCCGGTACGCGATCTCGACCCGGGACACCTCAAAATGGC
The DNA here is from genome assembly GCA_018676675.1 of Lentisphaerota bacterium. GTDB lineage: Bacteria > Verrucomicrobiota > Lentisphaeria > Oligosphaerales > JABHEG01 > JABHEG01. The sequence goes on from JABHEG010000026.1 coordinate 6,871, forward strand.
GTTTTTCAACATCGCGAAGAATGCGGCCGAGGCACTTCTGGAGCACGATGTCCGGGAGCCTGAGATACGCCTGGCTTCCGCCTGCGAAGATGGCCGGATCACGGTGACCCTCAGCGACAATGGCAACGGCATGCCCCCTGAAATCGCCGAAAACCTCTTCGTCCCCTTTACCACCAAGAAGGAAGGCGGAACGGGGCTGGGCCTGACCATCACCAAGAAGATCGTTGACATGCACAACGGCACGATCCGCTGCACAAGCAGTCCTACGGGGACGGAATTCCAGGTCTGTCTCTGAGGTCGCGCCAGGGCGGATGCCCGATGCTCCTCCGGCAGTAGGCCGCAAAGCCGTTCGGACGCCCCTCCGAATCATCCATGGCTGAGCGAAGCGCCCTCCTCTGTCACGTACCCCGGGCGCACAAACCGGGTCCGGAATCCGGCCTTCAGGAATGCCTCCTCACCCTCCTCGCCTGACACGGTCTGCAGAAAAACCTGCTCACTCCCCAATCTTCCCGCGTACCTGCAGGCATGATCCAAAAGCGCTCGGGCAATCCCTCGGCGCCGGAAAGTGACAGCGGTGGCAACGTCGTAGACGCCAGCGTACTTCCCCAGACAATACAAACTGAGAATGCCGACCGGCCGGCCGCCCAGACAGGCGAGGAATAGGCACGACTCCACGAGTGCTCCCGCATGTCGAACGCTGTCCCAAAGGGCCTCGATGTAGCGCTCCACTTCAGGGCCGGGGAACGCCTCCCGGTAGACCTCGGAAAAGCGTTCAAATCCCCGCGCGGAGGTCACGCGCTCTATTTGGAGTCCTGGCAGATCCCTCCCGGTTCGCCCCCCGTCATCGGGAGAGCAGAACATCCATGACTCCCGCTCGAACAGCACGAATCCATCCGCCTCCAAACGGCTGGCAAATGCCGCCGCAGGCTGGGTAGCCGGACTGAGGTAGACGCATGGAAACCGATCCCTCTGCTCGAGAACAGTCCGGATCCGGTCGATAACCTGCGGAATGGCCGCTTCCGGGCAGACCACGTCGTACGCTTGGTTGTACCACGTGTCCCGGAACCTGTCCGTGCAGGCGAAACGCGCTTCCGGCACGTCGATCAGCTCGGAAAAATAGGTATTGAGCTGCATGAAGTAGTGGGCGCGTTCGGCTCGGCGTATCGTCTCGGCATCCATACACAACATCCTCGTGATGCGGGGGGGGTACCGGCCACCGTGCCGCCAACATCCGTCGAGCGATCCTCCGCCTGTCGCGCATCTGACAGCGGCCCGTTTCCTCTTCCGGCAGTATAGTGCCCTCAATCTCGGAAACCCAGGTCTGAGCCCGATCGAGGGCAGCTGTTCGGCAGCGAATCCCGGCAAGCGATGATCCTATCTCTTCGGAAACGACCCAGCAGAATTCGGCAGGCTGCGAACAGCAACGGGCGATTCATCCCCTTGCTCCTGCTCCTCCTCTGCCATGCCCCTCGAGCCCAAGTGCTCCGTTACACCGTGACCGACCAGGCGAACGACACGGTTCTGACCAGCATTACCGTGCAACAGGGCGACCAGACTCACATCTATGACGCGGCCAGGCTGATCAGAGGCACGGTGACCCACTACCGCTCGAACGGGGGCGTGAGTATGGTAGTGGGAGTAGGAGGCAAGACCTCGCCGGATACTGACCGCCTGAAGCTGCTTGACCAACGCCTGACCTGCGGGCTCCCCAATCCCGGAGGGGCAGCGCGACCGCTGTCAACTGCCCCAGTTACAGCCGGCCCGAAGAGCACGCCGGGAATCGCTCTGCTGTTCGATGAACCGATCATGAACCGGACGGGGCCCGACCTCGTGCTCTTCGAACTGCAGAATGGGCAGACCGGCGATCCGTTCTTTGTATCCCCGCTGGAGCCTTCCGATACGCTCAAGGGGGTGAGAATCGATGCCTATGACCTGCCCCCAAGACACCCCCTGGCGCACGAGATTGCCCCCGTTGATCTCTCGCGTTTCGAGAACTCCCCAAAGACGCTGGCGGAGCTCGTGGAGGCCCGCCTTCAGCGCCACAGCCGAGGCGAGACCGGCTTCGGGGCTGCAGCGGTGGGAATTGATCTGAGTCGGCTCGGGTATGCCCCGGGGCAGGAGGCGTCAGGGGTGTTTCTGCAATCGGTTGCCGGCAGAGCACCGTTCGATCCTGTCGCCCTGTTGGGACTCCCTGCCCCTGTCCCGGAAAATATCCTGAAGACTGAGCCCAGCCTGCCATCGTTCAAGCCGGAAACGACCCCGTTCCTCAATGCCGCCCTGACGGCCGAAGTGGGACCATTCGAAGAGATCATCTTCGCTCAACGCGTTTCAGGACGCGACCATTGGTACGGGAACTTCGGGCACTACTGCGAAACCAATCCCTCGCAATCCGGAGAGCCCCTGCCCACAAAGAACAATCTGCGCTACGCATTCGCGCCGGGAGGACGCCTTTGCCGCTACAATCTGCAAACGGGGAAACTCACCATCCTGCTGGAGGATCTGCAGGGGGGGATACGGGACCCACACCTGCACTACGACGCGGGCAAGATCCTGTTCTCCTTCCGCCGGGGAACAGACAAGACGTTCCACCTCTACGAGATCGGCATTGATGGCCGGGGGCTCACCCAGCTCACTGACGGCCCCGACAACGACATCGAGCCGGTTTACACCCCCGACGGCAGCATCATCTTCTGCTCCAGCCGCTGCCATCGCTATGTGCCCTGCTGGCGAACCCAGGTCGCCACGCTCTATCGATGCGCGGCCGACGGCAGCAACATCCGCATGCTCTCCAACAACGCTGAGCAGGAGAACACGCCCTGGATGCTGCCGGATGGCCGCGTCCTCTACATGCGTTGGGAGTATGTGGATCGCAACCAGCTGCTTTACCATCATCTTTGGACCGTCAACCCCGATGGCAGCGGCGTGATGGTCTATTTCGGTAATCAATTCAAGGGCTACGCCATGCTTGATGCCAAGCCGATCCCCGGTTCACGGTCAATCGTCGCATCGTTCTCTCCCGGACACGGGCGCGCCGAGCACATGGGTTACCTGACCGTCGTTGACCCCCGCAATGGCCCTGACGACATGAAGATGGCACGTCGGATCAACAAGCGTTCATGGCGGGATCCCTATCCGACGTCATCGGAACACGTGCTGGCAGCAGACAGCCGGGGCATCTTCCTCCTCGATCATCACGGACGGGAACAACTGGTCTACAAACCCGGCGCCGGCGCGCGGCGGCTGGCGATCCACGAACCCCGGCCCCTCCGCTCACGCCCTCGCGAACCGCTCGTCGCCAGGCGAGCGAATCTGGCTCGCGCCACCGGACAGCTCGTCCTCGCTGACGTGCGCCGAGGCCGCAACATGAAAGGCGTGAAACCGGGCGAAATTACTCGCTTGCTTGTCCTCGAGCAGCTACCCAAACCTGCCAATTTCTCCGGCGGCCAGGAGCCCCTCACAATCGGCGGAACGTTCACCCTCCAGCGCATCCTCGGTACCGTACCAGTGGAAGCTGACGGGTCCGCCAACTTCCTGGTCCCCGCCCTCAAGTCGGTGTTCTTCGTTGGACTAGATGACAAGAGTCGCTCAGTGAAACGCATGCAGAGCTTCGTCACGGTCCAGCCAGGGGAAGTGACCGGCTGCGTCGGCTGTCATGAACGGCGAACGCAAGCGCCGCCCTCCCGCATCCGCGCACGCCTACTCGCAACGGAGCGGCCCCCCGACACGATCACCCCCATCGCAGGATTCCCCGATGTTCTCGACTTCCCGCGCCACATACAGCCAATTCTTAACAAACACTGCGTCAGTTGCCACAACGCCCGACAACGACCAAAGGGCGTGGACCTCTCGGGAGCCCGGACGCCGTTCTACTCAAGCGCGTACTGGACCATGTTCAGCCACGGCCAGGTCAGCGACGGACGGAACGGCTATGGCAACCGCCCGCCGCGATCCATCGGGTCATCCGCAAGTCCTCTCCTCAAGATCATCGACGGCCACAAGGGCCGAGTGAGAATGAGCGACCGGGAAAAGGCGATGGTCCGGCTCTGGATCGACTCCGGAGCAACGTTCCCCGGGACATATGCCGCCTTGGGATCCGGAATCGTGACTGTCAAATACCCCCACGAGGTCATGCGACGCCGTTGCGCCTCCTGTCACACGGCCAAAGACAAGCCGCGTCGCAACATCAAGAAGGACGCCTTCTACTACCAGTTCGGATCCCGGAAGCCGCCTCAGCCGCTTCTGGATAACCCCAGGGATATCATCCTCACCCGTCACCTGGCCTACTTCCGTCTCGGGGAGTCACGCCTGTACCAAGCGCTGTGCAACCTTGATGCCCCCGAGGATTCCCTCCTGCTCCTGGCCCCGCTTGCGAAGGCCGCCGGGGGACTGGGACTCTGTCAGCCGCCGGCCTTCCGCGATACCGACGATCCTGACTACCAAGCCATTCTGACGGCAATCCGAAAAGCGGCGGATGAACTCCGCCAACGAACACGCTTCGATATGGCCCATTTCCGCCCAAACCATACCTACTTTCGGGAGATGAAGAACTACGGCGTACTCAAGCGTGAACTCACCCCAGATGCCGGTGTCGATCCCTACGCCACCGACCAGGCCTACTGGCAGACATTCCGCTACCAGCCACGACAGTAGGCGGTGCCCTCTCTTTCAGAGCCGCGACTACCAGGAGCGGACACCCACACCGCGGCAAAAACCAACACCGCTCCCGTTAGTCACGGCTCTGTTCAAGCGAAGAGCCTGTCCGCCAAAGCCGCGACTTCCGGGAGCGGAAACGAGAGATTACGTTACCCGACCAACACCTTCACCCACTCCGAGGGAAACAGCATGGACACGACTGCACCAAACGTCATCATGATCATCACCGATGACCAGGGCTATGGCGACCTCGCCTGTCACGGCAACCCCGTGGCACTCACCCCAAACCTGGACCGTCTTCACGGTGAGAGCGTACGCTTCACGGACTTCCACGGTGCCCCCATGTGCACCCCCACTCGCGGCCAGCTGCTGACCGGACTCGATGCAGCCCGCAACGGAGCACTGAACGTCAGTAGCGGGCGGACGCTGCTGCGCCCCGAGCTGCCGACCCTCGCCAATGTCTTCCGGAACGCGGGATACCGGACCGGCCTGTTCGGCAAATGGCACTTGGGGGACAACTACCCCTTCCGCCCACAGGACCGTGGGTTCGAAGAGACGATCTGGTTCCCTTCCTCCCACATCAGCTCCCTGCCGGACTATTGGCAGAATGACTACTTCGACGATGTCTACTGCCACAACGGAGAGAGAAAGCGTTACGAAGGTTACTGCACCGAAGTCTTCTTTGACGCCGCCTTTGACTGGATAGACGACCGTCAGCGCAACGACGAGCCTTTCTTCGCCTACCTCCCGACCAATGCCCCGCACGCGCCGCTTTTCGTGCCCGAGGAGGACCGCGTGGCCGTGGAAGAGCATTTTACCCGGAATGAGCACCAGCTGCCGACACTTCGGACGGGCCTGCGCAAGAGCATCATCCGCTTTCTCGCCATGATCCGGAACCTGGACACGCAGGTCGGCCGACTTCGGGAGTTCCTGGAAGACAAAGGGCTGACCGAAAACACACTCCTGATCTTCATGACCGACAATGGCAGCACCTTCGGACACAACTACTACAATGCCGGAATGCGCGGCAACAAGTGTACGCTGTGGGAAGGCGGACACCGCGTCCCCTGCTTCATCCACTGGCCGCGGGGCGGCCTCACACAAGGCCGCGATGTGGCGGGACTCACTGAGGTCCAGGACATCCTGCCGACACTCGCAGAGCTCTGCGATTTGCCTCTTCCCCCAGGGGGGGACGGTATCAGCCTGGCCTCCGTGCTCAGAGGCGACGACGCCCCTCCCGAACAGCGCATGCTGGTCGTGAACTACAGCCGAATGCCCGGCAACATGGACTATCCCTCCCCGGACAGCCCCGCCGTTGTCCATCGGGATGGCGCGGCCGTCCTGTGGAAGCGCTGGCGGCTCGTCGAGGGTACCGCACTCTATGACCTCGACGCCGACCCACTCCAGGAAACGAACGTCCTGGACCAACACCGGGATGTGGCAGAGGCCATGCAGAAACACCTTGACGCGTGGTGGGAGGATGTGGAACCGGTCGCCAACGAGCACCAGCGCGTCATCATCGGCAGCGAGAAAGAGAATCCCTCCATGCTCTCAGCGTGCGAATGGGCGGACGTGTTCGTGGACCAACAGCAACAGGTTAGAATGGGGGTCCGCAGGAACAGCTACTGGCATCTGCAGGTAGAACAGGCGGGAGAGTACGAATTCGAACTCAGACGCTGGCCGCGGGAGAGCGACCTGGCCCTTACCGAAGCAAGCGAAGCCACAACCCTCGCTGATGGGGATCTGGAGGCAGGAAAGGCACTGCCGATCGCCCAGGCGCGCCTGTTCATTGATGCGAAGAGGCTGGCGCAACCCGTCGCAGCAGGCGACAAAGCCGCCGTGTTCACCGTCAACCTGGACGCCGGCCCCGTCCTGCTCCATTCATGGTTCGATGACGCGAGCAACCAACCGATCTGCGGCGCCTACTACATCTACGTGAACCGGCTGCCGGCCTAGCAAGACTCATCGCTGCGGCAAACGCGATCCCAGAAACCCGATTGGGCTGAGCTGCGAAAGCACGTCAGCGAGTGTTCCGCTGTCCGGTTCCTTCAGGCGGTTCACGAGGATCAGTCCACTCCCCCGCAAGACACTGCTGATCAGGAAGATCACGTGAAAACCGGTGAAGTGGTAAACCCCGAAATCGCAGGACATAACGCCGGTCAACGGCTCGATCAGAGCCCCGGCAATGAGGGGCGCAAGTCCTCCGGCAATTCCTCGGGCCACAAAGTTGGAGCTGGCCACGTACATGGCTCGATTACGGCGCGGCGTTGAGCGCATCGTCACCCCTTGAAGAGCCAGTATGCCGGCCGCATTGAGCAGGCCGTCAAAGAAGAACATGCCCGCAAGAACCGGGACAGCGATGTGCGGCACCGGCGGAACAAGCACATAGGTGAGCGGCACGACGAACTTGAACATCACCACGAACTGCAGCACCGGTCGGTACCCGTGCGCATCGCAGATCCGCCCCCAGATGCCGGAGAAAAGCACCACACCAAGCCCATGCACAACCATGAGAAGTTGTACCGTGCGAGCACTCAGCCCGACCTCTCTGATCAGGTAAACGACGAAAAACGGCGCGCTTACCATGATCGCAAACATCCAGTAAGCCCGGAACACGAGGAACGCGCGAAACGAAGCGTCACGGATGGGTTCTGCAAGGGCAACGCGGAAATCGACGTCGTGGTCGCTGTCATGCTCCGGTTCGGGCACAGCGGCGAACATAGCGATGTCGACGATGCCGAGAACGAGCCCGAATATCCCCAGCAACACGAACCCTTTGATCACCTGGCCGGAGGCTTCGTAGCGGCCGAACCAGAGCGCAACCGCGATCTGGGCCAGGATCGCCCCCAGGCGGATGACACGCTGCCGACGTGCCCAGTGCTGGTTGAACCCCTGCTCAGGAACGAAATCGCTCATCCACGAAAACCACAGCGGGTCCGCCAGATGAGTAAGCACGTTGTGAACCACCAGAACACCGATGATCCACCCGATGCGGCCACGGCTTGTATCGAACAGCCCGGGGGCGGCCAGGACACCAACGAACGCCAGGCGATGGAGGATACAAAGGCCCATCCACCACGGCTTTCGGTGGCGAAGCCGATTCGCCCAAACGCCCGAGAACAGTTGGCAGACCAGAGCGAGAGCCCCAAATGCGGAAATGAGCCCGAAATCGAAGGGAGTGGCCCCCAGTTCGACCAGAAACCGCGTCCGTGGGGCGCCGAGAAGGCAGCAGTTGTAGTAGATCGTCCCGAGCAGCCCCGCTGCGGTCACAACTCCCCAGTGACGCCGGAAGTGTGTCGGCTCGGCCTGTACCGGATCCGTTGGTCCTGGCTCCATCAATCGGCCTCGCCCAGCGCCCGAAAACACATATTGCGTTCCTTCCGGGAAAGGCCGACCATCAAGCGTCGTTAGGCCGCTTACTCTTCCTGGCCGTAGAAGTTCGTCGCCTCAGTCTCGTCAACGGGACGCCCCAACTCGTCCGTATTCATCTGGACCGCAAAGCGCACATCCCCCTTCTTCACAGCCTGAACACGGACCTTCCAGCTGGCGGACGCCTTGGGAGCAAGTTCCGGCAGAGGCGCGAACGTGACCGTGCCGCCTTCGGTGACCGTTGCTTCGGTCGGCCCCGACGAACTGACGTACTGCATCGTGTTCTCGAGGCGGCAGGAGATCTCGATGTTGGTATCCCGGGCCGTCCCCTGATTGGTGGCTTTGACGATGTACGTCTCCTTCTGCCCCACCTCGATCGGGTCCTCTACGTCGATGACCTCCAGGAGAATGGCCGGAATGCCGACACACTCACACTGGGCTGCCGCAACGGCCTGTTCCGCACACCACGCGGCAGCAAGAACGCGGCCACCGATAGGACCGCGCTTGTAGGTGCGGAGGGTCATCTCAACCTTCCTGGCCTGGCCGACAGCCAGCTCACCGAGGGCCCACTCAAGCCCGCCCGGAATCGGTTTGACCCCATCGGTTGCTTTGAGCACCTCGACCTCCGGCGTCAGCGTGTCCCGAAGCACCAGATCTCGAGCGCTGAATGTACCGGTATTCCGTACCTCGATCGCGACACGAGTGGGGCGCCCGACAAACGCCCGGCTGGGCATCGTCTTGGTCAGCTCAAGCACCGGACGTCCAACCTTGAACTCCGCTGAACCGTTGGCTTCGCCACCGTACGCGTCTCGGGCGATAGCAGTGACCTGAAAGTCACCCTCAGCAGTCGCCTCCACAAACATCGGGATCTCCCGTGACTGCCCTTGGTCCAACGTTGCGAGCCGGGCGTTGAGCGACGGTGCTCCGTCCCGTGTCTTGATCCCTTCGGGCAGAGCAACCGCAATATCGATGTCACGCGCCGTGCCCGTGCCGACATTGGCCAGCGTCAGGCGCAGAGGGATGGGATCGCAGAGCAACGCCTCTTTTGGAGCTTCCAGGACGACTCGAAGCTTGGGAGCGATGACATCAAACGACGCGCAGACAGACAGCCTAGTCCGGAACGACACATCATCACAATGCGTGATGGGACCTGCCGCGAGGGGAGTTACCCGAATCACAATCAGTGACTCCTGCCCCGCCTGCAGAACACCGATCGGCCACTCGGCGACGCCACCGTCGCGAAGCCGGGTTTTCGGCGCCGAGGCGTCGATCCGGAGGTGCTTCGGGAACGTGCTCGAAATGAGCACATCATCCACTGCGCTTTTCGTCACGTTCCGCACGCGAACGCGGTAGTCAAACGAACGGTTCACCACGATCTCTCGCGGAACGGACTTCTCGAGCACAATCGCCGCCCGGACCCCAACTCCTTCGGGGAAAGCGGTGCGCACGACGGCCATTCCCTGATCGCTCCCTGAACACCACACCGAGCAGCCGAGGAACACAACAGAACTGAGAAAAACTGAGATCCAGGCGGACCGTCGCCCCCAACTTACGGAGTGAACATTTGTCGCGATCATATGAGTGTCGCCTCCAGTTCGCACGGTTCCGGACCCAGCCCCGTGCTCATCATTCCCCAACTGAGTCTTGGTCTGCTGCCCCATCACTTGCCGGATGCGTCGCAATGCGAGACGCCCCGACGGTAAGGATGAGTCACGATTGGATATCACCTCAACACGTTAGTCTCTACCGCGCCTGTAATCAACCCCCGACAGGAAGACGAACACCGCCTCGAAAACCCGCCACAGACTGCCCAATCAAGCACGCCGGGGTGGCTCCTGCACGACCTGCAGGCTATTCTACGGTGAACAGCTCAGGAGATCCCCCGGACCGCCGGCATGCACGTGAAGAACACGGAAGGCCTCCAGGCATCACACATCCCGACAACCCCCGCCCCCAATGACAAACACGTACACCAGAACAGTTCAGACGATCGGCCTGCTGGGGACAGTGGTAGCCATGTCGCTTCAGGCCCAAACTCCTCAACTTCCCTCCCGCAGTCACCGACCTTCATCCCGGATCATCTGCGACGAGCCGAAGTGGGACTTTGGTGAAGTCGAGGACAAGTCCGTGATCAAACACACCTTTGTGCTGAAGAACGCAGGAAAAGCCCCCCTGAAGGTTGGTCGAATTCACCCCGGCTGCGGCTGTGCGGTGGTAAAGATGGACCACAAGACGGCTTCCCCCGGGACCAGCGTGCGGCTGACCGTGGAACTGACGCTGCGCGGCCGGCGAGGCCCCATGCACAAAACGATCCGCATCGAGTCGAATGACCCTCTCACTCCGAGATTCCCCCTCCACGTGAACGGAACGGTCTACACGATGGCTCATATGGAGCCGTCGCTTGCGGTGTTCCACAGTGTCCACGCGGAACGGAGCACCGAGAAGGAGGTCCGTCTCATCAGCCGCAAGCCCGGCGTTAACATCGCCCGGGCCAGAACGGACTCGCCCTATCTCACAACGACCCTCAGGAAAGACCCGGACGGTCGCTGTGTGCGGCTCGTGGTCTCCACCATCCCTCCCCTTCCGCAGGAGCCGTTCACCGGGGATGTCACCGTGGAAACGGATGACCCGGAGCTGGGCCCGCTCCGCCTGCTCGCATCGGTGAGTGTCTTGCGGGAAGTAACCGTCGTGCCCCGCAGGATTACTCTCGCACGAACCACCGAAGCGCATGTCGAGCAAGCCATCTTCATCTTGCCGGGAAGCGCAAAGACGTTTCGCATCCTGGCCGTTGAGGTCCCCGTTGGCGCCCTACACGTCGCAACCCGGAAACAGAAGAACGGCGTCACTCGCGTCGATATCGGCCAATTGCAGGGAAAGCATGCAATCGACCGCGGAGTCGTCCGTATCGTGACGGACCTCCAGCGCATGCGGACAATCGACATCCCCATCGAGCTCCTTCCTTGAAATCGGAGGCAACGACGTGGTCAGGATCGCCAGTTCCATGCGTATCGCGATGCTGGTGTGCTTGAGCCTGGGGACGGCCTCCCGGGCCGATGGCCCGAACCTCATCCGCAACGGAGAGTTCTCGGCCCTGAGTGACAACGACCGGCCGACCGGCTGGGGTGTGAAGTTCGAGGGAGTCGGCGTCGAGGGCGAAGTAACGATGGTGGAAGGGCCGGAAGGCAAAGCCGCCATCAGAATCGAGTGCACGGCCTTCCCCGAAAAGGAAAAACTCGCCTGGGTGATCCTCAAACAGGATGGGACAGTCCCAACCAGGAAGGGCCAAAAGCTCTATGTCTCCTTCTGGCTCAGACAGGAGAGGATGTCGGAGGGAGCAGTCGATCTGGCGATCATGCGCATCAAACCGTGGGGAACGCTTGCCAAGGCCAAAGTCCCCATCTCGCCGGAATGGCGCAAAGCGGAGATGATCATCGCGCCGGATTCCAGACAGGAGGACTGCGACAATACCCGGTTTGAGCTCTATTTCTCCACGACGGGAACACTGTATGTGTCCGACATCCATGTGGCCGAAACCACCAAAGACAACGTTCTGGTCAACCGGATCCGCCTGGAGATGCTCCGCAGCACGGAACCGGCAAATGAACTGAACGTCCTCCGGAACAGCAGCTTTGAAGTGGGCATATCGGGCTGGGGAACGGCGTCCTTTGACCACAACGTAATCGCGATCGACGGGAATGAGTCGCACCACGGGAAGGCTTCCGCCCGAATCGATCTGAACCGAGCCATCCTCCCATCCGGCTTTGCCGACTACCCCAAGCCTCGCCAGGTCAGCTTCGACAACGTAAAACTGGCAACCAAAGGCTGGACGCGCTTCCGGCAAGGCAAGCCCTACACTCTCTCGGCGTTCCTCAAGTCAGACAGAGCAGGTCGACAAGCCAGTCTCGGGGTTTCCTTCATGACCCGTGAAAGACGCCTGCAGTCAATCACTGTCGGGACGGACTGGCAGCGCCATGTGCTGAGTTTCGCCGCCCCGGATGCGTTCGGCTTCGTTGAGTTCACCTCAGCCACCGAAGAAGGAGTCTCCGCTCTTTGGGTGGATGCCGTCCAGCTCCAGGAAGGCGAAGCTGAAACCGCCTACGCCTCCCGCTACCCCGTCGAAGTTGCCATCCATCCCCGGCGCCCCCACGGCATCTATCATGTGGGCGAGGAGGTCTGGCTGGCCTGGGATCCCTGGTTCCGGGACCTGGACGCCAAAGCCGACCTCGCCCTCACGGTAACGGACCATCGCAAGCAAGTCGTTCACAAGAGTACCCACCCGCTGACTCCTCTCTTTCCCGGTGGAGCCATGATCAACTCGACCACCAGGAACGGACGCTACACAGCGACAGCCAAGGTCTCTGGGGAAGGATTCGAGTACTCGGCAACCACCCCATTCGCGATCGTCTTCCCCTACGCCGACACGTATGGAAACCAGGGCGCTCGGTTCGGGACAAACCATCCCTTCTACTCAGACCTCCTCCAGCAGATCGCCCGGGACGCCGGTGTCTACTGGGTGCGCGACTGGACCCTCAAATGGGACAATGTCGAGCCGGAACAGGGCAAGTGGGATTTCAGCGGGCCCGAACTGTTTTTTGAGCGGGCCCGCCGGCTCAACCTGCACGTCCAGGCAATCCTCCCGGACCCATCCTCAGGTTGGGCGAGTACGGGGTCGCCCGATACGCGCGGCAAACGACTGGGGGATGCCTACGAGGATCTATGGCACCTGCCGTGCAGTATGGAAGCCTACCGTGCATATGCCCGGGAGTGCATCAGTCGCTACAAAGGGATCACAACTGCCTGGGAGGTGCTCAACGAGCCTTTTGCGTACAAGTGCAGAGAGTGGAAGACCGAAGACACATACGACCAGTTCCTGACCATTGTACAAGAAGAATCGGCCAGAATTGACCCGAAACTCCAAACGATGCGCTGCGGCCTGCACTACCTGAGCCATTCCGAGCCTGCCAACGCACATAATGCCCGAATCGCAGACATTCTGAGCGAACACGTCTATCCGCAATACAACAACACCCGTAAGTTCATCGGCCACGTCACGGAAATAGCCGATTTCCAGAAGCGCCACCAGGCCGAGAGGCCGATCTGGTTCACCGAGTATGGTAAATACGCCAACGACGCCCCCAACTTCAGGCACGCGGATTTCGCACACTTCCTCGCCAACGGGGATGAACACACGTCAACCGCCTACAACGTCAAATACCTGACGGTTCTCCTCGGTCACGGCGTGGAAAAGGTGTTCTTTCACCAAAGGACTTGGCCACTCGGGCTGAATCTGCCCTCCCACAGAATCCACTTCGATATGTTCTTCGACTACGGCCCGACTCCACACACCTTCTTCGTTGCCGCCAACGCCATGTCATGGCTCCTGCCTCCGGGCACAGAGCCGGGATACCCGGTGAACGAGATAGGCCCAGTCTTCGCCTACAGCTTCCAGCGCCCCCAAGATGAGGTCCTCGTCGCGTGGACAGACGGACGTCCCTTCTCGGTTCCCGCGCCAGTGCGCAACCTGATCGACAATGTCACCGTCAAGGACATGCTGGGAGGCAGCCTGGACGAGCTTTCCGAGTTCGGAGATGATCCCGTCTACCTGATCGGCACCCCAGATTCCGTTGGCCGGTTGAGAAAGTCCCTTGCGCCTCCGGGAATCGGTGGCGACAGACCGTAAGGGAACATCCTGCCAGATGGCAGTGAGGAGAATCCGCAATGCGAACAACGTTCGTCCCGTCACTTGCCGCGTTGGTCGTCACCGCAACCGCGTGTTGGGCCCGGGATCCCACCGCAGTCAACCCACCGTTCCCACGAATTGGGACCTGTTACGGAACCGGCCTGGGTTGGAAAAACTGGGAGCAGGGCAAGAAGTGGTGGTCCAAAGTAGACCTCGTCTTCGGGGGATGTTACGATCTGCACTACGACTGGGAGCATCCACGCTGGAAACGCGTCCTGGCCAACGTAGAGGAGAATCTCAAACAGCTCCGCAGGATCAATCCGGACTGCCTCGTTCTTCCCTATGTTGACGTTGTCGAGGGACCAGACAATCCGAACCTGCCCCAGCACTGGTGGAGTCTGAAGGACGGGGAGCGCTGGAGCGGCTGGCCGGGGTTCTTCCGTATCAATACCGACCTGCCCGACGTGCTCCAGTTCAACCTGGATAAGACGCGGGAAGAGATCTTCACGCGGAACATGTTCGACGGTGTCTTTTATGACTGCTGGGCTCCTGATGACTGGCTGGTGCCGCGGACGGCCCAGCTGCGGAACGGCAAGGCCATCGTCACCCTCAACTGCTGGAACCTGCCGACCACCGGCTTTGCCCATCTCAACGGCTGTTTGGCCGAGGACGAGATCAACCGAGTGGTCGAAGGTAAGGTCGACTTCGAGGACTTCCTGGCAAGGTACCTACGCTGGTGCCGTGAGAGCCGCCGCCCCGTTGCCACCATGCTCGTGTGTCATCCCCGGACCACGCGAGAAGACCCGTGGGCCAATGCCAAGCGAACCCGCGAGGAACGTCAGGCTTTGATCAGGAAAGCGCGCACAGCAGACCCGCAGATGATGCGCTTCGGTCTCACTACGGCCCTCATGGGAGACGGCTATTTCAGCTACGATGGAGGCAATGGTCTGTCTCGCGGGAACTGGTGGTGGTATCCGGAATACGATGCCCCGCTGGGCTACCCCAAGAGTCCGGCACATCGTCGCGAAGACGGCCTCTGGGAACGGAGATTCGACGGCGGGGTGGTTCTGGTCAACGGATCCAACTACGATGCGGCGGTCAGGGTCCCGACCAACTCCCGTGACGTGAGTACCGGCCGTGTCGGCACGCAGTTCACCATTCCCATGTACGACGGGCGGATTTTCCTGCCGACAGATGCTGCCCCAAGCCCCGGGGGCGACACGCCGCCGCGCCTCGCCCGGGAAGCATCCCGCCCCCTGGAAGCGGCTCGCCTAAGCGACCATCTCCTTGTGGCCCGGACAGCAAGAGGTCTCGAGCTACGTTTCGACCGCGCCGGCAAGCCAACCCACATCCTCCTCCATGGCCGGACAGTCATGACCGGAGGCTGGCCCGTTATCTGCAATCACCCCATGCACCAATACCAGCCGGAGAGCCTTACCGAACCAACAATCGATGTCTCCTCACAGGAAGTGACCTTCGCCTTCAAAGGACAACTTGTGGAAGGCGGGAAACGCATCTCCTACACACAGACCGCGAGCCTCACCCCCCGGAATCAGTTCTCCTTGCGCTACACCTTCACTGTGGAAGACGCTCTCGATCTGCGCATGTGGCGTCACTACTTCTTCTTCCCGGTCAGCCAGTTTGCCGGCGGAGAGGCCAAGGCGGAAGGGCGGCAGATCGTCCTGCCGGAGACACTTGGGGACGACAAGCTCCTTCCGTCTGCCACGCAGGTGACGATTGCCGGGCCTCATGCCCGGATCGCCGTCACCAGCTCCGTTCCCCTTGGTCTTGTCGACCACCGCAAGTGGGGGTCCGCCGACTTTCTCCTCGCAGGCTACCCGCTGAGCGGCGCCGTCCCCGCTGGAACAAAACTGACCGTCGAGATGACTGTCCAGGTGACACCAACTGGAGCTGGCGGCCGCAAGCAGGTCCCCGTCTCTGATTGACCAATGAACAGGTAGGAGGACAGATGGAAAGCCCAGGCAGAAAGACCGGAGCAATAGCCCTGTCTCTATCTCTCGGAGGAGTATTGCTCGCCATCCTAGCCGGGTAAAGCCTATTCGGGCTGCTGTATCTCCTCAAACACCAGATCATCGAACCAAGCGCCGCCCTTGGCTTCTTTGAGCTTGAGGAAGAGCACGGCACTGTGGGCATCTTCCGGGGCGACAAGTGTGAGTTCCTGCTGTTCCCAATCGGTCTGCCCCGAAACGTCGTCTCCTGCAACGCCCCACGGCGGGTTGCCCGGGACCTGAGCCCAGCGACCTTTGGCTGTGAAGAAGGCCAGCCCCACCGTGGCCGTGCCGTGCTCCAGGCCTCCCCGGACCCGCACCCTCAACCGGTAGGTCCGCCCGGGAACGACCGGAACGACGTTCGTCCCGATCCCGCCGGCACTGTAGTTACTCCAATAGCATGTCGTCCCTTCCACTGCAGCGTCAAAACGCTTCGCATAGGTGTTGGTACATGTTGTCTCGTAATCTTCCGCGATGGTGGCCTTGCCTTCGGGCACACTGAGGATGAAGCCTCGATACCGGGAGAATCCGGGGTTCTTCACCCCGACCTTCAGGTTCATCTCAACGTCTGCCGAGGCAGCCGAGTTCGGGAAAGCCGGCGGGGTCACCGTACAGCGGTAGACTCCGGGAGCGACCAGGGCCCCGGAACCGTCGGTGCCGTCCCACACGACCGCCACGCGGCGCCCTCTGCCCGTCACACGCGTGACCACGTTACCGCTCGTTCCTGCGATTTCCGCACGCCACTCGAGAGCACCGCATAGTTGGGCTGTGAACGTGACGTTGTCCAACACACCGTCACCGTTGGGGCTGAAAGCAGGGGGCGAGGCGGGCAAACTTGCGAAGACTGCAGGCGTGAATGTCCCGGAATCCGACCACGGTCCTCGCTCCCCGGTGACAACATCAGCGCCTCGGACACGCCAAACGTAGGATTGCCCCGGAAGCAGACTGTCAGGCATGAGGACAGTCTCTGCCAGATCGGCAAACGTCGTCACCTTCCCCGCTGGGAACGCCGCATCAGAACTCACCTCCAACGAGAAAACCTGGTCCCCGGGCTGACTCCCCTGCCCCTGCCAGGCCAGGATCGGGTCCAGAGCCGGTCGCTTCGGGGCAGCACTCAGAATGCGTGGTTGAAGGACCTTGACGGCCTCCTGCCGGGGCCGCACATGGAGGATACGTACGGCGAAGGGCGGGAGTTTCAGTTCGGTCGCGCGTTCCAGCCGTTGTTTGCTCTCAGCATCAATGCACGCCATCCCGTCCTGCCAACGGAGATGCTCCACCGTGAGCGCACGCGCCGTTTTGCCGCTGTTGAAGGCGAACACGAGACGTTCCTCACCATGCAGTAGAACGGTAACGTCATCCGCCGTACCCGTGCCGCTGACCTGCACCAACGCATCGGCGCGCCGGTGTCGACTGCGGTACGTCCCGTCCTCATCGACGTCCCAACAGAAGAAGCGCTCAAAGTCCGCCGCGATCGAGCTCACCCGGGAAATGGCTCGGTAGAACCGTCCATCAACAATCCAGTTGAAGTAGGCCATGATCCCCGAGCCCCCGTCGGACAGTCGTCGGAACAGAGCGACCTGTGCCCGGGCGTTGTCCCAGGGGTGTGCTCCGTACCAGGCCAATTCCCCGGCGATGAACGGCCGGCCATCTATCGCCGCATGGGTGTCGGCAATGCCCTGGACGGGACGTCCGTAGCCTGCCCAGATCAGGTCCGCGGCCTGGGACATGTAGCGCCAGTCGACCCCGTACTTCTCATCCGTCTTCCCCTGATAGCCGGAATAGATGCTGAACAGGCAGTCGGGGTTCGCCTGCTTTATCGCTGCACGAAACAGGGCCGCAATGCGAGCATTCTCGCGGCAACGAAAATCCACCCACGCGGCGCGGTGGGATTCCCTGATGGTGTCCCTGGTGACCCGGGCATCCGCGGGCAGGTCAGCGACCTCGCGAAAGCGCGCCAGACATCGTTCACAGACACACAGCGAGCTGTCCCGCAAGACAGGCACTTCATAGTCCCAGTCCAGATGGGGGAAACGTTTGGCTTCCTTCGCCAGCCACCCTCGAACCGCTTCCAGATGCGCGTTCTCCGCACTCAGGAAGTACGTGGGGCAAAATGCAGACCGCTTGGTCTCTCCCGCGAAGGTCAGAGCCTGCGCCTCCGGGTGTTCGGCCAGGTACTCTGAGCCGCCGGGGAAGAGACTCCCGGGCGCATTGATCAAGGGAATATGGCCACGAGCGGAGAAGCCGTACCGGTTCCGGAGCTCTTCATCGAGCGCTGCCCCGCTCCGGTTGAATCCAGCCTGCCGCCAGGTAAACGCAAGCACATCCTGCTCAGAGGAATTGAGTCTGCGGAACGGCCGGTAGAACGAGCTGCATGCCCAATGCTTGATCAGAGCCGTTACGGGACGCTTCCACTGCAGCGGGGGATGGGTGTGGAGAGGCATGATGTTGGGCTCCTCCGTGAAGTCCCCCACCTGGCCATAGAGCCGGACAGAGTACGCACCCTCACCCGGGGGAACTGCCCCGCAGGCAAAAACAAGGGAATTCAGTCGTGTCGTGTGGCGATCCGACTCGGCCGGCGTCATCGCAGCCTTTCCGAAACGCAGGCGGTAACGCACGGCAACGGAACCCGGCTCCTCAATCCGTTCGCGACCGACCACTCGAATCCGGGGAGCGGGGGACACCAGGCGCAACCACTCCGGGACCTGGATGAAGACATCGCAGCCGCCGAGCGTATCCAGCAGGGAACTCCGCATCACGAGAGGCAGGTGCAGATAGCCACCCGCGTTGACGTGGAGTTCTTTGACTCGGTGCGAATTGTCCACATCACGCTTCCCGGGAAGCAAGGCAAGGCTTGTCCCGATTTCGGTGACCTCCGCTGTGACGACCCCCGTGTAGACGGCAGAGCGTTGCAGGAGCGTCCCGTCGGTCGCTGCGAGACGACGGACAACCGACACCGTCGCTCCTCGCGGGTAGCTCGCCACATACGCACCATGCTGAACTGGCCACCCCCCGATCCCTCCCTCACCATCCGGTTCTATCCCCCCGTTTGGGATCACGTTTTCCCTCTTCCCGGTCTCAACCAACTGCATGTCGTCCAGCCAGACGTCACCAGTCATCCCCGACTTCCCCCACTTCACGACCCAGAAGAGGATCTCAGCGGCGTTATCCGGAGCCCGCCACGTCCCGTGGACAGCCTGCCAGTCGTAAGTCCCGACAGGAACGTGGACGATGCGTTCGTACGTTTTGATCGCCTTACCATCCGCGTCATAGGAACTGACTGAGAAAGCCAACGGGCGGCCCCCTTTCACCAGGTCAACAGCTCGGACCATTGCGGAGAAGTCATAGACGCTCCCCGCCCGGACAGGCAGACTGCCCGTCCGGAAACAGATGGTGTTGTCCTGCTTCTCCGCCGGGGCGCTGAGGAGGATGCAGCGGTTGCGCAGACAGAGTGTGTACGGAATGGCGCTTTGCGCCGGCGTGTCAGGTGAGACAGGCAACGCCACTTGGAACGCTGTCCACGGCCCCCGTTCGTAGCGTGTCGAGACCGAAGCGGAAAGGGGAGACGACGAACAGTGACTGAGCTTCCATCGCTTCGCACCCTCCTCAAAGCTCGGGATCCCGTTCCCCAGCAGAGCCGGGACGTTCTCACCAAACCCGACCGCACCAAACGCCTCCGGGTTGTGGAAGCCGACGCCCGTCGGCGACCATGCGGAATGCTCGTCATTCGACGCCCGATGTCGCCCCGCATTGAAGCCCCAATGGTCGCCCCGCATTGGCGTCCCGCCGAGCGCCTTCCACGGGATGGCCACTTCAGCAGTCCATGCGTCAGTCTCAGCGTGGACGGCTACTACGGCTCCTGACTGCCACGTCGTATCGAACACGTCCTTCCGGCAAACCGCGTCATACAGTGTTCCCCGCGGGTTGAACGCAAGATGGTAGTACGTCCCGCTGGTGCCGGGGGGCTGCAGAAAGAGCTCCACACAGTCATCCCTGAACACGTTCCCGTCGCGGGAAACGACGTCTGATTTGATCTCGTGTGTCCGCTGGAGCACCGGATCAAGCAGGGCGTCGTCGCAGCGCGCACAGACATACAGCCCAACGTCATCCCACAGCAATCGGACACTGGTCCCCTCCTCCGGGAATGCGTCGCCGATCAACGCGACGAACGGTCCGAGGGCAAGCCCGTTCCCCCATATGGCCTCCTCACCACGACCATCGATCACCGGCCGCGAGCTCGCTCTGCCCGCGCGAACAAACGGACGCCCCTCCCGCGCGGCAGACACGGGGCCCTCCTGACTCAGCCCTGACGGCCCGACACCAACGGCACAGAGGGTCACCACCAATCGCACTGCATTGATCTTCATGGGAACATCTCTCCAACCTCAGGACGTGGGATTTCACCGCAACGTAAGTCCGCTCGAAGAGATGGCAATGCCGGGAACAACCGTTCGCTGCTCGCCCGAGGGAGCAAGCCTGCCCCTCCCCCCTTTTTTTCCGCCTCAAGACTTGCATGTTGACTAATCCGATAGAGATTATGGTATTTAGCGGGTGATACGCCGAAAAGACCCGCTGGTGAACGAAGGAGCGATAGCCTGTGAGTGTTTCCTTGAGCCAAGCTGATCTTCCGCAACTGCAAGACGAGATCGCGGGACTGGGTCCCGTCGACGTGATGCAGTGGGCCACGACACGTTTCCCCGGGAACGCCGTGTTTGCGTCTTCCATGGGAATCGAGGATCAGGTGATCATGGATATGGTCTGTCGGGACGGCCTGGAGATTCCGGCATTCACGCTGGACACAGGCCGCCTTTTCCAGGAGACGTACGACCTGATCGAGGCAACAGAATCCCGTTACGGCACGAAGATCAAGATCTACTTCCCGGACGCGACTGAGGTCGAGACCATGGTCGCGGAGAACGGGGTGAACCTGTTCTATCATAGTACCGAGAACCGGAAGCGATGCTGCGGGGTCCGCAAGCTCCGGCCTCTGGCCCGGGCGCTCTCCGGAGCAGCCCTGTGGGTCTGTGGCTTGCGTCGGGAGCAGTCTTCGACCCGAGCAGACATGGGAACGCTCGAATGGGACGCGAATAACACCATATTCAAACTCAACCCTCTGATGGACTGGTCAGAGGACGATGTGCGGGCTTACGTAAAGGCCAACAATGTGCCCTACAACCCACTCCATGACCAGGGCTTTGTGTCGATCGGCTGCGCATCCTGCTCACGGGCGATCAAGCCGGGCGAGTCTTTCCGAGCCGGGCGTTGGTGGTGGGAAGAAGAGGAACACAAGGAATGCGGCCTGCATTGGGTTGATGGGAAACTGGTCAGGCCTGCCCTGGCCGGGGAAGGTAAAGACACATGACAGTATCACACAAACTAAGTCAATTGAGACAGCTTGAGGCTGAGAGCATCCGGATCATTCGTGATGCCTACAGCCAGTTCGAGAAACCGGTCATGCTCTACTCGATCGGCAAGGACTCCTCGGTTCTGGTGCGTCTGGCCCAGAAGGCGTTCTACCCGGGACGCGTGCCCTTCCCGTTGCTTCATGTGGATTCGACCTGGAAGTTCCGCGACATGCTGACCTTCCGTGACCGATTTTGCAGAGAGCAGGGACTAGACCTCATCGTCAACATCAATGAGGAGGGCCGCAAGGCCGGGGCCAACCCGTTCGATCTGGGCAGTCGCCGGTACACCGACACCATGAAAACGCAGTCTCTGCTCCAGGCGCTCACGAAGGGCAAGTACGACTGCGCATTCGGAGGAGCTCGACGGGATGAGGAGAAGTCCCGAGCCAAGGAACGAGTCTACTCCTTCCGAGACAGGCACCACCAATGGGACCCAAAGAACCAGCGTCCCGAGCTGTGGTCACTGTACAATGCCCGAATCAACCCGGGAGAGAGCGTCAGAGTCTTCCCTCTGTCGAACTGGACCGAACTGGACATCTGGCAGTACATCCGCCTCGAGAAAATCGAGATTGTCCCGCTGTACTACGCAAAAGAGCGCCCCGTTGTCATGCGCGATGGGTCATGGATCATGGTTGACGATGAGCGGATGCGCCTGGAACCAGGTGAGAAACCGGTCATGAAAGAGGTCCGTTTCCGCACGTTGGGCTGCTATCCGCTGACCGGAGCCGTGGAGTCCTCGGCCGATACGGTCGAAGCCATCGTGGCGGAAATGATGCAGACACGTGTGAGCGAACGCTCCACCCGAGTCATCGACCATGACGGTGACTCTTCAATGGAACAGAAGAAGCGAGAGGGGTACTTCTGATGAATATAGATGCTTTCCTTAACCAACATGAACAGAAGGACCTGCTCAGGTTCATTACCTGCGGGTCCGTGGATGACGGCAAATCAACCCTCATCGGTCGCCTGCTGCACGACAGCAAACTGATCTTTGACGATCAGCTGAGTGCGCTGCAGCGTGACAGTGAAACCGTCGGTAACGCCGGTGAAGGCGAGATCGATTACGCGTTGCTTCTCGACGGCTTGAAAGCGGAGCGTGAACAAGGCATCACCATCGATGTCGCGTACCGCTATTTCGCCACGCCTAAACGGAAATTCATCATCGCCGACACACCTGGCCACGAGCAATACACTCGAAACATGGCAACCGGGGCATCCACGGCAGACCTGGCCGTGGTCCTCATTGACGCACGCCAGGGAGTGCTGACCCAAACGAAACGACACTCCTTCATCGTTTCCCTGCTCGGAATCAGACACGTCGTTGTGGCAGTCAACAAGATGGACTTGGTCGACTACAGCAAGAGCGTCTATGACGACATTCTGGAGACCTACAAGACGTTCACTGATCGTCTGAACATCCCGCACCTCCACTTCGTGCCCCTGTCCGCCCTGCGCGGGGACAACGTGGTGGACCGTTCGGATGAGATGCCCTGGTACGATGGCCCCCCTATTCTCGAACTACTCGAGACCATCGATGTGGGGGAGGCCGAAGAGGGAGGCGATTTTCGTTTCCCCGTTCAGTTCGTCAGCCGGCCGGATCGCGATTTCAGAGGCTTTGCGGGAACCGTCGTCTCCGGAACAATACACACGGGAGACCGAGTTAAGTCGCTCCCTTCACTCAAAGAGACCACGGTTCGGCGAATCGTGACACCAGATGGTGACTTACAGGAGGCATTCTCCCCTCAGGCTGTCATGCTGGAACTGGAGGACGAGATCGACAGCAGCAACGGCGATATGATCGTCCACGCTGATCGCCTACCCACCGTTGGCACACACTTTGAAGCCATGATCCTCTGGATGAGCGACACGCCCATGCAGAAAGGCAACAACTATGTCATCCGGCATGCAGGCCGGACGACCAAAGCCCACGTGCGTTCCCTGCTCTATGGTATCGATGTGAATACGCTCGAGAAGCACGATGCCAACGAACTCGGTCTGAATGAGTTCGGGCGCGTGGCCCTGACCACACACCTTCCCCTGTTCTACGATTTCTACGACAAGAATCGCGAAACGGGAAGCTGTATCCTGATCGATCCCGCCAGCAACAACACGGTGGCATCCGTCATGATCATTCCCACCGTGGGTGGCCCGGATGACAGCGACGACTCAGCTGACGACGAACAGCAGAACCCGCTGGAAGCACATGTGGACCGGCGTGAGTTCGTCTGGGAACACGGCATGGTAACCCCTGCCAACCGGGTCGCCAAGAATCAGCATCGTGGCCAGGCGGTCATCGTGACCGGGGCGCGCGGGTCAGGAAAACGGAGCGTTGCTCGTCATCTTGAACTATCCCTCTTCAAGTCCAGCTACCAGACCTACTATCTGGGTGTCTCAAACTTGGTTGAGGGACTTGCGGCCGATGTTGGTCATAACTTCTGGGATCGGGACGAACACATTCGACGCGTCGGCGAGTTGTGTCGCATCATGACCGATGTGGGGTTGATCTTCATCAGTTCACTCGACGACATGGATGAGTACGACCTCCGCAAACTCCGCCTGCTCAGTTCACCCAACCGGGTGGTCGTTGTGAGCATAGGCGAGACCTCGCTCAGCCCCGAGAACGTGGACGTCCGGCTGCCATCCAGTCAGGACCCGACCACGTCGGTCAAGGAAATCCGGGAAGTCCTCAGTCGCATGAACGTACTGCTTGAATACTACCTGTAGGCTCACTGAACCACCGAACCCGAACCGGAGATCGCCGATGCCCGCGCAGCCACAGCTGACGCAAGTGGAGAAAGACAAACTCGAGATCTCTCCTGATTTTGATTTCAGAGAGATCGCGAAGCGCCCATTCGCTGAGCTCACGCCAAACGAGCTCGGGATGTTCAAGTGGTGCGGCGTCTACCACCAGTTGCAGTCGACCTTCTTCATGATTCGCCTTGTGGCCCCGGGCGGCCTCATGACCAGTCGGCAGTTCCAGCGCGCCACTGAACTCGCTGAGACGTACGCTCAAGGTGTCCTGTGCATCACCACAAGACAGACGCTTCAGTTCCACTGGGTGCGGCAGCAGGATATCTATAAGATCATCGAGGGCATGGCCGAGGTCGGCGTGACCACCAAGAACGGTTGCGGCGACGTCACCCGAAATCTGGTCTCGTGTTCCCAGCTGGGAGTATGTCCGCATGAAGTAGGGGACTACGCGCGGGCCTTCATCCTGGCAATGGCCAATGATCCGGAGATCCGCGATCTCCAGCGCAACTTGCCGCGTAAACACAAGATCTCGGTTGCGGGATGCCCCCGGGCGTGCGCTCAGACGCTGATGAACTGCCAGGGCTGGGTCCCGGTAGAGCGCCCCACCCCTGATGGGAAGGGCGAGTTCGGCTGGCAATTCCATGCAGGAGGGGGACTCGGGGCTCGCCCTTACCTGGCCAAACGCGTCTTCGACTGGGTCCCGCAGGAGCTTGCTCTCCCGGTGGCCCAAGCCACGGCCGAGGCGTTCCACCGCCATGGAGACCGACGAAATCGCGCCTTCGCCCGACTCAAGATCATTGTTGACCGAATCGGGGCACCGGCGTTCGGGGACATCGTGCTGGGCATTCTGCGCGAACGGGGTGTCACGGGGCTGGAACAGATTGTGCCGGCTGAGTCTCCCGTACCACAGATCCAACCCGCCTACCTTGATGGCCAAACTGTCCTGCCCGAAAACGATGGCACGACCGTTTCCGTCCGGATCATCATTCCCCGGTCTGAAATGCAGACAGCCCAATCCAAGGCCATTGCGGGCTGGGCTGACACCTACGGCAA
Organism: Lentisphaerota bacterium; assembly: GCA_018676675.1. Taxonomy (GTDB): domain Bacteria; phylum Verrucomicrobiota; class Lentisphaeria; order Oligosphaerales; family JABHEG01; genus JABHEG01. The sequence continues at coordinate 31,788 of JABHEG010000026.1, forward strand.
CGGCGATGTCATGTTCACCAACCGGCAGAACGTGGAAATCCGTGCGGTTGCCCGGGACGACGCGGAGTCGCTGCTGGGCGAGATCCGGGAAGCCGGTCTGCACAGCGAAGGACACGAACGCCTGCCCGATGCCGTGGCCTGCGTGGGAACAACGGTGTGCCGAATGGCAGCAGCTGATACGACCGCCGCCTATCGACTGATTCTCGAGGAATTCGCCGAGGATCGGGCGTTCTGGGAACAGGTGGGAACGTTGAAGCTCAACCTCACCGGGTGCCCCAACAACTGTGCCCATGCGTGGATTGGCGATATCGGTCTGCGTGGCAAACGCATCCGGCAACCCGAAGGGGGCAACGTGGATGGGTTCGACATCTTTGTCGGGGGAAAGCTCAGCGAAGCCGGGAAGATCGGCGTCTGGGTTGGGCACGTGCCGACGCCCGAAGTTCCCGACGCCATCCGACGCCTCCTCGAGCACTATCTGGCCAACCGAACAGACCACGCGGAGACCTTCGGCCAGTTCTGCGAACGTGTTCCCGTGGAATCCATGATCGACGCGCTGAACGGTGCGGAAGAATAGGACGGATAGATGAGCGAACGGATCGAAACAGCCAAAAGACTGCTCGACCAGGGCCAATGCGACGAAGCGCTGAAGCTGCTGTGCGATACAGGTGTCCCGGATAGCGGTATCGTCTGCGCCCTCCTGGCCAGAGCATACCTGCAGCGCGGCGATGCCAGGGGAGACCTGTTCTCCGCACGTTTCTTCGCCGACCGGGCCCGCGAACACGGCTTTGACCAGCCGTGGCTGGAGGAAATCAACGATGCGCTTGGCCCGGAGGAGCACCCACGTGAGGCCTGCCATGCCTGCAAGCCCGATTTCTCCCTCGGTGGCTGGGACAGCGAACGCCCGGAGAAACCGTCGCCCTACAGTTTCAGTGCCCTTTCACGAACGAAAGGCGTGGCAGACACGCCAAAGGACTTCGACTGGGTCGCTCAGAACATCCCCTGCCAAGCCGCCTGCCCCGCCGGAACTGACATCCCTGAGTACCTGACCGCCATCTTCGACAACGAGTATGAACGCGCCTACGAGATCAACCTGCGAGACAACGTCTTTCCCGGAGTGCTGGGACGGGTCTGCGCACGACCATGCGAAGCCGAATGCAGGCATGGCTGGGACGACCTCGGCGAACCAGTGGCGATCTGTCACTCCAAACGGTCGGCCGCCGACCTGTGCAAGCAGGAACTCAAGGTTCTCCCCAAGTGGTTTGAGCCATCCGGAAAGACGGTTGCCGTCGTCGGAGCCGGCGTAGCCGGCCTGGCCGCAGCCCGTCAACTGGCCCTTTGCGGACACACAGTGACCGTCTACGAGAAGCACACCCAGGCTGGCGGTATGATGAACCAGGGAATCCCGGAATTCCGCCTGCCACGGAACATCATTGACCACGAAATCGCCCAGATCGAAGCACTCGGAATCGAGATCCGCTGCGGAGTGGCGATCGGGACAGACGTTACTTTCGACCGACTGCTCGAAGACAACGATGCCGTCGTGATGGCGGCCGGGACACTGCGACCGAACCTCCTGGACCTTCCGGGCAAGGACCTCTCCGGTATCAGACACGGACTCGACTTCCTGCTCAAAGTGAACGAAGGTGGCAAACCGGACCTCGGCGAGCGAGTGGTGGTCATTGGCGGTGGCTTCACCGCCATGGACTGCGCCCGGACAGCCCGGCGACTCGGTGCAACCACAGTTGAGCTCCCGCATGGGACCAACGCCGCTGATGGGTCCATTCTCAGAATCCCCGCGGAAATGGTGACCGTGTGGTACCGACGCTCGGAAACCGAGATGCTGGTGACTCCCGGCGAACTGGAAGAACTCGAGCACGAAGGTATCCCTTTGGAACTCATGGTGACCCCGAAGGCATACCTCGGCAAGGACGGCAAGGTCACCAGCATGCGCTTCATCAGAACGCGCCTTGGAGAACCCGATGAAGACGGGCGACGGCGACCAATCCCCATCGAAGGGAGCGAGTTCGAAATCCCGGTCGACACCGTTCTCCTGGCAACCGGCCAATTCCCGGACACCGATTGGATCCAGGGCGAACACCGCGCCGAAATCGTGGGGGACGACCAGTGGCTCCTCGGCGACGGCTCAGGGCTGACAGCTCTCGCCAACGTCTTCGCAGTCGGTGACTTCGCCCAAGGCGCCAACTCCCTGATCGATGCAATCGGCCACGCCAAGACGACCGTTCGCAATATCGATGCCTACCTGATGGGAGAGTCACGCTTTGAAGACCACGTGCTCATCAGCGATGTCCGCGAGAGCGGACGCATCCGCGAGATGGATGATGTGCCTCTCCAGCCCCTGCCCGCGCTCCCCCTCACCCAGCGCGATCTGCAGAGCGAAGTCGAACAGGGCTATGACGCAGACCTTGCCGTCGAAGAGACGCAGCGCTGCTACCGTTGCCATCTCAAGTTCGAGATTGATCCGGATAAATGCATCTACTGCGACTGGTGCCTGAAGGTCAAGCCGCGTCCAGAGTGCATCCTGAAGCTCAAGAGTGTTCAGCAGGATGAGGATGGGCGCATAACCGGGTGGGAGGAAGCCGAGACCACCCAGGAAACCACGCTGGTCTGGATCAATCAATACGAGTGTATCCGCTGCGGAGCCTGCGTAGCCGCATGCCCCGTAGACGCCATCAGCATTCAAAAGGCCGCCCTCGAGTCGGTGCCATAAGCGGTCTTCCTACCCGAAAAGAGCCGCGCACAACGTAAGCAGTCTTCCTGCCCGAACAGAGCCGCGCACAACGTAAGCGGTCTTCCTGCCCGAACAGAGCCGCGCACAACGTAAGCGGTCTTCCTGCCCGAACAG
>JABHEG010000315.1 GCA_018676675.1 Lentisphaerota bacterium
AACGGAATAAATAGCGAGGAACGAGCGGCTTTATGCCGGATCTGAACTTGCCCGGTAGCAAGCGTCATGGTAAACCACACCATTCTCCATACCGGCTCAGTCTCTCTTCATTGTTTTCATAGAACTTTTGACGCTACCCTCGACATGCCTCACGCGCTCCCTATCGCGGTGCCTTTGCTCCCTCCTCGGCTGGGGGCCGGGCGCCGCAAGGAGATTCCTGCGGTTCCTGTTATAGCCGTCTCGATTATAGGCATACAGGTCTCGATCATACCGGAAGTGCTCGCGGTTCCATGGCCCAAGCAGACTCCCGCCTCCCAGGCGAGGACCGTCCAGTGTTCCCAGTCCAGGTCCCCAGAGCCTCTCCTCTGGAACAGGATCGACAACCGTCTTTGGGGTCAGGAAAGGCTTCTCAAGGAAAACCGTGTGGAAAAAGCCTGTCTCACGCAGCAGCGTCACATAACCGTTGGCACAGGCCAAGGCATCTTTGGACACAATGCCCTCAAACTGCCCGCCAACACCGAGAGTCGCCTCCGTCTCCGTGAAGGTCAGGTCCACTCCGGTGAACGAGACCTCGGCGGGTCGCGTATTGTTCGCCGTGGCCAGCAAACGGGCCGCGTGCGTGCCCTGAACCTTCATCCGTAGAAGCACCTTCGTCGCCGCAATGTACTCCAGGCGTCTTGCCTGCATTTCCTTGCGAAGACTAATCTGCCGACTCATGTCGCTCTGGGTCTGCTGCAGCTTGATCTGCCGCCCTCGGAGGCGAGACAGCTGCGAAGACAGAAGAAGGAGAAGAATGATCGCGATCAGCAGCCAAAGCAGGAAGAGCGCAATGGCAGCCCCCTTCCCGCCCAGGAACTGAGAGGCCCGGGACGGAGCCACGGCCAGCCTCGCCTGGGGCTTGACTTGTCTCTGCATGGCCAAAACAGCGGGAAGGGCCAGCTGCGGCCATTCCTGTCGGAAAGCCGTGCTCTCATCACTGTCGTCGGACGGAACGACCAGCTGTTTGGGAACTGGAGGCGATACGACCGCTATCCCCGTCGCTGTCTGAAAACTACGACTCATCGAGCGAACATCGACGCCAACCCCGGTGAGCACGACTTCTTCAACCGAGAAGTCATCGTCTGCAACGAGACTATAGGACTGGAGCGTCCGCTTGAACTCCTCACTGAGAGCATCGACGCTGGCCTGGTCCGGCCGGATATCCGGCAACCCCTCAGCGCTGAAGCGCCCGTATCTGTCGTCCTCACCCGACTGCCCGTGTACCTCGCGTCGGAACGACCTGAAAAACACCGGCATCCGTTCGCGGGCAAGGAGGACGAGCGAATCATGCTGACCAATATGGACGAACGCCCGGGATGCAGCCTGTTCGCTCGCAGAGACGGAAAAGAAGAGGCTGATAAGGGCGTCTAGAGGGCTGACCAGGACGACATCCCGGAGGCCCGCCGCCATGAGGGCTTCCTGGTATTGCGCCATGCGTCCCTTGTCGGCCACCGTGACGGCTACCGCAAGCTTCTGTTTCACCTGATACGGGCAGGTGAAGACCTCCTGCTCTTCCGGCTCGATCCCGTACTCCTCCTCAAGCCATCGTGTCGTCTCGTCCTTGATGCGCTCCGCCCCGCCACTGGAGGGGGGAGGGCACAACCGCAAAAAATTCTCGCACTCGTCAACCGGCATGATGACGCGAGTCGGCCCGGGAGTCTGCTGCTCCTCGGCGGGAGGGCTCAGCATGTCAGCCAATGCCCCGGGCGCAAGGTCACTGACGGGGAAAGCAGACCGGCCCGTGTAGGTAACACGCCGGTTGCCTGCCAGGGAAACCCGAATCCCGTTAGGTGCTTCGAGCAGTATTCCTGTTTTCTGGCGATGTCCCATAGCGTGCGACAACACTCCTAACCAACAGCGACACTCGACCCCGACGTACAGGCAACCGCACGGTCTGCGGGTGCCTCTCGGAGTCTCTTCACTTCCCTAGCGGAAGCGCTTTCTCTCGCCCTGCCCCCATGCATTAAGGGGTGGGTGCCTCCGAACGTTCTCCGGGCAATCTGAACGCCACAAACGCAGATCCATCACGGAGCGGAACGAGCTTCCGAGAGAGCTGACTACTCTCAGGCCCCGTCCCGCGACGGATCTCGACAACATGCAGCCCCAAGGGAACCTGCTCAAACACAAACGGCCTCTCTGAGGCGAACCTTTGAGACTCAACGCCTGCGGAAGAGCCATACACGATGACCGTTACCGGGGCAGTTCCAGCGCCGGAAACATCGACATGAAGCGTACCTTTGCACATCGACCCCGACGGGGGGAACACAATGTCGTCGCGCGTGCCGAACAGTCCATCGGCTCCGGAACTTCGGAGTTGACCATCACCGTCGCGGTCGAATGAGTACGCTCGCCCAAACTCATCAAGGCGCACATCCTCAGGTGTCTTCGCCAGGTACGGTCCGGCCCACCCCATCCCGACGCCAAGTACATGGCCGGACGTGGTGTAGGCGGGGTACTCTCCCGACACCACCAGATGTTCAAGCCGAGCGGGCAGTTCACCGAGATCACCCACGAAACCAAATGTGTCGACTGCCGGATCACCCATCAGCGCCCGGTAAATAAGCCGCAACTCCTTTTTCGTCTGTTCTGTGCGATGCCGCAAGGTAGCGTGCTGCGCGGCTGACACGCCACCTAGCAGGCCCACTGCCACCAGAAACGCGAGAATCACAAGCTCCGGCAAAGAAGCACCCAGCTCAGCTCGAGGCAACATCCTCCGGCGAAAACCACATTCGGGCATCGTCCTCATCATTCGTTGAGCAACGTAGCGATCTCGAACAGTGGAAGGTAGAACCCGAGCGCCAAGATCAGGAGCACCCCCGCCATAACGACAACCAAAGCAGGCCGCAGGAAGGCGGTGAACGTCTTTATGCTGTAATCCAGCTCAAAGTCGTAGTAGCGGACGATGTAGGAAAGGGCTTCGCCGATGTTGCCCGACTGCTCCCCGACTTCGAGTTGCTCACACACAATCGAGGGAAACTCGCCACACATCTCAATCGATTTGGAGAGAGCCGTTCCTGCTTCAAGCTGCCTGGAAGCGAAAGACACCGCACGCACAAGCACAAGATTCGTCAATACACCTTGGGCCTCAGCCAGCGCCGTGCGCACGTCGATCCCGTTCTCGTACAACAACTGAAGGAAACGACAGAACTGCAGGGTCTCAATCCTACGGATTATATCGCCGATGAAGGGAAGGCGCAAGATCAGACGATCGATCCACAAATGCAGTGTGGCGGAACGCTTCCGCAGACTCCAGACCAGAATCAACACAATCGCGACAATAAGGAACACCGGCCAGTACCCCTTCAACAGCTCACTGTAAGCGAAGACGATCTTCGTCGGCAGAGGCGTCTTCACCTGCAGGCCGAGCTGCTCATAGAGCTTCATGAAGGTGGGAATCGCGTAAAACGCCAGCACCATGCTGAGGATCGTCAGGGCGACGATCACCATCAGCGGGTATAGCAGTACCCCCATGAGCTCCTTGGCTGTCTCATCGAGCCATTCCAGGAACGATCCCATGGTCGAAAGCGCCCGAACCAAGTCATTGCCGGCTTCCCCCGCCCGAACAGAGGCAACGTAAGACGACGAGAACACGTCCGGATGCCGAGCCATGCTTTGGCTCAGGCTGGCCCCGCTGTTGATGTCCTGCTTTATCACGATCAGCGAGTTCTTGATCCGGTGCTTATGCATCTGCCCCTTCATGATCTCAAGGGTCCGCTGCATACTCATCTTGCTGGCCAGCAAGGGAACGAGTTTGTAGGTAAAGTTAATCAGGTCCCTGCGTGTGATCCGCTCTACGTGGAGATTTGTGCTTTGAGCGCAGAATTCGGTTGGATCAAGCGGTGTTCTTGAGGATGTGCAGCGCGATCTCGATTGGAGCCGGTCTTTTGCGCAGGGCAGCGCGTGTCTTTCGAGACAGTCCACTGCCCGCTTTCCGAGCATGCTCGAG
>JABHEG010000092.1 GCA_018676675.1 Lentisphaerota bacterium
CTCGAGCATGCTCGGAAAGCGGGCAGTGGACTGTCTCGAAAGACACGCGCTGCCCTGCGCAAAAGACCGGCTCCAATCGAGATCGCGCTGCACATCCTCAAGAACACCGCTTGATCCAACCGAATTCTGCGCTCAAAGATTCAGATGGGTATATGGCTCAGACATGGGATTGGTCGTTTCGCGGCGGGCGCCTGCATCATGGGGCTGTTTGCGTGTTCCTCGGTGGCCGATGGTTGGGGCTGGTCCTTGCCCCTCGGCGATGCCGCACGTTGGCAGACGGAAGGTCAGGTGCTGTTCCATCCTGATTCCGGGCCGGATGGCAGTCCCGCCATGGAGCTGTACCTGGACGCCAAGGTGCAGAGCGCCGCAGACGTGGTCCTCCCAGCTGACCTGGACCTGAAGCGTTTCGATCGGGTGGTCTGTGACATGTTCTTCGAGGGTTCACAGGTCTTCCCTCGCATCAGTGTCTTCGAGTGGCCCGGCAAGGGAGAAATGTGCAACTGGTACGCCAAGCTGGAAGACCGTCCCATGCGGAAGTGGTTTCACTGGGAGGTCGACTTGAAGTTGGATGACGATGGTATCGCTCTGACTCCAGGCTACGCCAAGGAGCCTCGCGCTGTCCCGACCATACGCCTACACGGGCACCGCTATTTTACCCGCGAAGCGGGCGAGCCCGAATGGCGGAAGCTTCACTACGCCAACGTCCATCTCGTTCGTTACCCGGTCATTCTCGAGTTCAGCCGCCGCAATCCTGTGCTGGAGGCGACGCGGGAGCGCATCGCGACCCGTTACACGGTCGATCTGGTCAACCGTGAAGCGACGCCGGTCACGGCTCGGGTTGACGTCCTGGCCTCCCGCTTGCAGCACTTCTCCGCTCGGTTGCTGAGCGCTGCCGGTAATCCCTATCCGGACGATTGTCGCATCGCGTTGCCTGCCAATGGCCGGACAACCGTCTTTCTGGAACTCGAGATGCCGATGGCCAGGGCCCAGACGTTGCCGGCGTTGCATTCGGAGATGGCCTCGCTGGCGGTCTGGGCCGACGGACTGCCCGAACTGCGCTACACCCCGATCTGGGGATATCGCCCCATCGGTTTCTGGGCTTCGGTCCCGGTGTTCAACCTGCACCACCCCACGCCTGCAGAAACGATGGCCAGGCTGACGGCGATGGATGAGATCTACCCCGGGTTGGCTGCCCAAGCGGACAAGCACGTGGAACGCATGCGCAAGGAACTTGCCAAACCGCTGGCCATGTATCTGGACGGTCCCCCGCTACACAACAGTGGATACCAGTGCCCGTCCTGCAACGTGCGCACGCTCAAACCGACCAATCCCCCCTACGAACACACGTGCCGGAAGTGCAATGCCGTCTACGGTGAAGACTCTGGCATCTGGCAGCGCTGGATCGACATCCACCACGGCGGCAACGGAAAGTTGCTCCTGAACCTGGCTAACGCCTGGCAGTACAGCGGAGATGACGTCTTTGCCCGCAAAGGCATCGCGCTGCTGAAGCTCTACGCCGACAACTTTGAGAAGATCAAGAACCACTATCCCGCGGACCCCATGCCGCGCAGCACGTGTGCGGGTTCGCGTCTGGGCTGTAACATGCTCATGGATGCGTTCTCGACCCCCAGGTTCTTCCGGGCCTACAACCTTCTGGCAGCCAGCCCGTTGTTGTTGGACGCTGACCGTGCGCACATCCAGAGCGATTTCATGCTCAACTCCGCGTACCGCATGATGCACCATGGCGCCACGCACAATCAGCTGGCCGAGTACTTCAGGGCGGTCTTCCTGGCCGCTCTCTACAGCAAACAGTGGCCCATGGCAGGTGAGGCGCTCTACGGTAGTCAGGGCTGGTTTCGCTTGCTCAAAGACGGCTATTCGGCCGATGGCATCGGCCATGAGGGCGGGGCTTACCATCGTACTCAGATGCATGCCATGGCGGACATGGCGATTGCGCTTGATCCCTACTCCAAGAGTCTGTGGAACCCACGCTTCAAGCAGGTCTTTGTCGGCAGCGCCACTGGCTCAGTCGAAGGCATCGCGACCTACAATCAGAGCCAGTACGAGGCCGCCTATCGAGCCTATCGCGATCCGGTGTTCTTGCCCACCGTCCGTGCGTTTCGGCGCGCCAGCCCCGTCAACATGACCACGGCCATGCAGGGAGTCGTGGGGCTGCCGAAGAGCGCCGATCTGCTCACCACCAGCACCGATCAAGCCGGAACGGGTTACCTGTTCCTGCGCCGCGGTCTGCCCGATGGCGGGCATCGCGTGCTGGCCGTCAACTACGGCATGCATCTCGACCGCTCTGAGTTCGACCGCATGCACGTGCGGACGTTTGTTGAAGGCGTCCAGATTTCAGGTCAGATTGCCCGCCTGAACTACGGCAACAAGTTCGCCAAGAACATGTACCGCAGCTTCGGTCACAGCGTCGTCACGATTGACCGGAAGGACAACGCGTCGGCTCGTGTGCCGTTGGTTTCACGTGAGCAGGCCGACGGTGTGGAGGCAGCCCTTTTCTGTTCTGGCGGAGCGCTTCACGAAGGCAGCACGTGGTACCGCATCGCCGGCATCGTCGACAGTCACTTTCTGGTGATCGATCACGTCACGACCGAGACCCCGAGCCGCATTGATTGGCATTGGTACACCCAGTCCCCCGAAATGACCTGCTCCTTGCCCATGCAGCCGGGCGAAGGCGATCCTGGATTCTGGGAGGAAGACCTGCCGGAGGGCAGCACGGGAGAGTGGCAGCACGCTCTCACCAGCGCCCCATTCACGCTTGATGTGGGCCTCGACTTTCGCTATCCCGGCGACCGTCTGAGCCGCAAGCCGGTGCCGCGACGCTGCAAGGTTGACCTGACTCAACGCGCTCACATCGTGCCGCATGGCGAAACCGATGCGCAGCTACTGACCGTCATGCAGCATTACACATCCTCCCTCAAACCCATGTTCCGGCTGACCAGAACCGAAGCCCGGGAGGCTACCGTTGCTACCTTGACCCAAACGTGTGTGAAAACTGACAGCCGCCCTGTCAGTCTTGCCCGGGATGGCGATGCTCTCGCCTGGAGCGTCCGGGTGGGCCCCAGATCCTGGCGTGTCTCGCTGACACCCGGCGCAAGTCCGGAGTTGTCGATCACGTCCGGGGAGTAATCCGGTCTCGCCGAATGTCGCAACACCAGCCTTGGCGGGGAGTTCGTGAGCTCCAGTGCGGGGGCCTGCAAAGTGGCGGGAGGCATCCTTGCCTCCCACTGAATCGCCGGGCAAGAATGCCCGGTGACACCCTCAACCGGCCGTCCCGTTGCGCCAAGGCTCCTACGTTCGGTCCCATGCCGGGCTACCCCTACGTTCCCCATCACTTGTCGGCGTAGATCTCGATCTCCCAGATCTGAGCTACTCTGTCCGGCATCGACATGACGCTCTTGACTGACTGGGCCAGGATGCGGATCTTCTCCGTCCTGACAGGTGGGAACGGAATGGTCTGTGTTTCCCGCCGAGTTTCTAGTTGAGTTGATTTCGACTCGGCCACAGTGTGCCAGACGCCATCTCGCCATACCTGGATCTCGACCGCGCTGACGTTCGAGTCGAGCACCACACGCGAGACCGGTTGCAGCTCAGGCAGGACGATGTCGATCTGTTGCGGCACGGGGCCTCTGTACCACGAACTGAAGGGACTGCTGTCCGTCATGTAGTCGGCGTGTGGGAAGCGTTGAGGAGCGGTTCGTTCAGTCACTGAAACAACGGCTCCGGCGTGTTTCCCCGCCAGATTCCCCGGTTTGGGCCTCGGGTGCGCGTTCGCTTCGATATCCCGGAGCGTCTCGGCTACCCGGACACTGTGCGCCAAGGGGGCATTGCTGCTGTAGATGTGCGTTGCGCCGGGCGCAAAGCCATCGCTGAACAGACCGGACCGCACCTCGATCCTGCGTGACTCGCCAACGACAAAAAGCGGTCCATCGGGTAGAGCGGCAACGCGAAACGTCAAATCTCGCGGTTGCTCTGAGCTGCTGACTGCCAACAGGAACGTGTCCTTGCCAGGCTGTCTGCGGCTCAGGTGCAGGTCCTGGAGGGCGTCGCCGTCGTGGACGACGGCAAAGCCGAGGGGTGATGCCGGGGCCAGGATCGCTTTTCGCACCACGGTTGCCTCACGGGCCAGGTAGGTCAGGGCGATTTCCACGTGTGGCTCGATCCAGTAGCGGCAGTACCAGTAGAAGCCTCTGGCGCCGGCGATGACCGCCTGGTAGAGCTGACCGCGGAGATCGACAAACGTCGGGGCACGGCGGTTCTTGCTCCCGAATAGCGTTCCGTCATGCGCCTGCAGCATGGCCCAGACAGGCTTGCGATCGTGGCTGGCTCGCACAGCTTCACGCACGGCGAGAGTTGAGTATCGGGGGCGCGCCCAGCCGCCGTCCTTAAGGTATCCGGGGTACGGATCGGGCATGACCAGCGCCATGGCATCGACGTACTCACTGATAAGTGCGATGCTGTGGTTGATGATCACCGTGGGATGATAGGGGTCTTCGTCGCTGATCAACTCGTGGATCTGCTTCATAGCCGGAGGGGGCGCATGGGGAGAGTGCGGCTCGTTCCCTGTGTACCAGGCCAGGATCGCCGGATGCTGTTTTCTGACTCGAACCCGGTCCCGGAGCGTGCTGGCGAGCTCTGCGCTTAGTGACTCTCCCGGCCCCGATCGGCGACCGATGGGGATGGGGAAGCCCTCGGGGTAGGGATAGACGAGTAGCTTGAGTCCCGCCTTCTGCAGTTGATCGAGGTATGGCGAATTCCTGTCACTCAGTGTGATTGAGCAGTTCTCGATTGTGTTGCAGCCAAAAGCAACCGCGTCCCGAATGCCCTTCGGCCACGCGCCACCGGCAATGCCGAAAGGCATGAACGGCTCCCCATCGACCAAGCACATCCCGTGCTCATTGAACCGCACCTCACCCGGCTGTGGTGGAAGATCGCGCAGGACCTCGTGCCACTCCGCCACTGGCTTGTCTTCGGTACCATGCAGAAGCCGGCCTGTCATTTGGTAGCGTCCCGGTGTCAGTGACGGTAGCGCTGCCGAAACCACGACACATTCAGCATCGATTGCTCGGCGGACCTGGATGATCTCTCTGTCTGATCTTAAGCTGAACTTGAACTGGTACTCCTGCCGTTCCGTTGGGACCACATGCGCTTCGACTTCAAGTACAATCTCATCCAGCGCTTGTCCCGCGAAGATCGCGTTCTGGTAGTGCGGCTGCAACACTCGCACAGTCAGCGGCTGGTAGTCCAGCGTCAGGAAAGCACGGCGGCTGCAACAGACGTGTCCCGTATCGGCATCGCGCAGGACGACGTCAAGCGTTGCCGGACCAGGCTCAGACAAGGGGACGACCAGCAGCGTCCCATCTTGTGTCTCCCCCCCGACGTTAACCGAACATCGCGTGGTAGCCGGGGATTGGTCGCCAACGTGGAGGGACGCCTCGATCTCCATCTTGCGGGGTCGCGTCGAGGCGCTTTCTATGCCCTGTGCTATGTGCGCTTCGAGTCGACCACTGCATAGCAACACCTTCACTTCCGGCAGGGGTAACCGCCATCCTCGGTACGGCGTCAGGTCTGCATCCTGGATGTGAGCTCGGGCGAAGTGGGGCGTATCATGGAACGTCCCCTGTACCGGTGCGAAGGTGAACAGCTCTCTGGTACCGGTGATGAAGCGGCTGCGGGTGACGTTAAGCCGCCAGGCCGTGAGGTCCTCGACGCCGAACGACAGGCAACTGAAGGGAATCCGCATCTCGGCTGTCCAACTGGCTTTCCCAGTCGCGGTCGCAACCGTTGCATCTGCGCTCCATTCAGGCTCGTGCTTACCCCCGCCACGCACAACCCGCGCGTCGTAGAGAACGCCTTTGGTGTTGACCGCAAAGTGGTAGTGGGTTCGGGCGTCGCCTCTGGCATCGATGAAGAATTCGAACGCGTCATCCATCCAGGTTTGGCGGTCTCGTTCCGTGACCAGAGCCTTGATCTTCTCCGGCTCCGGTTCGTCCGCCTTCACGGCGAGAATGAGGTGCGTGTTGTCGTGCAGGAAGGCGAACGATGTCCCCAAAGCAGCCGGCGTCCCCTGCGAACCGTGGACCGCAAATTGGTCATGCCACTGCGCCTGTCTCCAGGACGGGTCTGACAGGTTGCCATCAATAACAGGCGGGACGTGGGCCCGTCGGATGGAGATTCGCGGCGTGGTGCCTGCATCGTCTGTGGAGGGAGCCAGGGCGTCCATCCCTTGGAAGTAATCTGCGAGATCCGCAATGTCACCCGGGCTCAGTACATGGCTGTAGATGCGGACCTCGTCGATCACGCCGCGTGCATGTTTCCAGGCGCGTCCGATCGTGAAGGTCCCCCCGAGCGGTTCCATGGCCTTGTACGGGGCTTTGCCTTCCTCCCGGCCACGTGCCGCTTCACCATTGATGTACAGCGTGATCCCGGCGGCCACGCCGCTTCCGTCGTATGTGGCCGCCAGATGGGCCCACTTGCCGTTGTATTGGGTCAGCATGCCTCCGGACTTGCCGATATTGCCACCCGTGCTGCGGTCGTGCAGACTGAGCCTGAAGGCATTGCTGTTGTCCAGCGAGTACTCCCCCGCCTTGCCGACAACTGCAAAGCCGTGATGGTCGTCCATCTTCACCCAGGCACTGATGCTGAATGGTCGGTCAGTTGTCCCGTCGCCAAAGCTCAGGTTGGCCTTGGTCCCGCAGTTGACGTGGTCGTCCACGCCGTCGAACCGCAGGGCTTTGTCCGTGTCGCCGTAGCGGTCTTGTGCCCAGATCGGCCCGCCTGTCGCAACTCCGTGGTTGTCGCCTGCAGCGTCCGTGGTGTTGCCGTCGAGACGCCACTCGCTGATTAGGGCGGCTGAGGTGCCGAGGGGGAGAATCAGGAACAAAAGGAGCACTGAGAGGGAGGCGATTGAGTGTTGGTAGGTCATGCGCTGTTGCCCTTTCTGTTTGTACGCCGCACGGCCCCCCGGGCGGCTTCAGGCAGATGGCGGTCGGGGGGCCGCCCGCCGTACAAGAAAACGGATCGTGCGCCGCACGGGCCTCCGGGCGGTTTGCCAGGAGTGGCGGTCGGGGGGCCGCCCGCTGTACAAGAAAACGGATCGTGCGCCGCACGGGCCTCCGGGCGGTTTGCCAGGAGTGGCGGTCGGGGGGGCGCCCGCCGTACAAGCGAGAGACGGCGGCTTTTTCTTCTTGTACACCGCACGGCCTCCGGGCGTCGTTAGTCAATACCTCCCGTAGGTCCGGGCGGTCTCGATCATCGCGAGGATGTTCTCGTCTGGCGTGTCGCGTCCACACTGGTCCCCGGTGGAGAGGATGAAGCCTCCGCCTGCTCCGGCATCATCAATCGCCTGGCGGCTGGCGGCTCTGACGTCATCCACGGATCCTCTCAGCATCACCTCGGTCGTGTGCAGATTCCCCTTCAGCACGATCTGGTCGCCGTAGAGCCGTTTGAGTTCTGCCAGGCTGCAATCACCCATTGGCGGGACCTCAAGCGGGTCGATAATCGTCAATTCCGTCTCCAGAGCGGCCATCTTCACCAGTTCGCGCTCCGGGCCACACGAGTGGACCTGGGTCGGGATTCCCAGGTCTCTCGCCATTTCGGTTGTCCGCTTGAGCACAGGCAGTACCAGTTCACGCACGATCTCGGGCGTCTGCCAAATGAGCGTGCCGGAGCCGCCACAGAACAGGAAGTCCGGCTTTGGGTCCATGGCCGCGATCAGTTCCATCCGCTGCTCAACCCGCTTCAGCATCTGCCGGCTACGTTCACGGGAGGACGTCGGGTCGTCATAGTATGCGTAGACGGCTTCCGGGTTGTTGAGTATCGACGTGCTCATGCCGGAATTCAGCCCGACGATGCCCTGGTCGCCCATCTCTTGCCTGATGAGCTTCCACAGTTCCATTCCCCGCGGCCACTGTTTCACGCCCGTGATCGGTTCCCATTCGGTCGGCGTGTCAGGCAGTCCGAACTTGCTCGGGTGGATGTTGGTGCCCGGTGGGTTACCGGCAGTGTAGTAGATGACGTTTGGCGCCCAGCGTTCGGTCGTCTTGTGGCAAGACTGGGTGACGAAGCTCCCGTCGGGGAAGCGTTTGACGATTCGCTCTTCAGTCGGTATCGCGGCATCCGGAGGGAAGAACACATCGACTGGCCCCATTCGATTGAGCTCGAATCCGCCATCGATGTCGAAGCGTTTGAGTGCGTCTATCTGGGCCTTCCATATCGGTGGGTCCTGGTAGACGTAGACATCCCAGAAGGGCTTGCCGGTGAGCCGTGCAGGTACCATGTTCGAGATGTCAGGGCAGCATGGCACACAGTCAGGCATCCTGCCGTGCAGAACTCTCAACAGCCGTTCGCGGGAGGACAGACAAGATTGCATGGTGGAGTTCCTCGCAGTTTGAGTTCCGGCGATCGCTTGTATCTTAGTGCGGGAGTGCCGATGATCCAGCGTGACTGAGTCCCACTGAGCCTCCGCCACTGGTGGTGTCGGGCGGGAGTTTCGAGCCCCCTGCGGGTGGAGTCTTGGGTGGGCAGTTGTTCCGGGGGGGCAAGTGCATACTGAAGTATGTGCTTGGGCCCCCGGAATGGCTGGGCGCCGAGAATCCCCCGCCCGAAGGGTTGTTTGTCTTGCGGTAGCTGACATAGTCCGTCACACCATGTCGGTTGAGAGAGAGTCCCGGCCCTGCGGGCTCACCATTCCGCGGCGACCAGGCTTCCCAGACAGCTTCGCACGTACTTCAGTACGCACCAAGCTGTCCGGAGAACCTGATCATCCACGGCATGGCAACAGGGGGGCGGAACTCCCGCCCGACGCCACTAGACTCGGAGAATTCTGCGTATGAACTTGCGTCGTTTCCAGATCATGGCTGTCTTGATCGCCATTGTCGTCAGCACCGCGTTGCCGGGGGTCGTGTGCGGCGACACGGTACTTGCTCCTGACAGTCTCCGGCTTGTGCCGCGCAACGGGGTCGACGCCAGAGCCGACATCGTGTCGATTCCGGACGGCGAGGAGTCCACCCTTCGGATCGCCTTCGAGAAGACCGATGACGTGCGCCGGATGCTCACGATCGGGGGGCCTGTTCCGGCGGACATTGAGGGAGGCCGCGTGCTGGTGGTGGATGGTGAACTTCAGCTTGTCGCCGGCCAGTCCCCACGCCTGTGCGCCGTGCTTCTTGGTCGTGGCGGGCAACGCTGGATCCGGAAAGTCAGCGAGGTCCAGCCCGGGGAGGGACGGCACGCGTGGCCTGTGTCCCTTGCCCGTATGCAGGCGGCAGCGTTCACGGAGACCGACATTGAGGCAGTCTCCTGGTCGATGGTGGAGCGTATCTGGATCGGGCTTGTCTTCGATGGTCCTGCGAAAGGGAGGTGGGATGTGCACGCTGTCCGCCTGACCAATGACCCGCCGCCGGCACTGGTTCCAGTCTCATTGACGCGAGCCGGGGCGATCGGTTGGCGACTGCACCATGACGCGGCCGTGAAGGCTGAACTGACGATATCCGAGGCCAGCCCTGACGGAGAACCGGGCATGCGGGTGGCTTACACTTTTCCCGGCGGGAGGCACATGTATTGCACGTGCAGCCTGTCTGTATCCACTGAACAACCGGAGCTCTACCGAGCGGTACGGCTAACCTACCGTGCGTCGCTCCCTCCCGGCATCGCTGGCCTGTTGTTCGGTTTGGCGGACGCCGACGCTCTGTATCTGGCCGCTTCCCCCGGCCCATCTGCCCAGTGGCGTACGCTGACCATTCCCTATAGTACGCTCAAACGAGCAGGCTGGACCCAGGATCCCAACGGACGCTTTGATCCGGAGACGCTGACCAAGGTCTGGATCGGCACGCACGGCGCGGCCGCCGGAGAGGGTGGTGCCGGCCAGATCGACGTCGCTGCAATCGAGCTCGTGCCATGATGAAAGCCCATACCATGCAACCGGACGCCCTGTCTGCCGCGGACGACCCAGCTGTGTCACCCCTCTCCTCCGATCTCGATCTCGTTTCTTGCCGTCTCCGGCGAAATCACCGCGTCGTTTTGGCATTGGCTGCCATAGGGGTCTTGATCGGCACACGCTGTTTCGCTCTGACCCTCCACGTCGCTCCGGACGGGAATGACACGTGGTCCGGCGAGCGTGTTCGTGCGGGAGCGGGACGGGCGGATGGCCCTCTGGCTTCACTGCGTGGAGCCCGCGATGCCATCCGACGCGCCCGCGCGACGGGTGTTCTTGATGGGCCTGTGCAGGTCGTTGTTGCAGATGGCACCTACACCATGACATCTCCCTTGCGACTGACTCCCGAAGACTCAGGAACAGCCGACCGTCCGGTCACGTTCGAGGCTGCTGCGGGAGCGGTCCCCGTCTTTCGAGGGGGAAGGACGATCCGCGGGGTCACCGTTTCAGCGGACGGCACATGGACGATGCGGGTGCCGGCCGACTGGCGCTTCGAGCAGTTGTGGGTCAACGGCCGCCGGGCCGTTCGGGCCAGAACACCCAATCTGGGCGAGGACGACACTGCGCTGTTTTTCCACTACATGCAGGCCAAGGTTGGCTATGCCCGGGACCCCGTGACGGGAGCGAACGCGAATCTGGCCAAGCGCGCGTTTGTGGCCAGACCTTCCGAGGCGGGGCCTCTGTCAGCGTTGAGTTCGGCGGAGCTGGGTGAGGCATGCCTGGTCGCTTACCACTCCTGGTCGTGTTCACGGCACAAGTTGGTCGGCGTGGAGAGCGACACGGGTATGGTCGTTGCCGCCAGCGCCGCTGCCTCGCCCTTTCTGCGTTGGGGCCCAAGCCAGCGTTACCACATCGAGAACGTGCCGTATGCCCTTGACGCTCCGGGAGAGTGGTACCTTGGTTTGGGCGGCACGCTTCGCTACCGGCCGCGTCCGGGCGAAACACCGGACACGGCTGAGATCGTGGCTCCGGTTGTGGAGCAGCTGGTGCTTATCACCGGCCAACCGGCAGCCGGATTGCTCGTGGAACACATCACGTTCCGGGGCCTGCGGTTTGAGTACGCCGGTTACACGCTACCGAACACCGGTTACGCCAACAGCCAGGCGGCGGCCAAGATTCCCGCGGTGGTGATGCTTGATGGCGCCAGGCAGGTACGATTCGATCAGTGTACAGTTGCTCACACGGGGCTCTACGGCGTGTGGTTTCGCAAAGGGTGTGTGGACTGCGGAGTGAAGCGTACGGAATTTGTCGATCTGGGTGCAGGGGGCGTGCGAATCGGGGAAACGCTCATCAGACCGGACGAGGCCGAACGAACCCATCACATTGTCTGCGACAACAACATCATACGCATGGGTGGGCGAGTGTTCACCGGGGCAGTTGGGGTTTGGGTCGGGCAGAGCGGAGACAACCGCGTCACCCACAACGACATCTCCGACCTGTTCTACACCGGCATCTCGGTTGGTTGGTGCTGGTCGTACGCCGACACGCTGTCGAAGCGGAACACGATCGACTTCAACCATATCCATCACTTGGGTTGGGGCGTGATGAGCGACATGGGCGGCGTCTACACCCTCGGCATTTCCGACGGCACGACGGTCAGCAACAACGTCATTCACGACGTCAACTCCTACAACCTCTACGGGGCTGGCGGCGAGGGGCTGTACAACGACCAGGCCACCACCCACATCACCATGGAGAACAACTTGGTCTATCGCACCACCGACGGCGGCTACCATCAACACTTCGGCAAGGAAAACGTGGTGCGCAACAACATTCTGGCGCTGCAGCGCCGTCACCAGGTGTCCCGGGCTCGGGTTGAGGAGCACGTATCGTTCTTTTTCTCCAACAACATCGTCTATTGGGAGACCGGCACGCTCTTCTGGGGCAACTGGAAAGACAACAAGGTAGTGATGGAGCAGAACCTCTACTGGAACCCGGCTGGCGCGGGCACCGAGTTTGCCGACATGACCTTCGAAGAGTGGCAGAAGACCGGCAAGGACAAGGGCTCGGTCGTGGCTGACCCCTTGTTTGTCGATCCGGAGAACGACGACTTCCGGTTGCGTCCGGGTTCCCCTGCGGAGCGTGTCGGCTTCAAACCGTTCGACGCTTCACGTGCAGGTCTCTACGGGCCCGACGAATGGCGTCGCCGTGTCACGGACGTTCGGCACCCCCCGTTCCGTCCCCCACCTACGCCCCCACCTGCACCGCCGTTGCGCATCCAGGAAGACTTTGAGACGCTTCCTCCGGGGGCCGCACCGCCGGAGGCAACCGTCCACCTCGAAGGGAAAGGGGATGCCCTCAACGTGGTTGATCGTCAAGGTTCCGGAACGAGCCGGCGATGCCTCAAGCTGGTCGATGTGCCCGGCCTGAGCCGAATCTGGAACCCACACATGAACTACAGCCCCAACTACAAGGACGGGACGGCACGCTGTGAGTTCGACATCATGATCGACGCTCAGACCAACTTCTGGCACGAGTGGCGGGACCGGTCCGCCCCATACCGGGTCGGCCCAAGCCTGGCCATCCGTGACGGACAACTGTGGGTGGACAAACGGGCACTGTGCCCGATCCCCTCCGGGGCTTGGGTGTCCATCGAAATTGTCGCACAGCTCGGCGACGACACGAGCGGCACGTGGGATTTGGCCGTGACGGTCCCGGGAACGCCGGGACAAGTCTTCGAGAGGCTTGCCAACGGCTCTCCCGACTGGCAGGAACTCGGCTGGGTCGGCTTCATCAGCAATGCCGAAGTGGGGACCACGCTTCATCTGGACAACCTCCACCTCGCCCGGACGGACGCGCCCTGAGACTCAACCGGGGAGGAGAGCCAGAATCCACGCAGAAATCCTCAGTCAGATCATGGCCTCGTTCAGGACGCTCAGAGAGCACGTCCGAATCGACGCCGAAACCGCGCGGTACGCCGTCCGTGTCCGGCGGTAGTTGGGGGACGGCCGACGACGAGGCGTGCGCGAGTCGATGGGCACGCCTGTTGCCCGGGGTTGCGCGGCAGGCGATGCCGCGCGACATTGGGGGAGGCAGGGCATCCGAATGCTCCGAAACCTAAAGAGACATCGAGCTTGGCCGGCTGCTCGTGAGCTGTGACGCAGCGGTTTCCAGAGTGGCGGGAGGCATCCCTGCCTCCCAGTCGAGCAGGACGCCCTTCGCCAGAAGGAGGACACCATGGGCACCGACGTCAAGGTGACGGGCGAGGGAACGAAGATTTACCTGAAGGGCGTGGCCCCGCTTGATTGGGGCACAGGTGAGATGTGTGAGTTCGCGGCGTCCTTGACGCGCATGCTTGCCTGCGTCGGCGAGGATGTGCCCTACCACACCGTCATGGGAGTCACGGGGGTGGCGTTTCGATTCTCGTTTGGCCCTGAGCTATGGAATCCGGGGTTCTACGGATTCTCCGGGGTGGCGTCGGACGTCGGGGATCTTATCCGGCGTGCGTTTTCTGCGGTCGGACATGAGTATGGCTGGCGCCCCACATGCAATCGTGCCGATGACCTCAAGCGTATCACCGAGAGCATTGATCGAGGCGTCGCCGTGATGCTTCGTGGCCACGTGGTCGACGCCTCTGACTGGGCCCTGGTCACGGGCTACGCGGAGGATGGCAACACACTCATCGGGTCGAGTCCCTATGGCGGTAAGGACCGGTTCAACGGCTTCGACCTCATGCCGGACTGGCACGCCAACACGCGTGAAACGATCGTCCTCGGTGCCAAATGCCCCCGGCCAGCCCCTGAAGAGATCCACACCGATGCCCTGAAGCTCGCCGTACGCCTGATGCGAACGTCGGCGGATGCGGAACCCTACACCGGGCTCAACGCGTACGACATGCTCATCTCCGCCCTGCGCGACGAGGACTACCCGGAGGTCGCCGAGCGCGAGGAAGATAAGCCGTGGTTCCGCTACCTCTGTCTCCTCTGCTACAACATGATGCTCGACGACCACAAGTCCGCGCCTGCTTTCCTGCGCGACGCAGCCGCGGCACTCCCGACATGCAGTACCGAACTCCTCCAGGCGGCCGAGTGTTACGAACAAAGCGGCATACTCCGAGACCAGCTGGACACGATCCTCCCCGGCAACTTTTCGCAGGACGCGCAGCGGAAGGTCTTGGATCCGGCCGTGCGGGAGGCGTTCGCCCAGATCATCCTCCAGATTCGTGACGTGGAAGCCGTCGGGATCGCCCGGATCGAGAAGGCACTCGGGAGGGCCGGCGTATCGTGATGAGAGGATTTCCGTTGGTGTTGGTGTTGGTGGTCGCGGCGGGATGCCGTCGGATCGATACCACGCGGCAACGCGTGAACCGGAAGGAGACCGGAATGGCTGTCGGAAGCGCTCTGTCGTTCACTCCCGACTTCCAGCGTCGAACGTTCAGTCGGGACGAGAAGGCACTCGCCCTGAATTGGCAAGTCAGCAACCCGACGGGGCAACGGTGGGCGGGGACGGTGACCTTCTTGCTTGGCGGCCGCGGCCTCGGGAAAACCCGCCTCCGGATTCCCGCGAACGGAGCGCAATCTGTTGACGTTGAGCTCGACCCGGCGCTCTTGCAGCCTGGGGCCTACGACATCGCCGTCTGCCTGGCGGAGAAGGGCACGGGTGCCCGGCAGGCGATCGACCTGACCCGCATTACCATCGGCCCGTGGCGTAACCCAGAACGTTTCGCTACGATCTCTTGGCCTCGGCTCAAGGAGGCGCACCTGATCCCCGAGATGCACGCGATGGGCCTGAACGTCATGTCGTTCGGTTCGATCGCGGATCTCGATCAGCTCACCGAACTCGGCGCCCACGGCGCGGTCCGGATCGACCCAATCCCCCACATGACCCACCAAGCGCATTTTGACCGGCACGGCGCCAGCTATCCCTGCCCGATCAGCGGCGAGCACCTTGCCGACTGTGTGGCCCAGACTGAGGCGTTGCTCGAAAAGTACGGCAACCACCCCTCCATCCGTATGGTCAACGTGAGTACGGAAGTGTGGGGTATGCTCTGCTTCTGCCCGAGCTGCACCCGGATCATCCGTGAAACGTTCGGACTGGATCCGAATGCTCTGCAGGACGCGATTAAGGGGCGAGGCATCCGTCGCTTCAAGGGGTCGCTGATGATCCCCTGGATCGAAGAGCATCGGGCAACGGACAGTGTCGTGGACTCGGGCAATTCCCTCTCGCGCTACGCCCGTTGGTACTGGACGCAAGGTGGTGTGAACCTGGGCAACATGGTCGTGGCAGAGACGCTGCAGAAGCGACGTCCGGATATCTGGGCCTTGACCGAGCCTTTGATGCGCTTCGCGTCGCTCAAGCGCTACCGCGAGCCGATCGTCATCGGCGACTGGGCCTGGCCACCCGACCCGCGCGAGTGGATCCGGGTCGGTACCTACGTGCGTTCCCTTGCGCGCAGTTGGGATCGCCCCTTCTGGCTGACAGTGACCAGCCTGAAGCTGCCGGGCACGTTCGCTCCCTACCTGATGAGCTCGCCCTGCGATCTGTTCCTCATGGAGAACTGGCTGGCCCTATCGGCCTTCCCGGAGGCGCTGCAGTATACGCAAATCGATACCATGCTGCCGCAGGACAAGCAGAGACCGGGGTTTCCCATGGCCTTCAAGTCCGTGGCGGAGTGCGAGAAGTTGGTGGCCGGACTGGACTGGAAAGCGGCTTGCGCGAAAATGAAGAGCGATGGCTTGAGGCGAACCGCGGCGTGGACGCCGGGGCTGCCCGGGACACTGAGGGACTTCTCGGACCGGGTTCTCACGCCATTGGGCCCGCTGTTGCGCAAGACTCGGGCGCGGTCGGGCACGATCGGTGTGTTCCTTTCCTTCACCACGCAGGTCATGGGATTCGAGGATTGGTGGAGCGCCTTCAAGTGGCAACCGCTCGCCGACGCGATCCTCAGAGGTCCCTACGCCACCGACATCCTCTTCGAGGACCAGGTCGAGCGGATCGACCTGAACGCATATCCGATGATCGTCCTACCTGCGGTCAAGTTTATGACAGACGACACGAAGGCGCGCTTCCAAGGGTACATCGATCAAGGTGGGCTCCTGCTCTGTGACCGGACGTGGCAGGAGCACTTCAACGGGGCTGTTCTTGCCGAGGAACTCGGGCCTCAAACCCGTGCTGACGCCAAGGAAGCCTTCACATCTCTGGACCTGGAACAGCTCATGATGGACACGGGGAGGGCGCGATCGAATGATCGGGGGCCGGGATTGGCCGGGATCTGGGGCACGATCACGGCGCGGCTCAGGCCGGACTACAGCACGACCTGTCCCGATGTCGTGATCCGTGAAGGACTCCTGCCCAACACCCGTATCGTGGTGCTCGTCAACACCAAGCTTGAACGAGGCCCCCTGTTTGGACACTACCCGAAAGCCCTCGAGAAGAGCGCGGCGGTGGCGGCCGAGGTGTCGATCCCCGGGGGGGCGGATAACGATGCCTATGACCTCATGGCGTCGTGCCCCGTTCGTCTGGACCAACGGGACGGTACCTTCCGCTTCAACGTCGAGCTCCCCCCTGCCGATGGCCGGATTCTCGCCCTCTACCCACAGGCCATTGGCGAACTGAGCGTCCAGGCCCCCGCAAAGGCGAGTCCCGGAAAGCGCGTGCGGGTGAACGTACGGCTGACCGACGAACACAGTGCGCCTTTTGCGGGCGTCGTGCCGCTCACGTTCACCTTGGCCCAGCCCGACGGTGCGGAATCCGACGTCTCGCACGGTGACGTGATCGAGAACGGCACGTGGGAGTTCGACTGGGTCATGCCGGTTCAGACCGCAAGCGACATGCCTGTGCTGGCCGGGACCTGGACCGTGACGGTGACCGAACTGGCCTCCGGGAAATCGGACACGGCCGCCATATCGGTGCATTGACTGGGATGGTAACTGGACTGGAGTGAGAGAAGGCGACACTCGTGGGGATTGCCTGATGGAACGCGGACATGAGCCGGCGCCGGGAGCGGATGTGCCTATCATCGATGGGCACATTGATGTCCTGCAGAAGTTGCTGGCAAACGAAGACGATCCCGTACGCGCCTTTCTGACAGGAAGGGCTTCCGGACACGTGGACCTACCTCGGGCACTGGAGGGCGGGATGCACAGTGCGTTCTTCGCCGTGTACCCTCCTCGTGACCGTCAGGACACCCTGGACGACGAGGCAAGAGTCGATCGCGCCAGGGCCCGCGTTGACGCCTCCATCAGACTGCTTGCCCGGATCGAGGAGGGGGGCCGGGGGACGTTTCGCCGCATCACGGATATCGAGCGGCTCGAGGATTGCCTGCGTTCAGGGCGGCTCGGGGCCATCCTGCATTTCGAGGGCCTCGACCCCATCGGTTCGGACATAGAGATGATCGAGGAGTACCACCGTGCAGGGCTGCGCTCTGCCGGCCTCGTCTGGCAACGAGACAACAAGCTTGCCTGTGCCGCAACCAGCGGCCCTGCTTCGAGCGACTGCGGCCTGACGCCGTTGGGACGTCGCGTGGTACATGAGTGCAATCGTCTCGGGATCCTCATCGATCTGTCGCACATCAACGAGGCCGGCTTCAAAGACGTTGCGGGGGTCTCGGATGCGCCGCTGGTCGCGACACACTCAAATGCGTACGTGCTGTCGCCGCACAGCCGGAACCTGAAGGACTACCAACTGGATGCTATTCGTGATTCGGGGGGGATCGTGGGTGTGACGTTCTGTGTCTTGTTCCTTCGGGATGATCTCGAGCCGTCCTCCGACACCCCGGTGGAGACGATCGTCCGCCACATCGACTACATCGCGTCCCGAATTGGCTTTGAGCACGTGGGCCTGGGGTCTGACTTCGATGGCACGTTAGTCCCGAACGACATCGGGGATGCGACCGGCTTCCCGGTGGTGGTGGAGGCGCTGAGACGTCACGGGCTCAGTGAAGCGGATCTTGCCAGGGCGACCCACGGGAACTGGGCGAGGGTGCTCCGAGCCACATGGAAGACGGAACCGGGCACGCGTGCTGAGTGTCTGCCCCGCTCATCCCCCGCACAGGCTCAGGCTTCAGGAGAGGGGATGTACAATGCCTGACCGGTGGGACTGGACTGCGGCAACGACGTATGAGTTCCGGACCAGGCGGATACGGGCGCGGTTCCGCTATCGGTTTGTCAGGGAGCTGTTTGACGTCACCATGGGGCAGGGGATTGACTTCCTCGAGAAGAGGGGAGGCGAAATCGATCAGGTCTTCGGCTCCGATCCCCGCCGCACCCAGAACCTCACGACGATCACCGGCGTATTCCAGAAGGCCGCTGCCGCCGACGTCCGGTGCCTGTCAGAGCTGATGGACCAAGTCCGGACGCGTGAGTCCGCCGCCGCGTTCATCGAACGGGTCGGCCTCGCGATTGACGACCTGAAGGCTACGCTGGTTGAGATCGACTACTACATGCTCCCGACGCAGAAAACGATGCGGTTGTTGATCCCGAAATCAGACATGGCGCGCAACGCATTCATCAACAAGCTCGTCGAGCAGGGGGCAGGGAACAACCTGGCGCTGCTCGAAGCGGCCAGGACCGCGGCGGATCGCGCAGAGCTTGCCCGAAAGACCGGCATCCCTGACGGCGGCCTGCTCGATCTCGTCCATCGCGCGGACATGGGTCGGCAGCACTGTATGGCGCGCATGGTCGCGGATCACTACGACGCCGGCTATGACACGATGGCCACCTATCGTGCCGTCACCCCCGAACAAGCCCGGGCCGCGGGAATCGATCTGGGCCGTGTACTCTACGCTCGTACTCGGCCCGCCGTCCTTCAGGATGTGCCTGAGCTCCCGATGCCCGAGCTCACACAACGCGAGGCGAAGCCCCGGCGTGCGGGGTGTGGCAACGGCTGTATGCCGTGCACGGGGCCGTGGGGCTGTGCGCTTGAGAAGTGCGTCCGCCGCAACCGGGTCCCAAACTGCGCGCACTGCTCCGCATTCCCTTGCGGCGCCTATGGCGGCGACAGGGAAACGGCGCGTCTCGAGGATGTCCGGGCTGGGCTCGCACCCGAGCAGATCGTGGCGATGAAGCCGTTGCGCCCGATCCGCCCGGCATTCGTCCCATTCCCCGTCGACATCGAGTTGCCCCCGGCAGACGAGCACGCACTGCGTCACGTGCACAGTTTGCTCGTGGCCGCTCGCCAGATGGTCGCGGGGAACTCCTATGCGCACAGGCTGCGGATGGATTTCACGCGACGTCATGTGTTCGACGTGCTCTGGTGTCTAGCGCACCACGGCGAGTTCGTTGCCGAACCGACACCGCATTTGTATCTCCGGAAGGGCAACTGCCGGCGCGACGGGCAACGCATGCCTGATCCGCACGCGCAGGTGTTCGAGCAGCTCTCCTTACCGGGAGTGACAGTAGAAGAAAAGCAACCCCCGGGCAAAGCCAGGAGGCGTGTCGACGACGACGAATGCCGGCTCTTCCTCAGCGCTACGGCAGGCGGCGGTGACGCCCTCCGGATGTTGCGCCGTTTCGGCGACGCCCTGTGTCAACGCCACGGTGAGCCGGAGTGGAAAGGACAATGCCGCTGGAAAGGCGATGCATTCCAGCGCTTCGTCGCAGCGGATGTGTCGTGTGTGACCGGCGCGAAGGCGAAGCCGGGAGGAACGACATGACCACCCCATTCCCCATGTCTGACGGATTCACGTACTCGGAGGCCATTCCCTACGAGGAGGGTGTTACCCGCCGGGATCCGAGCCCGGTCATTCGGGTTGATGGCCTGTACTACGTCTGGTACTCCCGCACCTGCGAGTCTGTCGACGGCTACTCGGCGTCGGTGTGGTACGCCACAAGTCCCGACGGCATGACTTGGCAGGAGCGAGGGGAAGCTCTATCCAAAGGCGCGAGAGGGGCCTTCGATGAGCATGCCGTGTTCACACCCACGATCCTCGTCGCCGCTGGCACGTACTACCTGTTCTACACAGCCGTACCGGAGCCGTTCACCAACGATAGTGGCGGCCCGAACGGAACCCGCACCGCGATCGGGGTCGCATCGGCTGAGTCGCCCGAAGGGCCGTGGATCCGGTTCGAGGGCAATCCCGTGCTCCGACCGAGTGATGATCCGGCGATGTTCGACAGCATGCGCGTCGATGACACCTGCTTCGTGGTTCGCAACGGGCAGTATTGGATGTACTACAAAGGGCGACAGATGCGCCGCACTCCCGGCGAGACGAAGATGGGATTGGCCATTGCCGGAACGCCCACCGGACCCTATGTGAAGCACTCGGCCAACCCGGTGCTGGATAGCGGTCACGAGGTGTGCGTCTGGCCGCATGGGCAGGGCGTCGGTTGTTTGGTCTGCTCTGTCGGGCCGCAAGGGAATTCCCTGCAATACGCCGACGACGGAGTCCACTTCCGAAAGATCGCAGACACGGTCCCCCCAAAGGCACCGGGGCCGTTCCGGGCAGACGCGTTCGTCGATGGTCCGGGACCCGGTGTGACGTGGGGAATATCCATGGATTACGGCCCCGGGCGACCGTATCTTGTTCGATTCGAATGTGATCTCGGATCGGCCGGGGGCACTGGGAGTGGTGTGCTTTAGACAAAGGTGTGGAATCGTGGCAGAATTGAGCCTGTGTCTGGATCTTGAACGTGTTGCTCACCTCGCTGACACGACGGTCGGGAGCGAAAGCGCTTTTCTGGAAGCACTCTCGTCCATCCGGAGTGCGCCGCCGGCCAGCCTCAATGCCACCGCATTGTGGTTGTTGACCTGCTACCACCGCTATCAGCAATGGTCGGGATGGGCCGCAGGCATCGCCGCGAATCTACCTGACAACGCCAGCGAGGCGTTGGACATGATGGAGGACGCAGACCAGCCGCCCCCCCCGCCGCTATCCGGGATCGTGCCTGGGAATTCCCGGTGGAATTACTGCTTCCATAGCCGCGGGTGTTACTTCACTCATGAGAACGGCACGGGCGTGGATGTCGGCTACTGGGGCGGGGCCGTGAGAGTCTTCGACCCCTACTACTATCTCCGATTTCTGCAGTCGCTATCGTCGCCGCCTCTTCCGGAAAGCCGCCTGGTCCGCTCTGAGCCCATGGGCTGGTTCTGGTTGGCAGAGCTGCCGCGCTTGGAGCTTGCAGGCTACCTCAAGGGCGATTACCAGACGGTACTCACAGCCCAGGGCAAACAGGCGGCCAAGGTACTGGGCCGTGTGGCCGACAAGCTTGAAAATGAACAGGACCCCTGGCAGCAGGCAGCTCTGGCGGTCCTACTGAACGACCTGGACCTCGCACTGCATCTGCTCCCCGAAGGAAGTGGCGCTGCCACCTTGATGGCGACGGCCGTTGACGAGCTACTACGCGATCGGGCCGCTGCGCTGGAAGCCCGGGTCAACATCCGTACGTGCGAAGAGAAAGGCGCCCGAAACTACCTCTATGAGAAGGCGGGAATGGGGCGCCGTTATGTCGAAGGAGACTGCCGTGAGGCTTTGAAGCGGCGTCCTGTCGATCGAGGCGTCAGCCTTGCTCTCCAGCTGATTGAGGCATGGGCTGACTCAAGATTCGAGGAGGATCTACTCGCGTTGCTGGAAAGCTGCATTGGAGACACGACCCCGGTGCCTCTCGTGCGGCCATCCTGCTGCAGAATGCTGATGGGCTATTACCACCCGTCACTACTCCCGGCAACGTCCAAGAACGTGTTGCTGAGGGCTCTGAACCAGGAGGCGCGGGCGGACGCCGGTGAGAATGCACTTCTACTATACCTACTGGACAGGGAGGCGGGTATGGAGGCGTTGCGGCGCTGTGTGTCACATGAAGTGCCCCATGCCCGCCACCGGGCGTGCGGGGCACTGGCGCTGATTGGGAGCGCCGACGCAATGGGAGTGCTAAGCGACGTGGGCACCCCGGAAGCAATGGTAGCCTTGAGCATCATGAACGACATGCCGTTTGAACCGCCTCCTGAGCCAGAGGACAAGCAGGTGAAGGGCCCGGTGGAGCAGCGCGGGGGACGCTCAATGGAGGACGTGTTCGCTTCCGTGGAATTCGCCTGCGAGTACTTTGAGCAGACGTACCAGGGCCTGTTGAGGGCGTATCGCGCATGAGGAACACGTCAGAGCGGAAGCAATGGGCCATGGTGCCCTGCCTCGCTTGGAGGGGGATGTCCGGTTCCTGTCGCGCTCCCGGGGGGTAGCAGGCGTTACTCGCCCAGATCAACGCCGCAGTCTTGCGAAGCCCACCCCCAGTAGCCACGACCGGGGCGGAACCGGTTCGAGTTCTGGTAGATCTGAGCGCCCGTGTCCCATTCCCAGAGATGTTCCCCAAGTGCCCCGGCCGGCTCGGACGTCTCGGCAGCCAACGGTTTCTCTGCGTATGGCGGCAGGCCCACACTGCCGAGAAGATGCCAGCCGGGGGAGATGGTCCGCT
The DNA here is from genome assembly GCA_018676675.1 of Lentisphaerota bacterium. Lineage (GTDB taxonomy): Bacteria > Verrucomicrobiota > Lentisphaeria > Oligosphaerales > JABHEG01 > JABHEG01. The sequence continues at coordinate 22,291 of JABHEG010000092.1, forward strand.
GGAGTGCACTCAGTCGCCGTCCCGTCACCCGCAGCTCCTGGAGCTCGTCGACTGCCTCCGGCGGCACCCAGATCCAGAACGCCTCTCCCGGTCGAATCTGTTGAGCCATCTCATAGGATTGTCCCTCAGTCCACACCCAGATAGGCTGCGAGGCCAACGGGGCACCGAAGAGTTCCGCCAGGCTTGCCTGAGTCGTGTCGAAAGGCAGTGAAAGCAAGGTCCAGCCCGGCTGGAGAGACAGCAACATCCCGCACTCGCCGAGGCGAATCTCGAAGTTGCGCAGGCGGCTGGTACCGACGCTGACAGGCGAGGACCCCGGTTGCCCCATGTCAATGTTCACCCCACCCTCTACTGGCTTGAGCGCGTGGTCAAGCTCGATCAGCGACAGCCCCTGAGCCGGAACGGTAGCGGGATCCCACGAAATCCCGGCGCCCACCTCAGCTGGGGTACGCACGCTCAGCCGCCATACGGCCGTCCTCGCCGGCCGGCGAATGTCCTGGCGGAAGTCGTAGCTCCCGGCCCCCACCAGGGCCGCGTATCCCTGATTGCTTTGAGGATCACTTGTCAGTGCATCCAAGCCTTCGTCATATCCGTCGCCTGCCCCCTCGGCCATGCCGATCGTGAAATCTGGAGTTTGTGCTCCGGAAACGGTGCAGGTGAATTGCCAGGAGTACCCCACCGGGTCACTCTGAGCTTCGAACTCCACGAGGTTTGACTGGCCGTCGGCATCGGGGTCACCGTCGGGTGCATGCGACAGGTCACGGTAGCCGAACTGGCTCTCCTCCCAATCGTCGGGGAGACCGTCTTCGTCTTCGTCTTCATCTCGGATCGTGTAAGAGAAGCGAGTGTTCACACCCGGCGCGACGGCGTCCGTCGACGTCAGCAGAGCAAGCCTGAGAGATTCTGCGTCCTCCGGGCGGGAGTCATCCGCGATCCCGAGCTGAAGGTGAGCCACGGTTTCGCCGGGGGCAAATGTCACGGAACCGGGCGGCAGCCGGAAGTCAGGGCTTCCTTCCCCGTCGGGCGGAGTCGCCGTGCCGCCGGCAGGCAGCACATCGACCCGTATCGTGGTGTCCGCCGGCTTGCTGAGACGCAGAGCAACGTCCACCGTTGTGGTCGATTCGTCCCCTTCGCCGGAGATCGTGGCGAACTCGACAAACACCGGAGGCTCCCCGACCTGTCGATTGAGGAGATTCCCATTCGCGTCGTAGCGGTAGCTCAGGCTCACCGCGTCATTGTAGGTCGCCCGAGTCAGCCGCCCCGCCATGTCGTAGTTGTAGACGACATTGATCTCGGCGGCCCACACGCAAGACAGCCCCGCGAACGCTAACGAAAGCCGTGCTGCCATGTACCATGGTCGCATCATGTTTCCCAACTCCTTCCTGCACTGCAGTCCGGCTCATCAATCGCCAAGCATCCCCGATTCGTATAGCTTGTCCATCACCTTATCTCGCTTGGCTGCGAGTTCCTTTATCTCACCGCCCAGTCGCTGCAACCGCCGGCCTGTGGACGTGGACATCTGGAACTCCTGGTTCATTTGTTCAGCGCCACGAAACTCCTTGAGGGTGTCCAGTAGCCTCTGATCTTCCTCCCGATCACTACCGCCTCCCTCCCGGGCGAGGTTCCGCTCCAGGATCCCTCTAAGGTGCGAGAGTTTTATGTCGAGAAGCTCGGCGTTAAGCTCTGATTCACCGAAACGTTCCTCGAGTTCCTCGTCCAACTTGGCGGCCTCGTCCCGCAGCTCCGAAATCTGCTCCGTGAGCACATCGTAGAGCTTGCGCAGGACGACAGCAATGAGGAACTTCTGCATGGCCCGGGGAAACGGAACGTTCGTGAACCTGCGGATTCGGTTCCCGCCGTCCCGGGTCATCACGACCTTCATGCCGGTGGGATCGACGAAGGTCAGCGGGTCACAGCCGGCGTATTGGTAGAGGTTGATCTGGGTCAGGTCGTTCAGCACGGGCCCCAGCGGGTCGCGGCTCAGGAACGTTGCGGTCTCCGCGTTGTAGTATCGGGCCCGCATCTGGTACAGGCGCCCGTTGGCTCCCTCCTGCCGGATGCCGTACTGCCCGATGAACGTGAACGGCTGTGTGCTGTCGCCCTCGTGCGCCAGGAGCCGGCCGTACGGGCTGTAGGCGTAGGCATCCGCGACGGTAGGCACCGTGCCGATCGGGTAGACGTCTTTGCGTCCGGAAAGCATGAGGGTCGAGCCGATGTGGTCGAAGTGGTAGTACCGCGGTTTGTTGCCGTCCGTTAGGTCGGTCAGCCACAGCAGACGACCGCTCGGTGTCCAGGCGTAGTAACGCGTGAACTCGCCGGTCCCTGCATCCTGTTCGGCAACGATCGGACTCCCGGCAATAGCGTGGTTGCGGTAGTAATTCGTGGTGTGGCCGTTCTCGGTCCGGGACAACACCCCGTGCATACCGTCGTACGCCAGGACCGCGTCGCCGACCGCGACCAAACGGGACGCTCCGTCCCAAGTGAATGTCTGCCCCGGGCTCGCGGAGAGACGCCCCACGGCGTCGTACACATACCCTCCGGTGTTCAGCTGTGAAGCAGCATCCACGGAGAAAGCCAAGCCATCGCGCATGGCATCCGCGTCCGGGGCCAGCGGCAGCGTGCCGGTGATGCCGGCCACCTTGCCGGAAGGATCGTAGGTGTAGGTCAAGTCGATCGTCAGTTCTTCCTCCTGGAACTGCTCGGACTTCATGTATCCGGCCTGCATTCGGGTCATCCGGCCGGCAGCGTCGTAGGTAAACTCCGTGCCCATGTTGTTGCCGCGAGTCATACGGATCAGCCGCCGATCCTTGTCGTACTTGAACACCATCTGGTCGTATCGGGGCAAGTTGTCACGGACGATTTCAAGGACATCCCGCTGCGACTCGTACTCGTATGTCACCGCGAAGTCACCCGGGTACGTGACCGTGGCCAGACGTCCGGCCTCGTCGTAGGTCGCACCGAAGTCGTGATTGTTGATGCGGGTGTTCGTCACGCGGCCTTCGGCATCGAGGGTACGTGCAAAGCCTGTTGCGCCGGTCAGTCGCGACTCCGCGTCGTACGTGTACTCGACGACCGTGCCGTCGGAGTAGGCCTTGGCGGTGACATTGCCGACCCCGTCGAGCGTCCGGGTCAGCGTTGTACCGTCGGGATACGCCGTGCCTGTGCGCCGGCCGCGCTGGTCGTAGCTGTAGGTCCAGGCGTTGCCCAGCGGATCCTGTTCGGTCCGAGGACGGCCCATGGGAGTATAGGTGAACTGCCACTGCCTGCGGTTGGCGTCGGTGACCGTTTCCAGCCCGCCGAGGGCATTGTAGGTGTAGCGGGCCTCGCCGATTCCGGGAACGCGAGTCACGGCCAACAGATCCGCACCCGCATACTCGTAGGCAACGGCACGGCCCACCGGGTCGTGGCTGCCCACCAGACGTCCCAGAAGGTCACACGTGTACGTTGTCTCGTTAAGCAACGGGTCACGGACCGACGTGATCTTCCCGAGCGCATCGGAGGCGTAATGCGTCGTATGCCCCAGGGGCGTGATGCTGGACGTTCGAATTCCCTCGGCGTCGTAGGTCGTCTGCCAGTCCCCCATGGTTGGGCCTTCCCAGGTGTTCACCAGCAGGTCACGGTTGTTGTGCACGAACGTCTGCACGTGTCCTGCGTCGTTCCTGGTCTCGACGCGCTTGCCGAACGGGTTGTACTCGTGGTACAACGAACGACCGGTCCGGTCGGTCTCCTGGATGGCCCAGTCCATGTCGTTGTAGACACGGACGTTCTCGTTGCCCACTCGGTCGGTTTGGGTCTCGACGTTGCCGTTTGCGTTGTACCCGATGGAGGCAGTCTTACCGTTTTCGTCGGTCGCCGAAAGCACACGGTCGTTGGCGTCGTAGCTGGTCAAGGTCGTGGTCTGGTCCGGGTGGGTCATTGTGGTGCGGCGTTTGTAGCGGTCGTAGCCGTAAGTGGTCGTGCCGGTGTCCGAGTTTGTACTCGTCGCCATCGTACCGTCGTCGTTGTAGGTGTGCACGGTGACCCCGCCGGCTGCGTTCGTGGCCGCCAGAAGTTGGCCACGCTCGTCGTAGGTGAAGTCCATTCGGACGCCTGTCCGGTCGGTGACGGCGGCAACGTTGCCCCGTTCGTCGTATTCACGCAATTCTGTCGTGCCGTCCGGATAGGTCGTGCGGGTCAGGTTGTAGAACACGAAATTCACACTGCTGTCGTCGGGGGCTTTGACCGTCTGGGACTGGGATGTCCGGGAGTGAGAGGTCACTCCGCCTTTGGCGTTGGTGAGCGATGACAGTTCCCCGGTAAGCGTGAAGTAACTCATCTCGGTCCGGGCGCCCTTGCGATCGACCATGGCCGTGGTGCGGTCACTGCCGTCTCGTTCGAAGTTGACGGTTTTCCCGTCAGGATCGGTCCATGCCTGCGGCGAGCTGTGGTGCCCGTGGTGCCCGTGGCGGATGACGGTGTCGACGGTCTTCTGATCGAGGACCCCGAAGGATTCTTCGTCATACATGAGATAACGCCTGTGACCGTCTGCATGGAACTGCGAGACGACCCGAACGGCCCGGCTGCCGCGGATGGCGCGGACGCCATAGTGCTGCGTGTACGGCACGTTGCCGCGCGGCTTTGTCACCGTAGAGACGTTGTCCAAGTAGAACGTGCTGGGGGTCGTGCCCTTGTACTCCGCGGGCTGGTACGAGAGCCGGGTCGTCTCCGAGTTGGCATTGCGGACCTCGCGCAGGCTGGGGAAGCCGCCGTTGTCGAAGGCGTTTTCGTAGCTGAAATGGACGCTCCGGTCCTCGCCGTCCGTGACCAGCGTGAGCACTGCTTCCGCGTCCTCGTCGCCTTGGACGTATGTGAAGTACAAGGTGCGTCCCAGACCGTCGCTGATCGAGCTGGGGTTGTTGTGTTCGGGGTCCGCATACGTGAAACGGATCGCGTTGCCGTTCCGATCCAGGATGAACAGGGCCCGGCCGAGCCCGGGGGCCTGGTTCTGAAACACATAGATACGCCGGGCCAACGGCGACAGCATGAAGATCCGCGTGCCGATCACCTTCAGCTGGAACTTCTCACGCTGCGCCTTGCCGGCACTCGGAGGGTCCCCCGTGAACAACCCCCACGAGTTGCCCGACTCGCCACGCCTGAAGCAGACCGTGTTGCCGTCCCCGAGCCACACGGTCAGGAACTCCGAGTCCGGGCCTGTGTAAACCGCCTGACACCGCGGGGTCCAGGAGAATCGCGTCAGATTGGGGCGTTCGAGAGAGGGGAAATCGTTCGGCACGCGTGGCGACGGTGTGCTCATGTCCGACCGGTAATACAGGACGAACGCCAGCTTCATCGGCCCGCCCAGACCGAACAATGGGATATTGAAGTAGAAGGCACCGGAGTTGCCGGCGATCGGGTCGCCCATCTCAGTGCAGTAATCGACCGAGAGGTTCTCCTCGTACGGTGCTTCCTCGTCCAGGTACAGATACTCCAACTCGTCGTCCCCGGCTCCGCCGGCCAGTACGGGAACAAGGGCCGCCGCAAGCACGAGCCAAGATGACCGCACGTATCCGGTCCGACGTCGCCATCGCGATGCTCTCTTACACTGCAATCGATCGCTCCTCATCCGCTGGTATGTGGACGGAATTCAGGCAGAGAAGCTCCGCTACTGTCCCTGCGTAGCACGCTACGGTGCAAGCAGTTTTGCCATCAGAAAGTCGTTGGAGCGGGCATACGTCTCAGACTTTGAGACGCCTCGTATCAGGAGATGGCATTCGTGACCCAACTCATCTGCCTTTTCCTTTAGCTTGACGCGGTTCTGTCAAAAGTCCTTGAGACAGAACCGTGCTTGATCTTCCTGCTATTCAGTTCGGTTCTGTCCAGACAAACCTGTTTCCCTGTTTTCTTGACTACTTGAGCTGTTGAGGGAAGAGTGCGGACCTCCACCACACAC
>JABHEG010000316.1 GCA_018676675.1 Lentisphaerota bacterium
CCCGCCGTACAACCCAGAGTTCCGCACGTCACACCCTCCGGTATGGCGACCGGACTGAAGCCAAGACAGGTAGAACCAACTGGCGATTTCATGTTGGCCATTAGATATTGCGGTCACAGCAGATCGTCAGTTGAGGAGAAAGCACATGCGGGTCTACATACAATTTGACTTCGAAGGGGTTGCGGGGTTCGTGATCCGTGACAATCAGGACCGGAACATCCCCGTCAACCTGGATCGCACCAGGCGTTTCATGAAGATCGCGACAGCTGAAGTTTCCGCCGCCGCGATGGGTGCGTTCGATGCAGGTGCGGACGAGGTCGTTATCTGGGATTCCCATGGTCAAGGCAATACGCTTCTCGTGGAGGAGCTTCCAGAGCAGGCACAGCTGATCACCGGGCAATGCGGGCAGGGACCGTGGCTGCCCTTCTTCAAAGGCACCGATGTGGGCATGTACATCGGCGGCCACGCCATGACGGGAACTGCCCATGCCGTCACACCGCATACGTTGCTCGAAGTTAACGGGAAGGAGTACGGAGAGGTAGGTATGTTCATTCTGGAATGCGGCTCCCGGAATGTCCCCGTTGTGTTTGTCTCCGGCGACTCGGCCGTGCAGCGAGAGGTGCGGCCTCTGGTTCCTGACAGTGAGTTCGTGGTGACGAAGGACGCAGCGGGGCCGAGCATCGCCAAGACCATCACGCCGGCGCTGTCCGTAAAACTCATCCGGGAAGCATCTCGGCGGGGAGTGAAACGACAGAGCCAGATTGAGCCTTGTTGCCTGGAGGCTCCGTTCACATTTCGCGTCGGCAGCACGGCAGACAAGCACCGACCGCCGGAAGGCTTTACCCCCGACACCGGAGATCTTCTTTCCGCCTACCGGGCCTTCCTGTCTACTCATCTGAACTACTGCAAGGGCTGGCCGGAGTACGAGTTGCGAGACGAGAACTACGAGCCATATGAGTAGTACTGACAGGGCTCTCGCCCCAATGCGATTAAGTTTCTCAGGAAGACGGTCGCGGCATGGCAGCCCCTCCCACGTTACGGGAGCACACAATGTGGGAGGCGGTGCCACCCGGCGACTCTTTGGCCATCCGGGAACCAGAGAGAGCTAATAGCATTGGGCTCTCGGCCCCCATCCCCCCACCGGGAGCCCACCGGCTGTGAAAGGCGCGACTTAATGAATCACCGGCAGGTCCGATATGCGGCACTGTTCTTCGCCGTTGGCGCTCTGGCTGTTGCCCAGGATGTGCGCGTCCCAATGGCGCCTGGATCCTGGCGGCCGACTCCGGGCTGGACTCCTCACACCGTGGCCGATGAACACTCGCACACGTCCGAGGACGGCGTTGCGACGTTTCGCGCGAGCGGAAGCGGCGGGACGATGATCTGGCTGCAGTCCCTCGATTTGGGGGACCTGTCCGGTGTTCGTCGCGTGACCATGCGCTACCGTGCTACGGATGTCGATCCGCATCTCGCGTCTTACTTCCTCTGGGGAGACCAGGGCGATGAGTCGCGCATGGGCCGAGACAACTTCCTGTTTTTCGTTGAGGATCTGATTGTGGATGGGGAGTGGCACATCGCCGGTACGGCCTGTCGGCTCAAAGAGCTGAAGCGTTTGGCCCTCCGGTTTGCGGCTGCGAAGGGAGCAACGGGGAAGGTGCAGGTGGACTGGATTCGTCTGAGCGCTGAGCCACCGCGCTTCCCGATCCGTGAGATGCTGCCATGGACCCCGAGCGAGGCGGTCTCACAGCCAATAGCCCTGGACAGCCTGCGCTCGCTTGGGCTGACGGGGGTGCAGAGCTCGCTCGCCCTGAGTGACTGGTTCGATGCCGGAGCGGTTGAGATTGCCGGAGCCCGTTTTGTAGTCCCACGAGAAGGAAATCTGTCGGTCCCGACGTCCAAGAGGGAAACCACGGAGATCAGTATCCCCGTGGGCGCGTCTGCGGCTGAAATCCACCTGCTCGTTGGGGGGGATTTTGCTCCCAAGCTGTTGGGCTACCACGGTTGGGAGAATGGCGACCGGATCTTCCGGCCAAGTCAGTTCCTGACGACGATACACTATGCCGACGGCACTTCTCTGGAGCAGATGCCTCTCTGCCTTGATCGCAACGACTATGGCGTCTGGCGAGGGCTTCACGCCTACGCACTTCGGGCAGACCCGACCAAAACGGTCGCTCGCGTTGTGCTTCGGGACGGGGCGACGGTGAGCCGCTTCCTGGTCATTGCGGGGACAGCATCTCAGGAGCGTCTCGTTCCCGTTCCGCCGGTTCAGGCGAAGGCCACTCCAGCCGGATCATCGCCCCGCAAGTCCGTGCCTTCGATCACGCGCGTTGACCGCAACCTGCAGGTGCAGACCGACACGGGGTTGGTCGTCTTTGATCTGGGAAACGGCCTGGCGATCTCGGACCTGACGAATGGGTACCACACCGATTGGCCGGTGACTGCGAGCGGCGTTCCCCTGTTCCAGGTGACGGACGGGTTCAGATCCTGGGCATCAGACACGTTCGTGATGCGCTCCTGTGAAGTGGCTGGCGATCGCGCGACGGTCTGTCTCACCAGCATCGAGGCGCGGGTTGAGGTCGCTGTTTCGGTTCAGGCCCTGCGAGGAGATGAGGTCGAGGTGGCCCTCGAACTGACGAATACGGCGGACACGGACCGACGACTGCATGTAGAAGCGGCTCGGATTGCGATCAGTGCCCCGGCCGGGGCAGAGCGGCTCTGGTACGTTTACCCGCGCCTGGGGATTATCTGGAGTAATCGTGATCGCACTTTCCGTGAAGCCCATGCGGGGTATTTTCCCACCCAATGGATGGGGGCCTATGACCGCGCCGGTGGCGGCGGCGTCTACCTGATGACCCGGGACACGGAAGCGCTATATCGGCACTATGTCTTACGGAAGAAGGGGGCTGACGTGCGGCAGTCGATCGAGTACCGGGAACAGAATCTGCCTGCCGGGCAGGCGAAACAGTTCCCCCCGATCTACATCGGTATCCATGGTGGGGATTGGCGGATCGGCTGGCAGCGCTACCGCACGTGGCTGGGAACCTGGCAGAAGCCGATGGTTCCGCGCAGCGATTGGTTCCGGCGCGTCTGGAACTTCAGAACATCCTGGTTGCAGTACTTCAAAGGAGACACGTGGTACGATTCGGAGCGTAATACCTATGTAACGAAGGACCTCCTCGCCAAGGATCGGGAACTGTTTGGCCCCGTGGGGATGAACCACTTCTTTGACTGGCGGCAGACCAAGCAATACGGCCGCTGGGGAGATTACAGCCATTATCACGAGATTGGTGGTCTGAAGAAATTCCGCGGCATGATCGCAGACCATCACGATGCCGGAACACGCGTTGGCCTCTACCTGGATACCTATCTTTGCAGCAAGTCTTCCAACATTGGGAAGGCGCACGGTGAAGAGTGGGCCGTCAAGCGTCGGAATGGGACGTATATGGACTCCTATTCGACCAAAGAGGACCCGCTGTGGAACCAGTGTGTCTGGCATCCCGGTTGGCGTGACTACCTGTCCACGCGATGCGCCGACTTGGTGCGTGAAACCGGATGTGACGGTGTCTACCTGGATGAAGGGGGAACGGATCTTGGGGCGTACTGGTGCTGGCGGGACGACCACTCGCATGAGGTCCCGGGCTGTCGGCAGACCGGTTTTCTCGAACTGTGCCGCGAGACCAGACGAAAGCTGCCGGCGAAGGCCGTTCTCTACACCGAACACGCTCCGGCCGATGTCGTCATTCCCTACCTTGATGGTGCCTACATTACGGCCCTTGGACGCTCTGATGTTGATGTCACTCCCGGATATGTGCACATTCATCGCTTTGCGTTTCCTGACTTCAAACTCCTTCCGATCACATGCGCGGGCAGTCTTTCGCACGGTATCTGGGATGGGTTGCGCTACTCCATGTTCAATGGGGCCGCCCTCTATAGCCTCTCGTGGGGACATGAGCCTGAGGCATTTGAGCTTACCCGCAAAATCAACACGATCCTCACTGAGCACGAGGACGCATTTCTCACCATGCAGCCCGAACCGCTCGTAGATACGCTTGTCCGGGGTGTGCTCTGCAACCGGTTCCCGGGAGAGCAGGAAACCATCTGGACCCTGTGGAATGGAGGTTGGCAGCAGTTCCAGGGAGCCGTCTTGCGTGTTCCTCACCAGGCAGGCATGGTTTACTCGGACCTGTGGCATGGCCGGGACCTCGCCCCGCGTGTCGAGGATGGACATGCCATCATTGAGCAGGATCTTGGAGCCCGGAGTATTGGTGTAATTTGTCAGATCCGCCATTGACCGAGGAGAGCTGAATGAGAAGCCGATGTCGAGAGCTGGGCCCTGCCGTTCTGCTGGCGATTATCCTTGCCGGTTTGACCGATTCGGCAGAGGGAGTAACCCATCCGTCTGTCTTTCGTCTCGAAATGGAGCGTGCGGGAGAAGGGCGTGCCGGCGCCTCCGGGATCGGGTGGAAGGTTACCCCTGTCGACGGGGCCAGTGGAGGTTCTGTGCTGTCCGGCCCGGCAGCGGATGCCCTTGCGGAATCGAGCGGCGTTGCGCTGCAGTTGCCTCGACCGGGTACGTACAACCTGTGGATACGCTACTACCAGTCCCTCAGACCGGGGAGTTTCTACCTGTTGATCCGGGACGAAGACGGGGAAGCCGTCGCATTCAGCAAATTGGACTGGCACGCACGGTTGCCGGTGGCTCAGCCTTACCTGAGCAAGCCGGCTCGTCCGGAGAAGCCGGGCTGGGCATGGGAGTGTGTCCCGGCAGTCTTCGAGCGGCCAATGAGAGCATCGCTGTCGGTTGGGGCGCTTATCCATGGCGGCGGTCATGCGCGACGCCAGGTGGATTGCGTTGTGGTCAGCAGCGACCTGGCGTTCGACCCACGTGGTGCTGTGCTCAGCGACCTGCCGGCCGGGCCCGAGATCGGGCCCGTGCCCCCCCCCGTTGCCGGCACTCCGGAAGTGCACGCCCGCGCCTTCGCGGGAGTTGATAACCTCAAGAAGCGATTCCATCTTGGCCTGATCAACAACGCCGCGATGTACCTTGACTACGCTCGGATTGTACGTTTGGGGTTCAACGCGGACCATGGGGCGTGGCGCGGCTCTGCCAGGTACGGTGTGGGCACGATGGCGTCCATTGAGACATTCGCGAAAGGGGACAAAGAACTTGCCAAAGCCCATCCGGCTCCCGAAGGCCGGTTCGTTAACGCGGAAGGGCAGGTTGGGCGTGGTTGGAGTCTGAGTTTTGCGCCTTTGCGTGTCGCAGCAGAACGCGAGTTGAGACGGCGCCTTGAGTCATGCGTCGATCGACCTGAGATCGAGGACTGGCGGATTTGCGCGGAGGTCGCCGGCTGGATGGACTACAGCGAGCCCTCGCAGCGAGCGTTTTGTGAATGGCTGAGCACGCGCTACGACAGGATTGAGGAGCTTAATCGCATCTGGGGAGCAGAGCACGACTCGTTTGACCGTGTCACCCCGCCCCGAACCGTGGCGGAGAACAAGGCCGGGTGGCTTGACTTCCGGGAGTTCTGCGGCCAGACATTCGCCGAAGCAGTGGCCGCCCAACGTCCCATCATTGCCGAGTTGGATCCGGAACGTAGGTTCTGCATCGGTCAGAACTCGAATCTGGACTTGCTCGCGCCCGCCTTCACTGCCATGCGGCCGATGAACTGGGAGCAGTTTATTGAAGTCGCATTTGCTGAGCAGCCATACGTGGGGTGGGACACCTATTGCGCGGATGACTACCTGGGCTGCGAAGTTGACTTGCTGCAGAGCTTGGCAGGTGACCGTGGGCTGATCAACGAGGAGTGGAACACCCATTCCACGGATTGGCGGATCGCCGCCCGCACGTTCTGGACGATGGTCGGCAAGGGCGTCAAGGGCATTTACTGCTTCCAGTTCCAGGAGGGAACACATCACGATTCCTATCCGAAGTGGGCATTGCTGCGGCATGACCTGGCACCCAAGAACAAGCTCGGTGCGTTTGCGGACTGCGCACACGAAGTGCACCGACTGGAGAGGCTTCTGACCCATGCCCGGCGGCGCGATGCGGTGAAGCCCGTCGCCCTCTATTACAGTCGGATCGACCTGTCACTGGACCAGCCTCTGGCCAGCACGTGGGGGGAGGGTGTCGACTCCCCGTATCACGTCTACGAGGTCTTGCGCGGACTTGGCTACAGCGTACGCTGGATCACGCCGAAGCAGATTGAGGAAGGGCAGCTGGCGTCGGTTGGCGCCGTGGTTCTGGTTAACGCACAGCATGTTCCGGCAACTGCGGCTTCGACGTTGGCCGGATGGGTCAAGGAAGGCGGTGCCGTGATCGGCGACCGCTGGCCCGGAGCCTTCGATGAGCACGGCAGGCCACAGGATGTGCTTGCCCCCATCTTCGGGGTCTGTGCCGCCAAACCGGGCAAGAGCCAACGAGCGAAAGGGAAGCTTGCCCTTGAGGAGTCGACGCAGGGGTACGGGGAAGTCACGATCAGCGCGATTGAGGGAGATGAACGACACAAGACCGTGGGCGAAATGTGGCAGCAGTGGGATGCGACGCATCCTGTGGCGCGTGAGCTTGGCCCATACATGCTTAGCGGGTTCGGACTGCAGCGGGTCCAGTGCGTCGATGGACATGTCATCGGGATGACGTTTGGCGGGCGTCCCGGTGTCGTTCTCAACGAGCCGGGGAAAGGTCACTCACTCTACATCGCCATGCTGCTCGGATCGCTGTACAGCAGTTCCGCGACCCAGTTCGAGTGGGATACAACACACTCCGGGTTGGATGCCTTCCGCCTGCTGGATGCGTTTCTTAAGCATGCGGGGGTTCAGCCTGCGGTCAACATCGGTTTGCCCCCTCGGCTTCGGGCCAAGGTCCGTATTGAGGTGCCGCTTGTGGATGCTGCGGGCAATGTGCTGATCGGCGTGACCAGCTTCAATGATGAGTCGCTCGTCTCCCTCCCGTTGACGGTCCGTTGGCCTGAGGGACTCCCCGAGCCCGTTCGAGCGTTTGTGGTGGTTGGGGGAAGTAGACAGCTGACGCCGTGTCCGTCTGATCTGGTAGACGACAGCCTTCACGTGACCGTCCCGGAGGTGGACACGCACGCGACAATTCTGTTGCTCCGTGACAGTGCTCCTTTGGTGTCGCTGCGCGTGAAGGGAGCGCCTCGCGCCATCGCCGGACTCCTCCATGTGTCCCCGGGGACCGAACTGCAGGTCGAGGCAACGGTCCACAACCCATCGCCTCGACGTCTGGATGCCGGGGATGTAGCCCTGGTGCTTCCACGCGGATGGTCGACGCCTCGTTCCCAACGCAGTATCCGCGCGATCAAGCCGTGGGCGAAGCGTTCGGCCACGTTCCGGGTGACTGCGCCATCGCTCTGCGCTGCACGACGTCTGCGCCCACTACTCGTGCGGTACACCAACGCAACTCTCACATCCACCCCGGCCACCGAGTTGGTCTGGTGGGAAGGCGCGTTGGAGCTGCCTGAGCGATGAGGCGGCTTATGCCGGCCCACATCAGAAGTCGTGATCAGCTGTTTTCTGGAGAGCGGTCGTCCTCGACCGTTTGGCACGCGCGCAGCTACGGCGGCGGACCGCCGCTCTCCAAGAGAACGTCGTGTTGTCGACGGTGAATTCCCAAACGAGGCGGTATGAGTACAACAGTTCCCACACGAGACCGGCCTTCGGGCCGATGTGCGCCAGTCATTCTGGGGTGTGCAGCCACGCACGTTCATTTGGAAGAACGTGTCCTGCCGCTTGTACGGCGGATGGCCCTCCAGCCGCCACTCAAAGATGCCGCCCGGAGGCCGTGCGGCGTACTATGGGAAGAATGTGCCCTGCCGTCCGAAGGCCGTACTGCAGCCATCCGGAGCTGCCCACGACCACGTGCCTGGCGGCATGTGCGGGGGCGTCTGATCGCGTTGTTGGTTGCATCCGCAACGGCCCTGGCCCTTCCGCATGAGCCGTTGGCCCCGCAGGCCAGGGCGGACGAACCGGACGAGCTTTCCTGGGAGCACTTTGCCACGTGCCTGCACTGTTTTGGGGATTTCACGGAATGGGTTGCTGACAGCACTGCGGCCTGGGAGAAAGCCCGGCGGAGTGCAGCCGAGGCAGGTCTGGTTACTGATCCACCAAAGGAGTTCAGCACGCTTTGGTTCGAGGCGGAAGACTTCCCATTGCGGGGCAAGACCTGGAGTGTCATTGAGGCGGAGAGGCACGCTGGCCGCCCGGTCAGCGGAACCGGACTGCTGCGTGGTCGCTACGGGCACAATGCGGGATTCGTCAGGAGAAGCGTCACTGTTCTCAAGGCGGGCGCCTACCGACTGTGGGTGCGCTACTGGCACCTGAAAGGGCACCATGCCAGTTTCCGCGTCCGCGTGTTACCTGCGCAGATGGTCAACTACGAATTTGGCTGGCAGACCTCCGCACAAGGTGAATGGCTGAATCATCGCTTCGACTTCGCGGAACACGGACGGAAACAGCCCGTCTTGAGCATCAAAGATGAGCCGACCGGATTCGTCTGGGAGTGTACGCCGCTCGTGGAGCTCCCGGCCGGCCCTTTGGGGCTTGAGCTTGCCGGCTGCATCCATAGCGGGTCATACACGTTTCGGCATGTCGACTGCCTGGTGCTCACTGAAGATCCCCTCTGGATGCCTGGAGCTTTGGTCGGGAGTTCAGGTGTAGCATTCCCTCCCGGGGCGGTTGTGCCTGATCTCAATGTGGGAGGCGGTGCCATCCGGCGACCGAGTCTTCCGGCTGGGACACACGCAGAAGCACGGAGACCCAATGCCTCGAGATCAACCCGCCCGCCGTCTGCTGAGACGGTGAAGCTCTGGGACCTGTGGTGTGCCCGACCGGGTACGAGGTCCTCGGATCGCGTACCCACGGCAGTCCGGGAATGCTGGCTCGATTGGCGTAACCATCTGCTGACCCGCCTGGCGAACAGTGACACCCCAACTCTCCACCTACGACGTCTGGCCCGCTCACACTGCTTTGACTCTGACTGGAATCTGATCGGCACACCGGCTCAGGTGGCTGAGGAAGGGCAGCGTTTGGGGGGACTCGATCGGTCCGGGAAACGATGGTATCAGGTCATCGAGGCCGAATCGATGACCGAAAGCGTTGCGGGTTGGGCCGTGGAAAAGAACTCCCTGTCGGGCGGAGGGGAGCGAATGCGTGCCCACTATTGCGACGGATTGGCAGAGATGACCTCCCAGATTGCGATCCCGCATGAGGGGCGATACCGACTGTGGGTGCACCACTCGAGGATAAAGGGCTATACAAATCTGTTCCAGATTCGCCTGGAAAGGAAAGGGGATGACGCTCCTAAGGCATTCCGGTTCGGTGAGGAGCCGGCCGATTCCGGCGGCTATCGCATGATTTGGTCGTCGCACGAGGTCGAACTGAGCTCCGGCAATCTCGGCATCGTGCTCTCGAAGAACCGCGGCAAAGGGCCATACGCCTACCGGCACGTCGATCGCATCATCTTGACTGACGACACAACCTGGCAACCCGAAGGGGTTCGCGAACCCCCGTTGACCGCTTCCGAGATTCGCGGGTGGATCGGCGGAAATACAGGTTCTGAAACACCCCAACTGGCTGTCTGGCGAGCGGCACATACGTGGCATGGCTTTGACATGAGCACGACGCGCCCGGGGCCTGAAGATGACGTGATGCCCGACACGATCGCCCTGCAAGTGGGGACGGGAGAAGTGGTTTCCGCACTGCTGCACATGGCCAACCCTTCGGAGCAGGCTGTGACCATGAATCCTGGTACCACGGGGGCCGCGTCTCGGGCGCTTTCGTGGCGTGTGGTTGCCTACACGTTGAGCAAACCGTTCGGTTGGCAACCCATGCCATTGCTCCGCCGTCGACAACTCACCGTGCCCCCGCAGTGTATTGCGAGCCTGTGGTTGACCGTTGATGCCCGGAAACTGCCGCCCGGGAAGCACGGGGCGGTGCTCAATCTGGGACCGCAGAGCGTGGACATTGTTATGGACGTCGAGTCCTTCGACCTGGAACAACACCCCAGCCCTCTGGTCGGGGGCTGGACGCGGCCCTATGCGTTCCCGGAAGCCTGGAAGACATTCGCGGATGTAGGACTCGACCTGATCCACGGTGTGATGATCCCGAAGCCGGAGATGGACGCCCTCGGGATTCGGTTGCTCAATGTGACGCTTCGTGCCCCTGCGGATGCCGAGCATGTCCGACGCGTGGTCGGGACAACCGAAGCCATGGGCCTCTCCTACAGCGACTGGAGTTGGGAAGTGTTTGACGAACCGTCGGACAAGACGGCGGCGAAATGGGCAACGGGTGCGAAGGCGGTTCGTGATGCTGATCCGCGGGTGCGAATCTGGTGCAACCCCGGGGACACGAACGTGTGCCACACCGAAGCCATTCGGACGATGGCCCCCTACATCGACGTGTTCTGCCCCTTTATCAACCATTTTGGCAGATGGCCGGATGGTGAACATGCCAAGCAGGTAGGCGGTATTGGTCAGATCAAGCTGTTCTACACCACGCCTTGCGCGGCTGAGAAAGCTCCTCACGCTCCACTGGACATGCTGCACCTGGCAGAGCAGGCGCAACGGCTTGAGCGCGACGGATGGGATTTCTTCTGCCTCAAGAACTACTATGAGTACTGCAATACGCCGTGGGACGATGTTTGGTCCTATCACCGTGACCAGGCGGTGAGTATTTACCCCGGCGCTGGCCGTCAGGTTATCAGCACCCGCAATCTCGAAGCGCTGCGCGAAGCGATTCGACGTTGGCGGCGGGCAGAGGGGTAGTGCGCCGCACGGCCCACGGGCGGCAAGCCCCCTGGAGGGGCGGCGTCCCTTCTCCAGAGCAGGGCAAGCCTCGACGACCGCGGCTTCGAGAGACCACCGGCCTCGGAAGACGGCCGCTGGGGACATCGGCCCTTCAAGGACTGGCCGCCAAGCGGCCCCATGAGGACGACAGTACGCCGCCCGGCCCCCGGCGGCATCCCTGGTTTGGCGGTTGGAGGGCCACCCGCCGTACAAGAAGACGGACAGTACGCCGCACGGCCCCCGGGCGGCATTCTTGGTCTGGCGATCAGAGGACTGCTCGCCGTACACGGGAACGTGTGATAGACGATCAGCCGTGAATCACTGGTTACCTGGAGGCATTTGACGTGACAAAGCACATGAGAAGCGCCACGCTTTCGACGGCACTCGCCTGTACAATGTCCGTATTGATGGCTGCGGAGCCGAAACCGATCGCCGTGTTTGCGACAGGCAGTGGAAGAAGGGATTGCGAGCTGGTCATTGAGACTCACTGTCTGCCTGCCCACGCGCGGTTCGATATCCCCCATGTTGATGCCAGAATGTGGCTGGAACCGGGCGACTTCCAGAAGCACTCCGGGGTGGTGATCGGGAACTTGAAGAGCAAACCGGCACGGGCGTGGACAGATGACGAAATTGCCGTGGTCATTCAGTATGTTCAGGACGGAGGGCATCTGATCTTCATCGCGGGAAGTGCCATGCGTCTGGCCGGCCATGGACGTGATGTCTCACGTCTGCAAGCCCTACTCGGAGGCGCTTACATCGGACGTGCGTCAAGCGGAAGCACGGTGTTGGGCAAGGACGATCCCATCACTCGGTCACTCACGAACGATACCTACCCGTGGTTGGGTAAGGGCGTCTGCCTGATGCAGTTGACCAGCGCTGTTCCGCTCATCGGCGAGGCGGGCCCAAAGGCGGGGGGCGAGGTCGCCGTCAACCGTGTCGGGCAGGGGACGGTTACGTACTTCGGCCAGGAGTGGTTTCGCCTCTACAGGGCCTCGCGTCAGGACGCCGACGCTTACGGAAGCATGATTGGTGCGGCGGTCAGCGGCGCTGCAGGCACCACCGTGCCCAGCCAACGTGAGCCGTGGGCAGCTACGCCATTGGGGCCGGACGGGCCGCTTACGCGGGACGTTTCTCCATCCCGGAAACGCACACTGAAGCCGAACCTGCGCCGTGTGCCCCAGGTTGCCGGCGAGCCCCTCACGTTGATCGAGAACGGGCACATTGTTTGCGCGGTCGTGACTGGTGCCGATGCGTCCAGAGCTGCGGTGAAGGCGGTTGAGGAACTGAGCCGAGGGTTGTCGCGCATCACAGGCGAGATCTCACCGTTGGTCCGGGAAGAAGACCTGCTCCTGGAGGATGATGGAGAAACGGCTGTGCGGATCCGGGGACGTGCCGAGCCCAGTAAATCCGCGGTCATTGTCGGCGACAGCAACATAGGCCGCAAGCTCGGGCTGGATTCGGCTTCGCTCCCATTGGAGGGATATCGCCTCGTAACAAGAGGACGCCTTCTGTTCATCATCGGTCGAGATAGCACACCTGAGGGATTGGCGTTGCACGGCACACTGCATGGGGCCATGGCATTCTTGGAGCGACACGTCGGCTTCCGCTGGCTGTGGCCCGGAGACCTGGGGGAGGTGGTCCCGTCATTGTCCTCGCTTACCATCGACCCAGTCGACGAGGGCGATTGGCCGGCGCTACGCCAGCGGAAGCTGCGGTGCAGCGGGGCTGCCGGTGTGCCGTACCATCAGCCGGATGTGTTCGCGGTTGAAGGTGACGAGGCGCTCACCAGCAAGGACGGTGAGAAGCCGACATTCCAAGTGCACGACCGGTTGCTGAAAGGCCTGAGGCGGCTGGGTATCAGCCCGGACACACACATTGTTAACATCAGACGCACCTATCCCTGGTTCATCCGGCAGAGGCTTGGCAGCAGTTTGGGCCTGCACTACACCCACGCCTACGGTGGGTGGTGGAATGAGAATGGTGAGGAACACCCGGAGTGGTTTGCCCTGCAGATGAACGGGCGCCGAACGCAGGAGCCTTCGCGTGAACGGCTGTGTCCCTCGAACGCGCAGCTTGCCGCCGCAGTGGCGCGCACAAAGATGCTGCAGTTTGAGGAGAACCCGCTCCTTTCAGCCGCATCCATTTCGCCGAACGATGGTTCGAGTGCGAACAACTTCTGCATGTGCGAGAACTGTCGGCGTCTGGATCCGCCCGGGGCGGAGAAGACCCGGCTCATGTTCACCCGAGGACGAACACGAATCTATGTCGACTACCCAGCACTGACCGATCGCTATGTGACCTTCTACTCTCGGGTGGCGGCGTGTCTCGACGACTCGCTTCCGCCCGACCGCTGGCTTGGCTGCTACGCGTATAGCGCTTACCGCGCGCCGCCGCTCTATGCGTCGGTCCATCCGCGTTTGCTCGTGGGGTTTGTGGGGCTCGGGTACTTCAACGACCACAAGCTGCAGTTAGACCGTGAGCGTTGGGACTCCTGGGCCGCAAAGGCCCGAAACCTGTTTCTGCGCCCGAACTTGCTGCACAGTGGAGAGGGCTTCCCGGCCGCGTTCCCGCGCAAACTGTCGCGTGACATCAAGCACTGCTTTGAGACAGGCATGGTGGCCGCCGACTTCGACAGTGTGATGCACCATTGGGCGACACACGGGCTCAACTACTACGTGCTGGCGAAATTGCTGTGGGATCCCAGTGTTGACCCGGATGCGGTGGCTCGGGACTACTGCGAGAAGGGATTCGGCCCGGCTGCCGACCTTGTTCAACGCTATTTCGACGACATTGAGTCTTTGACGGACGAGATTGCCGCCGGCTGCGGCCGCCAGCAGGAGCGAGAGCTTCGGGCAGAGGAAGCCGGAGTGGGACAGAAACTCGAGTTCTGGCAGTGCTACACAGATGAACGGCTCGCGGGTCTCCGCAGACTCCTCGAGCAGGCAAGAACTGTGGCGGAAGGGAACGGTGTTGTACTTGAGCGGCTGGATTTCCTTGCTCTCGGTCTGCGTTACGCCGAACTGCAGTCGCAAGTGCGCCAATTGGCGAGAGGCGAGCTGGACGATGCCCGGCGCGAGGCAGGACGACAGGCGATGGACGAGCGCTACGTGTTTTTCCGTGGAGTCCTCGCAAGCCACCCGCTCGCGTTGAACGTTGGTTGGTTGACCTGGCGTGAAGGACCTGGCCTCGCGCGCACGTTTCGGTGGAAGCCGCCGGAGGAGTGAAGATGTGGAAGCGTAAGAAGGGGAGTAGCGGGGAAGCGTCGTGCCCAGATAAACCGGAACGGGAATTCGGGACCAAACCACCGAGTACACTGAGGCACGGAGCAGAAGGGAGAAGAACACGGAGCTTCTGCGTATCCGCCATGCCGCTATCACGGCCTGACTGATTCGCCGAATGGTCTTGGGGTTGGAGACCGGAGGAGCAATCCGGAAAGGCCACTGGCAACGGGAATGGTCCTGCTCAGTGTTCTCCAGAAGAAGACGTTGGCGGAGATTGTGGCCGGCATAGCCGGGGACGATATCCGACGACCTCCTCTCCGGTTCTTGTCTCCGTGCCTCAAGCGCAGCGGGTGGTGAGATCCGAAAGGACAGACAGTTGGTGCTGCTGACGCTGCACGCCGCCGCAGACCATGTCGGTGGAGACGGAGATAGAGCTATGGTGATGGCTCGTAGTCACGGTGAGACTCAACCACGCAATCACGCTTTGACGCTTTCACGCTTTCACAACATGATACGGTGAGACTCGACCACGCAAACATGCAATCACGCAATCACGCTCTCACGCTCTCACACCACGAAACGGTGAGACTCGACCACGCAATCACGCAATCACGCAATCACGCTTTCACAACACAGGACAGACACAATGGACATCAAACACATACGAACAGGCCTTTGGGCCGCAACGTTGGCGCTTGGCAGCGTGCTGGCCCAGCCGACGGAGTCGGACTGGGTCGCCCGACGTAATGCCCTTGGCACGAGTGATGCCTACCGCATCCTTGTGGACAAAGTCCTCATGGCGAGCACGGGTTGGATCATGCAACCTGAGCATGTGGCTGAGATCCGGGCGGCTGGGTTCAATGTCGTTGTGCCCCGGACTGGGGCAGATGACGATGCGCGAGTGCGGCGTGCAGCGACCATGGCTCGCGACCATGGGCTCTTCTACATGCCCTGGATCCGAGGGACCTACATTGCGAAGGGAGGACCTGATCAACGGGCTACCGCTGCGAATGGACAGACGAACCAGTTGGCCAGTCCGAACGGCGGCGAGCTTTGGGACTACTGGCACGACCGGATCCTGTTCTACGCTGAACTGTCCCGCGAGAACCCCGCAGTCATGGGAGTCTTTCTGGACTTTGAGAACTACGACAAGGTCAAGATCGGCGGCGGCATGTGCTATACGCTCTCCTACGACGCACCGATCCTGCGCCGATTTGCCGCGGGCCAGGGCCTGCAGATACCAAACCCCCTGCCGGCCGATCGCGGAGCGTGGCTGAGGGAACTGGGCAAGGCCGACGCATTCCGCGACTTCCAGGTCAACTCGTGGCGGGAACGCTGCCGGGAGCTGCGTCGTTTGGTCGATGCCATCAATCCGCTGTTCCAGTTCGTTGTTTATCCCGCCAGCCATTCGCTGTTCATCCAGGAAGCCGTCTGGCGCGAATGGCACACTGCGAAGGCACCGTTGATCATGGCCGAAGTCGACACCTACTGGCGCACGGAGACGGAGCTCGATGACGCTCTGGCCAAGAACCGGGGCATCCTGCAGAAGCGTCGGGGGGAACTCGACGCCGTCGACCCGACGATCAGGTATATGGCCGGGCTCGATCCGGTTGTGTCCGGGGCCAATCCCGAATTTGAGGGAAAGAGTGCTGTCATGGGGGTGGAAGTGACCAATGGATACTGGGTCTTTTACGAGGGTCCGGCCTACACGAAGGAGGACCATGGAGACTATTTCGCCTGGTTCAGACGGGCTAACGACGGCATCATCGAAGGAGATTACAGCTTGTGGCAGCAACCGGCTGAGACACCGAACCCGCTTGTGGAGGATGTAGCGAGGTCCGCACGCAAGCTGGCAGGACATGACCTCGTCCCGTTTTCGGATGATCCGTTGCCGGCGGGTGAACTCAGGCGCGTTTTCACGCATCGCCCCCGGGCTCAGTACCAGGTCCTTCTGGCCAAGGGCGAGCATCTCAGCGGCGAGTTGACTGCGTTGCAGCATGCTCACATCACGAGCGGCAGCCTTGCCGTCGTGGTCACACCGTCCGGGAAGATCCTCGGTAGCGTGACAGCCGAGATCGGCGTCCCTGGCGCCATCGAGATGGTCGCTCCTGAAGATGGCGTCTACGCGATCGCGATCACGTCCGGACGCGCGAAGGGACGTCTGCGGCTGGATAATCGCTACGTCTGTATCGCCGGACCGCGTGTCACTCTCGTCGGGGACCAGACCAGTGCCTATCTCGCGCCAAAGGCGGGTGCTGCGGCCATCGACCTGAATGTGATCTCGTACGTACCAGGCGAACACGTCCAGGTCACGCTTCGAACCCCGGACGGCACAGTGGCTGTGGACGGCAATACGCGTGATGAATGCCCGTTCAAGGTGCATGGGGTCGCTAACGGTCGTGAAGCCTGGCGCCTGGACCTAACCAAAGCCATCGAGGATATCTACGTGGACTTCGGTGAGACCTGCGAACCCCGCATGGCTACGCATCCGGGGCGGCTGCTGGTCGCGCCGTGATATTGTCAGTTCGGTGATCTGTCGCGGCACACGGTGGCCCTCCCACATTTGGGAAAGCGTCAGTCGGGGCATGGTAGCCCTTCCTACATTTGGGCAGCCGCTTCTGAGGAGGTCTCTTCAACGTGGGAGGCGGTGCCACCCGCCGATTGCTTGTTTTTGAGTCAGGAGACGGAGAGTCGGGGCATGGCCGCCCCCTCCCACATTGGGAAGAAACAGCAGAAACAGTCGCGGGACGGAGCCCCCTCCCACATTGGGAAGACACAGCAGGAACAGTCGCGGGACGGAGCCCCCTCCCACACTGGGAAGGCGTCCGTCGGGGCATGGCAGCCCCCTCCCACATTGGGAAAGCGCCAGTCGGTCTCGGAGACGTGTCCGCCATGGCCCGGCGACGGCGGAACCCGACCCACTGAGCTCGCTGTGTGCCTACGCAACGGAGAATGAGATGCACAATCGGTTGATGACATGTGTTGGTTTGGCTCTGGCGGGGGTCTGTGTGGGCGTGCGCGCCCAAAACACCTTGCAGCCGGTCACCGTCAAAGAGGGCTGGGATTGGTCGCTTCCCTCCGGGACGGCCCCGGTGCCCTATTCGGGCTTTGTTACATGGGGGGCGAAGCGTTACCACCCCTCCATCACCGTTTCGGGAATCCACATTCGCTGGAAACAGCTCAACCCGGCCCCGGGCGAGTACCGGTGGGACCTGTTGCGGAAGCGCATTGAGGCCAACCGGAAGGCCGGCATGCGGACGGGGATTCATCTCAACGGCGTCGAGCGACGCGGGATCCCGGATTGGGTCATGGAAACGCACAAACCGGTGGTTTTCGATGTGCCTGTGCTCAGTGAGAACCAGCCGTGGCGGCTTCAGAATGTCGCTGCCTGGAACACCGGGGTTGAGACGGCATACCACGAGTACCTGCAGGCCTTTGGGCGTACGGGAATTCCCCAGAGTGACGATGTCGTCTACGGTTACATCCACGCGATCAGTCCTTCTCGCGGTGAAGAGCTTTGGATGCGTCCGGTTGATCTGAAAATGTATGAGGAAGCCGGTCTGACCCCGGAGTTGTTTGGCCGCTGGCTTCGGCATCGCATTGATGCGATGTGCGAGGCCTTCCGGGGCGTCGAGCACAAACTGGCCTGGATGGGAAGCGGGCCGGTGGGCCCCACACCAGCCTACCGTGCAGCGACGACCGGGCTTGCGGAGTACGCATTCAGTAGAGGAGCCGGGATTCGCGGGGGCGGGATAGACTTCCAGCACGGGCTGTTTGAGGCATCTGCCTGGGGAAGTCGGGTCACCGCCGTCGGCTACGCGGAAGTGGACGACGCGCACCCGACGATTGCAGAAGGGCGTTTCCGGGGTGACGAGAACGAGGAGTACGGGAAATACTGGGAGTGGCGTTTCGGTCCAGCTGATGCCTACGACTATCGACACCGCATTTCCTCACTCCGCGCACTGCAGATGCGCCAGAACTTCCAGATGGTCAGCCATGCGACGTTGAAGCTCAACCCTGACGTGAACGCCTACGTTCTCCTGACCCAGGGGCGCCGCCGAGAGAACTCGCCCGATGCCTGGGTGTATCTGCGCGAGTGCAGTCTTCGCGGCCGGCCGGTGAAGAACATCGAGCGCTGGCTCATTCAGCGTGACTACCCCGGCAGCCTCAGTGAACCGTCCGAGAGGATGGATCGCTTCAAGCTGTACATGGACCGACCGGAACATCACCACGATTTCGATGCGCGTCGAACCAACTTGGCCGACGGTCAGAACGGGCTGCTTTTTCAGCTTGATAGAGCGTTCTGGCCGCGAGCTGCTGCTGCGACTGTCAAGGTGACATATATGGACCGGGGCCAGACGCGCTGGTGGCTGCGTTACACCGATGGGCAAGGGCGATTGCTCAAGAGTGCCACCGTTGCGAACGTGGGAGATGGGCAGCGGAAGACCGCGACATTTGCGCTTCCTTCACTCGCCGCATCAGGTGTTTTCCCGCAGGATGCCGCATTCCGTGACTGGCTGTCCGGTGATCCCGGGGAACCGGTGAATGTGGTGAAGAATGTGGCCTGGTCCAAAGGCGACGCAGAGTGGGAACGGCCGGATCTCTACAAGATTGTCGACGACCCCGAACGCCCTGGGCAGCGTCTCGTCAGGTTCGCCTACCAGCGCCTGGATGACACCGTGCACATGGATCAAATGGTGGCGCTCAAGAAGGGCACTGCCTATCGTTTGACTGCTCAGATCCGGAACGACGGCAACGGACTGCGACCGGGCATCCGCATTGGACGGATGGATTGGTCAACCGTAGTCTATCTTGAGGCGGAACGAGTGGGTGCATGGGAGGATGTCACCGGGACGTTTACTGCCGATGCTGATAGCATGTTCAGACTGCAGCTTTTCGGGCAGGGGCGCGGCAATTACGCACCTGGAATCTCAGGAACATCGGGCTTTCGGAAGATCGCCCTGGAACGTGTCCCCAGAGCTGAATTCGTTGGGAAGCCCAACATGGATTTCCGTCTGGAGACGGCCGGGCCCGGGGATGTTACTGTCACCATGGTGCGCGTGATCAAGCCTGGCCGCTGAGTGGGGGAGAGCGACAGTACCCCGCACGGCCTCCGGGCGGCACGCAGTGGATGGCGGTCTGAGGCCGCCCGCCGTACGAAAAGGGCAAGACCGGTAGTAGGCCGCACGGTCCCCCCGGCGGCACGCAGTGGATGGCGGTCGGAGGCCGTCCGCCGTACTGTTACCGGTAGTGGATGATTCGGAAGTCGTGCTTGGGCAGGGAGAACCGGCAGGATGAAGCGCCTGCTGCTTGTAGTCGTTCGCCGGAAAGGGCGTTGTAGAATGCGCCTCCGGGAAGCAGTGTGACGTTCGTCGCATCGAGGGTGAGTTCGCAGGTTCCGCCATTCCCGTAGTCCGTGACGACGAGGAGGGCTTCTCCATCCCTCACGAGCAGGAGGATTGCGGTCTCCGTGCCACTGATTGCTGCCGGGAAGCCGTCGCTCCAGTCATTGTACACCGTCGCGTTGGTGCCATATCCGAAGTCGTACAGGATCTTGAGGGCATCTTTGTAGGTTCTGTCCTTTCCCCACGCGACGGCCCAGTCTTTCACTTCGTGCGCCAGGAGGCAGCCGGCGAGCGTTCGTCTGGCCCGGGCCAGCGTGGCGGGATCCTGGCCTCGGATACCGAGGGACCCGAGCACCAATGGGGTGGTGCCTGTTTGTTGCCCGATGGTCACGATCCGGGTGTAGTCACGTGAGAAGCCGCGATCCTGGAAGTCATCCTGGCCGTAGTTGAACTCCCAGTCCAGATTTACGCCGAACCAGGAGAGCAGCGGCACGACGTTGACCGTGGACATGTGTGCGATGTTCATGTTGTAGCCACGTTTCTGATGGGCGAGCACGGCGCATCGTTTGAAGAGTTCGCGCATCTCGAAGATGTCTGCGGACGCACGTTTCCGACCGTGCTCGTCGATATAGGCTCCGCTGGTCACCGTGTTGCGGACCGCTTTGGGGTAGGGGCAGTCGAAGTAGATCGCATCGAACGCACCGGCGTCCAGCATGCGTTTGAAGTAGTGGAGGATGTAGTCCTGTCGGCTCGGGGTCGTTGATATCACGTAGCCCAGGGCCGGGTCGGTGAACGTGGGCCAAGTACGCTTGCCGAACTCGTAGATGAGCCACTCGTCCTGGAACGTGTCGAACGCTTCCTCAGTCACGGATGCGCCTCGGACATCGGTGTAGGGGATGACCACATCCGGCTTGGACTTGCAGGAATGGACTTTCCCGATGTTCCTCTTGATGATGTCGAGGTACGGGTTGGTTTCGTCGTAGCCTTTCAGCCAGTCGTCCAAGACCGCGCGGTCCAATCGACCGGTGGCGCGCGTGTTCTTGATGGTCGAGTAGATACCGAAGTCCTTGCCGCGCGGGTACATGGCGTAGAAGTCGGGGCCGCCCCACTGGAACGCCGAGCCGAAGATGGTCAGGTTGCACAGCGATGAGAACTCCTTCGAGGCCAAACTGAACACCATTCGCCGCCAGTGGTCGGGTCTCCTCGGCATCGGCTTTGCGGGAGTCGCCTGCAGCCCGAACACGATTCTGCGTCGGGCCTTCAACGGGCCGGGTTTGGTCACGAAGCTCACTCTGAGCAGGACGCTGTCCTCTTGTCGATAGACGGCGTGCGTCGACTGCACATCATCGACAAGCCAGCCCGAGTCATTGTCTGCCACCCAGCAGATTCCCTGCCGCTCGTTCCCCAGCCAGACGTACGGGACGAATGTCCCCGGAAGACGCCCGACCACGTCATCGCTATCCGGCATGTCGTTGTGCGCTACCGTGTTGCTTTGCCAGACCGGCTCTGAGCCCGAACTCGACGTCGGCAGGCGTTTGTGGACGCTGAGGCGCATGCGGTCTGAGGCGACGTGCAGGTACTTGGCGATCTCGGGTTTGACCGGGATGACCAAGTCCAGTTTGTCCAGGGTCGATGTCTCGGGCAGGTCCAGGTGCATCTCGCATTTCAGCAACCCGTCATAGTCCCAAACGCCGTCCAGCGCGACAACGAGTGGGCCTGCGTGCCATGTGGTTGTGTGCTTGACCGCATTCGATTTCGTCTGCGTGAAAACAACCGGCCGGGGGGAGACCTCGTGCTGTGCTCCGTCAACGACGACATCGAAGTGCATCGGTGCGGCGAGCACGGTCTTGCCTTCGCTTACGATGCTGTCAAGCAACCCCGTGTCATTCAGTGTGTGTGTGCGCAGTACGGTGGAAACTCTCTTGCCCTCCACCTCAATTGGTGTGAAAGGTGGGATGACCTCGTCTGTGATTCCCAGGTCGTTGTTCTCCCAGGGGAAGTGTTTGCGGGTGAAATCCTGCGTGACCGCTTCCATTTCCTTTCCGTCTTTCCCCAGGAGCGTGGCCTCGATCAGATAGTCACCCTCCTGGAGCGCCGGAACGTCCAGCACCGTTTCGGAGGCGTGTCCCACGAACGTCGGGAATGGGCCTTGCACGATGACTGTGCCTGATTGCTTCGCCCTCACGCTCACGTGCCCCCTGGTGGCCCTGTCCCGGTCCGGGAGCCTGGAGACATCGAGTCGTGCTCTGATCCTGTGGAACGAGGGGTAGTATCCGAAGCGGAATTTCAGCTTGGAGCGGCTTGAGCTCTTCTCCGAGGTGGGAGGACGCTCGTTCTTCCAGATGAACTTGCGGGCGAAGTAGACGTCCTCTCTGTCTTCCGAGGTCACCTCGAGGGAGTTGCGGTACTGCCCGCTGCCGTGACTTCGGTCCAAGGTCAACACCTTGCTGCCCGTCCCGGGGATTGTGAACAGTCCTTTGAGGAGCTTCTCGGGATTTCCGCTCCCCGAATGACTGTAGCCGTCGACGTAGACCGAGATGGGCCGTTCGTGTGGATTCACAATCTCAAAGCGGAGGTCGGCCTTCCCTGTGTTCTCCTCCCGCAGGTGCATCTGACGTACGACCGGACCTTTTCCGCCGATTCTGAGCCTGCCCATTTTCCGGGGATTGCTGAATGCTCCGAGGTAGGCTGTGTGGTCCGCCTGCACGTTCGGGCTCTTCCAGTTGCGTACCAGGTGCAGGCCAAGAGGCTGTTCCGGGGGCAGGGCTGAGATCCCGAACTGGGCCAAAGGCATCGCGATCTCGATATGCCACCACGTGTCGTCCGTGCTGTTCGCGAAGGCCCATTGCACGCGGAATGACGCGTCGGCTCGTTTCGCTTTCTCTTTTTGAGTTGGGTCGTGGCGCACATCGTAGAGGGTGCCCAGCGAGTTCACCACGATTTGGTAGGATTCCCCGGATGGGTTGTCGCGGTCAGGCGTCAGCCAGAGCTCAATTGAGTCATCCCGCCAGGCTTGGATCAGGTCGCTGTCGCCTTGGGGGGAGACCGTGGACCGGAGATCGTCGTCAGCAGGGAGCTCGGTTCTCATTGCCAGGTACAACGTCTGTCCGTCGCAGGCTGTCCAGGCGATGTAACGGCGCCCCTCGAAGTGCAATTGGGCGGGGCCGATGCTGAATGCGCCCACAAGTCGGCTGGCGTGCGACCACTCGCCCTCGCCGATCACGCCGTCCACTGTAGGGATGTGGTTGGGATCAAGGACCGGCAGCGTCATGTCCGTGGACCACGGTTCGCTGGTCCAGTTTTCGCTCGCTGGGGATGCGGGAGCGGGCGGGGCAGACGTATACATGCTTCGGACTTCTGCCGGCGCCAACGGTCGCCGGTAGAAGACCACCTCATCGAGGAGTGTTGTTTCCGGCGCGGCATCGCCACGACCGATGACCAAGTCATAGTCTCTACCTGACGGACAGTCCTGCGCCGGGACCAGGGGACGCTGGAACGCGATACGTCTGAATGCGTTCCCATCAACGCTCAACTCGAGCCCCGTAAGGTCCCAATTGACGACGACCAGATGGTGCTCCCCGTTCCTCCAGCCTTTCGTGCCCCCCAGGCAGTGGGCGGGAGCCCCCAGGTCTTTGAGTCCATAGAGGCCGACGATGAAGTAGTCTTGGCGTTTCGGGGGTTCCGTCTGGAATCCCTGGCGCTGAATGAGGAGTTTGGCCCCGCCGGCCATCTCGAGGCGGAACAGGTAGATCGAGCCGCGGCCGTTCACCTCCCCAGGATCCGACCAGTTCACGGGAGCCAGCCAGAACGATAGCGCTCCCGGGCTGGACAGCGGGTGATCCTTCAGTGTGTAGGAAACACCGTTGAGCACGTCTGGGTCGGCTCCGCCGGGAACAAGGTAACCGTTCCCGGACTTCCCTGTACTTAGCTGAGCGTTTGCCACCTCGCGGACGGTGAGATCACCGGTGTCCGGCTCAACCCCCGCATCGAAGCTGATGTGGTAGCGGACACTGTCCCTCAAGCTCGGGAGGATGCGGCCGGCCTCCACCCCGGCCATGCCGGCGATGAAGAAGATGAGGAGAGGGAGAAAGGGGGCTTTGAACGGAGCCATGCTTGGAGTGTTGTCTCTCCGCGTGTTCATGGTGACTCTGTCTGTTGCCTGGGCTTGGTCAGCATGGGATTTTCCTTGGAGAGCGGCGGTCTCCGCCGTTGCTGTGCGCACTCAAAGTGGGGCGGGGCGTCCCGCACCGCCAGCCGGTCACGGAGATTCCGCCCCACTTGTCCGTTTCTGACTCAGTCCGCGAGCATCTCGCGGATAACGGCGCCGTTGCTGTCGCGTGGTGGCGGAATATCGAGCAGGGCGCTGAGAGTTGGGGCGATCTGGTGTTGGCGCACGGTATGTGAAATGCGATGTCCGCAGCGAATGCCGGGGCCGGCGGCCAGGAGGAGGGCGCACTGGCTTCCGCCGTTGGACTGTGC
Organism: Lentisphaerota bacterium; assembly: GCA_018676675.1. Taxonomy (GTDB): domain Bacteria; phylum Verrucomicrobiota; class Lentisphaeria; order Oligosphaerales; family JABHEG01; genus JABHEG01. The sequence continues at coordinate 23,842 of JABHEG010000316.1, forward strand.
CGTCGGGATCTGACCGGCATGCACGCCCCCGGCGGGCGATCCTACGCCCCCGGCCACGGCGAAGACCACATCCCCCATCGTCGGCCCCGCAAGCCCCACGAGCCGTGCGTCTTCGCGCCGCAGGGCCAAAGCGGCTTGACGTTTGCCGGTGTCCGGATCCGTCGCGTCGTAGAGCGCTGCGATGATCTCATCGACCGTGTGTTTGTACTCAGCCGGGGGCACGATTCCATGCGGCTCGCGGCCTTGCAGATTGACGTAGACGTACGAACTGTGCAGGGGTGCTGTCCGAGAAGCAGTCCAGTCCACCTCTTCTCCGGCGTCAGTCTGCTTTGTCACGAGCAGACCGGCCTGCTTGAGCACGTCCCGAATGTTCAGCCCACGTGCGTAGCCACAGGATCCATGGTCGGAGACGACGAAGATGGTCGTGTCCGGTCCCAGGATGTCGAGGGCGCCGCCGACGAACTCATCCACGAGGGCGTAGGCGCCACGCTCAAGGGCAACGGAGGCCTGTCGCGTTGCTTCGTCCACACCGCGGTAGCCCTCGATTGTGGCGCGGTGCAGGTGATTGATCGTGTCGATCATCACGCTGTACTGGAAGACAAGGTCCAGCGGGCGTTTCTGATGGACGTGACGCATCGCCTCCAGGCGCCATGCGAAGTTCGCACGTTCGACTTCCAGGAAGGTCTCGGTCGAGACGACCTTGCGCAGCAAAGGGGTGCCATGGTGCCAGAACGGGGCGACGCCGCCAAGGGCGTTCAGTTCGGCCCCAAGTCCGGCCGGAACGGCGCGGTCCGTGAGGTCAACGATGGGAGTGACAAAGACGGTCAGTCGCTGGGCACAGGCCGATGCATCGAGGAGCTTCATTCGGTACCGCGCCTGGCGTGGCTTAGAAGCGCCGCGGAAATCGTGAAGTAGATCATTGCTCCACTGGCCTGGTCGCAACTCGACCTTCCCTTCTCCATCCTCCAGATCGGTAAACACCACCGTGTCTTCGCCCGCGAACCGGGCTTTCCACCCGAATGTTTCGACATCCCAGGCATTGTGCTCGATGCGGGCCCAAAGCTCGGCTTCAAGTACACCGTCGACGCCGGGGGCGATGGTCACACGTGTCGCGAAGGGATCCGCGATCTCCGCGGTTGAGAAGAGCTGCAGCGGTACGCCGTCGACAATGAAACGGCCCGGGGAGGTGTCGGCCGTGTGGTACTCAACCACGCCGCAGCCCGGTCCACCTATTTGCGTGCCTTTGCGGAGCCGCGGCGGCCAGGAAGTGGGATAGGCCATGACGAACGCATTGAGTCCAGCCCGTTCAGCTGTTTCCCAGATGAACTCGGCCCGAACGCGCTCAGACCAGTATGCGCTCTGGGTTTCGGTCAACGGGCGCCCGGGGGTATGCAGACTGGCGCATGTGCAACCGTGGATCTCGGGCGTGGAACCGGTCGCAATCGTGGCCCAGCACGTTGGCGTGATTGTGGGCATTGCCGGCAGACAGGCTTCCGCAAACGTGCCACGCTCCATGAGCCGGGCAATATTCGGCAGCGCGCCCTCGCGGACGTACTGCTCCAAGACCGTGGGTGTGCCACCATCTACCCCGATCACGATGCACGGTCCTCGCTTGGACATGATCTACTCTCCCGTTTGCCATTCTGTGCGGATGAACCGCAACGTCCCGAGGGGGACAGGCTGCCCGAGGCCCACGCTGTTGCCTTCGGCGTAGAGCCAGTTTCCGGCCGAACACTGAACCGCGCGAGCCCAGGTTGAGCGGTATTGGGCCCCCGAGCGCACCCGGATCGAGGCCTGCATATTTCGAGTCTTGAAGCAATTTCTGACCGTGTTTCCTCCCTCTGCCTTCAGAACGATCTCCCCGTTGTCGAGGACCCCGTGTTTGAGGATTTCTCTGGCCGTTGCGTCCGCAATGGTGAGCTTCACGGCCTCATGCCAGCGTAGGGTCTTTCCGGTTATGGGGAGGCGTCCTGCATCCACGCCGTTGATGGTCACAGGCTTGTCTTCCCACTTTCCGCCGAGGGAATTGAACAGGTCCATCTGGAGGACCAGTTCCGTGACGTCTTTGATCTGGAAGTCCGAAGGGATCGTGGCATCGAACACGTCGATCTGACAGCTGGCTGAGGAGCTGCCGCCAGGCCATCGGGCCAGGAGTTTGAGGGTCTTGAGCCCAAGGGATTCGGCATCAACGGCAACCGATATGGGGCGCACATCATCGGGATTCAGTGTCACTGTTTCGACCGGTTGGGCGCCACTTCCCTCACCCCAATCGCGGCTAATGGCCACACGCACTGTTTGGGGCAATCTGTTGGCCACGGCAACGTGCACGGCGGCGTCTCGCCGGAGCTGGGCGGTGTCGGTGGTCGGGACGTAAAGCTCGACTCCCTGCACAACGGGGATGTCGATCACGGTTCTGGGGCCTCCGTTTTCCGGGGCTGGACCGTGGATGGTCACTGTCAATTCCGTTGCGTCGTTGGCAACAAGGATCGGCCCAAGTCGTACGCGTTGGGTCTGGCCAGGCGCGATCTCGAATTTCTCAACTTGGTTTTGCCCCTGTATCTCGAGTCTCCACTCACCATTCCACGGAGTCGTCTGAAGGTTGGCGAAGAGAATGTCCACTGGAGTTTCGCGGCCCGCGATGCGCTGCGGTGTGCCCGAACCGATCCACCGGCCGTTCTGCGCCAGAAGGACCGCTGCGCCAGCTTCGGGGCGGGGGATGCTGATCTCGAACCCGGATGGGACTTGCTTGTTGTTCACTGCCTGGAGGCCGCGCCGACGGGGGCTCAGTCCGAAGATGTGCCGGATTCCGGCTGTTTCAGGAAGACGGACGTCGAGGTCCAGGGGAGCAGCCCGTTCAGCCGGGGTGATGGCGTCCACCGGGGGCGCTACGGTGGTAACCACGTGGTTTCCGGCGGGGTTGCGGAAGATGTTGCCAACGCTTCCGCTCGGGAGGGTGAGGGCGCGCGGATGGAACACCCATTGCCGTCCCTGCAACAAGCGGAATATCGGCTGGTACCGACGGAACAGATCACGACACGCATCGTCTCCCAGCGTGACGCATGGCTGGGCCCCCGTCTCCAGGGCCAGGGCAAGCTTCTCACGGCTTGCCTGGAGATTTCGGTCATAGGAGAGCAGCGTGAGGTGTTTCATCATGCAGATGTACTGCAGCCGGCGCGTTGGGACGGTTCCCTCGGACATGTGTCCGTCACAGTAACGGGCGAGGCCTGCCGTCCACCCGCCATTCGTGAAGATCACCTTGTCGTGTTCGTGCAGGATTCGACTGGCCTGCTCGAGCATTCTCTTCTGGGCGAACTCCATCATCGACACCCGGCGGCCGTCTACCATCGAGACGCCGTCGTCATGGGCATAGTCCACGCCGGTGTAACAGTTTTGGTCCCAGAACACGCCGGCCATCTTGGGAAAGGCGCCGATCAAGTCGCGCACTTGCTGGAGGATGTGGCGCCCAAACCCACCATCCGGATCCGGGTTCATGAGCATGCATTTGACCCAGGTTGGCGCAACGTCACCGTTGGCCCGCCGGAACGGGGAATCCGGGAAATGGTCTTCCGCGAACTCGATCCAGGATTCCGTGCTCTGGAAATACAGGCATTGGGCCACGCCGAGCCGCTCGGACAGCTCCAGGTAGTCCCGAATCATGCTTCGGGTTACCGTGCCGCCGTTGCCCTTCCCCCCCTCAGAACGTGGTTGGCGTTGCCACGTTTCACCGGCTGGAAGGTAGAGTCCCAGGTGTGGCCAATACCAGCCCAGTTCCTGCCAGGCCAGGTCCTGTTCGCAGTCTCGCTGCAGGCGTTTTTGAGGCTCGATGAAGTCGTAGATCATGGGGCCGTCGTACTTGAAGACGCGTGGGTTCGGGGGGGTGAAATACTCCGGGTACAAGCCCACCAGCCAGCCCAGGCCCGGGCGCCAGCACGACGCGTGAAGGCCGACCAGGCACCCGGCCTTCGCTTCGCCCCTGGCAGGAAGGCGCAGATTCGAGACAGCTACTACGACATTGAGCTTCTGATCTTGCTGCTTCCATGTGAAGGCAAGGGAGGGGGCGTCCACCTCGAAGGGCGCGGCCACAGTCACGCCTCCCTTCGGGCCGTAGAAGGTCACTGCGGGGAGTGAGCAGGGCGCGCGGTACCGGGCCGCCCCGGACGCCTTCAGAGGGCGTGGACCGGCGCCGTCGGTCAGGAACGCATGCGTCCAGGCTCCCGGGATTGTGAGCTGGAACGTCAATGCCAGTTCGCGCTCAGTTCCCGTTGTATCCTGCACGACTGCATCGGTACGCTCGCCACCAGGCACAGCCGTGGTCGATGCATTTGCGGTGAGACCATCCGGGAGAGCCTGGGCCGTCGCTTGGGGGGTAAACGTGCGTGGCTGGGCTCCGGGTTGTCGCACCGCGTGGACCGTGCAACGCATGCTCAAGGGCTGTGGCGCCCCGGCCGTGGACAGAACACCTGAAACACCTGCAAATAGTGCGATTGTCATTGCTCTCATCACGCGCTTCTTCCCGGTTGGCGCAGCGCTTCGAGGAAGGTCTTCAGTGCTACCGGGCCGCGCCGTCTTGCGCCGGACAGTGAGGAGAGCGGTCCGGTGTATTGATCGAGGTAGGCGATCGTGTTAAGCTTCTCGGTGGCTTGATAGACGACGAGTTGACTCCAGAGTGGGTCGCCGACACGCCAGCCGCTGACCTCGCTACACTCTCCTGCATCAACCACCGCCTCGGCTACGCGGGTTGCGAGTTCGCGCTGCTTCTGATCGTGGTGCAGTGACACATCAGGGAACATCACTTTCGGGGTGGCGTGGTTTGGCGTGTGGAGGAAGTGGAAATCCATGTAGCCAAGCGGCGGATCCTGAGCCAGGTATTGCCACAGCACGCTCGTTTCCGGCGGGGCTTCTCTGCCCTCAGTGACGTCGCGACAGGCGAATACCGGCATCTCTCCGGCGCTGTTGACATTGCATGCGCCCAGAACGTTTCCATCCGGGTTGGGCTGTGGTACCAAGTCCACGCGGAACGCGTTCAGGAATGCCTGACCCGCCGTGCTTTCCAGCAGCCATTCGGCCATAGCCAATACGGCCCATGCCGCGTGTTCACCCGGCTGGAGTGTGCCGGTTACCACAACGCGTGGCTTGTTCTCATCTGTCCCGCTCCTGAGAGAGATAATCGGTCGTCCTTGAGGCGATTTGCCGATCGTGATGAGCTTGGCATGTGGCCGGGAGGCCAGGGCATGCAGCCCTTCGTTGCAGGCCGAGTAAGGGTAACTCGGGACGCTGGCGAAGATGCGTTCTTCGCCGGGCTCAAGGGACATGCTGAATCGGACACGATCCCTCAGGATCGCTATGCGGGATGACGGAATGGCTTCCCAGTTCAGCGTTGTTGGCGGCCGTTCGAAGTACGTCTTGCGGAGAAAGTAGTCGAATCCGGCTTTGATCAGCCACGCGGGAATGGTGACGTCGAGAGTGAACGGGAGTCGGGCATTGGCGCGATTGCTCAACTGGACACAGACGTTGTAGCAGGAGATTGGTCCCCGGACCTGGATTTCGGGGGGAAGTCCATCGTCGCGCGGGGCGATCTCGATTCGTCCGGGTTCCGGTTCCCCAATCGACCCCGCATTCCCGCACTCGATATCGGCTGATACATCGAGTGAGCCGCGGTTCAGGAGCTCTTCCGACTGCAGCGCCACCGTCTCTCTCCTCTGCTGTCATGCTCCGGCAATCGCCTGAAACGCCTGTGCCCTCGTCTTTGTCCCGGGGCATTATCCCCTCGTTGGGGTATTGTGTCAACCGTGAACCAAGCACAGGGGGTCCATATGAACCGAGCAGTTGTGACGCGAATTGCAGTTGGGATGGTGTGCTTAGCGGCGTTCGATCCACGTTGCGGCCAGGCATCCAGTGGAACACGGCCCGTCTCAGACTGCGATAGAGTGTGTCAACGAATGGAGAGCAGCGGATGAAACTGGTGAAACTCGGGAAGACAGATCTGTCGGTCAGTCAATTGGCCATGGGCGGACTGTTCGTCTCTAAGGTCGGGGGTGAGTTCGAGCAGGCGAAGGGGGCCGTCAAACGCGCTGTCGAGCTTGGGGTGAACTACATCGACACAGCTCCCGGGTACTTGGACAGCGAGGATGTTGTCGGGCGAATTTGCGAGGACATCGATGCTCCACTGGTGATATCGACCAAGATCGGCGGACGCCCCACCCCTTTCGAACCGCAGAACAGGGATCACATCCGCTTTTCCATCGATGAAAGTCTACGATTGCTGAAACGCGATCGAGTGGACATGCTGATGATTCATGAGCCGGATCGCCCAGGCCAGTACGACTGGTGGACGAACTGGCAGACCATTGATGGCCCTGCGCTGGAGGTTCTGCAGGAGATGCGGGAGGAAGGGGTGATCGATTACCTGGGGTTGGGGGGAACGACGGCCTACGAAATGGCCCAGGTCATCCGAAGCGGGAAGTTTGATGTTGTTCTCACGGCCTTCAACTACAGCCTTCTCTGGCGTGAGGCCCAGCTTGAAGTCATCCCGGCGGCAGTCGCGCAGGGCATGGGGATTGTTGCCGGCTCGCCGTTGCAGCAGGGGGCCTTGGCCAAACGCTTCGATGCGCAACTTGATGACCCCGCGATGTACTGGTTGAGCTCAAAACGCAAAGACCAATTCCGCCAGCTGTATGCGCTGTTGGACGAAACGGGCCTCTCTATCACTGAAATCGCCATTCGGTTCGTCATCTCCAATCCGGCCGTGCATACGACGCTGATGGGTGCACGCTCTGCTGCCGAGGTGGAGAGCAATGTGGCTGCGGTTGAGAACGGCCCACTGCCGGCCGACATTCTCGCGCGGCTGGATGACATTTACTCTCTGGTGCCTTACCGGCCATTTGCCGAACCGTTCGGCTTGGGCTGGCGAATGGGCAATCCCGCAAGCTACAAGGGCCCGGGGCAGGGGTGAGCGCCAGCGTCCGGACGTGCAGAAAGCGCCCCCGAAGCGCCTCGATCACACCCCCAAAACACAACAACGTTCGCATAGCATTGGCGTTTGTAGCAATGGGGACGTATATTGTTAGTTGCAGAATCGGTTTGTGGTCGCTCTGGTGGGGGTAAACACTGTTTCTACCAGGTGATCCGCGGGACATTGAGTGCTGGCTCCAAGGAGCAAAGTACCTTGAATGTCGAGCCGACTCAGGCAAGGATTAGCACCTTCCTCGAACGGGGTGCCATCGAAGTGTGTTCCACGCCATGAGCAGGTCTTCGATTCCACACTAGTACTAATGGCGCGGGACAGACAAGATGAACATCTATGTTGGGAATCTTCCCTACGAAATCGACGACGGGTCGCTGCAGGACGCTTTTGCTGGCTTTGGAGCCGTTGATTCGGCCAAGGTTATCATGGATCGTGACACCGGCCGCTCCAAGGGTTTCGGCTTTGTCGAAATGCCTGACAACGGGGAAGCCCAGGCTGCGATCGATGGTCTGAATGGCACCGACCTCGGTGGTCGTTCGATCACGGTCAACGAAGCTCGCCCACGTCCGCCTCGCGGCGGCGGTGGTGGCTTTGGTGGTGGTGGTGGTGGCGGTCGCCGCTACTAGGATTGGCCTCCTGTTCCGGCGTCGCTTCGGCGTCCCGGACAGATAGCCAACCCGACACGCTCTGAGTGTCAACCAGCCGGGAGATTAGGGCATCAGCCTTGATCTCCCGGTTTCTTTTTGCCCGTTTTCGGCCGTTCCGCGTGCCTGCGGGCTTTTCCCGTTCGGATGAGAACGAGTCACGGGGTATTCGAGGGAGGGCTTGGCTGCGGTCTTCTGCGAAGAGCGAAGAAGACCGCATCGTAGTAGGAAACTTCGCGCCCACCGGCGGCGGCCTTGACGCTATCCGTGGAGTCGAAGACGTTGACCAGTTCGTAGTGTTCAGTCAGCCAGCCTTGGTGTATTGCCTCGAACCAGCGCGTCTCACTTGGGCGTAGAACCATCCACTCCGGTTGCAGGTCCATACCGACTTTGGCCATGTCATCTCCCACGCGTCGGCGACTCGCGACGACTGCAGGCGATACCAGCCCCGGGTAGTCGAGCATTGGGAGTTCGGAAAAATAGCCTATGTAGCCCACGCATTCGAGGAAAACGCGGTCCTGAGGCGCAGCGTTTTCCCGAAGCCAGAGCCCGATGATCCGTCGATGGCGCCATTCCTGTTCCTGGGAGAGTCTTGCGTCCTGTGTGGCTCGTGCCAGCATCAGGCCCTGCGCCAGGACTGCACCGGTGAGGAGAGCGAAGGCGGCTCGGTTTCGGATCTTCCCTGGCAGGGCCTCCTTCCCGAGACGCAGCCATGCCGCGATTCCGGGCAAAGCCAGGACTGTGGTGGTGGGCCAGTACCACGGGAAGGTCCGTGGGATGGCTGTGAGGTAGACCAATCCCAGAAGGGCCATCAGCGAAGTCCGACGGGCACACACGTCTCCCCTGGGAACAGCCCAGTAGGAAACGCTCAGGAGCCCAATGCTCCCCGCGAAGATAGTGTAAGCTTCCCAGCCTCCGTGTTCAGCGTAGGCCGGGAGGAAGATGAGGCAGGAGCGGGGGAGAATGCCCAACAGGCGAGTGAAAACGGCTCCAGGGGCGAATCCCGCCGTTCCTTTGGCGATGACCGTATGTGGAACGGGGGAGCCATAGTAGCTCCAAGCCCAAAGGAACCACGGGAGGTAGAGCAGTGTGCAAACAGCGGCCGCTTTGAGGATTGCGATCGCCATTCGCTTGCGGGAGCCGTTGGGAAACAGCAGGAGGGCCAACCCCATCGCTGTGATGTAGACACAACTGTCCGGGCGTGACCACATCATGCCGGCCCAGGCAAACCCCATCACCCAGGCCTTCCGGGCTGGATCCGCTGCCATGACCCAGATGGCAAGAGCGGTGAACAGCAGCATGAAGCCCGTTTCCATGCCATTGATGGTGAACATCACCATTTTTGTTTCTGAGCTGTAGAGAATCGCGGTAAGCGCCAAGCAGCACCAGGCTCGTGTTCGGTGGGATCGGGTGAGTCCCAGGAGGACAAGAAGGCATCCTCCCGCGTAGGCGGCGATGCTAAGGAACCGGAACAGCCAGAGAGCCTGCGCGCCTGAATCGCCGGGAATGACTGCGTTGCACAATGCCGGCAGGAGCACGCCAAGGGGGGAGGTGAACCCGTGTACGTGTGTCCCCGGCTGGAAGGTCAGACCGTTGCCACGGCAGAGGTTCATACTGTGCCGGACGGTGATGAAGTAGTCTTCCCATATCTGGTTGGTGTAGAACGCCGCGAACAGGGCAACAGCGACGGGGAGAAGCAGCGTCAGGACAACGCGCGAACGAGGACCGGTGTCGTCCGGGAGATCGATCTGTTCGTCCACGACAATGGGAGCCGCTATCAGCTCCTGGGCGTTCTGGTCATGGCTGTCGACTGGCGTGTTCACTGCTTTTTCAACACGATTCACCGCGCGTGGCCCTCCTGGCTCAGTGATCGGGACATGAGCTTCTCTCGACGGTTGCCGCCGAGTCAGCTTGCCGCATGTCGCATGATGAACTCAACGATGTCATCCGGCGGATCGAGGCTGTGAGGATGATGTCCCACCCCTTCCTTGACGATCAGGGTCATGGCCCCTCCCAGTTCCTCCAGTCGCGCTTTGAGGAGGAGTGTGTTTTCCTCGATCGGGACGCCGTCATCGGCATCCCCGCAGACATGGATGATCGGGATCTCGGCCTTGACGATTGGGGCGAGAAGGTCGATGGGGTTTTCCTCAAAGGCATCGACGTCCTCTTCGCCGATTTGGTAGGCGTCGAGGCAGCGAGCCCAGTCATCCGGGCTGCCGTTTCCTCTGCCCTTCCCCGCCGGCCAGCTGCGGATGTCGCAAACGGGGGCATCAGCGTAGAGACAGGCCACACGTTGAGGATACTGGTTCGCCCAGTTGTAGATCGGCAGACCACCTCGACTGAAACCCTCCAGGACCATCCTCTCCGCGAGATGCCAGTCCTGCAGGAGATAGTCGTAGAAGGCATCCCAAAGCGGGAATAGGAGCCGAGGCGCACCGTACAGGTTGGCAACGTCGACGTGAGCCAGGTGGAAGCCGCGTCGGACCAGCTCAATGTCGACTGGCGGAAAGGCCCCGAAGAAACGTGCCCGCCAGATCCAGGGATTCCCGGGGAGAGGGTGTTCGGGGACGACGACGCAGGCCGCTTTCTGTCTGAACAGGAAGCTGTGCCGTTTGAATCCCATCCAGTCGTCCACGGTGTCGATGGTGACTGCGTCTGTTTGTGTATGTCGCGAATTTTCCATGCTGTTTTCGGCCTCTCAATGGGTCAACGGTCTCTACGTTCGGCGCCTTGGGTCTGGCGGAAGCAGCGCAAGGCGTTGACTAACGTGGCGAAGGCGATCTCATCGTCCTGTATCTGGTCGGGAGGCAGGAACAGCACGTCCTCCACCTCGTCCAAAGCTTGAGCACTCCGGGGGGAATTCACCCGTGCTGTGAAGAAGAGGTCCATGACGGGGTAACAGATGTCTCGGTAGTCATACCGGTTTGGGAATGAGCACAGGTACTCGAGGTACGTAACCTGCAGGCCGATCTCTTCCATCACTTCCCGGGCCAGGGCTTCCTCTGCGTTCTCTCCGGGGTCCGCGAACCCTCCCGGAACTCCGAGTTTCCCTTTGCGCGGATCCCGGTCGCGGCGCACCAGGAGTAGCTGGTCCTCTTCATCCAGAATCAGCGCCCCAACGGCCACTGCCGGGTTGAGGAAGAGCTCGAAACTACATGTGCGGCACAGGAGTTGACCAATGCTCCCGACTGTGAGGTCCGCGGCTCCACATGCCGGGCAGTGCCGGTACGCGCCCCGAACAGATTGCAGGCCGTCCGTTGTATTCATGCCGCACCACCGGGATTGGCCTTCGCAGCTTGCCTGGTGGTCGGGCGTATCTTCGCGTGTCGTGAGGGCATCTCAGCGTGCATGGTGTCCGGCAGCGTCCTTTGTGTGGGAGTGGCTGGATACGTGTCCGGGATACTGTGTGCCCGGGAAGGGCGGATGGCGAGTGGGCGAAGAAGAATTGAGAACGCGAAAATCAGGTGATGCAGGTCGAGGGGATGGTACCGCGCCACTGGTCGAGCAACGGGGCGCGGTTCGTTCCCCTGTGCTACTGAGTGGGCGTGAGCCGGACCGTCACATTGCGCACCGGAGGCCCGTCTCCCGGCGGACGTTTCTGGTAGAAGGTGTCGTGATAGGGGGCATTGGCGTCAATCCAGGTGACCAGAGCCAGCCATTCGCTGTCGGTCAGCGTGACACGTTTGGCGTGTTTTTCGTCGCTTTGCAGCACCTCGATCAGCCGACTCCGGTGCGAGCCAAAGGCCTTCGGAGCCGACACCGCCGACCCGCTTAAGCGGTCCGCGACGGAAACGAGAACTGAAGCCCTTGTCATTGGCGACTTGCCGGTGCTTCCGTCCGGTGGGAGCGGGCGTTGTCCGAACAGGGAGCGGAAAGACTGCATGAATCCACCCTCTGCTCTTGTGTTGGAGAGGTCGAGCCCGGCAGCGGAGGCGTTGGGGCCGTGACAGCGCACACAGTTGCGTTCGAAAATGGGCTGGATCAACCATTCGTAGCCGAGGAGGCGATCCGCACCCCACGGTGGAGGCGAGGGAACGCTTGCAGGGCGCAGCAGTGCCGCCGGCACACGGGCCGTCCGAGGGGGAGCCCGGAGCTGGGACTCGTGGCACCCGTTGCATCCTCTTGTCTCGCCTTCCTGGAACGCGATGTGGCTCCGCATGCGACGCAATTCCATCTGGTCCTTGTCGAGGAGCTGGAAGTAGAGGGCTACGCCTGCGGGAACATGGAAATGGGCACTTCCGTCCGTTTCCACGGGCACTGTCCCGATCACCCGGGCGGGAGCCCAGGACCAGTAGCCGAAACGCCGCGTCCAAGCATTGCCCGGAATCCAGCGTTTCGCCCCGGTTTCGCCATCCAGCGGCCAGCCTACACGCTGCGAAATCCGCAGGAATCGTGCCTCTCCACGGTCGATCCCGGGAAGATCGCTGTAGACATCAGCCACTACGCAGGTTGGTCTGGCGTTTGGTTCGATCGCATTGTCCGGGATGACGGGCGGTCGTGGTCGAGTTCTGACCGGCATGGGGAAAGCTGCTGAAAAGATCGGGTCGCGGTGGACCAGCTCTTTGTTGCCGAAGACGTCGATGAGGTAGATCGCGAAGTTGGCTGCGTTGCGCCCGCCGCTCGTGTTCGACGGCGGGCGAGCGTAAGAGTAGGAGACGAGGAAGCAGGTGTCGGACAGCGCCCAGGGCGTCTGGTAGAGGCCCCCTCGGTCAGGGACTCCGCCGCTGGGCGTGCGGCCTTTGGTCATGGGGCCCTCCTGAGGCTTCACGAAGGGCGTGAGACTGGTCACGGCGGCCGATGCGTTGATCCCCTTCTTCGGGTCCACCAGCACGACAGGTCCGTAGGCGAACGTGTGGTGGCCGGTCGCGATGGCCACGAGCTTCTGTGTGTTGGGTACGGAGCGGGCATCACGCAGGCCGTAGGGGGCGCGCATGTGTTGATTCGCAAGGGCGTCCGCCATCGTGCCGTCGGGCCTCACCGTCCACAGGGCGTGCACTTCGAGGAAGTGTCTTTCCTGATACTCCCAGCGGGTGTAGGCGATGAGGCCGTTATCAAGGCTGTGTGGGTAGCGGTCGATGTCCTTGTTGTCGCTGAGTTTTCTGATCCCTTTCCCGTTCGCGGATACACGATAGATGTTGATGACCGTGTGATCGGCGGAGAAGCTGCCGCATTCGGAGGAACGCCCGGACCGGTCGGACGCGAAAACCACATCGTCGTTGGCGCAATATGTCGGCTCAAAATCGCTCCAGAGCGGGTCATTGGTCAGTTGCCGCAGGCCTGAGCCATCGAGTTTGACTTCGAAGATGTGGGTTGGGGGTTGCGTCTTGCGAAGTTCGAATGCGTGTTGGCCACGAATCGTGTCCCAAGTCGGAGGCCAGCCTGGTTGCCGGGCGTAGGCAAAGACGACGCGATCAGCAGCCCACGAGAGGTCCATTCCGTGCACATGTCCGGGGCCAAGTTGGTCTCCCAGGACATTCTGGAGTTGCCCGCTTGGTGCGAGACCGTTCTTGACCGTGATTCCGCCTCCCGGCTTGTGAACCCAGGGGTATTGGGAACCGGTGATGTTGCGGTGTGAGTGGGCTGAGTGGCGCTGGATGAACGCGATCTCCTGCAGGTCCAGGGCGGGGCTTGCGAGCACGATCGCCCTGGCCGTGAGACGCATATCCAGCCACAGGGCCTTTGCGTCGAGGAGGCCTTCGGCTCCTTTGGCGGCCGCCATTTTCAGCCTGTCACGAAGTCTACCCAGACGCGCCAACAGGGCGTCAAGCTCGGGGGACTTCTGAGGGAGGAACTGCTGTGTCTGCCTGGCAGAGGCAGTTGCCCGGGTGAAGACTTTGCCTGCCGATCCAGCCAGAGCTTGGGGGCTCTTGTGCAGATTCCAGCCAATGCCCTGGCGGCAGTAGTCCATGGTTAAGCGCGTGTCGGGGGGAATTGCGAGCCAGGTGCTGAACCAGGCTGGGGGATCAGGTCGCGGCCACTTGAGCTGCTGGCCGCCGTTGTCGAGATCGACTCTGATGGAGAGGGTCCACTCGGCCAGAGCAGCCACGAAGGGGTCCGAGTGCTTCAGCAGGTCGGCGGCGGCAACGCAATCGTCGTCGGAGAGCTTCCGGGATTGGGCCTTCTCCCAGAGGGCTTCTGCATCGTCGATCGTCCCAGCAGCGCGTGACGGGGGGGGCAGCCCAGCGACGAGCAGGACGACAGCCGCCGCCATGGGGAGCCAGGACTGCGGATACGGGTATCCGGGGATGCTCCGGGGAGGGCTGTCCGAGGCTGTTAGGCTCATCCCGCTTCCTCCGGCCACGGGCAGAGGGAGTCCCAGATGCTGTAGAGATCCCGGGCTTCTTCTACAGTTGGCGCTCCGCAGGTGAGGATCAGGCCGCTCTTGCCCTGGAAGCGATCCAGGAAGTCCTCTGCAGCATCACGGAAGCGACCGAGCCTTTCCTGACGGCTTTGCCCGAGTGGGATTCCGGGGAATCCTACTTGTGAGATCAGGGCAAGCCGATTCTCGAATCGGTCGTAGTGTTCCAGGAAGTACTCGGGGCTGTATTGGTTGCAGATGGCCTGAGTTGCCGCGCAGGCGCAGGTTGGTTCAAGGCAATGCTCGGCCAGGTCTCCCTGGCGCGGCATGACGCAGTAGTGGGTGCAGAACTGTGTCCCAAGGTGTGTACTCAGGATGTCTACATAGTCCAGATCGAACGTCGTGATGAAGTCCGGGCTCAGGTTCACACAGCAGTCGTCGCTGATGTGGACGAGGTCACCGAGGTGAATGCCCATCCAGTTTGTGAACGGGGCAGGGGGGCGCCCCAGATGGTCGAAGAGGCGCGTCGCGGCCCCGGCGGCTGTTTCGGTGACGATACTCAGCAGGCGATGTGCGCGTTGCGGTTCGAGGCAGAGGTCGGCATAGAACTCGCCTGGTCCACGCAGCAGGGCTGCCGAGTTGAGGGGGGTGTGAATGTAGGGTGGGGTGACCTCCACGAAATCCGGCACACGCTCTCGGAAGTAATCGATGGCACGCTCGATTTGAGGCATGAGTCCCCCATCCAGCGGAGGGACGGCGAGGCGGTCAATGTCCGCTGTATCCGTGAACACTGGGCTGTACACGGGGCCGTTTTCGTGGAAGTTGATCTCGGCCCCAAAGAGGCTGACGACGACGGCGGCCGTGAAATTCGGGAACGCCACCGGCACGACGTCAGATTGGACCGCCAGGCAGTTCTTCAGTTTCGCGAGTTCGCCCTCGAGCATGACGGCAGGATCCTGGAACCAACGGGTCCAGTTCCTCGGCACGCCTGTGGGGACTGAAACGGCCAAAGCTGCCGCACCGTTGCTCCGCCACTCCAGGCACATCCGGTGTCGCAGTTTTGTGCGTTCAATCCAGTTGTTGGTGTTCATCAGTGGGCTTCCGAAGGTTGCCGGTCGAGACCCAACTCCGGCCTGGTGTCTGCTGTGTTCCGGGATTGGACTGATCAGGTAGGATGGCTCGCCAACCGCGTTCCTGCAAGGGAGAACGGCACGGTGGTGTAACCCTTCAGAGTCTTGTGAGGCAGCTCACCGGAGTTCTGCCTCCAGTAATTTCCTGGGCCATTCGTGCCTGATGTAGGTACGCCGTCGAGTCGACTGGCGGTCTCACGCACACTACCCGCTTACCTCGCGGCAGGTCTACAGCCTTAGGAGCTATTGAGGAGGACAATTCGGTTTGCCTGCTCTCTAAAGGTGAGTAAGAAGACTGACGAACCCTAGTACCACATTTGCTTTGGGCAGCGCTGCGTGCTATAATGGCTCCACTGAACGAGACAATGTCAGTTTGAGAGAATGGGTTGTGCTGGGCAGCACATGTCCAGTACGTGCCTGTCTCTATTAGTTGGACACGACTGAAGACCGTGGGACGAAGCCGGGGTGGCTCTTGTTCCCTGCTTTTCGGACCTCAGTCGTGGTGTGGGGTTTACCTTGATGCCTGTTTGCTGTGGCCCGGTTTGGGTTGCAGGAAGGAGTCGTATGCGGTATTTCCCGTCACCCACATCACCCGTGCGTCCGCGCTACGGCGCGTGGCTGGTCGCTGTCTCCCTCCTCCTCCTTGCCGGGACCTCCCCGCTCGTTCGAGCGGCACTTCCTGTTCCAGGCGCTCCCGCTGGAACGTCCATTCGTGTGGTCGCCCACAATGGGGCGAGCCTCACGGGGGCGGTCCGTGAACTCTTCATAGGGAGCGTGGTCATGCAGGCCCCCTTCGCCGATAGGATGGTAATCCAGTATGACCACATCGTCGCCTGGCACCTCGAGGAGACTCGCTTCTACAGGTTTCAGGGGAGCGGCACTCAACTGGGCAGGCTCCAGTGCGTAAATGACCGCCTGGAGGTCGCCACAGCCCGGGGCACCGTTGACATCACTCACGACGCGATTCTCGGTCAGTGGCATCCCGCCGAACTCCAGGGCCTCACGGTGAGCGTCACTGCCAAGAACGGGTCCGTCATTCAGGGCCGTTTTGTGCACTTTGACGCTCATACGGTGATGCTTGAAGCACCATTCAGGGGCGTGATGACGCTGCCGAATCAGGAAGTGCATCGCTGGGAAGCCACGCCGGAACAGCTGTACGTGCTGGCAAACGGTGAGCGCGTCCGTGGTGGGTTGCGATACGAGCGGGGCAACGCCTGGGTCGTCTCCAGCGAAGGGGCGACGAACGTGACCCGCAATCCAGTCGTTCTCACATGGGGGGGAAGTGAGCAAGATCTCAACCATATGCTTCCGCACGAACAGGGCTTCCGGCGGGCTGCCTCCGCGTTGCCTGCAGAACGCACGCGGCGAGGATCTCGCCGGGGCGGCGTCCTGTCCGGTTTCGGCAGAGCAATCCGCCGCCTGCCACTTCCTCTTGGGTGCCCTGGGACAGACGAGCCTCAGTTCCAGGTGGACGCCCCGGCAGGGCTGCCTTCGCAGCAAGCACGGCCTGCCCCGCGCCCTCTGCAGCAGGTGGAACAGCAGCGCCCAACCATGGCTCAGGTACACCCGCTGGTTCGGAAATCGTTTCTGCCGACGCCAGACGTGCACCAGACGATGGTTGCCCCGCCCGAGTCGCCGTCCCCTCTGGTGGTGACCGTCCCCCCCGAGCGGAGCGCGCGGAGATGGGTCGCACCGGCAGGGCTGCCCCCGCAGCAAGCACGGCCTGCCCCGCGCCCTCTGCAGCAGGTGGAACGGCAGCGCCCAACCATGGCTCAGGTGCACCCGCTGGTTCGAAAGTCGTTTTCGCCAACGCCAGACGTGCACCAGACGATGGTTGCCCGGCCCGGGTCGCCGTCCCCTCTAGTGGTGACCGTCCCCCCCGAGCGGAGCGCGCGGAGATGGGTCGCACCGGCTCCACGCACCTTGCGTGAACCGACTGTTGAGGTGAGAGAGATCGCGATCATTGGCAACGACTCGATCCCGGCGTCGGAGCTGCAACCGTTGCTCGCGGGTTGTGCCGGACGGGCGATGACATTGACCGAACTGAAGGCGGCAGCCGATGCGGTGACCGCCGAGTACTGGCGTCGGGGCATGGGGTTGGCGAAGGCCTATGTGCCCGCCCAGGAGATCGACCATGGGCGCGTGAAAATGGAGGTGCTCGAGGGCAAACCCGGAATCGTCACGGTCGAGGGTAACCACGTGGTTTCTAAGGAATTTGTGCGGAAGCACATTGAGGTCGCCATGGCGGACGGTCCCGTGACCAACCGCGAACTGGAACGTGGCTTGCTGATCTTAAACGAAGAGTTTCCCGGCCTGCATGTTCAGTCTGTTCTTTCGCGCGGTCAGGAGCGCGGGAAGGTCGATATTGAGGCTAAGGTGGTTGAGGACAAACAATGGCGGGGGTTCCTCGGCTACAACAACTTCGGCTCGGACTCTGTCAGCCGCCACCGTTTCCAGATCGGAGCGGATGCGAACAGTCTAGTCCGTTACGGTGACCTCCTGAGCGTGCTGGGCTCGTTTGGCGAGGAACCGGATGAGCTCGCCAATGGGGCCGTCAGTTACCGCCTGCCGGTGAATTACCGGGGTACCCAAGTGGGCCTGCGGTTCGCCGCGGGTGCTTACGAGGTCAGCCAGGAGTTTGCCGATCTCGGGCTTGAAGGGGACAGCGTCAGTGGCGGCCTTTTCGTCACGCATCCGTTCATCAAGCGGCCCGACCTCCGGGTCTCGGGTGAGATGGGACTGCACTCAGCGGATTCCTCCTATGAGATCCTGGGGGCAACGACCAGCTCTGACCGCATTCGCACGGCCTACGCGACTCTCCGCGCGTCCGCATCGCAGGGGTGCGGGGAAACTTCGGCCATCGTCAATGTCACGCAGGGCCTCGGCAGATTCGCCGGTGGCATGCCCAAGGATTCGGACTACGCAAGTCGCCTGGGGGCAGGTAACAACTTCACGCAGTTGACCCTTTCTCTTGCCCGGCGCCAGCTGCTCTCCCGTTACGCAGGCCTGCTTGCTCGGGTTGAAGGCCAGTTCGCCACCGACCCCTTGGTGGCCAGCCAGGAGTGGCAGATCGGCGGGGCTGACTCCGTGCGTGGTTACGCCCCCAGCGAAGCCACTGGCGACCAGGGCTTTTTCGCGAGTCTGGAACTCCAGATCACGCCATTTCCCGATCGACCGTACAGCATCGTCGCGTTTGTCGACCACGGCTATACGCGACGCCACGAGACGTTTGTTGCGGAGCCCGATGATATGGAGCTGACCGGTGCTGGGGTTGGATTCCGGCTTGCGCACAGTCACCGGTTAGTGAGCGCGTCGCTGCGTCTGGACCTCGGCTGGCCAATCGGGGCAGAAGACAGCAGCCTTGACGAAGAGCCGAGCCTCTACTTGTCCACAGAACTGCGTTTCTAATGCAGATCACGAAAGGCAATACCATGCGTGCGATAACCACGGGCATCCTCACGGGGCTGTTGATCTTTGAGCGCAGAATTCGGTTGGATCAAGCGGTGTTCTTGAGGATGTGCAGCGCGATCTCGATTGGAGCCGGTCTTTTGCGCAGGGCAGCGCGTGTCTTTCGAGACAGTCCACTGCCCGCTTTCCGAGCATGCTCGA
>JABHEG010000143.1 GCA_018676675.1 Lentisphaerota bacterium
CGACGGCACGTTCATCCCGCTTCCCGACGACCTCTCCACCACGCCGTTCCTCAAGATCTGGGAGGACAACGTCTTCAAGCTCCTGCTCGACGAAGGCAGGATCACCCAAGACGTCATCGACCAGATGCGCTCCTGGCGCCACTCCGGCTTTTCGGTGGACAAGAGCGTTTCCCTCGCCGCGGGCGACACCGCCGGACTCGAACGCCTGGCCGCCTACATGGTCCGCTGCCCCATCAGCCTCGACCGCATCGTTTCGGTCGGCGACAACGGACAGGTCGTCTATCGCGCGGAAAAGGCCCAATGCCAGCCGTTCCCTATCCTCGGCGACGCCAGATTGTTCCGTGGCATCTCGCGCAACTTTGAAGTCTTCGACCCGCTCGAGTTCCTGGCCGAGATCACCCAGCACATCCCAGCCCCAGGGATGCAGATGGTCAGGTACTACGGGCACTATTCCAACAAGACCAGAGGTCAGCAGGCTCGAGCCCGGAACGACTCAACCGCCCCCCCCGAGGAGATTGTCATCGACGAGGAAGACACGCCCTACCGTAAGCTCTGCCGTATGCGCTGGGGTGCGCTTCTGAAGCGCGTGTTCGAGATAGATCCTCTGTGCTGTCCGAACTGCGGGGGCACCATGAAGATCATCTCTTTCCTTGAGCGCCGCGACCAGCCCGACGTCGTCGAGCGCATCCTACGGCATTGCGATCTTTGGGACCGCCCCGCCTCACGCGCCCCGCCGCCTTCCGAAGAACCCGAGCAGCTCACGCTCGAACTCCAGTACGTCGATACCGACGAGTTTCTCATGGCCCTTTGAGCTCAAATTGCGGAGAGCACGGCCAAACTCGCCCAAAAAGGCCTGATTCGAGGGGGATTTGTCTATCGACGAACCCCACGCTACGTGTTCGGTCCTGTAACGGGCCGGCGCCGGCCCGTTACAGGACCGAATCAAGGCCCCACCCGACAAAATCTGCCCCAAATCTCTTGCCTCCACCTCCACTCCGCGTCATATTCTCCCCGTCGCCGGAAAGCAATTTCCTATCTGTTCCCGTCGCCGGAAAGCAATTTCCTATCTGTCAGTTCCTGGCGCTGCGCCAAGGCGCGGGGCTAAACTACGGCCTGGTTGCCAAGAAGAATAAGCTCTATACCCGGGCTACCGCGGGCTTGTCTCGTGGGGCCACCTGCCGCCGCCTACCGGACGCACCGCCCCGTCGCACTCGCCCAAACGGACTTCCGGCATAACGCCGCTGGGCGTTTTCCGGACACCCCACCCGCTTGCCGTTGCAGAAACAGGAGAGACCATCGGGGGGAGCGCGGTGTAGGCCGGGCCAAACGCGGCCCGACGGGACAAGCCCGGGACAAGCCCGGGACAGCCTCGGCCAACGCCCAGACTCATACCCATTAGGTCTTGCCTCAGGCAGGCACTGCCAAGCCCTGGATTTCTGCAAGTTTCGCAGCAGGTTACTTAACCGTTTCATGCAGAGAAGGAGATCCGCTGTGGGCCGAACACTGTTCTCAATTCTGTTGCTCTTGCTACTGGCCGGCAGTCATGCGCAGGAACGTTCGTTCAATGAACGGGCGGAGCAGGTGTTGCACAAGACCTACTTCTTCCAGCCCTGGCGCGAGGAAAACCACACGATCGACGGCAACGACTGGTCGCTGCCGCCCTGGGTCAAGGCGTCCGCTTACAGCGGCATCAGCATCAATGCCAAGAAGCTATCCCCCGATTTTCCGGGTCGCCTCCAGCGTACTGTGCGGCCCTCATGGCGGGAGGTGGAACCCAAGGAAGGCGAGTACGACTTCTCCAAGTTGCGCGAGAAGATCCTGAAGCTGTCCGAGAACGGTAAGTGCGCGGTCAAGATGGGCCTTGGCGCGTCCGTGTGGGAGACGCGCTACTTCAAGAGCATCGAGGACCGGACGCTGGTCCGGACCACGCCCGGCACCGCGCCGCTGTGGCTGCAGGAACACGGGGTCAAGGTCATTGAGGAACGCCCGAACCGGTCGATCCCGTTCCAGGTCGTGAATCTGGACATCTACAGCCCCGCATACCACCAGCGCTACGTTCGGCTCGTGCAGGCACTGGGCGAGACCGGCATTCCGCAGATGAAGGAGCTTGACCTGTGCTACCTGCACCTCAAGTCCGCGTCACGCGGCGAGGAAGGCTGCGGCCCGAAGCTCGACGATCCGAACCGCAAGCTCTACGAAGAACGGCTCCGTGCCTGGGCCAACGCGTTCAAGGGCGTGGAGCACAAGCTCTGCAACGTCTCACCCATGGAAGAAGACATGAGACTGGCGCTCGACCTCGGCATGGGCCAACGCAACGGCTTCGTGGAACACTACCTGCTCCACGCGCCGAACCCCATGCTCGCGCAGACGCTGGACGAGAACGGCTACCTGGTCGTCGATGAGAGCAACCCGCTCATCGCCGAAAACCGCGCGTCCGGCGACGAGAACGAGGAGTATACCCGCAACCACGAAGCCCGGTTTGGGCCGCTCGACACCTTCCCGCACCGCTACCGCGAGTCCATGCTCCGCGTCCTGCAAATGCGTCGGAACTTCCTCTGGGCCGAGGGCGGCAAGTGGCTGGTGAACCCGCCGCTGCTGCACTACGTCGCGCTGGAGCTTGGCAAGACCGTGAAGACCGCGCCGGACGCCTGGTGCTACCTGCGCGAAAGCCACGTTCGGAACCGGGCGAACTGGAAAGACAAAACCCCGCTGAAGGTCAAGAACTTCGAACGTTGGCTCTACCAGCGCGACGCCGACGGTGCCCGCACAGAACCGGCCGAGCGAGTCGCCGTGCCCGAACAGATGTTCGAGTTCCACCGCAAACACCTTTACGACGACACGGCGCGAACCACGAACACGGCCGAAGGCCAGCGCACGATCCAGTTCGGCGTCGCCGAGACCTTTCTCGCCGGCGGCCCGCACCGGGTCGCGGTCAAAGTAACCTACCTGGACCGCGGTAACGCCGAATGGACACTGGACTACCACACCTCCCCGGACGCCCTCGCGCCCCGACCCGTGACCTGCGCCGACACCGGCAAAGCCAAGACCGTCACCTTCATCCTCACCGACGCATTCTTCCCGGGAGAAGGCTATGCGGGCCTGGACCTCCAGATCCAGGCCCGGCAAGGCGACGCCGTCATCCGATTCCTGCGCATCGTGAAGCTTGAGTGCCCTAGTCTCTGAGGTCCAGGTGTTGCACGTCCGCAGCGCTCAGCGCTATGGACGACGCGCCCGCGCACGACGCCAGCTCAGCAACAGTGTGCGGGCCGACGATCGGGATGACCGGCAAGGGTTGATGCAAGACCCACGCCAGCGCGATCTCGACCGCAGAGTGGCCTCCTTCCCTCTCACCGAGCTCGGTGGCCCGACGCAGGCGTTCGAAGTTCGCGTCGGAGCCGTAGACCTCGACCATCCGTTTCGTGAAGAAATCGCCGGTAGCGGCAACGTCATCCCGCATGTCGGGCCGGTAGCGGCCGGTGAAGAAGCCTCGGGCCTGCGAGGACCACGCGACCAGCGGCGTGCCTGTCCGAACGTGCCAGGCCTGTCCGGTGGCCTCCACGGAGACCAGTCCGGGGTAGAACGGCGCGGCCGAAGCCGCGAGGCTGATGTTGTTGCTGACCGCCGCGAGCTCGGGCGCGCCGTTCGCGCGGGCCCAGGCGTTGGCTACCGTGACCCGGTCGTAGGTCCAGTTCGAGACGCCGTACGCGCAGATGCGGCCACGACTCCGTTCGCTGCTCAGACAGTCCATGATCACCTCGACCGGCACATCCGGATTGTCGCGGTGCAGCATGTAGAGATCGACGCGGTCGGTCTGGAGGCGCTCCAGGCTTTCGGTAAGCTCTGTGGCGACCAGTTCCTTGAGCCCGCTCGCCGGCAGGGCCCCCTCGCCGCCGTGGCCGCCCTTGGTGATAACAATGACCCTGTCACGAACACCGCGCGTCTGCATCCATTCCCCGAGGACGAGTTCGCTGCTGCCGTAGATGCGGCCGGTGTCGATCAGCGTGCCGCCAGCGGCCAGGAACGCGTCGAGGATACCGAACCACTGGTCCTTGCAGGCCTCGTCGTAGAACGCGGTCCCGAGTGCCAGTGCGGACACGGGTTTGTCGATGTTCGGGAAGCTGTAGCGGCTTGCCAGAGCGGACGCGTTCATGCCAGTGCCCTCAGATGGTTCATGAGTATCTCCCGGTCGCGGCGCGCTGTCTCGACCGGGCGCTCCCGCGCATCCGGGCCCAGGCATTCAATGGACAGATAGCCGCCGAACCCGATATCGCGCAGCGCGCTCAGGACTTGGACGTAGTCGGTCAGGCCCTGGTCGAGCGGCTGGAAATGCCACCCGCCGTCCGCGTCGATCCAGCCGTTCTTAACGTGCGTGTGGAAGATTTGCGGCGCCAACGCAGCGGTCGCCGCCGGCACATCCTCGCCGGCGAACGCCAGGTTTGAGAAATCCACGGTCAGTCCGACGACATCGGCAGGAACCATGTCCAGGAACCGGCGGGTCGAGGCCAACGTGTCGGTCAACTGCCGCATATGCGTCTCGAACGCAAGCCGCAAGCCCAACTCCCGGGCCGTGGGCGCCAGGCGCTCGACGGCACGTGCCAACGTTCGCCAATGCTCGTCGGTTGCCTCGCCTGACGCCGGCGCCCCGGGCGTCAGCTTGAGCAGCGCGGTCCCGAACAACGGAGCCAGCCGCATGAACGTCTCCGCGGCTTCGACCTGTTCATCGAGCCGGCCGCTGTCGGTGAAGGAATTCACCAGAGAAAGCGCGGCAACGCGCAAACCGGCACCCGCAATCCGGTCGGCAACACGCTGCGGTTCACTGCACGCGAGGCCCAGGTCGAGGTGCGGCGGCATACAGGCCAGCTCGATGGCGCCGTAGCCGGCCTCAACGGTACCGGCGATAGCGGCCTCGAGAGGCAGCGCGGACAGGCTTTGGCTGAACAGCGAGATTCTCATTTGTCGATTCAGATCCTACTTTGTATCGCGTTGAATCCGGAGATCTATCTAGTATGATAGTTCTTTGTTGTTAACGAATAGAGTATGCCAGGACCGGAAGGATGGCCATGCATGGATGGGGCATTTATATGTCGATCTAGATCATTGTGCCACCTGGACGTGCCGCCGTGGGGCGATTTCAACTTCCTGCGCTGGGAGCCGGGGCATGCCGTGGCGGCGCACGACCACCCGTTCCTGCAGGCGATCCACGTTCTCGACGGGCACTTGGCCGTGGATTGCGGACGCGGCTGGATCCACATGGGGCCCGGCGACGTGCACGTGCTGCCGCCGGGGTTCGCGCATCACGTGCGCACCGACGCCGGCCACACGCAGTTCGGCCTGAACTTCGCCTCGGTGAGGGATGAGCGCGGCATCCTGAGCGCACTCTTGGAGGTGTTCCGCAAGCCCCTGGTAATCCACGTCCCGTTCCGCGAGAGATGGCATGTCGCGCTTGGTGCTCCGGACGCGCGGACGCACGGCCCCAGGCGGTTCCGGCTTCTGCACGCGCTCGAAGACTACACCCTGGCCCTGCTCGAACACGAGGCAGGCGCCGGACCGGACCCGCAGTTGGAGCGTCTCCTGGAATTGCTGGAGGCGCACGCGGAAGAACGCCTGGGTGTAGCGGAGATCGCGGCCGAGCTCCACCTCAGCAATGCCACTCTCCAACGCCTGTGCCGCCGGCACTTCGGCAGCGGGGCCGCGCACGTCCACGAACGGGTGCGGCTGCAGCGCGCCGCCGATCACCTGCTGCAGAGCGATTGCACCGTCTCCGCATGCGCCGAAGTGAGCGGCTACGCCGACACGTTCCACTTCAGCAAGGCATTCAAGCGAGTGTTCGGCGCGTCACCGCTGGCGTACCGGCAGCAGCGGCGGCGGGCGATGCGGTGAGGCCAGCCGCGCCGGCCTTTAGGTCCTTCTCGTCCCTTTGGTCTCTTCCCCGTATCGCGCGCCCTCTTCCCGGGCTCAGACGTTCCCGGGGGGGGCGAGTAACACCCACCGCCCGATTCCTTGACTCCCCCGCCGCGCCACGCTACCGTGCCTCCGACGCCGAAGGTCCAAGAGTCCGAAGTGGAGGGGGACAGATGCCAAATCCTGCCCAGCCCAGAATCACACGCTGCTGCCGACTGGCCCCATACGTCCTGCCCGCCGGCGTCCTGCTCTTCGCGGCCACCGCCCTACGCGCCGCCCGGAACCTGGCGCCAAACCCGAGCTTCGAGAGCAGCACGGCGCACTGGCAGCTCTGGTCCGAACCGGGCCCGCAGCCGGCCACGCTGACGAGGCACGGCGAGGGACGGCATGGGACGGCATGTGTGTCCGTTCGCGCCGGGACCGGTCGTGCCGTCCTCTCCTCAGATCCAATCCCGGTCAACGGCGGGGCGGACTACACGCTTTCGGCGTATGTGCGCACCGAGGGTGCCTCGGGGGCGCACCTGTCGCTCTGGATTCAGGGCAAAGGCGAGACCGCGGGGGCTTGGGCCCCGGCGGACGTAGCCGCCGGTCAGCAGCAGAACCTGTTCGCCAACGCTGGCTTCGAAGACGGCGAAGCGGGCTGGCGCGTCTGGCACGGCGCTCCGGGCGTTTCCTCCGGCGCCGTCGTTGACGGGGGCCGCAATGGCGGGAAGGCGTTCCTCGTGACCAACCCAGGAACGGAGGGGGCCAACCTGCACTCGGATCCGGTGCCCTGCACCGCGGGCAAGGTCTACTCGCTGTTCGTCTACGCCAAGACCCTGAAGGCCAGGAAGGCAGGGGTCTCGGTGTGGGCCCGGGACGCGGCCGGAAAGACGCTCAGTTACGCGGTCGGCGGAAGTGTTGAGGTCCCGTCGGATCTCCCCGACTACCGCCTCTTCTGCACAACTGTCACGGCACCGGAAGGCGCAGTCGAACTCAAGGCGCACCTGGTCTGCAACGGCGGCAAGGTCTGGTGGGATGACTGCCGGCTGGTCCCAAGGGACGAGTCACAGGGGTACGAGCTCCGCGGGTACCTGGAACTGCCTGCCGAGCAGCCGGCGTGGGCCCGGTTCAAGCACATTGTGCAGCCCCCTGCCGACTGCAAAGCGGCCAGGATTCTGCTCATCTCCGGCTCCGGCGAAGTCCACTGGGACGCCGTCCAACTGGAGCCGGGCCGGGACACCAGCCCCTACACGCACATGCGACCGACCGCCGGACCCAACCTGCTGCCCAACTCCGGGTTCGAGGCCGGGGACAACGGCTGGGAGCTCTGGCACCAGCACCCCGGGCGTTCGACGGGAGCGATAACGGTCTTGGGGCCAGTCTCCATGTTCGGGGTCGGGCTCAGATCAGCGGAGAATGTCTTTGTCGCGTCGTCCCATTCGAGAGAGCAGGTCTTCACACAGCGACCGCGTTGTGCGGTCAACAGCAACACGGAACGCTCCGGACGACGCGGCAACGAGGTGGGAATCGTCACAGTGGGGTGACAACCAGTACAAGACCGAGCCCGTGGAGTGCGCCGGACGTGTGCCCTGGATCTCGCTGCACGACGCCGTGTCGCGTGCCTCGCGCAAGGACGGAAAGGCCATCGGCGCCTGGGCCAACCGCGGCATCGTCATCCGCGCCGACGGTCTGGGGGGCGTGCTCTACTACGCCGAGTCGAAAGACGGCGGCAAAACGTGGCCGGAGTTCGCCGTGAAGTCCGACATTCCCAACCCCGGCTCGAAGGCCACGCTCTATCCGCTCGGCGGCGACACCGTCGCGCTTCTGCACAATCCGAAACCGAAGGGCCGTCATCCGCTTGCGTTGTGGATCAGCTTCGACGGCATGAAGAGCTGGCCCTATCAGCGCGTGCTCGTCGAACATTCCAGCGACGGACCCGGGCGCACGTTGAACTACCCCGACGGCTTTGTCAGCAAAGACAGGCAGTGGCTCCATTTCGCCTACGACGACAACCGCCACCGCGCCGTGCATTACTCCGCGAAACTGCCGCTGCTGCCTTAAGTTTCGTCTCTTGCACCGTAATAACGAAGGGAGTGCGTCGAACGAAAAAGACGAAGCACTCCCCAGATTCAAAGTCCCGCGAGCACGACCATACTGGCAAGCTCGTTTCCCGTGCACGACACTGAAGGACCTCGTCAGAAGCGCGCGGCCGGAGTGAACAATGGCTGAGACGAACTGCGTAAATGTCCTCGATGCGGATACTCTCCAGCCCATGGCGGAATCGTCCGAGGGGTGGAAGACGCGGATGCCCATTTCGCGTACAAGGGTCTACGGCATGCTGATCGTGCGGCGCTGTTCCTCGGTGAGCAGCTGACTGTCGGCTTCCCGTTGCTTTTCGTACTCGACCTGGGCTTCGGCAAGGGAACGAAGCCGATCATTCCATTCAGCTTCGAGAACATCGGCAACGAGGCGGTTATCCGGATCGACGGTCATGTATCGGCGAGAAGATGGAGACCTGGAAATTCCGCGAGGAGCGCCCCGAAGACGCGGAGATCCGCAAGATCGGAGATGCGTCGCAGGCAACCGCCGCCGGTGGCGCCGCTGACTTCGGCCACCACGACCACCAAGTCGTCATCCAGGACATGATCCACGCGATCAACGACGATCGCGACGTCATCATCCCCGTCACCTCCGTCCGCCCGACCGTAGAACTCGCCTTGGCCCTGTACCAATCCGCCGCCCGCAACGCCCCCGTCGACCTGCCCGTGGAGGACGATCCCAGCATCTGGGGCACCTGATTCTCGTCTGGTTTCTTCCGTCTTCCCTCTTCCGTACCTTCGACCCCAACCCCATCGCCGGCAACCTGCCCACTGGCTTCACCGCCGCGGCGCAGCCGGAATTGGTCGAACGCGAACGCTCCTCCCGTGTCCGTCCCCGCCAATAACCCACCCGCGTCTACCGTTCTTCTGCATGCTATCATTTGTACGCTTATATGATTGTGCACTCCATTCGGACCGGGGCATGCCGTGGACTGTCCGGGACAGAACGAGGCCGGCTTCTATCGCCCACGAAAACCGTGGGAGACGCCCCTCTATCGTCTGGTCCAGGACCACTTCGACGACTTCGAGCGCGTCTACGCCGACCGGTTCCAGCACAAGTACGGGTTCTGGCGCCCGGTCATCCGCAAGGCGATTGACGAGTATCTCAGGTGCGGTGACCTGCGCGAGGGATTCGCCCGCGTCCGCTGTCCCGACTGTGGGCACGACATGTTTGTGGGGTTCTCCTGCAAGCAGCGGTGTATCTGCCCATCATGCCATCAAAAACGCACGTTGGTCACCGCGATCAACATCGCTGAAAACATCTGCGCCGCCGTCCCGCACCGCCAGTTCGTCTTTACCATGCCCAAACGCTTCCGCCTCTTCTTTCGCTTCGACCGCGACCTGCTGCGCAAGCTGCCGAAGCTCGCTTGGCAGACGGTCCTGGAAGTCTATTGCGCCGTGCTCGGCCGTAACGACGTCGTCCCCGGCATGGTCGCAGGCATCCAGACCCACGGGCAGCTCAGTAATTGGCATCCGCACTTACATTGCGTAACCTCCTACGGCGCGTTCACCCCCGACGGCACGTTCATCCCGCTTCCCGACGACCTCTCCACCACGCCGTTCCTCAAGATCTGGGAGGACAACGTCTTCAAGCTCCTGCTCGAC
>JABHEG010000317.1 GCA_018676675.1 Lentisphaerota bacterium
GGGCGAACGCTGAACATCGAACGTCCAACGCCGAATGTCGAATGAAGAGAACCGGAACAGTCTCCGAAAGAAGCCGTTACAAACCTCGACGTTCGACGTTCAGAGTTCGATGTTGGACGTTCAAGTTAGCGCTTATGGGGCTCAGCCCCAAATACCCCCGAACAGGCTGACTGACCCAAACCCCGTCTGCGCATGCAGCCCACGATCCAGAGAGGATTGACACCATGTCGAGCGCTGTGCCACGCTCCCATGCTCCCTTCGCCTTGGGTTGGGGTCGGCGGAAAGGCTCCCTCCTCTTCTTCGGCTTCGTCTGTGTCGCTGCCCTCGCAATTGCAGACAATGCGGCTTTTTCAGAGGACTTCGAACAAGGGCGAGGCGAATGGCGCCCACCGACCCTGGGTGCCATCGTGCAGAACAACGGCCACGGTGGTACGGCCGGTGTCAAGCTCACCGATGCTGACCCGACAGCGTATATGCCAGCTCTCACGCGCACTGTCAAGGTGAAGTCCAATTCCCGGTACAAGTTCAGCTTCTGGTATCTCTCTGCGGACTCGCCGTATTTGTGCGTGTCGGTGCTGCAGAAAGCCGCGGACGGGACAGCCGTCCAACGCGATGGCAACGACCTGGTCAACTGGTTCTTGCCCGTACAGAGGGGCGGAACGCTCGGCAAGTGGCAGCAATCCAAGAACGTGATCAACACCTCCCCCAAGACCACGCACTGCGTCCTGCGCCTCAGTCCTGCCGAAGCTAAGCCCGGTTGGACGGGCACGGTGGTCTACGACGACATTGAGTTACGCTACGTCCGCGCCGCAGAGGATTCGCTGCCGCTCAAGCCGCTCCACCTCCTCAAACTCGACTTCCACTCTGAGCACGCTGCCATTGTCTGTCCGGATGTTCCGCCGCTGCGAACTGCAGGAGAAGGACTCGCAGACGCCATCGAGGCCGTAACAGAGCACCGCCCCCGAGTGCTCGATGACGATGTCGCTGTTGCGGCCCTTGGCCTGGGGCCAGTGGTCGTGGTCGGCAACCTCATGAATAACGCTCTGAGCAGGCGGCTGTATCTGACCGGATACGACTTCACCGACATGGCCTGGCCCGGCCGCGGCGGCCACGTGGTGCGCACCGTCCGCGACCCCTTCGGAACAGGCGCCCATATCCTGGTCGTCAGCGGCAGCTGCACTCTCGGCACGGCCAAAGCCGCGGCCCGTGCGGCAACGATCATTGAGACGGGGAACGGACGTCTGGCTACCTACGAAAATAGTGTCTCCCTCGGGGAAAATGCGGACATCATCAAGGCCTGGACATCCCCCGTGCTGGCCGAGGACGCCGACTGGAAACGTCAGGGAGCCTGGGGGAGTTGGCAGTATCTGGAGAATATCGGCAAGGCAGGAATGGGCTACTTGCGCACAGGCGACGAAGCCTATCTCGGGCCATTCCGGTGCGAGCTGCTGCGCTTCTTCAAGCAGGACGTGTTCGAGCGTGCGCAGGAAGCCCCCTCACAGATCCACAGCTGTGTCGATCTGATTCTCGCCCCCTGGAACTTGCTGGCCGACCATCCCTTCTTCACTACCGAGCAACGCCGTGACATCGATGAGAAGTTCCTCTTGCTGGCCTGCAGCCATGAAGGACCTCGGCAGCTTGCGAAGGCCGGCTGGGGCCTGCGCGGCAACCATGGTCTCGGTCGGGCATTGGACGGTTTCTGGCTGGGGCGCTACTTCCAGCGTCGCTACGGCGTCCCGGAGGCGACCGAGTGGCTGGAGTACGTGGATCGCTACTTCGAGCCGCAGTTGCTGTCCAACAAACCCACCGAGGATGGCGGGTATCACCAATACCAGGCCTCGCTGCTCTGCACGCTCATGTACGCCATGGCAGCGGGGAAGCAGGAGTACCTGATCGGCACGGCGTGGCGCGAGGCGGCCGACCGGGCCATCCTCGAGCATCGTGTGGGGTCCGGCCCCATGGCCTACCTGAGCGCCCGAGCGGTGTATGCCAACGACCCAAGCTACCTGGCTTTGGTCGCATGCGAAGGCCCGGAGGCCTACGTCAAGCGTTGCGCAGCCATGAAGCACGCCAGCGTCCTCAGTGAGAGCCTGCGCTCCTTCTGCGGATTCAGGACACCGGAGGCCCGACCGCCATTGCTTGGTGCCCGGGTCGCCCCCCTGTCCCCCATGTGGCACAAACTCATGGACCAACAGAACCCGAGGCGCGAGTTCCGAGTCTCAACAGAGCCGGAGGAGAGCTACGACAAGTTGGTAATCAGGGACGCTTTCGAGCCCGGTTCATTCTACCTGCGAATCGATGGTCTCGGCGGTGGCGGGCACTCATTCCAAGACGCCAACTGCATCACCGAATACCGCGACCACGGGCTGTCATGGCTACGTCAGCAGTACGGCTATAAGGGCCCGACATGCTCCACGCTTCGCCAGCAGAACGGTGTTTTCGTAGCTCTCGACGGCCAAGGACCACCTGGTGTCCACGCCTGCGCTAGACTCCTCTATGTGCGCAAACTGGGTGACGGGCTGGACGCATTGGGAGGGACGCTGGAGGGGATCGGGGATGTGGCGTGGGAGCGACACGTGCTGCGTAAGCGGGACGCCTGGACGTTGGTCGTAGACCGAGCCAAAGCCCTAAAGGCGGGCGAGCTTCTTGTCGAACGCCACTGGCACGTGACAGCAGACCGGTCGCCGTCCTCCCCGAAAGAAAACGACGGAGTCAGCGTCTACAGTCACGCCAAGTACTCGCTGCACCTTCAAAGCGTCGGCATGCTATCGGACGACGACAGCGGCGGGTCCAGTCGCACGGAAATCGCGCGTTTCGCTGCTGCCGCGGGTGAGAGCGCGGACCTCGCAAGTCTGCTCTTCGTGGATGCGCAGCCTCAGAGCGAACGATTCAGTCTTGAGGCAATTCCGTCGGGGTGGCAGATCTCCGATACCGAGGGTGGAAGTACGCTTGGGGTGGTGTTAACCGCAGAAGGCTTGGCTCTCGCTGCCTCTACCGTCGCTGTTCCGACGGCATCGGCCCTGAGGCGGCTGGCGCGAGTGCCCGCTGTTCCAGAGGTCGATCTTGAGTGGCAGTGTATCGAAGTCGGGAACGAGGTCACTGCGCTGGCCGTCGCGGAAGACAGACTCGCGGTTGGAACCAAAGCCGGCACGGTCAGCGTCTTTGGCCGCGACGGCAACCAGATATTCCGGTCTGAAGTCGATGCAGAAGTACTGTCGCTGCACGCCGTGAAAACTGATCTGCTCGTGGGCACGGACAAAGGGACGCTCTTCTGCCTCGAGGAAACAGGGAGCTGCAGTTGGCAGGTGACCATCCCGTACGAACGCATCGGTTGGCCGCACTGGAGCGACCGACGCAGTCGCATTCGGGAGATCACCACTGCCGACGTCGATGGCGACGGGAGCCCGGAGATCTTCGTGTCCAACGGGGACCGCCGCCTCTACGCCTTCGGGGAGGATGGCAAGCAGCGCTGGAGAAAAGGCGTTCGCTGGGGCGTTCTCGTGGCTCTGACACCGGCCGTCTGCGACGGGGCGTTCGCCTTGTTGGGCGGAGTCACCGGACCGACGCTTGGCGGAACGGTGAAAATCCACGATGCACACGGGAACATCGTCGACAGACTTGGGGTTGACCGCATGCTCAGCCAGCAGATCCGCGACCTGCGTCTGCACGATCTCGATGGCGACGGTACCACCGAGATCATCGTGGCCCGAGACAGCGCAAGCAATCAGCTGGTGGTCTGCAATGAGGATAGATCGCTGCGCTGGAAGGCCGACGTCGGCGGGAGTCCCGACGCGTTGGCCGTGCGCGACTGGAAGGGCACGCCCCAGATCCTCTGCGCATCACGGGCCGGCTATCTCCACGCGTTCGACGGCGACAGTGGCAGACAACAGTGGTTCTGCTACTTCGGGGATGATCCACGCATGGTTTGCTCGCGCACAGACGGAACTGTCCTGGTCCTGTGCCCCTCAGGGAGGATCTTCGTTGTCTCGCCAACGGGAACGCTCACCAGTCGTTGCCAGTTACCAGCCCCCATCACCGCCCTCCTCCGCCCCGGCGAACACCGTGTGCGCCCCTCGTGTATCCCGATCGGCCTGAAGAACGGCAGTGTCCACGTCCTCTGGTGACCTGACTTGCGGCACTCTCGAACAGGGAGGATCCCTGCCGGTCGCGACGACGTCGGATATGTAGCCGGCTGGCCCTTAAGGCACAGACTCTTGTGTCTCGCTGTATACCCCACTCACGTGACTCAGCACCGCTTCACCGGACACGCGGATGTAAACGTACCCCCGTTCATAGGGAGCAAAATCCCTCATGAACGTGAGTGTCGAGGAGGCATTGGTCAGCTCAAACGTCCCCAGCGGCGCCTTGGTGTCGTGCGAGAATGCCTGAGCCTTGAGGGAAGGAGGACGAACGCAGGTACTTGTCCATAGCGACAGCGTTCCCTGACCGGATACGCTCGCCTGGCCGGTCAACGTCCCGTGGCTGTCCGTTGACGGGATATCGAGGAAAGAGTAGATCAGTCCATTCTTGAGCCGCAGTCGGGTAGATCTCCCGGACTCAGTGAGCAGTTCGCACTCCTCCGCCTTCACCCCCCAGTGCTTGATGAAGCCATCACCGACTAATCCTCTGTCCCCTTTTTTTTTTCGCGCGGTTCCGCGAAATTGCCGTTCTTGACCACATTTCGCCCGAAGACGACGCGCCGGAATTCCGGGACACGGTGCGGGTAGTTGCCATCCAGTGAACTCGTCTCCTTGACCCCCGGAGGCTGCAGGTTCTTCGTGCTCCGCAGTGCGTACATTCCCCAGACCTTGCCGGGCGATACGTCCCCTCCCATCGGCTCCAGAGGCAAGCGCAGCTCATAGACGTGGCGGTCAGCAAGCGCCTTCACCTTCACCTCAGCCTGCGAGTCGTGGCTGCGGTCAATGTTCGGTCCCACCATCACCGAGTCGTAGAAAACACCGTTCGTGTTCACACAGATGTGATAGAACTGTGTATCGCTGTGCGGCGCCGAGAATTCGAGCTCAATGTGATCATCGCCCCAGATCTGCTTGCTGTCTCTCTCCTTCATCTTGGCGATCACCGGTCCCCATGCCTTGTCGTCCATCGCCACAAATCCCACATAGAGATTGGCGTCATCGTAGGCCACGCGAAACGTACTCTCCTGGACCGGCGTTTGGGACGTGTTCAACTTCAGGAATCCAGTCACCGGCTGAGCGGCCGCCCACGTATCCTCGGACAAATCTCCATCAACGATGATCGTTCCCGAAACGCGTTGAGGGATGATCTGCTTCTTCTCCGAAAAACGGCGACGCAGCTTCTCCGCTTCCACGGCCCAGAACATGCCCAGGAGCTTCCTGTCCATCGCCACGCGTTCGGCAACTTTCCCATCGTCCGCTGCAAGCATCTCGGCCTGGACCAGATACTCACTCAACGTCTCTTGGGCGTCCGGAGCAAGCAGACAGTGACCTTCCCGGTTGGGCCCACCGTAAAATGAGTGGCCCGGCGCTTTGTTCCACAGCTTACGCCGCAATGCGTGGTATGGCTTCATGACCGAAGCGGCTGCCCGGTAGTACGTCTGGTACGCCTCATCCATCAGCCTATTCGCATCCAACACCGGGTTCCATTGGAGCTTTGCCCCCACATAAAGTGACGGCCAACGGGCAAGCCAGAGGTGAGGAGCGTTGGGCCTGTTCTTCAGGAGCCGGGGAATGATCCTGCTATTCATCGGGACGGTTATGTCCATGAACCCTTCCACCCCCAGGCGGGCCAAGTCCTTTACGTCTCTGGCAACCACCCCACAGACAGGAGCATAGCCGATGTTCGCGCTTGGCATGTATTCGTACGTGTAGATCCTCGGGCAGACTTTCAGGACATCTTTCAGGTCCGTCAGACACTTCACATTGAGGGCGCAGTCCGGGTCAGTTAGCGAGTGTGCATAGCAGCGCGAGTGTGGGAAGCAGGTGCAGTAGATTCCTCGCACGTTCTTGCCATTGTAGACGATTGATCTATCATCGGGTGCGACCCCATAGTCAATGTAGAAGTAGACATCGATCCGGGCGTCGGGATTGCGCTCGATGATGTAGTCGACGACCCGTGAGAAGAAACGGTGGTAGAGATTGGTGATTTTGAATGCACCGTCGACCGTGCCCATCTTCCGGCAACCGTCGCACTCGCACCACGACTCCCTGCTGTCATGAGAGCAGATCTGGAGGACGTTGCTCTCGTCGGCATTACACCACTCGAGCCCGTACTCGGCAATCAGCGTGAACACATCCGGACTGGCGAGGCAGCGCTGCAGACGGTCGCCGAATTTCCGCTCGCCGTCTCGGAGCGTGAAATACTCCGGGTGTTCCGCAAACAGGCTATCGGGCACAGCCTGCTCGAAGATCAAGTGCCCGCCCTTCCCCGAGAACGCGTTCAGAGCTTGGTTGAGGAACTCGGCCCGTTCGTCAGTGCAGCCGTCGAACCACCGCAACGCCGGACGTGCCCGATTCTGCATTCTGTTCCTTGCGCACCAGATCGCGGAATCGAGAAAGTTGTAGGAGGCGGTGTGCAGGGCAGTCAGCCGTGTGGCCAAGCGAGGCTCTTGCAGGTCGTCGATCTTCCCCAGCTTGACCGTTTTGCACACTGGAACATCTTCTCCAAGATCCCCCGGGTGAAACCAGCGCACACCGAGGTAGTCCTCAAGCAGTGCGTATGTGCCATAGAGAGCCCCAATCGGTGTCTTACCGACCACGAAGACGTTGCTGCTGTCCGTCTTGATGAGAAACGCCTCGTCGCTGTCACACGCATCCAGGCGTCGCTGCACACCGGCAGGGAGTCCCCCCAAGTTGCCAAGACTCCCTATGACGACCCCTCCTTTGGTGATCTCCGTCCCCGTCGGCAGAACGGCCCCCGACATCTTCTTCACGTAAGCCGTCAGTTCCTCGCTGGCCAGCTGTGCACTGGCGAATGCGCTTGGCGCCAGCACAATGGTGGACATCGGCTTGCCGTCGTTCACCAGGATGAAATCCGCACCCCATCCCGGCAAAACGACCGTCAGAGAAGAGTAGATTAGACAGATCAGTGATCGCTTGAGCATTCTTCCTCGCCTTTGAGTCGTCATGTAAGTTCCTGCATTCTCCATAGGAAAACCACGTCTCCTCAATCTGCCTCGTACCAAGGCTGCGCGCAACACATCGGTGGGGGATTCTCACCGTGTGGGAGGCGTCTCCGTGCGGCGACTTCCCTCCGACAGAGCCGCGACTTACGGGAGCGGTCTTCCTCCCCAAAGTTGGGAGTCGCCTCCATGCGGCGACTATGCCGCTTGTACGGCGAGCGGCCCTCCGAACGCCGAGAGGAAATGCCGCCCGGGGGGCCGTGCGGCGTACGAGAAGCAGGCGATGCCGCCCGGGGGGCCGTGCGGCGTACGAGAAGCAGGCGATGCCGCCCGGGGGGCCGTGCCGCGTACGAGAAGCAGGCGATCAACGGCCGCGTCTCATTCTGGCAACATTCACACAATGGTTGTGGACAGATGGCAAACGGAGTGGTTCAGTGAGCAAAAACCGCCTTGCCCCGGTAGAGTATAGAGACTGGAAACGCGGTCGGCTTGCATCTCGGCATGGCCAGGGCTGCGTGAACCGGGGCGCTTGATCGAGGCTGCTCACGCGAATTCCGAACCCGCGACTCAACGCGAGCGCCTTGCGTTGGAGAAGCCGCCAGATCAGGAACTATTCCCTAAAAGGTCGGGTCTACACGAGCATGCACAGACTCCTCAACATCCTGCTGCCGTGTCTGTTGACATGGCAGCTTGCTTTGGCCGGGGCCGTCTGTGGTTGCTCTGAGTCCGATGACCACCACGAACAAGACTCAGGGGCAGTCGAGCACGTTGCCTCCCTCGATTCGTCGCAGCAACACGTTGATGCCGTGACCGCGTTGTGCGGCCACTGCCACCGTGGTGAAGACGAGTGCGACCACGCTGCACATGGCACGGCTGAATCGCCACTGTCAACCAGGCCCGGTAAGTCTCCGACTCCAGCTGCGCCTGCATTGACCTGTCGACCCGACACGCCGTTGTACGCTCGAACTGCCATTGATGCCCCGCTGACTGCAGGCAGGTGCGATCCAGGATCCCACTGGCTCGTGTCTATTCGGTCCGTCGTGCTCCACCTCTGATCTTCCCTCTCTTCTTCCCCCGTTCCCGTGAGAATCTTCCCCTTGGTGATGTATGCCTGTGGGGAAGTGGGTTTCGTCCCTATTTGCCACTGTCCTGGAAGAGAACGCGCATGAGCAACAGACGCCACCGGCGGAGGACTCCAATGATTGCCAGAGATGAAGGAGATAAGCAGATGCGAAAAAGGGGTACGTACAGCGCTGAGAAGGTAGCGAAGCGCTTGGCGCTTGTCAGCGCGGTTGCCGTGATCGGTGTTGCAGCATTCACGCTCGCGAACCAGGCACGAGCTGCCGGAGATCATGCCGGCCACTCCCATGGGCCCGACGCTGCATGCAAGCCGGCCGCGACCGCAAAAGAAGCCAAGAAACGACATAGCATCGTCGTCCAGGTGGCCGGTCCCGGAACGCTGATGGAAGAGATCGCTCTACCGGGGGAGATCAAGCTCAACCAGGATCGTGTAGCGCATCTTGCTCCTCGTGTCGTGGGAATCGTGCGCGAGGTCGGCAAGACGGTTGGTGACGAGGTGACAGTCGGAGAGCCATTGGCCGAACTGGATAGTGCCGAACTGGGGGAGGCCAAGGCGGGTTACCTGGCAAAGCTCAACGAGGTGGGTTGCTGCAAGATCCTCATCCCGCGACTGCAGGAAGTGCACGACAACACGCTGACGCTGCTCGCGTTCCTGAATGGCGGACCGACGCGTGAGGAGCTGCGCAAGTTCGCGGATCTCCCAATGGGAGGCAACCGCAGCAAGCTCATCGGTAGCTACAGCGAGTTGCTCCTGAGCAGGAAGAGCCATGCCCGTGAGCACTCCCTGTATGCCAAGGAGATTGCGAGTGAGCAGGACCTGCTCGC
Source organism: Lentisphaerota bacterium (assembly GCA_018676675.1). Classification (GTDB taxonomy): domain Bacteria; phylum Verrucomicrobiota; class Lentisphaeria; order Oligosphaerales; family JABHEG01; genus JABHEG01. Next base: position 9,005 of record JABHEG010000317.1, read on the forward strand.
GGCCGAGAATGCTCTGGAGAAGACTGAAGCCCACTACATGGCCGAACGCGACAGCATCGCTTTTGAGATCCGAAGGGGTCTGGCTGAAGCACAGGCGGAACTCCGGCGCGCGGAATTCGAGCTGAAGCAAGCGGAACGCCACGTCCAATTCCTGGGGGTCAAGGCGGAAGACATCCAGCTTCTCGCGGAGTTGGTCAATGGCGCATCCGGAAGCGAGTGCACCGATCCAGACTGCACGGACTGCCGTGCGGCGAACAGCCCGGAGGCCAAGGCAGCCCGAGCAGCACGGAGAGCCGAGACTGAGGGCAAGCTGACCAAGTACGTGCTGGCGGCCCCCTTGACCGGGATGATCATCGCGAAGCACATCGCGCTGGGCGAACACGTCAGCTTGGACTCCGATGTCTTCACGATCGCTGACCTGAGCACTGTCTGGGTCGATCTGCGCATTCACGAGCGGCACCTCTCCGCAGTAAGGGAAGGACAGGAAGTCACGATTCAGGGGCGGTCCGGACTGCCGGATGCACGGGGCACAATCGGCTTTATCCATCCCGTCATCGAGCCGGACACCCGGGCCGCCCTGGCAAGAGTGATATTGACGAACTCCGGGCATCGACTTCGGCCTGGCATGTTTGTGACAGCCATCGTCGCCGGCGAAGAAAACGAGGCGGCTGTGGTGGTTAAGACGGATGCCGTTCAGTACGTGGGGGATAGTCCCGTGGTCTTTGTGGAGGAGGGCGATCAGTTCAAGCCGCGGGAGGTCATTCTCGGCAATTCGCGCGGTGGTTCGGTGGAGATTGTGTTCGGCCTCCAAGCCGGTGAGCGCGTTGCTGTCAAGAACAGCTTCCGGCTCAAAGCCGAGCTGGCGAAAAAGACGGCCGGAGCTGCGGGTGGGTGTGCCTCACACGCCCACTGATGCCGTGGTGACAGACTGCCTTCCCGACTCCCACGGAAGAGCCGGGGACAAAGCTCAGCCCAAAGGGATTCCCCTATAATGATTGCAGCACTCATTGAGTCTTCGTTGAAGCACAAACTGATGGTTGTGCTGTTCTTCATCGCGGTCTGCGGCGCCGGCGTGTTTGCCGTGCTGAAGATCCCGATCGACGCCTTTCCTGACATCAGCCCCAACCTGGTCCAGGTGTTCGCCGAGGTCGAGGGTACGGCCGCTGAAGAGGTGGAGTTGCTTGTCTCTCGCCCTGTTGAAGTGGCGATGATGGGCATCCCGGGGGTGAGGAAGATCCGCTCCATATCATCCCATGGGCTCTCGACGGTGAATGTCTACTTCCATGATGATGTTGACATCTACCTTGCCCACCAGTTGGTCGCGGAACGGATCAAGCACGCGGAGGGGGAGATCCCGGAAGGGCTGAACATGGCCCACGGCCTTGAGAAGGGCCCGATCGTCAGCGGTATGGGCAAGATCCTCTCCTATTACCTCGAATCAGACCAGCATGACGTGACCGAACTGCGGACGCTTCAAGACTGGGTCATCAAGCGGAACATCCAAACGGTGCCGGGAGTAGCGGACGTCACCAGTCAAGGCGGACACGTTCGTCAGTATCAGATTCGGGTGAACCCGACCCAGTTGCTGCAGTACGACTTGACGTTGACCGACGTGGCCGAAGCGGTCGAAAAGAACAACCTGAACTTAGGCGCGGGCATCATTGAGCGCGGGGCAGAGGAATTGATGGTCCGTACCCTCGGTCTCATCCACGGCATCTCCGATCTGGAGAACGTGGTGGTCCGCACGGTCAACGGTGTCCCCGTCTGCATCAGGGATGTAGCTTCGGTCGAATTCGGCAACGCGTTTCGGCGTGGCGTGGCGTCCCTCAACGGCGAGAAGGAACTCGTGGTGGGCGATGTGTACAAGACCCATGGCGCCAACTCGTTTGAGGTGATAAACCGCCTCAAAGCTCGCATTCGTGACCTGGCCCCCACACTGCCGCCGGGGGTCAAAATCGTCCCCTATTACGACCAGTCGAGGCTCGTTCGCAACAGCATCGGGACTGTCCGGGGCGCCTTGGTCACCGGCCTGGTGTTGGTCTGCATCGTGTCGTTCGTTTTCCTTGGTAGCATCCGCAATGCCATGATCGTCGCTCTCTCCCTGCCATTCTCGATGCTATTCGGCTTCTTCATGATGCAGCGCTGGGGCATGCCCGGCGACCTGATCTCGTTTGGCGGCGTAGCCATCGCGCTGGGCATGATCGTTGACGCGACCATCATCATGGTCGAGAAGATTCAGTCGTCTGTACGGCATGGCGATGCGGGAGACTCAGTCACCGCTGCGATCCTCTCGGCCGGAAAAGAAGTCGGTCGGCCCATTTTCTTTGGGACGACCATCATCGTTCTGGTATTCGCTCCTATTTTCGCGCTTGGCGGGGTAGAGGGCAAGATGTTCCGCCCGTTGGCGTTTGCCCTGGTCACGACCCTGATGGGCTCCCTCATGTATGCCCTCGTGCTGGCGCCTGCCTTTTACGGTTATGTCTCCAGGCGGAAGAAGCCGGTTTCGCGTCGCCAGCCGAGCCTGTCCCGATTCTCCTTGTGTTACCGATCACTCTTGACGGCCATCCTGCCCCACCGCTTCCTGGTGGTCCTGGGAATTCTCGCCTTGCTTGGTGCAGGGGGCTGGCTGTTCGGGAAGCTGGGCAAAGAGTTCGTCCCGCCCCTCCAGGAAGGGACGATCCAGGTGCTGGCCCATATGGATCCCAACATCTCGCTTGTGGAGATCGCTAACAGAGCCCGGGAATTGGAGCGCGACATTCGAGAGGTCGAGGGAGTCAAGTACGTCCTCTCCAATATCGGCTATGGCGAAATCAGCCCGCACGTGCATCACACCAATTACGGCTGCATCACCGTCGGCCTTCATCCGAGAAGTCAATGGAAGACAGTCTCGACACAGGAAGAAATCGTGGCCAGGATCGCCCAACAGACCGCAGAATACAGCGATGCATCGATCAGCTTCTCCCAGCCAATCCAGCACGAGGTAGACGCCTTGATCGCAGGCGCCGGGTCCGCTGTCGTGGCCAAGCTGTTCGGGGCGGATATCGATGTACTGAAGCACAAGGTCGAGGAGATCGAGGCCGCTCTCGCCACGGTTCCTGGTGTCGCGGACCTGCGTACCGAGCAGTTCGCCGGTCAAGTCCAGGTCCAGATCACGATGAACAACACGGAGATCGCTCGCCACGGCTTGACAAAATCCGACGTTCAGGAGTCCGTTCACACGGCATTTGCGGGTGAGCTGGTGGGCCAGGTTTTCGAGGGAGAGAAGGCCTTTGGCATCGATGTTCGATTTGCGGATTCCTACCGGGAGGGGATTGAGTCCATTCGCGGCTTACTGGTGCGCGCACCTGCCGGCCACACCGTACCTCTTGAGCAGCTCGCCGAGATCACCACGGTGACCGGGTTGAGGCAGACAAGCCGCGAGGATACGCGCCGGTACATCTCCGTGCAATGCAACGTCAGGGGCAGAGATCCGGGGGGATTCGTTGAAGAAGCCCAGAAAGTGATTGGCGAAACCGTAACACTCCCTGCGGGTTACCGCCTCGCGTGGGGGGGGCAATTCGAGCTCCAGCAAGCCGCAAACAAGCGCCTGATGGTCGTCATCCCGATCACCCTTCTCATCGTGCTGATGATGATCCATACCCTCTTCGATTCGGCCAGGAATGTGCTGCTGATCATGCTGAACATCCCTTTGGCTCTGGTAGGAGGAGTCTTTGCTCTGACGTTCTTCGGGGAGAACGTCAGCATTCCGTCCTCGATAGGGTTCATCGCACTGTTCGGCATTGCCTTAACGGATGGGCTGGTGCTGATATCACGATTCGAGTACCTCAAGTCGCAGGGCATGGCGCTCCGCGAGTTGGTGATCGCCGGCAGCCTGTCGAAGCTGCGTCCGGTTTTGATGACGTCCGTCACCACGGGTTTGGGATTGCTGCCCTTGATCATGGCTACCGGCACAGGGTCTGAAGTCCAAAGACCGTTGGCCATCGTCGTGGTCGGTGGACTCACGTCCTCAACGCTACTCACATTGATTGTCCTTCCCGTGCTCTATCTACACTTTGGCGTCGGTCGATCGGCGTCAGGTGAACAGGATCCCGAAACGGCGGAGAGCCCCAGTGAATGAAGGGAGCCCGAATTCTGGAAAGAACGGTCGAAGGTCCATGCTTGAAGCAGAACGTAGGAAATTGATTCCCATTGACTCAGACTCGGTAAACGAAAGGAACACGAGATGAAGGTACGTAATGCGGTTGGTTTTGCTCTGACAGGTGCCCTGCTGGCGACAGCAAATGTCCATGCAGCAGGAGGGCACCAGCATGGAGCCACCTGCAACCATGGGCATGAGAAAGCGGGACGCCCCAAGTTCCAGACTCACTGCCCGGTGACGGACGGACGGGCACGGCGAGACTGCTTTGCCGACAAGGACGGACTGCGCGTCTTTCTGTGCTCACCTGCGTGCTCAGAGGAGTTTGCCAAGGACCCGGCCAAGTACATCGGCAAGCTGAAGGAACAGGGCGTGACCGTTGCAAAGGTCCAGACGGCCTGTCCCGTAACCGACAAACCCATCAACAAGGAAACCTACATGGACTTGGCTGGTCTGCGGATCTATCTCTGCTCGGAAGACTGTGCCGCTAAGCTCAAGAAGAGTCCCGGCAAATACGTGAAGAAGCAAATGATGGAAGGTGTAGCCTTCGACTCGCCGTCCTGCAGCGGGCACGACCATGGAAACGGTCATGGCCACGACGGACATAACCACTGACCCTTCCCCGGCCCGGGGGCGCCACGGCACCGTCGGCGCTTCCTCCCAGCCCCCGCAATCATACTGACTGGCGGTAGGTGACATGACGGGGCGGCGCACTGTATGTCTTGTACGGTGGGCGCCCCCCCGACCGCCAAACCAGGAATGCCGAAGAGAGGCGGTGTACGGCCGGAGCCACCGGCAACCAAATCGTGCTCAGGTCGGCGCAGTCACAGACGAACCTGGCCTTCGTCAGTTGTTCTGTCGCTCATAGCCGAAGCCGTAACTTGGCCGTCAAGGTCAAGACTGGTCGCGGCATGGCAGCCCCTCCCGCGTTTGGGAAACGCCTCCTTCTCAATGTGGGAGGCGGTGCCACCCGGCGACCGAATCGTGCTCAAATGGCGTGAAGTTACAGACGAGCAGCGCTGTCTCGGCCACACAGCTACTTCATTACTTCGAGTAACTCAATTCTGAAATATAACGTCTCATTGGGCTCTATGGACGACTTATACCCATTCTGCCCATACGCTAATTCTGGTGGAACGACGATTTCATAGATCGACCCCACTTTCATCATCTGCAGACACTCCTGCCACCCATTGATGACATGCTTCAGGTTGGCCTCAAGCGGAGATCCTCGCGTGTAAGAATTGTCAAATTCCATACCATTCATATGCTTGCCCACGTAATGTGTGCTTACGTCTGAGTGTGACGTTGGCTTCTCACCTTCCCCCTCAATCATCACTCGGTACCTCAATCCACTTGCGGTAGTCTCAAATCCCTCGATGTTGATTCCATTTGTCTGCTCATCTGTGCTATTGCCTGTGTTCTTTTGGCAGCCGGAGAGGAGAGTACACGCCATTGAGGAAGACAGGACGAAACTCAACAGATAGCCTTTGCTCTTCATTCTGGTCTTCCTCTTGAGAACGATGTGATGGGAGATGCGGTCTCTGAGGCGTTCCGATCAATCGACTGCGTTCAGCGTCCCGCTATCTTACTCGTAAGCGCGCTCGTAATCCAGCTCGCGTCGGCCCAGTCCTGGCGCACGTTCCGGATTCTCCCAGGCTTCGCTCCAGATCGCTTCGCACTGACCCGGGCCATGGCCCCTCGATCACGAACGCGGGAGCCGTCCGCCAACCTCACCGAGCTGCTCCTCGGGCGGCCTCCAGGCACCGGACCGAGGCCGTAGACCAGGTGATCCCCATCCCCAAGAGACCTGCCCCACGCAACTGAAGAGTTACCTCATTGCGTTGACTTGGCTTGCAGAAACCTACCCCACATGATATATCATGTATAACCTGAGCGGCTTAGTCGGGGTTTAGCCTCCTTAGTTGAGATCTGGCGAGGAGAATTGAGATGGCATCAACAGAAGAATCCACAGTACTGATCTGGAACAACAACATGGTTGGTCGAGGCCATCAGGTCATGGGCCACAGCAGCTTGAACATCAATGGTGTCTGGAACCATGGAGGTGACATTACCCCCAACTACGTTAGCTGGTGGCCGGGAGATACCGGCTCAAACATGGCCAAGCCGCAAGAGAGCTTCAGCCGTGACGGTTTGCTGGAGAAATACCTTCCGGACCACATCATCCGCCTGAAAAGTCTCGATGTTCCGGTGATGCTGTCGAAGTGGCGCGACGTACGCACAAAGGAGAATGCCCATTACCGAGAACGGGTCAAGAATTGCTCCACCATTGTTGGGAGGATCTTGCGCGCCGGATCGGAGAAGGCGACCTGCGCCCTTTGGTACGGCCACAGCGTCATCTGGACCCCCCTGAAGGTGAAACGGCTTGCGTTCAAGCTAGGCGGCGTCGAAGTCGACTGGAAAGACTTCGAGCAACAGCTGCGAAAGGAACGTGCGGAGATCTCTTGCCGCTGGATGATGAAGCGAGACCGCAAGCACGGCAATCCAAACACCCCTGCGCGGTTCTGAGCGGAGGGCGAGTTCTCGGTGTCTTTCGTCTTCCGCGCCAACAGCGCCCCGCATACCAGCCTGGGGCACTCGCCCCAGGTAATCTGCACCTCATGGACCTTGCCCTGAAGGGGGTCAGCATAGTCCCCACCACCGGGGCCGGAGCCGCAGAAACTATGCTGCCCCCTACAGGGCAGGACCAATCTACCTCATCATACCCAGGGAGTCGCCGCGCTATGCCCTGGGCTTGTATGCGGCCGCGCGTTGCCTCCGGCCGTCTCGCAAACTCGGCTCAGCGCTCAAGAGCCCGATCATCGCCATTTCTGGAGAACGTCACTGTTTCTGTGCGGCACTTGACGCAGAATGCTCGGGATTCCTCTTCAACTGGACTGACTCTACCACGTTGGACAACAGCAATACTACTCCCAGGACATGACGGCCCGGTGCCATCCGGTATGGTGAACGTCACACACCGGGCAGCTCTCAACCGCCGGCCGTAGCGTGATTCAGAATCCCAGTTCCCGCCTCGCCCTCAATGCCACCCGCCGCTATCTTCCTCCGCGGGCTCTTCGCCTCTGCGCGAATAAACTCCTGTTGCTCTGAACACCGGACAGATTGCCATGCCAATCAGATCATTACTCAAGAAGTCGCCTCCGCTGTTGGTGGCCACGCTCTGTTTGACCCAGCATGCGGCCACCCCGGTCGCTGAAGGCAAGCTGCCCGAAGCACTGGCGAAGGCGCGGCGTGAACTGGCCCACAAACCCCGTCGCATTGTGTTCAACAACGACGGTGACGATCACATTGCCGCTGGCCCGGCCACAAAGGAAGCGTTCCTCAAGGCTCGACTGTCCCCGTTGCGGGGTTCGCACGTCGATACGGTCGTCTACTGCACCTCACGCCCGTTCGGCATGTACACGCATGCAACCCAAGTCGGGGATGTGCTTGTGGATCCCATGGCACGGGGAGACCGCAGAAACATCGTCCAGGAACTCCTTCAGGCTGGAACCGACCCCCTGGCCCTGGCCGTGGAATTCTGCCGGGAGAGCGACATGGAGATCCTCTGGACTATGCGGATGAATGACTGTCACGACACGAGTCACTCACCGGACACGCCGCATGTCTACTTCTCGAGCTTTAAGAAGGAGCACCCGGAATGGCTCCTGGGGACCAAGGCCAACCGTCCTCGCATCGGCAACTGGACCGCAGTGGATTTCGCCCAACCCGAAGTCAGTGAGTTCGTCTGCAAGGTCATCGAGGACGTGGTTGCACGCTATGACGTGGACGGGGTGGAACTCGACTTCTTCAGACACCTCGTCTACTTCCGCAGTGTGGCGGCGGGCGGGGAAGCAACATCGGACGAGAGGCGCGTGTTGACGGGAATGGTGCGCAACGTTCGGACCATCCTGGACAGGCGAGCCACCCAGCTCGGGCGGCCACTCCTCCTGACCGCGCGTACACCTGACAACCCGGCCTACTGCCGGACCATTGGGATTGACCTGGAGCGCTGGCTGGAAGCCGGTCTGCTTGACGTGTGGGTGGCCGGTGGGGATTTCCGGCTCAATGCCCGGCAGTCCAGCGTGGAGCTTGGGCGGAAGCACGACGTGCCGGTTTGGTGCGACCTCGACCCGTCAATCCGATCCGACAACTCCGGGCCGTTCAACCGCAACGCGATCGAGTCGCTTCGTGCCAGAGCACTGGGGGCCTGGGCAGCCGGAGCGTCGTCGGTGTATCTCTTCAACTGGTTCAACCCGCACCATCCGCTGTGGCGGGAGTTGGGGGATCCTGCTCTGCTTCGGGGCAGGCCGAGAACGTACTTCGCCAACGTCATGGGGCGATCCGGCTACCTGACCGAGGACAGTGCACTTGCGGACGGTGGGCGCTTCCGCCAGATCGTGGCGCCCCACCCGGCAGATCCAGGCCGCGTTCCTGCTGGTGCCCCACTCGACGTCCTGTTCGAACTCGGGGAACAGCCACAAGAGGACATCGTGGCGTCATGCCATGTGCTCGCGGGCGGCGCTGAAACACTCAGCGCTACGCTGGGAGGCGCGGACCTTGGCAACGGGAGAAGATCGGGGGCCTGGCGCATGTTCGACGTGCCGGCAGCATTGCTCGGTTCCCCAACACGGACGTTGTCACTACGGACGACCTCATCGACTCGCCCGGATGAGGGAACGTGGGACGTGGACACCGATCCGGCATCCTTGTTGTCGCCTGGGGCAGGAACGGACGCGCCTTGGAATCTCGGGCGTGGAAGCCCTCGCACGCATCGTGAGTTAATCGATGGCGACCTGCTGATCGCGGACCGGGGAACGGAGCGGGGCGATTACCTGTACGTGTCTCTTGGCTGGATGGCCGACCCGCGGAAGCCTGCCGTGGTGGAGGTCACCGCGAAGGTCATGTCGGGCAAGAGCGGAATCATCGTGGCCAACGGTGAGTACGAGGAAAAAATCTGGCTCTCCAGCGACCACGCAGCTGCGGAGTCCGCCAAGCTCCATCTCCCAGTGGCGGCAACTGACGGGTACCATGTCTACAGGATTGAGCTGGTCGGTGACACGATCAGCCTGGCAGTGGATGGAAAGAGAGCGACTGAAGGCAAAATTGCCCAGAGAGCGCATGCTGGTCGGAACACGTTGGCGTTCGGGGCCTCAACCAGCGGAACTCTCGGTGAGGCGCGCTGGCGTCGCGTGCGATGCCGGACCGGTTCGGGCGGGGCCGTGGTGTATGATGTCGTCCTGACAGTCGGAATGAAGCAGTGATCGGTGCCGCGGCCCTCCCTGACCAGCGAACCAAACCTAAGGAAGAAGCGATGCCCAACTCTGAATCGTTCCCCGGAGAAGTCATCATTCGGGACCTCTCACGCGCACATCCGGCCGCCGCTATCGGAACGGAAGCGGTGAAGGGGAAATGGCGACTGCTTGACTGGGAGTCCGGGAACAGTTCAGGCAGACTGCTTTTCTCCTATCTTGATGACACTCCAGAGATCACCATTCCGCTTGAAGTCGAGGGCTGTTACGCCATCTCGCTGGGCTTGTTTCAGCCGCCGAACCGGAAGAATCGCATCCACGTCAAGCTCAGTGGCGACAGCGAGTACAACGAGCTGTACCAACGCCAGGGGTGTCGCTGGATTCCGCTCGGGGAGGGCTCATGCCGTTTCGAGGAACAGTTCTGGCGATTCGCTGATCTGAGCGGCCGCGACTTGCATGTCGCCACGACACCTGAGGGAGCCGGCCTCGGGTTCATCCGCCTGATACCGCTCAATGAGAGCCACGTCGAGCGCCTCCAACGCCCCGCTCGCGTTCCCTGGCTCTGCACGGTTGACGGGCACGGCCGATTCATCGAGTCCCGAACCCCGGCTTCCCAGGCCGTCACCGGCGCCATCGAGCCCATGACCGGCTCGGATTTCACCACCGTCTCGTGGTGTATCACCGGCGCTGATGTGACCAACTACGACACCAACGTCGGTCGACGTCTCGACACGCGGAACGAGCCAACGTCCCGTGCCCTCGACACATCGATTTCAGAGAACATCGAGCGCCTGATCCAGGACGGTCACGACACGAACGAACTTGCCGTGCAGACGGCCAGAGAGAATGGGCTCAATGTGTACCTCGCGCACCGCCCGCAGCACTTCAACCTGGAACCGCCAAATGACACCCATGGTTCAGAGTTCTACCAGCAGAATCGCCACTTGGCGTGCAAGACCCGTGACGGCCGATCGCTGATGCAGATGTCCTTCGCTTACCCCGAAGTTCGGCGCCATCTGCTCGATATTCTCGGCGAGCTCGCAGTGCACCAACCGGACGGGCTGCATATCATCTTCAACCGCGGCATCCCCTGCACGCTCTACGAAGAACCGGTCGTCAAGGAGTTCGAGCAGGAACATGGGCTGGACATCCGCACCCTCGATGACATGGACCCGAGGGTAGTCCCGTTCCGCTACCGCTATATCACGGCGTACCTAACGGAACTGAGGAACGAGGTGGGGCCGGATCTGCCCATCGTCGCCAGCTGCTTCGCCACGCAGGCGCTTAATGACCGCTATGGACTCGACATCCGTGGATGGGCGAAGAGCGGTCTCGTCCAGCACCTGTTACCGTTTCTCTGGGAGTGGGAACAGGATCCCTACGAGATGGACGTCTTCAAGGAACTGGCCGACGCGACCGCCTGCAAGATCTGGCCCTTTGCCTTCAACGGCAATCTGCATCGCGCCAAGCTGCCGCGCGAACACCGCCGACGCACGCTGGAGCTGATCAGAGCCGGGGCCTCCGGTCTGGCCGCCTGGGATGCCGGGCTGGACCTTCCTCCGCTGAATCTCGGGCACGTCAATGAACTGGAACTGTGGGAAGAACTGGCCGTCCCCCTGAAACAGACGGATATTCACACGATCGGCGGCATCGCAGTGGATGCTGTCGGAACGCCTCACTACTGCGCCTGAGTCCTCATTGATGGAGTTGGCGATAGCGAGAGAAGGAAGAACTGTGCAATGGGAGCGAGCTGTTCTGCCGCCAACTGCCGCGTCCCAAAGATCGCAGGGCGGTTTGTGCATATTTACAGCCCCGGGGCCGACCTGTTCTCACTGCCGACGGTCACCACGCCGGATGACAATATCACCTACACCCAGGGCGTGACCTATCCGGAATGGCGGACCAATGATCACACCTTCATCAAAGGGCCCAACGGCCGCTGGCATTGCTTCGGCATCACCAAGCCCTGGGTGACGGGTGACAACGGCCATTGCGGCGAGGGATTGTGTTTCCATGCCATCGCACCGGAAGGCGCGTTTGCGGAGGCCATGAGCTTTCAATCGTGGCGAGACCTGCCAAAGATCACCGTGGGCGATTGCGGTTGGGCGCCGGCAGCAGTAAGAATCGGTCAGGAGTATTCTCTCGTCGGCTCCCGCCTCGGCCGCACCGCCTCCCGTGATCTGGACACCTGGACAGACCGGGGACGGTTGAACGCGAAGGGTGGAAACCGCGATCCCTACATCCTGCTCTGGGAGGGCCTCTATTACCTTCTGCGCTGCGACGGCAATGGGATCAATCTCGTCACATCACCGGATTTCAGCACGTGGTCGGATCCCGTCGTCATCTACAAACCCGAGGCAGACAGTTACCAGACCGAGTCACCTGTTCTCATCCCATACGATGGGCTCTTCTACCTCTTCTGGACACTGTGGGACATGGCGGACATGAGTACCAGCGGATACTGTCCGCGATCATTCGTCCACTGCTCGGAGTCCCTCCTGGATTTCCATGAGAGCCCTGTCCTGGCGGAGTTCACCGCCCACGCGCCGGAGATCATCCAGGCTGAAAACGGTCAGTGGTTCATGTCCAGTACCGACCATCCCCACCGAGGGATTGCGGTCGCACCACTCGTATGGGAATGAGAGAAGAGACGTCGCGATGCTCGGCGGCATTTTGAGCGCCAAAAAGCTCTCTGTTGCAAGGGCACTGATGGCCGATGTGGAAGACGACACGAGGAGATAGTATGCACAGGATAACGACGCGACGTAGCTTCATGCGAGCCGCAGCGATTGTGGGAGCGATAGCAGCATCCCTGCCAGGCCTTCTCTCGGTCGCCCGCGCATCAGTCAAGCCCGATATCCTCATGATCATGCCGGATCAGATGCGAGGAGACTGCCTGTCCATTCTAGGGCACCCCGGGGTTGAAACGCCTCAGTTGGACAGACTGGCAAATGAAGGTGTTCTCTTCCGGAGAGCCTACACGACCGCAAGCTCCTGCATTCCCGCGCGTTACGCTCTTCTGAGCGGCCTGCACCCTCAATCCAGTGGCGTCGTCGGTTACAGAGGCAAGGTACTCTCAACCCGGCCCTTCCCTGAGTTGCTCGGCAATGCAGGCTACATCACTGCCCTGGTCGGCAGAAACATGCACCAAGTCCGAGCCAGCGGCACCTGCGGATACCAGAAGAACATCTTGAGATGGCCTGAATACAACGCGTTTCTGAAGAAAGCTGCCCCGGGACTGAAAGGTGGCCTGGGGATGCTGATCAAGTACTTGGGCCTGTCCCCCAACCACTGGGAAGCAAAGCCATGGCCGCTTGGTGACGAGCTTCATCCCACAGAATGGACAGTGAAACGTTCTCTGGAGCTGCTTGAGAGCGCAGCGCCAGATAAGCTCCTGTTCCTCACCACCTCGTTACTCGCCCCACATCCGCCACTATTCCCCCCAAAGACATACTTCGACAGATGCAGGAACAAGGACCTTCCTGAGATCGCTCGTGGCGACTGGGTACAGTGGAATACGCTACCGAAGACAAAGAAGGGCCCGGGACAGCGAGTCTTGTTGGAGGGAGACGTATTGAGGTCTGCTCAGGCCGGCTACTTCGGCCTCATTGAGCACATTGATGCACAGGTCGAGTCTCTGATACGGGAGTTCAAGGAAAGAAGTAAAAAGAACGGACGTCCATGGGTGATTGTGGTGACAAGTGACCATGGAGAAATGCTGGGAGACCATGGTTACTTCCGCAAATGCGAGCCCTATGAAGGTTCGGCCAACATCCCGCTGATTGTCAGCGGATCTCCTGATCTGAAGTTCCGAACAGGAGCACGCAGAAGTGATCCGGTTTGCCTGGAGGACATAATGCCGACTCTCCTTACCCTCGCGGGAGTCGAAACGCCTGGCCATGTCGATGGCGTCAGCCTCTTGCCTGCACTGCGTGGACAGAAAGAGAGCGTCCGCAAATGGCTCCACTTTGAGCATGCGACGTGCTATGGCAAGGACCAGGGATACCACGCGCTTACTGACGGGCAACTCAAGTATATCTGGCGCCCAATGAGCGGCAGGGAACAGCTCTTCGACTTGACAAATGATCCGCAGGAAAAGCGTGATCTGTCGAATAGAGTAGCCCATAGTGCGACGCTGGACGTATGGCGTAAGCGCCTGGTTCAGCGTCTCGCAAACAGGCCTGAGGGATTCTCAAAGGACGGTAGGCTTATAGCGGGCCGTCCCTATCCTCCTCAGAACCGAGGAACGCTGAACACAAATAAGAACGTGCCCTGATCTGGATGTGGAGGGGATCTCGGGACGTCCTTTCGGTGCGACACTCAATGCGATTGCCTTTCGCGGTCTTTGTCTCGGACGGGTGACAGAGTAGGCCGCGTTCGCCAACCACGGCGGGTCACCGTTGGCAGACGCGACCTGATCAGGCGTCTCGTGAATGACAGTTGGTAGCATTGGGTGTACACTCCACGGATGAGACAACTCACAGAGCAAGTGGATGTACCGGAGGCGAAATGATGTCGCGAATCGTGGTTGTGTGTGGATTGGCCCTGGTGGTAACCGTCTCAAGCGGATACGCGTTGGGTCTCGTGACGGGGGGGAACTCAAACTACGTGATCGTTACGCCAGACGCCCCGGTCAAGAGCGTCACCTACGCGGCCGAAGAACTGCAGAGCTACCTGCGGCGTATCACAGGCGCGGAATTGCCCGTCGTCAAAGAAGCCCAGGCCCCCAAGGCCAAACGCATTTTCGTCGGGCCGTGCGCCGCGACCGCAGCAGAAGGGATCACAACACCGCCGTGGGAGCACTTCATCGCACGTGTCGTTGGCAACGACCTGTTCATCAACGGCGGTGACAATAAGGGAAAGCCCCTCGACCGCTTCACACGCACAGGCACGCTGTACGGCGTCTATGGACTGCTGGAACGTTTCGGTGGGGTCCGCTGGCTGTGGCCTGGCGAGTTGGGAGAAGTCGTACCACAATCACCCGACTTTGCCGTTCCCGAAGACCTGAGCCTCGAGGATGGTCCCGACTTCCGCATCCGCAGCCTGTGGTTGACCTACCGCAACCCGGCTTGGATCAGGCAGGATTATTACGGGTGGTGGCGGCGCAACGGCCAGGGCCAGGACATCTCCGGCAACGCCGGCCACGCCTACGCCCGCCTGTTGGGAAGCAAGCATTTTGAGGAGCATCCCGAGTACTACGCCGAGATCGACGGCAAACGGCGCCCCATGCGGGGGACTCATGGACAGATATGCACATCCAACCCCGAAGTGATCGAGATCTGTGCCCAGGCCGCTGCAAAGAGCATCAAGGACATCGTGCCCATCTCCCCCAATGACGGGGCCGGATTCTGCACCTGCAAACAGTGCCGGGCTCTGGACGTCCCTGAGCATATCATGAAATGGGGAGGCGGGGAGATGGTCGCCCTCACTGACCGCATCTTCACCTTCGCGAACAAAACTGCCGATCGCGCTCACGAGATCAACCCCAACAAACTGTTCGGGCATTTCTGCTACACCTTCTTCAAGCCGCCACCAGCCAAGCTGGAGGACCTGTCCGACTACATCGTGCTCTTTTTCGCCTACGGCTGTCATTGGTACCGCAACCCGGAGATGCGCGAGAAATACCACGGATTCATCGACGGCTGGGCGCGCTACGGAAACCCGATGGTGGCCCGTGAGTACTACGGACTCATCTACTGGCACGGGCTGCCCAACATCCACACCCGCATGATCGAGGAAGACATCAAGTACATCCGGGATCGGGGCTTCGTGGGGCTGCAGAGCGAGATGTGCTACGACTTTGCCACGCACGGACCGAACTACTATGTGGCCGCCAAGATGCTCTGGGACACCGACTCAACCCGCGACCAAATCCTGGCCGACTACTACCGCTCCGGCTTCGGACCAGCCGCGAACGATGTCGCGGAGTACTTCGACATCTTCGAGCGTAGATTGGCCTCGCTGGGCGCCGCCGCCTGTGGCTCGGGCTCGAGCAATGTCGACAACCTGGCCATGCAGTTTGACGAGGACACGGTGGCTGCTGCACGTGCAGCGCTGGATCAAGCCTACACGAGAGTCGACGACGACATCATCACCGCACGGCTTGACTTCATTCGCATCGGGCTGGAGTACACCGACGCCACTGCCCGGCTGATCGGTCTGCTGAAGAAGCTCAACGGCGCCGGCATGGCCTTTGCGCGGCTTGACCCACAGATGACCACGCCGCCGCCCAACCGCAGGCAGGTTTTGAGTTGGCTTCTTGAGGCCAAGACGCTGCACGACCGACGGTGGGAGACCATCGAGTCCCAGGGCAAACTCCCCGCTCTGCACCGTGCCGCCCTGGACTATTCGGAGAGCAAGAACCGCTGGGGCAAGACCTTACAGGCGCACTACGACATGCTGGCTGACGAAACAGGGCGCTTCCAGGAGCTGCCGCTTTCCTGGCGCTTTGCCGTCGAAGACACCGACCAGGGCGAGGCCGCCGGCTGGCACAAAGTTGATCATGATGACGCGACTTGGGATTCCATCGACACAAACCGGCCGTGGGAGAAGCAGGGGCACGAGGGACTCGATGGGGTCTGCTGGTACCGCGTGGCCTTTGACGTTACCGCAGAACAGGCTGCCTCAGAGCACGTCGTCCTGCGCCTGGGAGCTATTGACGAGGACGGATGGGTATGGCTCAACGGAGGGAAAGTCGGCGAAATCGTCTTCGATGTCAATGTGAACCCTGACAGCTGGAAGCTCCCGCTGAATCTGGACGTGACCGGAAAGCTGAGGGAGGGGACGAATGTGGTCGCAGTGCGCGTCCGGGATCAGTCGGGAATGGGCGGTCTGTGGAAGCCCTGCTGCCTGATCTACGGGCAGGACGCGCCCAACCTGCTTAAGGATGGTTCGTTCGAGAACAGGGCGGAAGGCTGGCGCTTCTCGGGGAGAGGCGAAGTCGCTCACCAGATACTCGACACGGGCGGCTACGAGTCCTCCCACTGTCTTAAGGTCCAGGTTCCCGAGGATCCGGATGCCCACTGGTCCATGACAACGCGGGTCGAGGCAACACCGGGCGAACGGTACGCCTTCAGTTTCCGCTACAAGACCCGCAACGTGGGCGTCAATCCCAAGGTCGCCAAATCTCCGGCGATACGTTTCATCATGCACAATGCCAACCGCAAAGCAGTCACACCGCCGAACGGCCCGGGCTACGTTTGGTCGACTATCACCCCCCCCGCCGACAGCGATGACTGGCTGGAGGCGACCGTCTACGCCAGAGCCATTGAAGGCACCGTAGACATGCACATCACCACGTTCATCCATCGCCCTGGGACATGGTGGCTGGACGACGCACGGGTCTGGAAGCTGAGTAACCCATAGAGACACAAGGGGACCTCCGGTATCGACTGGGCTGGTCAGCACGGTTGAGTGTTACCCATGTCTGGACTGCAGACCGGTAACGCTCCAACACGATACGGACAGTGGAGACGGAGATGACCCAACTCAACGCGGACGGAGCACCGGGACTCCTGAAGACACAATTGCCCCCGACTGTCTACGCCGTGCCGGGGACTGAATGCAACGTCTATTTCAGCAACGTTCTGCTCGCGATCAATCCATCGAACTACGCAATCAACGTGACGTGCGGCAAAGGAGTGCATCAACAGGAACGCTGGGTATTCACGCCCACAGAGGATGATGTGGGAGACTACCCTCTCACGCTGACAGTGCATGACGACACAAACACCGTCCTCGCCACCGCTCGAACAATGGTGCGCGTCACCTCAAAGCAGGCCACGGCGGACTTCGGTGTGCTGATGGTTGGAGACAGCCTCACCCATGCGTCTGTCTACCCCAGACAAGCTCTGGAGAACTGTGAAACGGATGAGCATCTGCAGATCCGGCTGATCGGGTCCCACTGTCCGCAGGCTGACGAGCCATCCGTTCGCCACGAAGGCTACGGTGGCTGGACGGCAAAGCTGTTTACGTCACATTTCAACGATGATCCCGATTACGAGGGCTACCGCGCCTGCAGCCCGTTCCTCTTCCACAACGACCAGGGCGAACTCGAGCTCGACTTCGCCCGATACTGCGAGGAGCAGAATGCGGGAAGTGCACCAGATGTCGTGACATTTTTCCTCGGTCCGAACGACATCTTCGCCGCTGACGACGCCTCGATCGACGCGGCGGTCACCGAATCGATCGGTCACTTTGACCGCCTGATCGAGATGGTACGCGGAGTCGATAGTACGACAGTCATCGGGCTTCTGCTGCCAACGCCCCCCGCAGCCAGCCAGGACGCATTCGGCGCGAACTACGGTTGCACGCAGTCACGTTGGCAGTATCGGCGCAACCAGCATCGCATGATCCAGGTGATGCTTGAACGCTTCGCCGACCGCGAGGGTGAAGGGCTGTTTCTCATGCCGGTGAACGTCAGTATCGATTGCGTCCACGGATTCCCAACACAGGTGGAGCCGGCCAACGCCCGGAGTGATGAAACGGTCCAACGACTCTGTAACGGTGTGCATCCCTCGGTGTCTGGCTATCGTCAGATCGGCGATGCGGTCTACGCCTGGCTGAAATATCTCGCGTCACTGGAACATCCGGCGGCGAGGTAACGGAGCCTGCCGCGCCGAAGAAGGAACCGAAACCGGCCAACTGATTTCCAGCGGCTCCCCAGCGGGAAACACCGTTCGAGAAAGGAAGACTCCTGACATGACCACGGCGAGGCTCCCCACCTTCATCCTCGGTTTGGCGTTCTTTTGGGCCGCCACCGCAACTGCCGCCCCGCTGGTGCTCGTGCGGGACGGACAGGCCCAGGCCACCATAGTCATCGACAGTTCCCGCTACCCGCGTACCGAGGACTTGACCAACAAGTGGCAGACCCTCGAACGGACCATCCAGAACATGGCGGATGAGCTCGGGACATACGTCCGAAAGAGCACCGCAGCCAACCTGCCTGTGGTTGACAGACAGAGCGGAGCATTGCCTCCGGAAGGTGTCCTCCTCCACATTGGCCGGAGCGCCTACGTCGACGGGTTGCTGGGAGCAGAACTGAGGCGGATTGACCCGACGGGCTACATCATCCGTGCCACGGACGAGCGCAATCTGATTATTGCCGGGCAGACCCCGGAGGGCACGGAGTTCGGCACCTACGAATTCCTGGAGCGATTTGTGGGCATCCGCTGGCTCATGCCCACCGAAGTCGGTGAACACGTTCCGCGACGGTCCCGCCTGAGCATCCCGCGGGATACGGATTTGACCGACGAACCGGCTTTCATGCAAGTTCCGGGAATCGCGTTCAAGCCAACCCACAAAGCGTGGGCCCGCAAGATGCGCTTCTGGACCCGACTGAATTTCCACCACAGCCTCGTCAAACTCTTCGCCCCGCAGCTGTACAAAGACACGCACCCGGAGTTCTACCCGCTCAAGCGCCCGGATGACACCAAACGCTACGTGCCGGCCAACAACAAAGACTACCGCTGGCAGCCTTGCTTCACCGCACCCGGGATCGTGGACGAAGCAGCACGGCGCATCATCGAGTCGCTCGACCTGAATCCGCGCATCATGAGCTACTCGTTCGGGGTCAACGACAGCAACGACTATTGCCAGTGTGAGACCTGCCGCAAGGAGTACATCAAGGGGGAAAAGTTCCTTGGGTACGCCTCCTATTCCGACTGCTACTTCAGGTTCTGCAATGCCGTCGTGGAGAAGGTGCTTGCCAAGCATCCTGACACGTGGTTTGGCTTGATCGCCTACAGCCATGTCGGGGCGCCGCCGGTGAAGGTGAAGGTCCACCCGCGGATTGTGCCGTTCATGACCTATGACACGATGCAGTTGATCGACTCTTCTCGACGTGAACGCCACGAAACGCTGCTCAAGCGTTGGCAGGAAAAGTGCACGTTCCTCGGACGTTACGATTACACCTACGGCGACCACCACGTTCCCCCGCGGATTTACATCCATCACTGGGCCGATTACGTCCGTTGGGCACGAGACCACAATGTCCGGGCCTGGTATGCCGAGACCTACCCGTTTTTCGGTGAGGCCCCGAAATATTACGTGATGGCGAAGGTCTGGTGGAATCCTGACCGCGACGTCGACACGATACTCGAAGAATGGTACAGGCTCAGCTTCGGCAACGCTGCCGCACCGATGAAAGCCTACTTCGCACACTGGGAGGACTACTGGACCCGCCGAGTCAGGAACACCGGCCTCTTCCTGGCGCTCAAGAACTCGCAGTACTGCATGGGGAACCCCGGATTCCTCGAAGCGCTCACGCCGGAGGACATCGACAAAGGCGACACACTCATCGCGCAGGCCCAGGCCTCGGCCGGCACGCCGGAGACAAAGGCCCGGATCGAGGTGATGGCGCTGTCATGGCAGTACTACCGAACCGTGATGAGCGACTTCTTTGCCCGCGGCAAAGGCGCGAGCCGCCTGTCCACGGACCAGGCTCTGGCGATCCTGAATCTGGACCGGCAAACCCTCGACAGCGGCGTGCAGGTGATGCACAGGAAGATGAACGAGCACCCGATTCTACCGTTCTCCTGGACTCGCGGCTATCCATACGATTCGTCGCTGCGGCAACCCATCCTGGACGCCGGACAGGCGCTCCTGACGAATCCCGACGAGCGTCTGGCGGCGAAGTTCGCCGAAATCGCGAAGGACAGCCCCGCTGAACTGGCAGCCCAGGCGGCCACGTTTCTCACGATCAGCCGCGGCACAGCGCGCAACGTAGTGCCAAATCCGGGTTTCGAGACCGAGCCCCCCTTAGACGGTTGGTGGGCAGGCACACACTTCGGGACGGGTAACGTCAAGATCGAGACGGACAAGCCGTACGCGGGTCAGAATACCGTCGTCGTTCGGGCGACGTGGGACGGCTACGGCGGCGTGTTCCGCAAGGATGTGCCCATCACCCCAGGCAAGTCCTACATCTTCGTGGTTCGGGCGCGCTGGGAAGGCGAACACGCCACAGCAACGGTCTGCAAAATGTTGACACAGTTCTTCGACGCCGATGGCAAATTGCTTCCCAAGAGCCTGACCAGCCACAAGTTCTGGCCTGACAGCACCTGGGGTGCTTACCTGCTCCAAACCCCTGTCGCACCGGCAGATGCGGCCAGGCTCAACGCGCGCGTGGACGCCATGGCCCAGCCCAAGACCGGGCACGCAACCTACTTCGATGAGCTGGGGGTGTACCCACTCGCCAAGTAAGCCGGCCCCAGAACATCGCCGAAGATCTCGAGCGGAACGGTATCCGCATGTTCTTCACGTTACTTTCAGGTGACATAGGCAAGGCTTCTAGCCTAGTCAATTCACGCGTTCCTGGAGAACGCCTGAATTGATTACCCGAAGAGCTTCGACGTGAGCGCCTTGGGCGCTCGTGCTCAGGGCTAGCCTTGAGCAAGTGACGCGTAGTGGAACGCGTCGGAACTTGTGGCGCAATTGTCTGCGGCGCAAGTGGATTGTGAGTGAAGCGGTGAGCTTCGCGAATAATCCAGGCTAGCATCACACTGGGTCAAATGGCGGCCAGTTCGAAAGGCGGGACAATGGCAACAGGAACAGGTGACGGAACGAATCAAGGCACGGCCAGCAGGGCGGGTGAATGGGCGCTGAAGGTCCTGGGGGCGTTCGTGATTCTCGAGCCAATCTGGATGCTGCTGCCATTCGCCGGTTTCCTCTACGGGTCAGTACTCCGCATTGAGAACTTGAACCGTGCCCCTTCGACGGCGTGGCTCACGCACTTTGTCTTCCCTGTGCTGACTTTGGGCTGGCTCGGTCCGGCAATGGTGGTGCTCGGCTTTGGGGTGTTCTGCGTCGGAGCATCCCAGATCTACTCGGCGAAGTGGCGCAAGAGCGGCCTGGTCTCGAACGGATTGTACGCGATCGTGCGCCACCCACAGTACATCTCGCTCACACTCTTCGGCATCGGCATCCTCCTGACCTGGGGGCGGGCCATGACGTTTATCGCGTTCTTCGTCATGATGTTCCTCTACTATTTCCTGTCCAAGAGCGAGGAGCGCAACTGCCGACGCCTGTTCGGGGACGCCTACGAGGCCTACCGCGAACGCACGTCGTTCATCATCCCCGGCGACCGTGTGCTGCGACCGTTCGGCACATGGTTAGGGAGCTTGGGCCTCCCCGCACCGGTTCGCGTCGCAATCGGATTGGCAGTCACGTTGGCCACCTGTTTCGCCCTGATGTGGCTGATCGGCCAAGCCAAAAGCCACCACCTTCACGTGCCGCACATGGTGGCAACCGTGCAGTTCGAACGTCCGGCAACACAGGCACCGGAGCCATTGATGACGAGCGACGAGGGTGGCGGAATTCCGTTCGTGCAATCCGGCCGACTTGCCGTTGTGCGAGGTCCGCACCGGAACGCCCACGCACCGGGCTTCGCGGAGCGCCTCATCCAGCGCTTGCGAAGCTCGCGGAAACTCGCCTCATTCCTGTCGTTCCTGGATGATGGCAACTCAGATGTGGCCATCATCTTCTGCGGCTCTCATGGAGGCGATCGGTTGCAGGGCAAGGCGCCCGGGCATCGCGCTAACCCGGACGGCCGCGGGCCGCTCCCGGACGAGGCGGGCCCAGCCCGCACACGGCTCGTCCTGATGCGCTGCGAGTTAGCCGAAGGAAAGACAGTTGCGGATGCACTTGCCGACAAAGGAAACCGCAGGATTGTGCGCGCCTGCATTGCCGTCGCCAACCTGGGCACCCCTGAGGATGCCGAAATCGTGGAAGAGGACGGACGCACACGCGGCCCCGGCTTCCCGGGCGACGAGCGTTGGGACGACCTGACCAGACGTTTTGCTGAGCTTCCGGGTACGGCGGCATCGACACTGGCGACGGCAGCGTCGATTGCAGAGGGCCACACTTGTGCAGCGCTTGTGTTGGTCCAAGCCCCAATCCTGCGCACGCGTCTGGACCCGCCCTTCGCGAAAGAAATCCTCAGCCGTCTCGCGGGCTCAGCGCAATTCAGAGAGCACCTGCAAACATCGGGGGCCGGCGGGGACGTGGTCGCTGTTGCCTTCCCGCGTCCCGGCCCTAACTGGTACCGAGAGCACCATGGTGATCCCCAAGTCAGTGTCCTCGTCGTGCTCGCCCGTGTGCCGGACCCAGAAAAGCTGGACGCCATCTTCAAATCGGGGGAACGCGAGCTCACGGGTGCCTTCATTGCAGACATTGACCTCAAGATCTCCCACGACCAAGACTGCGTGACGAGCGTGGCCACCGTGGGGCCGCGCCGCGACCTGGAACAACGGTGGCGCTTCTTCCTCAGCGGGATCGGCGGCGGCCTGAAGAGCCACGGGCACCGCCATGCCACCGGCAAAGCCAATTGAGATCACGGGGCGGACGCAGCCGTGCGCCCCACCGCCAGGACGGCCGTGGGAAGGACGATCTGCCGGACCGGGGCAACCGCCCCGTCAACGACCAGGCTCTCGCTGCCGCTTCGGCCCTTCTTTGGCAAGTCCGTGCTTGATATGACACCGCCCTCAACCATATTCGCGGTACCTGCCGATCTCCGAACCACAATCGCGATGGGAACGCGACGGACTCGTCTAACCGACAACGGCGGCCGCACGCATGTAGCTTCTGCGAGGGGCATGTGCGCTGCCACAAAACGAGGGCCTCTGTCTCGTTGAAGACGGACCACATGCTTGACAGAATCGTGCCCCGGGAACACTGAGGTCTGCGTGATGGAGGAAGAAGACATGCCGGTCAGCCTGCTCTGTGGAATGCACCTTCCCAGAAGATTCGCCATAGTCTTCGCCTGTCTTGCAGCTTCGGTCGCCAGCTCGGTAACGGCGGCGCCCCTAACGCTTCATCCGGAGGCCGACGTCCTGCCGACCAAGCAGCAAGGTCCCTTCGTCACCCTTGGCGATGGCAGTGTCCTGTGCATTGGCACAACGCATGCCTTCATCAGTGTTGACGAGGGCACAAGTTGGGTATCCCATCGCCTGTTCGACGACACGGGTACGTACCGGGTGAGCAATGAACGTGCACTGCTCCGAACCCGTGATGGCGTGATCGTCTCGGCTTGGATGAATCTTGCCGAAATGCGGCGCCCGGAGCCCAGGCGTTGGGAGGGCGACGAAGCAGTCTTCCGCCAGTGGGTCTTGCCCACCTACGTTTGCCGGAGTCTGGACGACGGCAAGACCTGGGAAACGCCCGTCAAGATCAACATGCCATGGTGTGGTTGCATCCATTCCATAATCGAGACGCGCAACGGCCGCCTCGTCCTTGCCGCTCAGGAGATCATCCCGGCCTGGCGCCACGCGGGATGCACCTTCGTGTCGAACGACAAGGGCAAGACCTGGCGCAAGAGCAATATCCTCGACATCGGCGTCGGGCACCATGACCACGCCGGATCGATCGAGGGAACGTTGGTCGAGCGTGCCGACGGCTCCATCTACCAACTCCTCCGAACCGAAACGGGGTACCTCTACGAAGCCACGTCGACAGACGGTGGGTTGACCTGGGAGAACTTCGGTCGTTCGAGCATTCGATCGGTCACCTGCTGTGCACAGTTGTACCGGCTTGCCGATAGGCGCATCGCCCTGCTCTGGAATCATCCGGTACGCCATCGTCCCGCAGACCGGAGTAGCCGTGAAGAGCTCTCCATCGCGTTCTCCACAGACGAGTGCCGCACGTGGTCAGCCCCGGTTGTGATCGCCGCCAACTACATCCGGCCGGACGCGGGCAAGGGAAGGCCCTGGGTGTCCTATCCGTACCTCTACGAACGCCGCCCGGGCGAGTTCTGGGTCACCACAATGCAGGGCGGACTGCGCATGAAGATTGACCAGTCCGACATCGTGGCCCAACCCGTGGTTCAGCCCGACGTGATCGTTGTGATTGGCGATTCCACTGCCGCCATCAGACAGCGCGAAGTCGGGGCTGTCTATGCCGATCGCGTTCAGGCGGCATTGCGGGAGGAAGGCAGCAAGCTCCTAGTTGTGAATGCCGCCGTGAGCGGGGACACGAGTGACAGTGTCCAGGCGCGCTTCAAAGAACACGTCCTCAATCTCGCCCCGAAGCTGGTTGTGTTTCAGTTCGGCATGAACGATTCGGTCTACGACGTGTGGAAGAAGCCGCCGGCGAAGCATACACGCGTGCCGGTTGAGCGGTTCGGGCAGAACCTGCGCTCAATGGTCGAACAGGTCCGTAGCAACGGCGGCAAAGTGGTGCTGATGACACCGTCTCCCGTACGCTGGACGGATACCTTGCGCAGGCTCTACGGCAAGTCCCCGTATGACGTGAGCAAGCCACGGGGCTTTGAGCAGGCGGGCCTCCTTCATTTCAGCACTGCTGTCCGCAAGGTGGCGACCGAAACCGGCGTGCCTCTGGTCGATGTCTTCAGGCTATTCGAGGGCCAGGCGAAGGAGGATGGCGGCACGGTCGCTGATTTCCTGGTGCCCACGGGCATCTCCGCAGTCAACGATGAGGGGCATGCACTGATCGCCGCCGACCTGCTCCCGATCATCCGTCGTGAGCTTGGACCCAAATGACACCAAGGAGATAGTAGATGCACAAGATCATAAACGCAGTCACCCCGATCCTCGGGCTGGCGACAGCGTGCATCGGCATGGCGACGGAGGCGGCTGACGACGACCGTCTGGTGATGCTTGGCAATTCCATGCAGGGCTGCGGCATCGATTTCCCGCGACTTTCCAAGGCGATCGGGCACAGAGTCAAATCGCAGGTAAGCGGGGGTGTGATGTCGGCACACAAGTTCGCCATGCTCTGGAACGTTGCGCACGGTACAAACAAGCCGAAGGTCGTGATCGTCGTGTTCCGGCTCGGCAACATCACCCATCCTAAGATTCGCGTCACCGGTAAGTACGGGGCGAAGCTGAAGGCGATACTGAAGGACCCCGAGCTTGAGCGCATTGTCAACGAGCTCGCGTACTCGGACAAAGGGGACTCCCCCCGGGGGCAATGCCGTCAACTTAAGCGGGCAGAATGCCATGGCACCTGTTGCGGCGCAGGCGGTTAGCGCTATATTGGCAGTGTCTCAGGTGGGCGCCGAACAGTGCAAGCCAGCAAGTAAGGAGTGACCGCAAGAA
>JABHEG010000318.1 GCA_018676675.1 Lentisphaerota bacterium
AACGGAATAAATAGCGAGGAACGAGCGGCTTTATGCCGGATCTGAACTTGCCCGGTAGCAAGCGTCATGGTAAACCACACCATTCTCCATACCGGCTCAGTCTCTCTTCATTGTTTTCATAGAACTTTTGACGCTACCGAAGTTGGATGGCAAGCTCTACGTCGCGTTGAACAACTTCACCGGACAGCAGAACGCACTGGCGCTCGTGCATGACGACCTGGAGACCTTCGAAGTGCTCGGCCACTACAACGAGCCGCAATCAGCGGCTCTGAGCGAATCCGCCGTGAACCGTCTGCCCGACGGCACCTGGATGGCCATCTGCCGTAACGACAAGGGCAACTATCACTTCACCACCAGCCCGGACGGCCGAACGTGGAACGTGGGCCGGGAAATGCCTTTTGTGCCGAACGGCGCGAACTCGAAGCCCACCTTCGACCGCTTCGGCGGCGTCTACTACCTGGGCTGGCAGGAGGCCACGCGCATCCAGGGCGCAAACCGCAGCGTGTTCAACCTGGACATCTCCCGCGATGGCAAAACGTGGCAGCGCAAGTACCGCTTCGAGACGCCACACTCCTTCCAGTACCCCACCTTCCACGAGCACGAAGGAACGATCTGGCTCTGCGTCACCCAGGGCGATTCATCGCCGAGCATCAAGGAACGCATCATGTTTGGGAAGCTGGAAGAAACTGGCACCCGCAACGAGTGATTGGGTGGTTGATATGAACAAAGCAATCGGAGTTCTACTGATGGCCACGAGTACTGTTTGTGCAGCCGCGAGTGACAAAGCGTTTCTCGAAGTTCCGCGACATGTGGGGCCGGGCCTCCCGCTCCATGCGGTCACCAACCGGGCTTTCCAGGGCATCTCCAGTCTGGCCGTAACCCCGCGAGGGCGGTTGTGGGCTACGTGGTACGCCGGCAAGACGCCCGGCGAAGACCAGAACAACTACGTCGTGCTCGGCACCAGCGGCGACAACGGCGAGACCTGGCGTGAAGTGCTTGTGGTCGATCCGGATGGCGACGGACCGGTGCGGGCGTTCGATCCCGAGGTGTGGGTGTCGCCGGATGGCCGCCTGTTCCTCTTTTGGGCGCAGAGGAGGCCGTCTGTCAAACCGGAGGTGTGGTGCGCGGAAACCGCCCAGCCCGATGCAGCGCAGCCCAAGTGGTCGCAACCGCGCCGCATCCGCGAAGGGGTGATGATGTGCAAGCCGCTCGTGCTTTCCTCCGGCGAATGGGGACTGCCGATCAGCCAATGGGGCAACAAAGGCTGGAGTGTTGGGGACAATAGTGCGCAGCTCGTCGTCTCTACCGATGCTGGCAAGACCTGGACCCTGCGCGGCAGTTGCAATGTGCCAAAGGACGCGCGCGAGGCCGACGAGCACATGTTCGTAGAGCGCAAGGACGGCTCGATCTGGCTGCTGGTCCGCACCCGCTACGGTATCGGCGAGAGCGTGTCCACGGACCGCGGCGTCACCTGGCCGGAACTCACACCCTCGTCCATCCCGCATCCGAATGCCCGGTTCTTCATCACGCGGCTGGCGTCCGGGAACCTGCTGCTCGTCAAGCACGGCCCCATGGACAGGCAAACCGGCCGGTCGCACCTCATGGCCTTCGTCTCGACCGACGACGGCAAGACCTGGGGCGGCGGCCTGATGCTCGACGAACGCGGCGGCGTCTCCTACCCGGACGGCCAGCAGGCCGCGGACGGCGCGATCTGGATGACGTACGACTACGACCGGACCGGCGCCCGGCACATCCTGATGGCGACTTTCCGCGAGGAAGATGCGGCGGCGGGGAAGGCGGTCAGCGGAGCTGTCCGGCTTCGCATGCTCATCAGCGAGGGGTCGGGCGGCCTCGAGCGGAAGAAGGAGCCGCCGCCGCTGAGGGACAACAGGGATGGTGTGCCGTTCCTGAAAGCCCCCGCCGGGGCGCTTGCTCTGGAAGGGGCGACCGTGCAGCCGTTCGAGGTCGGGGAGACGCTGTTCACGGATCGCGGCTACACCCTGGCCGCATGCCCTGGAGCACTGGCAGGCGTCAACTTCGTGCGCACCACGATCGAAGGCACGAAACACGTGCGCTGCACCCGGCCCGGTGTGGTCTACGTACTGACTCCGCAACCGGACCGCAACGGCGACAGCCAGTCAGAGGCGCTGACCGGACAGGGATTCGCGAAAGTAGCGCTGCCGGAGGTGGCCCTGTTCAACCCCGGCTCGGCCGGCAACTACTGCACACTGTACCAGAAGACCTGCGCCGAGGGTGACACGGTCACCTTCGGCAAGTGGGCCGTCGCGGTCTTTGCGCCGGGTGTTGACGGGGCCCGACGGCGCCCGCCGGCCGACGCGCTTGCGGCCGTCCCGCTGAACACGTCGCCGGGCGAGGAATATCAGACCGCCGCACGGTTGTACCAGGGCATTCCCGGCATCGCACGCGACGAGGCATCGGGTCGGCTTTGGGCATCCTGGTACTCCGGTGGCCGCGGCGAGTGTGGCGACAACCACGTCCTCGTAGTGACCAGCGGCGACGACGGCACCACCTGGGGCGAGCCGGTGCTGGTCATCGACGCGCCAGGGGCGATCCGCGCCTTTGACCAATGTCTGTGGACCGCACCGGACGGACGCCTCTTCCTGTTCTACGCCCAGGCGGACGCATCCGAGAAGCTCCACGACGGGCGCTGGGGCGTATGGTATACCGTCTGCCGGGATCCTAGCCGGGCCGATTCCCCCTGGACGGCCCCGGTGCGGATCTGCGACGGCATCATGATGAACAAACCGAGCGTGCTGCGCGACGGCACGTGGCTGCTGCCGGTGGCCATGTGGGGAGACAAGGCCCACGGCGCCGGAGTCGTCCGGTCTAAGAACAATGGCGAGACTTTTGACTGGATCGGGGGCGCTGGTGGCGGCGGCCTCGAACACATGATCGTCGAGCGCCAAGACCGCTCACTGTGGATGCTGATGCGGCGGGGCGAGGGAATGGCCGAGAGTGTCTCAGAAGACGGCGGCGTGTCGTGGAGCAAGGTGGTCGCCGCCGGTGTGGATGGACCCGGTTCACGCTTCCACATCCGGCGGTTGCGTTCCGGCCGTTTGCTGCTGGTCAACCACGTTGGCTTCACTCGCGAGGGCAACCGCTTCCTCGAATGGCGCAGCCACATGACCGCCCTGCTCTCCGACGATGACGGAAAGACCTGGCCGCACAAGCTGCTCCTCGATGAACGCAAAGACGTCTCCTACCCGGATGCCACCGAAACGGCAGACGGCCAGCTCTACATCATCTACGACCGCGGTCGCTATTCGGACCGCGAGATCCTGATGGCCGTTATCCGCGAGAACGATATTCTCGCCGATGCTCCTGGTCCGGAGGCCAGGCTCCGGGTGTTGATCAACAAAGCGACCCGGCCCAGGAAGTGACCGGAGTCCGGGAGCCGCCCATGGCCATCCGAACACATATGGACGTCTCCCACCCAACGCCACCACATGGAGCCTCAGAATGATGGCACGCACCCTTGGAATCATGGCCGCCGCACTCTTGACATCGTTGAGCGCGGTCCTTGCCGCCGAGGCGCCTCGTTCGGCGCCGCCAGCGGCCCCGAACGTGCGGCGGTTTGCCTCGTCGTTGACGATCCGCGAAACGACGGACGAAGAGGCTTTCGCGGGTGATCTCGTCTTTGAGCTGACAGCGTTGCCTGACAGAGCCCCCGCGGACGTGCGGGTCGCCGTACGCCTCGATGTCACCGGCACCGGCGCCGGGACCACGCTCAAGTTGTTCCGCGTCGAACCGGGGAACGAGGCGGAGCGCTTCATCACGGAGACAACACTCACGCCGCGCGAAAAGGTCGCGCTCTTCGTTTTCCCGGATGCCTTCTTCTCTTTGGTCTCCGGGGGCAAACTGGCCTTGCGTGTGCGACAGATGCCGAGTTCCGGCCTGACGGTCAGGACGCCGGAAAAAGGCGTGGCCACGCTGGCTGTCACCACCGGCAAACACTTCCCTCTGTGGACGCTGGAGGAGATTCTCGCCCCGATCTGGAGTACACGCCACATCGTCAACGAGACGGGATTGCCGGTCTCCGAGAACGGCGAACCCGCCTCGACAAAACTGCTCTTCAAACCGGCCGGGAAAGTCACGGTGCGCAACTATACGCTCGACACTACCTACCGGGAAGGCCCCGACTACGTGCTCGACGGGAGCACGCTGCGACTGACCGAGGGATCGTCCATCCCGTTCCTGACTCGGGCTCAACTCTTCCCCGAGAACGCCGACGCCGAGCCCGGCACAATGGCGACGCACAAGGGCGGCCTGATCGCGTTCGGGGAAGGCACGTTCTTCTGGAGCCGCCAACTGGCGGTCTCCTACACCCCGGCCGAGACATGGAATGGCCCGGTTCCCACCCACGGTGCAGGCCGCCTCCCGCACACCCGCCGACTGCTGCAGGACGGCGATCCGCTCAAGATCCTCCTGTTCGGTGACAGCATCTCCGTCGGCGCCAGCGCCAGTGGCCGCGGTGGGCGCCCGCCGTACGTGCCGGGTTGGGGCGAACTGCTCATGCGTGGGCTGCGCCAGGCGTACAAGAGCCCGATCACCTTCGTCAATCCCTCGAAGGGCGGCGGCAGTGCCGGATGGGGATTGAAGATTGCGGCATCGTCCGTGGCTCCGGAGAAGCCCGATCTGTGCATCCTGGGCTTCGGCATGAACGACGGGCGCGCCACGCCCGTGGACGCCTACATCTCGAACCTCAAACGGATCATGGCGCTGGTGCGTGCGGAGAGGCCGGATACCGAGTTCATTCTTGTAGCCTCGTGGATGCCGAATGCTGACTGGCGGCCGCTCGCTCCCATGGACGGCTATCTCGCGGCGTTGAAGGAGCTGGAGACGGAGAGCGTCGCGGTCGCGGATATCTGGTCCGTGAGCGGGCATCTCCTGAAGACCAAACGTTACTGCGACATCAGCAGCAACCACGTTAACCACCCGAGCGACTTCATGGTGCGCATCTACGCGCAGGTCGCGATGGCACTGCTTGGCCCCGGGCCCCGCAAAGCCCTGAGCCAGACTGCTGCAGCTCTCGATCCTGCCCTGGTCGGTGGCGTCGAAGTGGAAGGTCGTGCCCCCGTCGGCGACCCCAAGGTTCCGTTCCAGCCCGCGAAGCTTATTCACGACCCCGCCTCGACGCAGACCCATTCGCGCGTGGGCCGAACCTGCACGGGCGTCCCGAGCCTGGCAATCAGCCGAGGCGGGCGGATGTGGGCGGCCTGGTATTCGGGAACCACTCCCGGCGAGATCATCGAACGGTGTCCGCACGCGTACGTGGTGGTGGCCACCAGCGGCGATGGCGGGGAAACCTGGCGCGAAGTCCTCGCCATCGACCCGGACGGAGCGGGGCCGGGAAAAGCCTACGACCCCCTGCCGTGGGTCGACCCGACCGGCACGCTCTGGATCGTCTGGCATGACTCGCGGCGAGCGGAAGCCTGGGCCGTAACCACCACGGAGGCCGACAGCGAAGCCCCGTCCTGGTCGAAACCCAGGCGGATCACCACGGGCGTGATGATGAACAAGCCCACGGTATTGTCCAGCGGCGAGTGGCTCTTCCCCGTTGTGCAACGCATCACCGGGAAACTCACGCATCTGCGAGCCATGGTCTCCCGCGACAAGGGCGAGACCTTCGTCGACAAAGGCGCCTTGGAGGTCTCGTATGAACTCAAACCGATCGAACCGATGATCGTGGAACGGAAGAACGGCCCGCTGTGGATGCTGGTGCGCACCAGCTACGGCATCGGCGAGAGTGTCTCACGTGACGGCGGAACCACCTGGAGCCCACTGACCCCGTCGGCCATCAAGCACTGCACGTCCAGGTTCTTCATCACCCGCCTGCAATCGGGCAGCCTCCTGCTGGTCAAGCACGGTCCCGTCGACGTGCGCACGGAAGGGCCGACCCAGCGCCGTGAATTGATGGCCTTCATCTCCACGGACGACGGCGCCACCTGGACCGGCGGACTGATGCTGGACGAACGAGCGCCCGTCTCCTACCCCGACGGGCAACAGACCCCTGGTGGCTTCATTCACATCATCTGGGACTACCATCGCAGCAGAGAACAGACCATCCTCACGACCCATTTCACGGAGGCTGACGTTCTCGCGGGCTCAGCCGCCGCGGCGGCCAAGGTCAAAGCCGCCTGCAGGCTCGTGAGCAAGGGCGGAGTGGAGTAGCGACAGCTCAAGGAAGGACCCTCTCACGATGCACATCAACTCAGCAGGAACGTGCTCTGTGCAAGAGACCGGTATTTCATTTCAAACCCAGAATGCGGATCTGCAGCGGCTGTTCGACACGGCCGAGGCGCGCCTGGCTGAGAACATCGTCGAATTCGCGCCTACGATGAAGGTCCTGGTCGAGGGCGGCGGCTACGCGAACGCCTGGCTCGAGACCCAGCCCATGGGCGGCGAGATGTATGCCAAGCGTGACGTCGAGGTGGCACTAAACAATCAAACGGTGTTCATGCTCACCCAGCGCGACGATGGCCGGTTGCCCGGCATGGTCGTGTCCGGCGACAGCGCGCGCAAGCGGCATTGGGACACGGAGCCGCGTGAGGGCATGGTCTGGCTCCCGGAGCAGCGGCTCCTGGCCGATTACGAAATGTTCCAGGGCTACTGTTTTCCGGACCCGGCCTGGCGCATGTACTTCTGGGCCGGCAGGGACCGAGCCTACCTGGAACGGCTGTACGCGGCGCTCGAGGCCCACGACACCTACCTCTGGCGCACCCGCGACTCGGACGGCGACGGCATTCTCGAGACTTGGTGCGTCTGGGATACCGGCGAGGATCACAGCTCACGGTTACTCACACGCAATGCGCCGACGCGTTGGCCCTTCGACACGCCGCCCGGCGCCGCGGGAACGCCCGATCCGCAGGATCCGGATGCATTCAGGAACTACTGGATCGAGCACGACCGCGATCGACTCCCGGCGCCCACGCGCGAGCAGGTGCTCGTGCCCTTCGCCTCGATGGACGTCACGGCGTACAGCTACGACGGGCGGGCTACGCTTGCGAAGATCGCACGTGAACTGGGCAACGGCCGTGAAGCGTTCTGGCGAGCGCAGGCTGAGGACGTCCGGCAACGGCTCATCAGAGGTTTGTGGGACCCTGCGCATCACGCCTGCTTCGACCGCGACCGCACCGGCAAGACGCTGCCGGAGCTTACCCACAACAATCTGCGCTGCATGTGGCACGGCATCTTCACCCAGGACATGGCCGACGCATTCGTCCAGCATCACCTGCTCAATCCCGACGAGTTCTGGACGCCCACGCCGCTGGTCTCGATCGCCGTCAATGAGCCCCTGTACCGGAACGTGCCGGGCAACAACTGGAGCGGCCAGCCCCAAGGCCTGACCTACCAGCGCGCCATCCGCGCTCTCGAGAACTACGGGCACTGCGCCGAGGTCACGCTCATTGGCGAAAGGCTCCTGCCCGCCCTGATCCGCAACGGCTGCACCTTTCCCCAGCAGCTCGATCCCATCACGGGCGCTACGTCCGGCCCGAAACCCGACGGTTACGGCCCGATGATCCTCGCCGCGCTCGAATACATCTCCCGCATGCACGGCATCCACGTGGACGTATCCGAAGGACGTGTCTGGTGGTCCGCGTTGGCCGAAGGTGCCGGTGATTTCAGCTACACACAGCACTGGGGCGACCGGAGTTGGACGCTGACTGCGGAGAGCGACCGCGTCACCGGCGACCTCAACGGCGCGGAGCTCTTCTCCTGTACCCGCGGCTTCCGCGTCGTGACCGATCTGGACGGCACGCCGCAAGATGTTGTCGGAATCGCTTCCGAACCACGGACGGTCGACCTTCTTGCCAACGGCGAACGGCACGAACTCAACCTGAAACCCAACGAGGTCTGTCGCCTCGGCACTGCAGGCAGGTCATGAAGCCAGGCAGGAGACAAGGACGGGTGAAATGAGAAGCTGGCAAACACTGAAGCACGCACTCGGCCTGTGGGTCCTCGCCGCGCTTTTCTCGTCAGCGTCCTCTGTGTCGGCGGCCGACGTGCCCGGGGGGTATCCGAAGCCGGTCAGCTTCCGCGCGGCTACGCCGGAGATGCTCGCGGAGATGGAGAGCATCCAGATGCTCGTTTCCGATCTGTTGAGTGACGACCGCCGCGGGGTCGAGGAGGCGTTCAAGAAGCGTCACCCCGACCGGACCGTGCTGATCCAACACGACGGCATGCCGGCAGGGGCCTGGCAGTTCCTGCCGCAACAGGTCCTGGAAGACTGGGGGCTGCATCCGGTTACGCTCGAAACGGCCAAGCGCGCGCCCCGGCTGCAAGGGCTCGCGGACGGGCTGCATCCGGTCACGGATTTCCTGGGCTACTGGCTCTACGATGCCGGCTCCGACAGCCTGAACGCCATCCCCGCGAAACAACGTACGGTCAGCATTCAGGTCAAGGACACGGCGCCGTTCAAGCCGAACACCTTAGGGCGCACCATTCGCGGACTCCGCAAGGAGGCGGGCCTCGACGCCTACCACAAGCAGGTGGTGATGTGCCCGCGCGACGCAGACGGGGGCCTCGACTGGCTGCAAGCCGAGTTGGCGACGATCACGGCGCTGGACGAAGAGGCGGGAACCCTAACGGTCGAGCGGCTGGGCAAGGAGGGATCCTGGCACGCGTTTGCGCCGAACGCGTACATCGCGCCCAGCTCGACCCTCATGTTCTCCTTCAACGTCTTCAGTCGATACCGGCTGACCCCGCGCCTGACGGCAGAGAAAGTGACGCGGTGGCTGCATCCGAACCTGACACGGTTCTGCCCGCGCGATCCGCGCACCGGGCTGAATGCGGCGGAGTATTTCGCCAAGGACTACGTGCGCATGCTGAACGAGCACTACCCGTCCGCCGACGGCCTGGTGTTCGACATATCGATCGGGATGTTCTATCCTTCGGGCCGCGTTTCATCCCGCGTGGACTGCGACCTCGACGGCCGGCCGGACAACTTCTTCGTCGGCAGCGTCAACCATTGGGCGCTGGGCATGGTCGACTGCCTGCATGCCATCCGGCACGGTGTGGCCGGGACGTTCGCCGGGCTGGGCGAGGCCATTCAACTCGTGGCCGACGTGAACGCGAATGACGACCAGCGTTTCTTCGACATCATGAACGGGGCCGAGTTTGAGCATGCGATGCAGATGCCTGTCGTGCCGGCTGGTCAGCGGTTCTCGAGCAGCCTCGACACGCTCCTGCTCTGGGCCGAACGCGGCCGCAAACCCGATGTTGGCTTCGTGCACAGCAAGTACCCGGACGAGGCCTATCACGGCGGCGACGCCTCGCGGTTGAAGTCGCCGATGACCCTCGCATGGTACCGGCTGAACATGGCCGCCGCCTGCATGGGCAACGGATATGTCGGCAAGAACATCGGCCGAACCGCTTACGGCGCGCCCCACGAACTCTGCGATTTCCCCGGCCGACGCGAACTGCGGGAGAGGTTCGGCGGCTTCGCCCCGCCCCCCGACTACGACGAGTATCACGCCGGCGACCGCAATGTCCGCGGCTGGCTCGGCCAACCCACCTCCGAACCGATGCGCCTGACCACCCATCTCAGCGCACCGGTCTGGCGGTTCGACGCCTCGAAGCCGGCACCAGCCATCGAGTCGGCAAGCAGCGACTACCGCGCCGCCGAACCCGTTCGCGTGGGCGCCGCCGCCGTGCGGCTGACAGTCGAGGCGGCCGGGCTGTGGCAGTCGGAACGCGATTTCTTCAAGCTGAAAGGCGTCTTCCCGCTAAGCGGCGTAAACCTGGAAGCGCACAGTGAGTACTGCCTGCGTCTCATCGCCGGAGGGGACGGACCATTTGCGAAGATGGAACCGCGCTACCGCGCCATCCCACGCAACGCCGCCGTCCGTCTCGTCGTTCACAACGGAGAGGGCAAACGCATTCCCGGTCCGTACCAGGAGTTCCTCGTCTTCACCGATCCACGCGAGGTGGCGCTCACCTTGACCGCCCCGGCCGAAGGCAGAGGGACGCTGGAGTTCTGCATCGGCGAGGCGCCCGGTACCGTGGAGCTGCGTGCTATAGAACTGCGCCCGGGCTGCGCTGACGTGATGTGGCGCGTTTTTGACGATGGCGTGGTTTTGCTCAACGGCTCCGTGTGTTCCGTCGTGGAGTTCCCGATGGAGTCGCTCTTCCCCGGTCAGCCCTACCGGCGGCTGAAGGGATCCCAAGACCCCGCCTACAACAACGGCGAAACCGTCGGCCCACACGTCAGACTGGGCCCGTTGGATGGGCTCTTTCTGATCCGAGAAAGGGGATAATTGATGATGATACGTTACCCCGCAATCATGACAGCGATCCTCTCAATGTCTTCCAGTGTCTTCCTCCATGGCAAGGATGAAGTCGGCCTGGCTGAGAAGGCCGCGAAACGTGCCTGGGAGAACGTGCCGGCGGAGAAGCAGGCGCTCTGGCAACAACACAGGAAGACACGCTTCGGCACCACGATCTGGGGGCGCAACTGCACCGGCCAGCCGCATTGGCTGGACGGCTCCCGGTACCCCGGGCTGGACGGACAGAGCCGCCTCGACAGGATGCTGTACGTCCCGCTCGACCCCGATGGAAAGCCGGCGGCCACGACCTCGGATCCCGACAAGCTCAAGAACGGGACCTACGATTGCGCGCTACTGTCCTACTGGCACGACCAGGTCAGGCAGATGCGCGAGGGCGGGCTGGACTGGGTGGCGATCGATTCCTTCGGAGACCGTCATGACCACGAAGACCCGACCGCCGCCGTCGACCCGAGGCAATCGAAGTACATCATCCCGTCCCTCGTCAAGGCGATACGCGACACGGGCGTGCCGCTGAAGATCTGCATGTTCGACGACTCACCCTCCCACACGTTATACCATTACCGGTACGAGCTCCTGCGGGAGAAGTACCCGGGCAAGGAAGAGAACGGCAGAGCGCCCTGGCTCAAGTACCGTTTTGACCACAAGGGTGAACCCGTCGTCCCCCTCCCGGTCAACGAGACCTTCGGCCGCGACTATCTGGCCGCAAAGTGGATCGGCGATTTCGAGCACATGGCAGAGGACCAGGATCTGTGGTTGACGCACAACGGTGCGGCCCCCGTTGACGGCGGACACCCCATCATCCTCATGTACGGCACCAACGCGTCCTGGACGGACAAGCAGACCTACGCCAATTTCCACATCGCCTTTGCCGTCGCGAAGAAGACGTTCGCTCAGCGTTTCGGTGTCGAACCATTCCTCATTCTGGACATGGTGTATTTTAAGCTGGATCCGGATGTGGCCCAGGTCGCGGACGGGAATTGGGCTTGGGCGCCCGTCGCGCCCAAGGTCGTGCGGCCACGGAAATTGACCCACACCAATCTGGAAACGGGTCTCGAGTGTATCTTTGCCATGGTCATGCCGGGTTTCGAACTCAAGAACAAAGTTCTTCGCCACACGGCCGACCGCCGCCGCTGGATGGCGATTGACGGCTCGGAAGGCGACGAGAAACACCTTCTCACCACCGAGTTCAACCTGGTGATGGCGGACCCGCGCCCGGACCTCGTTCTGGTCGGCCACTGGAACGATTTCGAGGAGGGCCAAAACTTCGGCCGCGCCATCTATCCCACCAAGTCCGGGAAAGGCATTCTCCCCCCGGACTACTATCTGGACGCCCTGCGGAACCTGATTGAAAACTCACAATGAGAGAACGTAAAACACATGCCACACCCATTTCGACGACTCCCTAGCTGTGCCTCGTCCGTTGTCGCCCACCTGCTCCTGGCTCTTCGCTGCTGCCTCGGCGCGGACGCCCCGCAGACGGGCCTTGCCGGGCAACTCCTGAAAGCCGCCGAGGTGACAGGCGGACTGGTCGTGCACGTGAATGCCGGCAACGGACACCTGTCCGCAGACCTGCACGCGAGCGATGCTTTCCTGGTGTACGGCCTCGAGCGCGGTCCGGCTAACGTCACCGCCGCCAGGCAGCATGTTCGCGCGCGCCGGCTTTACGGTCCCGTGTCGATCGAGGCGTGGGGGGATACGCGCCTGCCGTACGCAGACGGTCTGGTCAACGCGCTCGTCATGTCGCGTGGTGATCTGACTGTTGCCGACGACGAAATTCTGCGCGTGCTGGCCCCCGGTGGCCATGCCTGGGTCGAGACCGTTGCGGATCCCGCCGGTACAACCGCGACGGAAGCGCAGATGACCGACTGGCGCCGGATCGACAAGCCATGGCCGGGAGACATCGACGAATGGACGCACTACTTGCACGGCCCGGATAACAACGCCGTAGCCCAGGACAAGCGTGTCGGGCCGCCTAACGCCCTGCAGTGGGATGCGCCGCCCAAGTTCTCGCGCAGTCACGAACATGACACGAGCATGCCGGCCATGGTCACCGCCGGGGGCAGAGTCTTCTATGTTGTCGACGAGGGCCCCCCCGGCATCACCGACGAGCGCTTGGCGGAAAAGTGGTTCCTGATCGCGCGTGATGCATTCAATGGCGTGGAGCTATGGCGTTGTCCCATACCCGATTGGGGCTGGCGACAGTGGGATCCGGAACGCGCTGGTGGCGACTGGGCGGCAAAGGATAACCTGCGCATCCATCTGCCCGTCACGCTCGCGCGCCGGCTTGTAGCCACCGAGAGCCGAGTGTTCGTAACCCTAGGCTATCACGCACCTGTCTCGGTAATCGACGCCTCCACCGGAACCGTCTTGCGCACGTGCGCCCGGTCCACCGGCACCCAGGAAATCCTCTTTGCGGGCGGACGCCTGCTGCTTGTGGCCAGGACCAGCGACCGGCAGGATCTCCTCTGTTCAGACCCGGATTCGGGCGAGGTCCTATGGGAGCGTAGGGCGACCGGCGCATACGCGGACTCGACACTTGCGGCTTCGGGCGGAAGTGTGTTCGTCTGCGACGGTGACGAGGTAGTCTGCCTCGGACTCAAGGATGGCACCGAGGCATGGCGCGCACCGTTGGCGGCCAGACTGCGGTCGAAGCATTGGTTGTATCCTGACATTTCGCTTGTTGCCAACGACGGCGTGCTGCTCGTGCTGCAGCAGAAGACGCTCGAGGCGCGCGCGGCGGAGACCGGCGACCTGCTGTGGTCGGCACCCGGCGGGGACGGCTACGGCTTCCGCCTCCCCCCGGAAGCGTACGTGATCGACGGTTCCGTCTTCTACTTCCATCGCCCCAAGCCGAAGATGGAGCCCTGGCCGAACCGTGACGCGCTGGATCTCCGAACCGGGAAGCCCACTCGGCAGGTGACCGTGCCTGCGAACCTGATCGAGCCCATGGGGCACACGCGCTGCTACCATTCCCGGGCCACCGAGCGGTATCTGCTCCTCGGCAGCCGCGCCGTGGAGTTCCTTGACCTCAAAGGCGACAACCACATGCGCGGCATCTGGTTGAGACCCGCCTGCCGGTACGGTGCCATGCCGGCCAACGGGTTGCTCTACATGACGCCGAACCAGTGCCAATGCCAGATCGTCCGAACGCTGCACAACCTGAACGCACTGGTCATGCGCCGCGGTCTGGAGCCAGCCCCTGAGGCGGCCAACCCACTCGTGCGCGGCCCGGTCTTTGACCGCCCCATCGCCCGAGACAGCACCGAGACAGGCGCCGCCTGGCCAACCTTCCGAGCTGACGCACGCCGGCGCGGAACCAACCTCGCAAGCGTCCCGGTAGACCTCAAAACGGCCTGGCAGGTGCCAATCGGGGAGCGCCCCGTACAACCGGCCGCGGCCGAGGGCAAGCTGTTCATCGCCAGCCGCGACGACTATCGTCTCGATTGCCTGGACGCAACCGCCGGTAAGCTGCTTTGGCGGTTCACGGCCGGCGGACGCATCGATTCGCCGCCCAGCATACACGCGGGACGCGTCTACGTCGGGTCCGCGGACGGCTGGGTCACCTGCCTCGCGAGCACGGACGGCGAACTCGTCTGGCGGTTCCGGGCCGCCCCCGAGGAGCGGCGCGTTGTCTCCTACAACCGCCTCGAATCCGCCTGGCCCGTTCACGGCAGTGTGCTGCTGCTCGATTCACCCGACGGCAAGCCGATCGCCTATTTCACGGCAGGACGCTCCAGCTACCTGGACGGCGGCATCCACCTCTACGGCCTGGACGCCATCAGCGGCGACCTCTTGTACCACACGGTCGTGCGGAGTCCGCACGTGGACGTTCACAACCCGAAGGCTGGGCGGCCCGAAGTGGCGGCCCTGGATGATGTGCTCACCACCGACGGCACCTACATCTTCATGCGCAACTGCACTTTCGACCGGGAGCTCAACCTGCGGACTCCGCAAGATCTGCGCGGCAAGGGCAAGCAACCGGGGCAGTACGTGTCGTCCTGGGCGGGGCTTCTGGACGACAACGGGTGGAACCGATCGTTCTGGATGGCCGCGAAGCACTGGCCGACCCATTTCGCCAACCAATCCCCGAAGGCCGGACAGCTCCTTGCTTTCGACGACACGACCACCTACGCCGTCAAGTGCTACACACGACGCAACATCCACAGCCCCATGTTCTTCCCCGGAACAGCCGGTTACCTGCTCATGGCGGACCCGAACGACAACGAGCCCTACCTCTACCGTGGAAAACCCGATACCCCCAAGCCGATCAAGTGGCTGCCGCCAGTGGACGAAAAGATGGGTGTCGCCTACGACAAGCCGGTGACCGGCGACTCGAGGAGCACCGGGTACACCCGCATCGCCCCGCCGACGTGGTCGCAGTGGCTTCCCCTGCGCATACGGGCCATGGTCAAGACGCGCGACAAACTCTTCGTCGCCGGCGCCCCGGACATCCTCAAGTCCGACGACCCCCTCGCCGCGCTCGAAGGACGGGCCGGCGGCAAGCTGCTGGTCGTTGATCCCGATACCGGCAAAATACTGCACGAATACGACCTGCCCTCGCCGCCCGTCTTCGACGGCCTGATCGCCGCCTACGGCCGCCTCTACCTCGCCACCCGCGAGGGCAAGCTGCTCTGCCTGGCCGGACATCCCCCAACGTAGACGGACTGTCCCGGTCCGGGATCTTCCGGGAGCGAGACGCTCCCCCTACTCCTGTCGGGCATTTCGCGAAAGTAGCCGGACCATCCCGGGGCGGGTCGACATCGCGCCCCGTTTTAACCATATCAAGGGAGGAAAGAGGGGACGGGCTCTTTCCCTTCTCAGGCTGATCGGCACGGTCGGCTTCGATGTCGTACCGGGAGGTCAGGCTTCCGGGGTCTGGTTCTCGAATGGGCGGTTGAGGTGGACGCTGATTCGGCGGTAGGTGGCCGGGGGAATTCCGCGCAATTCCTTGAAGACGCGGGAGAAATGGTGGCGGTCGCAGAACCCGCATTCGGCGGCGATCTGGTCGATGCCGCGGCGCGTGAGATGCAGGAGCAGGCAGGCCTGTTGGATGCGTCTCCGCCGAAACCAGTCCTGGCAGCTTTCGCCCGTTACCTCATGGAAACGGCGCAGGAATGTCCGCACACTCAGGTTCACGCGCTCCGCGATATCCGCGTTCGTCATCCGCTGGCTCAGTTTTCCGAGCATGTAGTCCTGTGCCCGGCCGATCGCATCGTCGGGGCAACCGTGCCGGAGCCAGGACTCCGGCACATGGGTCAGCGCCCAGCAGCACAAGGCACACCGGGCCGCCAACTGTCCGGGCGTTACAGCTCCATCAACCGTGCCCTCCACCAGAATCCCCACCAGCGTTGACGGTTCCGGCTCGAATGGCAACGCGAGTATCCCCGGAGGAGGCGCATCGAAGGGGCGGTCAGCAATGAAGTGAATGTGGAGTTGTTCGATGGGATCGTCGCTGCGGCTGTCGTAGTCGGTATCGGGGGCGATCAGGAACATCGAGTTCGCGGGCATGGCGATCTCGCGGTCCTCGTGGCGGACCACACCGTTCCGGCTCCTGTTCCAGTAGAAGCGCCAGTAGGGGGCCGCCAGGTGATCCCAGTTCCAGTGGGGGAGCACGGCATATTGGCAACACAGAATACGTACCCCGAAGCGTGGTTCCTCTTGCATGGAATGCCTGCTCCTCGAATCCGGTTCGGCCTAACCGCCGCTCTATCTCGTTGCCACAATATTCATAAACTGGATTGACACAACGTAGTGAACTTGAGTAAACATGGCGCTTTTGTACACATATTTGGCGCGAATATACCCCTTGACGCGGGATCTGTCGATACCTATTTTCTGCTCGGAAGTAAACAAAGGAGCATCCCCATCCATGCAACCTCTCAGAAGCCGCCAGGTCCACCTTGATTTCCACACGTCCGAACTGATGCCGAATGTCGGCAGCGCGTTCGACGCGAAGCAGTTCCAGAAGGCCCTCAAACTGGGACACGTGAACTCAATCACGATCTTTGCCAAGTGCCATCATTCCTGGTCGTACTACCCGACGCAGGCGGGAATGGTGCACCCGACACTCAAGACCGATCTGCTGGGCCGGCAGATCCAGGCCTGCCACGACATCAACGTGCGCTGCCCGATCTATGTCACCGTCGGTTGGTCCGCTAACGACGCGGAAATGCACCCCGAATGGTGCGCCCGCAAGCAGGACGGAACCATCGCCACGGTCAATTTCGATCTCGAAGCGACCCCCGAAACCCCCAAACCGATCGTGTCGTGGAAGTTCCTGTGCCCGAGCGGCACCTACCGCAAGTTGATCCTGGCTCAGACCCGCGAGCTCTGCACGGCATACGAGGTCGACGGTCTGTTCTACGATATCTGCTTCGGGCCCGCCACCTGCTATTGCGAAACCTGTCGCGCGGGCATGGCCAAACAGGGACTTGACCTGGAGAGCGAAACCGCTGTCAAGGCCTACACCCGGCACAAGTGGGTGGATTTCATGAGGGCTTGCCGCGCCGTCATCCACGAGCGGCACCCCGAGGCCACGGCCTTCTTCAACGGCGGGGCCAATCTGGGCACCCCGCAGGATGTTCTTGACCAGCAGACGCACCTGGAGTTGGAGGACCTGCCCACGACCTGGGGCGGTTACGACAAGTTCCCCATGCGCGCCAGGGCCCTTCGTCGGCAGGGCAAGCCCTACCTGGCCATGTCCGGGAAGTTCCACACTATGTGGGGAGAGTTCGGCGGCTTCAAACACCCGGATGCGATCCGCTACGAGGCCGCCGCCATGGTTGCTTACGGCGCCTCCTGCTCGTTCGGCGATCAGCTCCACCCGTCCGGCGCCATGGACTTGGATACCTACCGCAACATCGGCGTGGGCTACGGGTATGTCCGCAAGATCGAGGCGTACGGCCTCGGCGCCGCGCCGCTGACCAATCTGGCCATGGTCGCCGGGATGGGTCCCGGCCGCGCCACGGACGCTCTGGCGCATGCCGAAGGCGTTGCCTCCATGCTGCTGGAAGCGCAGCGAGATTTCGACGTCGTCGAACCCGGCGACGACCTGTCCCGCTTCCAGACCGTCATTCTGCCCGGCAGCCGCTTCCTGACGGTGGAGTCCGCGGCGCCTTTAAGCGACTACGTCCGTCGCGGCGGCTCCCTGCTGGTCCTGGGCGAGTCCGCGCTGGACCGTGAAGCGGACACGTTGCTGTTCGACATTGGCGGCGAGTACCTCGGCCCGGCGCAGTACAAAGAGGACTACCTGGCTCTCGGTCCGACATTGGGGAAAGGCCTGGTACGCTCCCCGTTCCTCAACTACGCCGCCGCCCTGCGGGTCAAGCCCGCCTCGGGCCGGAGCCTGGCCGCGATTCACGAGCCGCATTTCGACCGGACCTACGGGCACTACTGCTCGCACCAGAACACCCCGAATCGCCTCGAACCTGCCGACCATGCCGGCGCTCTTCGGAAGGGGCGGATCGTCTTCCTGGCCCATGCACTCGGCAAGATGTACCACGAACACGGCGCCCGGCTGCACCGCGACGTGTTCATCAACGCGCTCGATCTGCTGTACACCCAGCCGCTGCTGCGCACCGACATGCCCAGCGCCGGCCGCGCCACGCTGGTCACCCAGCCGCGCCGGAAACGGCATGTCGTCCACCTCCTGTACGCGCCGCCGCTGAAGCGTGGCCGCTGCCTGGTGATCGAAGATACCCCCCCGCTGTTTGACGTTCCGGTCGCGGTCCGCATCCCGGAGACCATCCGGGCGGTCCGCCTGCCTCTGACCGGTGAGTCGTTGCCGTTCCGGATGGTCGAAGGGGTGTTGGAGACAGTGGTTCCCCAAGTCCGTGCCCACCAGATGCTGGTCCTCGAATGGTAGGGAACGCGGCGCGAAGCGCAAACCGGAGACCGACAGCATGACAGTACGAACCATCATCATCCCGGACAGCTTGGGTCATCTGTTCGCCGCTCTTGCCGTTTTCGGCTGTGCCTTTTTCCCCGGCGCTTCCTCTGTGGCCCAGTCAGGGACGCAAAGGCAGGTGACCACAGCCCTCCCGCTCGCCGAGCCGGGTCCGGTCACGCCTGTCATCCTCAAGGAGGGACGGTTCGTCAACGCCCGGACCGGCGCCTTGTTCACGCCGTTCGGCGTCAACTATTGCGTGGTCGGCGAATTCAAGACCGGCAAGCGTGGGCACGCCACGTTCTCACCCAGTCACTACGACCGCGATTTTGTCGGGGCGATGATGCGGGACTTGCGGGACTGGGGCTGCAACACGGTTCGTGTCTTCCACGCCTATGTCGCGGCCGCGGACGGGATCGTCACGAGCCGCGAGGCCACTGAGCTTGCCCCCGGCTACGTGGCGAACTTCCTGGACTTTCTGGCGCAGGCGCGGGCGCACGACATTCGGGTCATCGTCAGCTTTGACGTCTGGGGTACGGGCTGCCCGTGGCTGGCTGAGCGCGCACTGCCGGTCGATCCGGAGTACGAATTCCCCCTCGAAACGTGGGATGAGAACTACAAACGCAACAACTTCCAGCTCTGCCGCACCCCTGCCCGGGAACGGGCGAACACCATTATCGAGTTCATCCGCGCTATCCGCCAGCACGACCCCACGCTGGCGCCCACGATTCTGGCCTGGGAGTTGGAAAACGAGTTGAACCTGCACGATGACTACCCGCCATTCGACGGGTCGCTGCAGACGACGGCGTTCGGGGGACGGACCTTTGACCTAGGGGATGATGCCGGCCGGCAGGCTTACCTCGACGCGGTGTTCGTGAACTGGTGCGACTACCTTCGCGCCGCTATTCGACAGGAAGACCCGGATGCGCTGGTCAGCGCCAGTGTGTTCACCTTTGCGGCCGTGGGCCTGGAGCGTCCGGGCTTCTTCATGGGCGTCACGCGCCGGGATCGCCGTATCCCGGCCCGGCCTCTCGCCCTGCTCGATTCGGGCATCGACTTTGTCGACATCCACTCCTACGTCTGGCGTGACCTGGACAGCACTCGCGACGAACTCTGGCACCTGCGCCGGAACATGGAATCGGTCGAATTCGATGCACTGAGCGCCAAGGCGGCCAGGCTCGGAAAGCCGATCATCGTCGGCGAGACCGGCGTGCACAACACCTACACGAATCGCCCCGGCCTGAGCATCCCCGACCGCGTCAAGCTCGGCGCCGACTACCTGCACAACCACGTC
Organism: Lentisphaerota bacterium; assembly: GCA_018676675.1. Lineage (GTDB taxonomy): Bacteria > Verrucomicrobiota > Lentisphaeria > Oligosphaerales > JABHEG01 > JABHEG01. Next base: position 19,487 of record JABHEG010000318.1, read on the forward strand.
CGTGCCCTGCGCGAGACCTACGGCGTCGCCGGCATGCTCTTCTGGACCTACGGCACGAAAGCCCTGCCCGAGCACGGGTTGTACTACGACCTGAACCGTCAGCCCGTGGTCAGAGACTCCTTCGTTGATGCGTGGCTGGGCCAGACAGTAAGACAAGGAGAGCCATGAACGGTCGATTCCCAGAGAAACACCCCCCGGCGTCTCTCGCGTTCCTGCTGCTCGTTCCACTCGTTGCGCTGGACGCCGGCGAAGTCAAGATCGCCGGTGTCTTTGCCGACCACATGGTCGTGCAGCGCGGAAAGCCCGTTCCGATCTGGGGTCGGGGGACGCCGGGCGATGAGGTGACCGTTCAGTTCGCCGGCCAGACGAAGACCGTCACGGTCGCCCCGGCAGGCAAATGGCAAGTCACCCTCGACCCCATGCCCGCGTCTGCCGAACCGCGCACGCTGCTTACCACCTCAAAGACCCCCAATCCCGAATCCCGACCCCCGAATCCCGAATCCCGAATCACCGATGTCCTCGTTGGCGACGTCTTCCTCCTTGCCGGGCAGTCGAACATGAGCTGGTGGTTGTCGGGCTCGACGGGCGGCGAGGAGGCGGTCACGCGCGCGGACCACCCGTGGCTCCGACACTTCGATCCTGGCTGGCAGTGCACCGACGAACCGGCGCCCGACGTCAGCCCGAACGCCAAATGGCAAGTCTGCACACCGGAAGTCGCCGGACGTTTTTCCGGGGTCGGGTTTTTCTTCGCGGAAGCACTGCACGCGGTGCATGGCGTCCCAATCGCGCTGGTGCAGACCGACATCGCCGCAACCTGGGGCGAGAACTGGGTCAGCCGTGCCGCCATGGAAGCCGATCCCGAGTTCCGCTACTGCCTGGACAAGTACGAAGCGGCGCTCGCCAAACTACCCGAGGAACAGAAACGGTGGGCAACCGAGAAAGCGGTGCACGAGCAGGAGGTTGCCGAGGCCAAAGCGGCCGGGAAGACCCCGCCGAAGCCCTCTTACTTCGTCGAGAACGGGCCGATGGGCCCGAAGCACACGCGTCGGCCGCACGCGCTCTACAACGGGCGCGTCGCGCCGCTCATGCCGTTCGCCGTGCGCGGCATAATCTGGTACCAGGGCGAGGGCAACACGGCGGTCAAGCTGGCCGAGAAGTACCACAAGCTGTTGACCACGCTCGTGCAGAGCTGGCGTGCGGGGTTCGCACAGGAAGACGTCCCGTTCTTCATCGTGCAGTTGCCGCGATTCGATTACGATGATCCCTGGCATTCGTGGCCGTTGGTGCGGGAGGCGCAGATGCGCGTTGGCCTGGAGCAACCGAACTGCGGATTCGTCTCGTTGATCGACGAGGGTGAGGGGAAGGAGATACACCCCAGGAACAAGCGCCCCGTCGGCGAGCGTCTGGCGCGCCTGGCACGCAGTGTGATCTACGGTGAGGACCTGGTGCCGTGCGGCCCGGTCCCGGAACGACACGAGATCAAGCGCGGCGTGGCGCTGGTCACATTCCGGTTTGTCGGGAAGGGGCTGCAGGCCCGGGACGGTGCCCTGCGCACGTTTGCCGTCTGCGGCGCCGACCAGGTCTTTCACCCGGCAACGGCCGAGATCACGGGGGCAGACACAATCCGCATCAGTTGCCCGGAAGTCGCCGAACCCGTGGCTGTGCGCTACGCCTGGGAGCCGTTCCCGGACTGCAGCCTGTTCAACAGCGACGAGCTCCCCGCCTCGCCGTTCCGTACGGACGACTTCGAAGTCGGGCACTACCTCCCGCTCAAACCGTATCTCGAGCGCCGCAAGAAGAACAAGGAGTGAGAACAAACATGGACCTACCCAAAACAGCAGGAATAGTCGCCGTGTTTACGGCCGTTCTGGCAAGCGGTTGCCGACACTTGAGCGTTGCGGAGAAGGGAGGCACCCGGATGGCTTTGACCAAGGACGACGTACTCTCGGTTCGTGACGGGAGGTTCTATCTGGACGGTGAGCCGTTCGCGGAGATCAGCTTCAACAAGTTCGATCTGCTCTGGCGGCTTTACGACCAACTCGACGCAGGCGACGTTCTGGACGACGCGAATCCAATGGTGCAGGCGCAGGACACGGCGCTGCGGGAACTGCACGAGATGGGACTTCGCACGATCCGCATTTTCGCGCTGCCCTGGGGCCCACGGGGGCCGGAGTCTTATGCGGATCCCGAGAAACGGAAGCTGCTCTACCAGGCGCTCGACAGGACGCTCGAGCTGTGCGACAGACATGACATCCGCATCGTCTGGTCCCTGGCCGCGGGCACGTTCACCGACACCAAGCTGGTGCCCGGCAAGGGCTGGGTCCACGGGGAGGAACAGAAGCGCGAACTGATGTCGAATCCGGATTCGCGCGGGCGGCAGCTCCTCTACCGGTACATCGACGAGACCGTGGCGCGCTACAAGGACCGCAAGGCCGTGCTGATGTGGGAGGTGGGCAACGAGACGACCCTCTCTGCCGACATCGGCAGCAACGACCGGATCTATAACGGCGAGCGCATGCCCACGCTCAAGGATGTTGCGGGGTTCTTCGACGACGTAGCCAAACGCATCAAGGCGGCCGACCCGTTGCGGCTGGTCAACAGCGGCGGTTCGCACATGCGCGAGAGCCAGTGGAACCTGTACACGCGCCGGAGCTGGGACAAAGACACCTTCGAGGAGCAGTTCAAGTGTTTCGATCTGCTCTACACGGACAATGCCGTGGACGTGATCGACGTCCATTCCTACATGAACAACAAGCCGGGCTACGTCATTTCGGACGGGGCCGGCGGCGAGGCGTTTCTCGACAACCAAGGGTGGATGACGATCGCTCAGCGCATCGGCAAGCCCCTGATGATCGGCGAGCTCGGCCTGAACGCCAGGGCCAGGACGGACAAGAAGATCTGGGACGCCACTCCCGACTACTTCGAGAGCTACTCGGACACGGCCGCGGCCAAGCCGTGGCTCGAGAAGAGCCTCAACGGCGTGATCGACGCCGGGGTCCAGCTCTCCTACTGGTGGTGCTATCAGTCCGACCGACCGATGGATCAGAACAACCCGCAGCGCTTCGACCTGACCCGCGAACGCAACCCCGAGTTGCTCGAGTGCTTCGTCGATGCAAACCGTCGTCTGCAACAGAAGCTCGGGGCCGCAGTTCCCCCGGAAAACGGGAAGTAGACTCACCCGTGACCTTGGTGCAACGATACGGGATGCGCATCTGCTACGGCGCCGCCGATGCCGTGGCCGGCTTGGCCACCGTGCCGGTCGATGACCTGCTAGTACACGTGCTCGATCACGGTTCGAACTGAAACAAGAGGAGACAGATACCATGAGTTCCACGCCAGGTCTGGTGACACAGCTCTCTGTGGTTGCCGTCCTCACCTCACTGGTCGGCTGCCGTACGCCATACTCCAGTGCACGCCTGGGCTCTGATGGCGCTGACGCCGGTGCGTTCGTGGTTCAAAGAGGCAACAAGCTCTGGTGCCAAGGCAAGGAGTATCGCGCCTTGGGCGTGAATACCATCAACCTGCACCTGTCCTATGCCCGGAAGTGGTTTCACGACGACATTTACACCCGTGATGGTGAAGACCCCCGGGAGATGATGCTGAAGGGACTGGATGACGCGAGGGACAACGGTTTCCGGTTCGTCCGTTTCTTTGCGAACCCCGGCTACCCGAAGACCATGGACCGTTTTTACTTCAAGGAGGCTCTTGCAAAACCCCCATCGGCGTGGTTCTACACCGCGCCTTCGATGGACCAACTATACGTGCAGTGAAGCTCCTTGTCACGCCCCCCCCTTTTTTTTTGCAGGAAAAGCATGGAACAACCTCTTCCGCAACTAG
>JABHEG010000319.1 GCA_018676675.1 Lentisphaerota bacterium
ATGGGGGTGTATTCCAATAGGGTAATACGATAGCAATAGAAAAGGACAATCGCGGAAGGCTATGGGGGACAGGAGTTTGGCGCGCGCGCTCGGGGCGGAAAGGTGTACTACGGACCCAATCTACAGTAAACTACCGCTAGGACAAATCGAGCCGTATCGATGTAGTGACAGCCGAAGTTGATCACATGCCCATTTCCGGTCGATCCCGCCCGATAGCGCCAGGAATCTGTTGCTCCACGTTCCCGAGGCTCGGCAACGCCGGCGAATGAGCCGGACACGCCGAAGGGCTTGCCGATGGCACCCGTTTCGACCATGCGTCGGGCCATCATGGCGGCCGGCTGGAAGCGGGTGGACTGGCCCACGGTGAGCTTCACCCCTGCTTCCCCGGCCGCCTTGACCATCGCTCGGCATTGACTTGGTGTCGCGGCCATCGCCTTTTCGCAATAGACGTGTTTGCCGGCTCGACAGGCGTCCACGGTCATCTGAGCATGCAGGTGGGTTGGCGAACAGATCACGACGACGTCAACCCTTGGCTCGGCAAGGATGTCACCAAACTCGGCATAGCCGGGCGCTCCGGACACGAGTTCCTGAACGGATTCCCGTTTGGCGGCATCGGGATCCGCCACTGCTACGACGCGTGCCTCCGGTAGGTCCCGGATGACCTGACAGTGCCGCCGTCCGATTCGTCCGCATCCTGCCACTGCATAGCCGATATCCGTCGTCACGATGCTCTCCCTCACTTCGATCCCATGCTCGTGGAGAATCCGGGACCGGGTTGGTTGCCTGGGGTGCGAGAGTACGATACACAGGTACGCATTTGCTGACCACCGCGCGACATGGCTTCCCTGGTGCCTTTCCCGAATGCAACTGATGGGGCGGGCTCCACGCCCGCGGCAATTAGAAAACCGCGCGCGCTCACGTGATATTAAGAGTCCACCTTCCAGCACGCTCGAGGACGCATGCCGACACCGCAACGACGATGGCTTAAGTATGTCGACGCAGAAACCGTCGCCCGCCTATGCCATATGGGCTTGAAGCCTGCCGGTTTGGTTGAGGGGCATCTCGTCGGCGATCACCGCTCGCCTTTCCATGGCTTTGCCATCGAGTTTGCCGGGCATCGCCAGTACGTCCCGGGAGATGACCCGAAACACCTGGACTGGCGAGCCTATTCCCGCACAGGGCGTTATCTCGTCAAGCAGTACGAGCAGGAAACCAACTTCAACGCACACATGGTCGTTGATGTCAGTGAGACAATGCTGTTCGAGCACGAACACGGACGGAAGATCGACTATGCTGCCTTCATCGCCGTTGCTCTTGCTCACGTCATTGTCAACCAATCTGATGCCGTGGGGGCCCTGCTCTTCGACAACGACATCCGGCAACTGATTCGCGTGAGCACCAGCACCGACGTTGTCGCAAACATCAGTGAGGCCTTGATCGGGACGGAGCCGAAGAACGCATCGGCGATCGGTGATGTCCTCTGCCTCCTGGCCGAACGCATTGGGCGCCGGCAGGTGGTGTTCATCATCAGTGATTTCTTTGCCGATGTAGAGGACACGTTCCGCGGGGTCCGGCGGCTCCTGGATGATCGGCATGAGATCGTGCTCCTTCATCTGGTGGATCCGGTCGAGATCGACTTCGAACTCAATGGCAAGATTCGGTTGCTGGAGCTGGAGGGGGCCGGCAAACTGGAGGTCGTGGGCCATGAGATCCGGGAGTCATACTGCGAGCTGTTCCGTGAGTATCTGACCGACATTTCTGCCCGGGCTGCGCGCCTGGGGATCGATTACGTGTTGTGCCGCACCGACGAGTCCTTCGGGCAGCACTTGGCTGAATACCTGTCCCGGCGAGCACTCAAATATGGCTGAGGCCCCGAACCCGGGGCTTTCCCGGGGAACCCCGGATCCTGAATGGCATTCCTCAATCCCAACCTGGCCCTGCTCGGAATCGGGTTCCTGATCATCCCGATTCTGATCGTGCTGTTCATCCACCGTCGCCGTCTCGTCTTACGCTGGGCGGCTTACCACTGGATGGAATTGGCGCTGGCCAAGAAGCGCCGCAAGCTTCGCGTCACCGAGCTTCTCAAACTTCTCAGCAAGCTGCTCCTCATCCTGGCGTTGGCTCTGGCGCTGGGGCGTCCAATGCTCAAGGTCGAGAGAGCCCGCCGAACGCTCCTGGTCGTGGACCACTCACCCAGTATGCAGACACGTCTTGGCGAGGCCACCCGGATGGACAGAGCCCGGGAGTTGGCCCGCCGACTTGTCGATGCTTCGGACGGTCCCGTGGCTATCGCGACTCTGGACGACCATCTGACCCCGCTCTCGCAGTTCCAGGAAGACAGGCAGGCTCTCGGCCAACTCATCTCAACCATTGCTCCTTCGACGCGCGGTGATACGGCCAGGTCGTTGATCGACGGTGTGCTGGCCTACCCATCCCTTTCCGAGGTAGAGCAGTTGGTCATCATCAGTGACTTCCAGGCGCAATGGTATGGCGAACCGGAGGCCCTCTCCGAGTTGGCATCCAGACTTGGGGCTGATCGGCCCGTGCAGCTCGTACCGGTTGACTCACGCACGGGATTGGCGAACGTCGGTGTGGTTGAGAGCCGCCTGCCTCCGGAAGGGATGCACCGCGGCCGTGAGAATGAGATCCAGGTTCTGGTTCGCAACTTTGGGGCTGCTGCCGTGATGAGCCTCCCGGTTACCTTGGCGAACGATGGCAGGGCGCAGGATCGCGCGCTTGTGGATCTTCCCCCCGGAGAAGCCAAATGGGTGCACCTATCTTCTCACAATGACGGTTTCGGGCCGCAGCAACTCGCGATCAGTGTGCCGCCTGACACCTATCCGGTGGACGATGTGCTCCTCCTGGCCGTGGCACCACTGCGCCCGAGGAACATCCTGGGCGTCATCCGGGCAGAGCATGGTCGTGATGGCCCTGAACCGGATGTGTTTTTCCGGAGTGCTCTCAACGCGGTGGGTGGAACCGAGCAGTGGAACTATCGCACGGTTCGGCCAGAGCAGTTGGCCACCGAGAATCCGGCCAACTACGACGTGATCGTCCTGTTCGGCGTTCCCGTCCGCACGGGTGACAGCCACGCTGAGGATCTCCGGACGTTTGTCGAAAGAGGCGGGGGCATGATCGCGTTCGATGATGGTCAGACCGAAGGCATCTGGACGGCCTTGGGGATGAGCTGTGGCGACATCTCCGAAACCGTTGTCACGCCGGACCGGGGGCGCCTGGGGGATGGCTGTTTCGGCTTCATGGCTGATTCTCCGGAGTTGGCTCCTGACCTGATCCACTTCTATCGCTGGCGTAGCGTGACAGCAGCCGGTGATACCCGCGCCCTGCTGCATGTGACCGGAGCTACTGATCCTGTCGTCGTTCGCAAGACGTTGGGCACAGGAGCGGCGATCTGCGCAGGCTTTGGTCTGTATCCCGGAGCCACTGATCTCTACTACAACCCCAATGTCGTGCAGTTCTGTGCCCGACTCGTCTGGGATGTTCTCGCCGATGACCCCGTTCGGGTCTTTACGGCGTCAACTCTGCCGGGCCTGCGCGTACCGGGGTTGGACCGAGCTAACCGATACGCACTGGCCGATGCGAAGGGCGTGCATATGCCGTTGCGTGTGCAGGGAACACCGCGTCGGCCTGAGTTGTCCATTCCCACGCCGCCGGAGGCAGGATTCTATGCCATTACACAAGGCGACCGCCCTGTACTGCGCTTTGCCTACAACGTCACGCGGACGGACTCCGACATCCGGACGGCCGCAGTCGAGCTGGCCGACAGTCTCGAAGACGAACAGGTTTCGCATAAGGGGCAGGTGGGCATCCTGACGGAGGGGCAGTTTGGGAAGATGACGTCGACTCGTGAACTCCTCGTGGCGGCATTCGTCCTTCTGGCTTGTGCCGTCGTTCTGGAGAATGTCGCTCATTTTGTGCTCGGGAGCCGCCGATAGAAGCGCCGATCCATTGCCGCGTGCTGAACAAGGATGATCGAAGAAGCGGATGAACTGGTTTATCGACAAGGTAATGTGCCGCGATATCGAAGGCACTCTTGAAGCCGTCCACACGGTGCGGTTCGAGAGTTGGCTTCCGGCGTGGACGGTTCCCTTTCTTGTTGTCGCCCTCGTCTTGCTCTGCACATTCCAGTATGGGCGTATGTCCGATCTCCGTGTCTGGAAGCGGATACTCCTGGTCGTGTTGCGGGTGACTGCATACCTATGCCTCCTGTTCATCTTTGCCCGGCCCACGATCCACGTGGAGGCGGAGGGCTTCCTTCCAGGGCCGGTGCCTGTTGTTCTCGACGGTTCACAGAGCATGTCGATCCCCGATGCCGGAGGCGTGCCTCGGCACGTGGCAGCGGAACGTCTGGCCGCAGAGCTCGCAGCGCTCCGCGGCGATTTCCCCGACTTACGCCTGTATCTCTATTGGGCGGGGCGTGACATGCAGCCCTGGACGACAGCAGCCGGGTTCGTTCCCGACGATGACACGACGTCGCTGGCTCGCTTTCTGGCCGACGGCATGCGGCCTCATCTTGGTCACTACTGTCCGGCGTTCATTATGCTGACCGACGGAGCCCACAATGTGACCGAGGATCCGCGGGCTGCCCTGCATGGCCTGGTATCGAGCAAGACACCCGTCTTCACCGTCGGATTCGGTGACACCCAAGCCAAGGATGCAGGTGTTGCCTTTGTGATGGCGGAGTCTGTTGTGTTTCTCAACGAAACCGCGCGGATGTATGTCAACCTGAACCAACGCGGCTACGATGGCGGTCGAGGGCAGGTCGAGGTCAGCCTGAATGACCGGATCATCGCGGTTGAGCCCCTGCATTTTGACGAACGTTCCGAGTGGAGCCTGCCGATCGACTACGTCCCCGATGCCACCGGTGAGTTCCAGCTGACCGTGCAGATTTCCCCCCTCGAGGACGAGAGCACGCTTGAGAACAACACGTACAGCAAGACGATCCGGGTGATCGACGAGAAGGTGAAAGTTCTGCTCGTGTTCGGGACGCCGACGTGGGAGTATCGCTATCTTCTCGGGGCGCTGGACCGGGATGCACGGGTCACGCCGCAAGTCGTTCTTGAGAGCCTTGACAGCCGGATCATGCACCGGACGCGAACGCAGACGTTCCTGACCCGTCTACCATCAGCTCCCGAACAGCTCAGTGAGGATTTCGACCTCGTTGTTCTCTCGGCGATCAACGTCCTGGGGCTGCCGAAGCCGTTCCGTGAAGCGCTTGTCGGCTTTGTACGAGACCACGCGGGCGGCCTTGTTGTTCTTTCGGACCGCGCCCACGTGCCTTACACGCTGAAGGGAACTTGTCTGGAGGAGCTCCTCCCCGTCACCCTGGGGGACGGGACCGGGGCAACTTACCGCGACGAGTGGTCCGCGCCTGACGCGCAGGCGTCTGCACTGACCATCACCGAGGAAGGGCTGGCCAATCCGCTTCTGGCATTTTCCGGCAGCAGAGAAGAGAATCGGGCAATCTGGGAGAAGTTCCCTCCCGTCTACCGATGCTACCGCGGGGGGCGCCTGAAACCCGCTGCTGTCTCGCTCCTGCTGAGTGCCAGGAACCAGTTCAATCAAAGCAGCCCCGCCGTTGTCCAGCACGCCTACGGGAAAGGCACGGTGCTCTTTATGGGGTTTGACTCAACTTGGCGTTGGCGGCGGGAGTTCGGTGACCGCTACTACCGGGAGTTCTGGGGGAAAGTGGTGCAGTTCCTCGGCCTCCCGCACCTGCTTGATGAGGCCGCACAGACCAGCCTCTTCGTCAGTCGTGAGCATTGCCACGTGGGCGATCGCATCACCGTGACGGCCAAGCTGATGAACCCGGACTACTCGCCGTATATCAGCGAGTCTGTACCGTTGATCATGCGCCAGGGCGATGAGGAAGACGAGCTTCCCCTGATTCCCATCCCCGATCGTCTTGGCATGTACAGGACGCACGTTTGGCCGGAAAGCGAAGGTGATGCCATGTTCGAGCTGCCGGCCCGGTTCTACACCAAGCCTGCCCGCCTTCGTGTGTCACAGCGGCGCCGGGAGTTTGTTGAGTCAGGTATGAACGAAGAACTGTTGGCTGAAATCGCGGAGACCACCGGCGGCGAGTTTGTGGCCGGTGGTAGCGCGAACGCGAGGAACCTGCTTGAGAGCGTCATGACGCATCGACCGCTCGCGGCCCGACGTCTTAAGCGGGGGCTCTGGGACGGCTGGGCTGTCCTGGTCCTGTGCCTGACGCTCTTTTGCTTTGAATGGCTGTTCCGCAAGCTCTTCTATCTGGACTGAAGACCCCGTATCGACGAGTAAGACAGGCAATGACAGAGCAAACGCCACATCACACCGCAGATCTCCGACGGCGGGTTGTCCGGGCCGTATCGGCTGCCTGTCGGCGGGACCGTCTGTCGGTGCTGAGTTGTGCGGCTTCGGCCGGCGCGGTTGCCTTCTTCATTGCCTTCCTGTGCGACTACCTGACCCACTTCCCCGTGCCCGTACGCCTGCTGTTGACGGGCGCTGTGCTCGCGAAGGTTGCCTGGCTCGCTATCCGTTGGCGCCCTGGCGTATGGCGCCGCGAACGCGATGTCGTACGAATGGCCCTTCGAGTTGAGGACCGGGCACTCCATGCGCGCACCAATGGGTTTGGGTCTCTACTGGTTTCCGCCCTGGAATTCGATGTGAGGCCCGACCCGAACGGCTCAACTGAACTGCAGGACCGCGTCATCGAGCAGGCTCACGCTCCCACAGTCGCTCCTGAGTCTGTCCCCCTCCATGATGTTCCCCTTGCCAGCCGGGCCTGGTGCCTGGTCATTGGAGCCATGACTCTCTATGTCTTCTGGTGGTTGTTCGGTTCAGCCGCGTTCGCAGTCTTCTGGCGACGGGCGTTCGGGGCTGCCCTTGACTACCCCACGCGAACCCGCATCGTCGAGCTTCAGTTTCCCCATGTTTCGCCGACGTTCGAGCCCGTTGAGCTGACTGTCAGCGCTTCTGGTGAGCTTCCCACACGTGGGCACGTGAGGGTCACCTATGCTGGTGAGTCGGAGTTTGAGGTGGAGCTCAATCAGGCCTCCGGACCCGGGCGTTACACAGCCCGCTTTGAGGCTCCACCCACGGATATCCGCTTCCGTGTGAGTCTCGGGGACGATCAGAGCGAGGAACAGTTTGTTCGCATCGTTCGTCCACCGGGAATCGCGGACGGTTCGTTGACCGTTGAGGCCCCCTCCTACACCCGGCGGGCCATACAGACGCTTCCCATCGGCAATGCGGATGTTCTCGAGAACGGCCTTGTCACCTTTGCTGTCGCCTCTGACCGGCCGGTTGCTTCCTGTGAGCTTGATCTTGGTGAGGAGCGGCACACGTTTGTCGGAGATGGAACGCATTTCCGCCTCGAAAATGTCCGGATTCACTCGTCGATGCGCTATGCGGTGCGCCTCGTGGATGCCGAAGGTATTGAGAACCGTGAGCGCATCACTTACTCCCTTCGTCTCGTTCGAGACCATCCCCCCACTGTCGTGCTGGAACGTCCTGAGAGCGACCAATACTGGGCCCCCGTCAGCCGCTTGCGTTGGCGCATCCGGGCGACCGATGACCACGGAATGGTAAGGGCCACGCTCTACTGCCAGTTCGGTGTCCCCACGGAGGACGGCAAAGCGAAAATCACCGGAACGAAATCGCTTGAGGTGGCCACGCTTGAGCTTGAGCCGGAGACGGTGCTTTCCGGCGTCTTGGAACTGACTGATCTGGGTGTCGAGCCAGGCCGGTTGCTGCTGCTCACTGCCCGAGTCGAGGACACGTGTGATTTCCGCGACGCTCCCCAGATTGGTGAGTCCAGAACGAGCCGACTGCATGTCGTGTCCCCCGAGGAGCTTCGGCGGATTATCGAGGAAGAGGAACAACAGATCACTCAGACCATCGATGACCTTGCTGCAGATGTCGACCGGCAGATCCGGATCATCGAGATGCGTCAGGAGCTGGTGCAACCATGAGAAGATCTTCACACATCCATTCGAGCATCCGCCATCTCGGCCTGCTGCTGCTGTTGAGCGTTGCTGCCTCGGCAGACGAGAAACTGCTTCGCGATGCCCTGCACAAGGACGACACCCTTGGAGAAATCTCCAATCGGCTGGGGGACATGGTCGAGAGACAGGCCCAGAGCAGTGTCTTCCAGGCAGAAGAGGTACAGAAGACGGAAGACACCAGCGACACGATTGACACGGCTCGGACCACGGCCATGCAGGATGTAATCTCTGAGCTCAGCGGCTTCGTTTCCGCTCGGAATGCGCGTCCGGACAGGCAGGTCCTGGCCAACTCAAAGACGCACTACGAGCGCCTGCTCGAGATCCTGCGAGGCCTGAAGGAGCGGAGTGATGAGCTTGAGGAGCGGCAAGCTGTTCGGGATCTCCTCCAGGAACAGCGGGAACTGCTGGAGGAGACGGAGGCCCGGCCCACTCCAGAGGAACGACAGACGACAATGGAGGCCATCGATGCGTTCGCAGACCTTGCGGAGCGTCAGGAAGAGCTGCGCCGGAATGCCCCTGATGAGCAGGTAGAAGAGCCCATGGCCAGCGCTGAGAAGGCCCTGAGCCAGATGAAGCCGGAACAGGCGGCTGCCTTCCAGAAGCAAGTCATCGAGCAACTCGAGGAGAAACTGGCGGCCCCGGAGGGAGGGCAACAGCTCGAGGAGCAAGACCCATTGAGCCAAATTGCCGAGCGGATCAACGCACTTCAGGACATCGAGCAGAAGCTCAGCAGGATCGAGGGGCAGCTGCGCCACGCAGAGAAGCGTCACTCTCCGCCGAAGCCGGAGTTCCAGCAGGAAACGGCCCTCGAACTGAATGAGCATGCCAAGGAGTTGCGCGAGCTCAATCAACCGGAACCGGCGAAGGATGTCATTGAAGCGATACCTCCGCTCATGCAGGCCGAGTGGGAGCCTTCGGCGGACGAGGTCAAGGAAGCCAGAGACAAGATCAAGCAGGCCGTTGAGTTCATCCTTCAGAAGCTTCAGGAGCAAGCTGAGCAGGCTGAAGACCAGGAGGATGAACAGCAACAGAAGCGCCAGAACCAGCACCAGATTGCGCTCCAGGCCGGAGAAAAGAGCCGCCCGAAAAGCGGACGCGTCGAGCGCGAACAGGTTGCCGTTGGCGCCGGCTGGCTGTCGTCTCTGCCGGACCGGGAACGCGACGCCGTTCTGTCAGCGCGTAGCGCCCGCTACAACCCGAAATGGGAAACAGAGGTGAAACGGTATTTTGTCGAACTGGCGAAATAGACACGAGCCCTCCAGGGGCGCAGGATGCAGCAGGTCAGGTGAAGATGGCCTGCCGGTGCTGTCTGCTTGCGACCGGTCGATTGGTCTTGCACGGGCAGTGACTCTTCTTGTGATCACCGGGGCCCTCTGTCTTCTCAGCCCGGTGGCCTCGGCGTTCTTTGAGGACGCTTTTGTGCGCTTGGACCCGGCAGCCGAGACCGCGGTGGAACGTGCTCAGCGCTGGATTGCTGCTGCGCAGCGCAAGGATGGCTCCTGGAAGACACAGCACGGCCGCAACAACACCGGCGAGATCGCCTTCGCAATCCTGGCCCTCATGGTCAACGGATCCGTTCCCGGTGAAGGTCCGTACGGTGAGCACATCAGTCGCGGCGTGCAGTTCCTGGTCAACATCCAGCGGGAGAACGGCCTGATCATCGGCACAGGCGACCGCGGACCCATGTACCAACACGCCCTGGCTACTCTCGTACTGACCGAGTGCCTTGGGATGACGCAGAGCCCGCGCATCCGGGCGGCTGTCATCCGGGCGGTGGACCTCATCGTTGATATCCAGCATGGCGGGGGCGGGTGGCGCTACCAGCCTCGCGTGGAGCGCGGGGATATCTCTGTGACCGTCATGCAGGTCATGGCCCTACGGGCCGCGAGTGAAGCGGGGATCTTCGTGCCGGGAGACACCATAGAACGGGCTGTCGACTTCATAAAGGCCTGCTACCACCCCGAGCAACACGGATTCCGTTACATGACAGGGAGCGGGGATGCCGCTTTCGCCCGAACTGCGGCCGGGCTCGTCTGCCTCCAGTCGGTTGGACTCTATGAGGACCCGATCATTCCGGATGTGGTCGATTATCTCATGGGAACCGCGTTCGCCGATGGGAAATCCGGGCACTACTGGTACGGGCATTATTACACCTCAGTCGGGCTCTATCACTACGGAGGCGACCCTTGGAAGACGTACTACCCTAGGATCAAAGAGAAGATCCTCAAGGACTGGGTCAAGTACGGTCACTATCATCAACTCCTGGAGACATCCTGGGCGGTCCTGATCCTGGGTGTCCCTTACCGCTATCTCCCAATCTACCAGAGATAAATGCAGCACGCGTACCACCAATCAAGCAGCCGACGCGTCTCCGTGGCGAGGGTACGGCTCGTGTCGCGCTGTCCGCGAACGGCCCCCAGCGGACACGCGATGGCGTGGTCTGCCCTGTCTCTGTTGCTGATGGCCTCGGCTGTCCGTGGCGACATCGTCGTGCGGAAAGACAGCTCCCGCCTCGAAGGTGTCAGAGTGGTCGCGCTCAGAGACGACGCAGTTGTGACTGAAGAGGGACAGAATCTGGCGCTCCCCGATGTCCTCCGAGTGGACTTCACGAGCTTCCCGATTCCCCCCAAGCCAACCCGGCTTATCCTCACGGACGGGGCCGTCCTGTGTGGCCTCCTGCGACGTCTGCAGGGCAATACCATCTGTTTTCGTTCCAGTTCGTTCGGGCAGCTCGAACTGCCCACCGAACACGTGGCCGGTGTCGTTTTCGGGGACGGTGATCCGGCCTCTTTGCGGCGAGGCGACGCCCCCAACGAGGGATGCTCGCTACGGATGCGTGATGGGAACGTGACCGCAGGACAGCTGATGTGGGCAGACGCGTCAACCATTGGCTTGCTGACCGATGGCGCACTCGTGACCCTTCCTGCGTCAGACGTGCTGTCCCTGGTGCTTCGGGCCATTCCCCCTCTTGCGCAGGGCATTGTGCTCCGTAACGGGGACCGACTGGCAGCTTTTGCGTTGGCTGCGGAACCCGAAGACCTGATGGTCCGGCTTGCCGGAACACTCAGGGCAGTGCCGCTGAAAGCGACTCAACGACTCCTGGGAGCCGCTCGGATTCCGCCAGCGGTCTCTCCCGCAGCTTCCGCGGAGTCCAGCGATTTGCAGAAACAGAACGACCAGTAGATAGCCGCGAGCGCCCACCGACCCGGACACTCCGGCAAGGCGGTCGTGAGAGGCGAGAGAGAGGAACACGACGATGGCGGATACAGCGACAGGGACTGTCGAAGGAACCGATGTGGCGAGACTCCAAGTCGTACGCGATGCGCACGAGCGCCTGCTGAAGGAACTGAGCAAGGTGATTGTCGGGCAAAGGGATGTCCTTGAGCAAGTTCTCATGGCCATACTGGCGGGGGGCCACTGCCTGCTGGAAGGTGTCCCGGGGTTGGCTAAGACGCTGCTTGTATCGTCGATTGCAGATGCCCTCCATCTGGAGTTCAAACGCATCCAGTTCACCCCGGACCTGATGCCGAGCGACATCACCGGCACAGAGGTCATCCAGGAGGATGCCGCAACCGGCAATCGCACCTTCACGTTTGTCCCCGGCCCGATCTTCGCCAACATCATCCTCGCAGACGAGGTCAACCGAACACCCCCGAAGACCCAGGCCGCCATGCTCGAGGCCATGCAGGAGGGCAAGGTTTCGGTTGGTGGGCAAGACCATGAATTGGGCAAGCCCTTCTTTGTGATGGCTACGCAAAATCCCCTCGAACAGGAGGGGACGTACCCGCTGCCGGAAGCCCAGCAAGACCGCTTTCTCTTCAAGATTATCGTGGATTACCCGGCTGAAGAGGAGGAGAAGGCAATCGTGCGGATGGTTACCTCCCGAAGTGCGGAGGAGATTTTGCCCGTGCTGAGCGCGGACGACATCCTCGAAGCACAGAAGGTGATCCGCTCCGTCCCCGTTGCCGATGCGGTGATCGACTACGCGACGCGCCTGGTGCGCACGACGCGACTCAACCAGGACGACCCACCTGAGTTCATCCAGAAGTGGACGGCGTGGGGCTGCGGTCCCCGAGCCAGCATTTTCCTCGTCTCCGCCGCCAAAGTGGCAGCCGTGTTCCGTGGTGCCGAGTATGTCTCCTGTCAGGACATCGCTGCGGTCTGTCACCCCGTGATGCGTCATCGGCTCGCGGTCAACTATGCCGCTCGAGCCGAAGGGGTGACCTCTGATCACGTCATCGATCTATTGCTGGAGATGATCCCCCCGTATGAGACGGACTGATCCTTGCCGGGGACCGGATCCCGACCGAACTTGCCGTCCCGCCCGTAACCAGGGCGATGGAACGGGGCCTTCGGGTGTCGCGTCACGGGGAGGGCGTGTCGTCCCCGATCGCTGGGTCTCTGCCCCCGGCTGTGACTCACGGTCGCTGTGGATCCCCCGTCGCCGTCCGGCTATGGCGGGACAAGCATCGACCCTCCAAAGATCTCCGTTGCGGCTGCCTTCGCGTATCTGCCTGGCGCTGATCGCTGTCAGTCTTCTTGCGCTTTCGCCTCCGACCCGGGCCTTGGAGCCTTTCGCCCGAGAGCCCGACTGGTGGGCATCCGGGCCCTCCCCGGAGAAGCCTGACGATGTGAATGCCATCTGGGCCCAACTCGAAGCGTGCTCCGCATCGTTGCGTGCTCCGAACACGACTTGGGTTGTGGGGCCGTTCAATGGAGCGCTTCCCGAAAGTCTCTGGATGCGCTTCCCTCCGGAACGCGATTCTCGACCAGAGGCCGAGTTTGCCGGCCCTGGGGACGCGACATTGCGTTGGCAGCGCTGGGAACAGGGGGAGGACTGCCCGATCAACACTCAAAAGGGACCGGCCGTCGTCTACCAACGTGACAACATCATCCTGCCGGAACCGGGAACCAGGTTCCTGGCAGTCTCCGCGCCCGGCGCTAATGCGGCAGTTTGGGTCGATGGGAAGCGCGTTCTGTTCAAGGACGAATGGCGGCGGGAGTCCCAGGAACGGGCACTGATACTGCCGTTGGCGCTCAGTGCAGGCCCTCATCGCATCCTCTGCAAGTTCCATCGACACGATTCCCGCCAATGGCGGTTCTATGCTCGACTCTTTGACCACAATCCCTATGCTGAGGCCATACGCCTGAGAACAGCCTTCATTCTGCGCAAGTTGGAGGCGGGTACCGGTGAGAGTGATCTCGCCGGGCATGCCTGGGAACTGGCTCGCGATTACCTGGCCATGGGGGACTTTGAGAACGCGATCCACTGGAGCAAGTTTGCGGCCACAGCCAGCACGAGTAGCCGATTCGCTCGTGACGTCCTTCGTCGACTGGACCAGCATGCCAAAGGTGCTGGCCCGGTCGTGCCAATGACGGCCCTTGCCGAATGGGCGTTCCGAAATCTGGCCGAGGCTGAGCCAAAAGCAGAAGCGCTCAATCTGTGGCTCACGGGGCTTTTCCGGCAGTACCGGCCCGAGGAGGCATTGCGCGTCGTGGACCATCTGCTGGCTCGGGAAGACGGCGAGTGGAGGGAAGACCTGTTGCGCTGGCGCATCCGGGCCCTGGTCTGGCTGGGCGATAGCTCGGGAGCCCGCGGCGCGCGCCAAGTGTACATAGAAGCCTACCCCAAAGCAAGCAAGAGCAGTCGCTACAGGAGTCTGCTTTCAGGTGTGGATGCACTCAGGGAGGGTGTGTCGAAAATCGCTCGGGAATACGAACTGCGGGCCAACGCACGGCGAGTGGAGGAATTGGCAGGGGAAGGCAACAGGAGAGCTCTGCTCGGTTTCATTCGAGGCCTTCTCTCCGGGCGCAGTATGCACGTCATCGACACCGCTAGCGATCCACGGCTCTTTCTGGGGGCGGCTGACGCTTACCGGGTGAGCTTTGCTCAGCACGCAGCGGAATATGAACGGCATTGGAAGGATGTGTCCGCTCTCATGGATGAGCGCCTCGAGGCCTCCGCCGCTTCAGTCGCCAGGCGGAAGCTGCAGATCCGTCTGGACAGAGGTCGTGCTGAGGCCCCGGCGTTTTCGCCTCCCGTCTATGACGCGTTGATTTCCGATGGGGACAGCCTGGGACTGGACCCGACAGCGGCAGACAGCCTTCGGCCGGTCGCGTTCCTGCGCTATTCGGCGACTGAACTGCAGGCCATCGAGGCGGATGGAACGGGTCGCGCTTCGCGCCCCGCCGTCCCGTGGACCACTTCTCTCGGCGGGCGTGTCTTCGTGCAGTCCTCCCGGCATGTGATGGCTCTGGCCAACGGGCGGGTGCAGTGGGATCTGTGTGCCCCTCCCAGCCGGCTCCTGCTGGAGACTAAGCAAGAGAAAACAGAGGTGCTGTCGGACGGGCTGCGGCCCGCTGCTGCCGGCAACTCTGTCTACGTTCGGCTCCTTGAGCAGGGCCGCTTTTCTCTCGTGGCCATCGAAGCCGACACCGGGGCTGTACGGTGGCGCTTCTCCCCGCCGGACAGACTGCTCTGTTCGGATCCGGTTGTGACCGACAGAGACGTGCTCCTCATCGCCCGGAAGGACGCGGGGATGCGGGACTATCACCTCCTCGTGATAGACCAGCAGACCGGGCTGCTCCAGGACGAACTGTATCTCTACTCCGCCGAACCACGCCTGCGACTGCACAGCCACTATGCTGATTACGTTCAGCTCGACTTGGATGTGCCGCCTCCGGTTGTTGCGGACGGGACTGCCTACATCTGCACCAACGTAGGTGTTGTCATGGCAGTTGACGTGGACCGGAACACGGTCCGCTGGGCTCGCACCTACCCTCGTCTGTCATTCAGTGTAGACGAGCGCTTGACCGAACTGCTCCTGAGCCGCCGCCCGTCCTCCCCGGTCGTCGGCGAAACGACCGTCCTGTTTGCCCCGGTGGATCACCTCACGCCGTTCCTGGTGAATCGCGCAGAGGGAACGCTCATCCCGAGCAACATCTCGCCAGAGTGGCGTGAGATCAGTCAGATCGATACCCAGACGGCAGTGGTGGTCGGCAACAAAGGTAGAACGCTCAGCCTCCTTTCTCTGACGGATCTGGCTCAAATGGCCACGGTCGAGAGTGAAGCGGGATGGCGGATTATTGGTACTGGGCAGGGCAGGGCCCTGGTTCAGTCCGGGGCGGACATCGGCGTTGTGGACGCCCAGGGCACCTACTCGCGCCTCGGAGGCGTCCCGTCGCCTCTCGATCAGCTTTGCTTGGGTGGCGTCGGGGAGTGGCTTGTCGTGCGCCCGGAGGAAGACGCTTACGCCATTCTGACTCCGGCGCCTCCCGAGCACACCGAGACGGCAGGGCCCGTGTTTGCGTGCGAGACCGACGCCCGCTATCTCATCGCCCCTAAGCTCCAGGACGTGGGGCCCCATCGGCTCCTCGTCGCCGACAACGCCATCGTCAAGCTTGGCCCGAAGGGGCTGCCGGCTTGGCTTTATCCGATCTGGCAGACCCCGAAGTACATTCTCGCTGTGGGGGATGACCTGGCCGTGGTCTCCCAGCGCCGTCTCCGCCTGATTGACGGACGGACGGGGGTGACGCGTCAGGCGTACCCGCCTCTCGGGGCGCCCCTCCGCAAGATCAGTGCTGCGGCTGCTGTTGGGAGAGACGTGCTCCTGGCTTCCTGGTACGACTGGGCCACGACCACAGTCGTCCGATGGGGGGGAGATGGGCCCGTCAGTGTAGGGCTGGTCAAAGACGCCGACGGTGTTGGCGCTTTCCTGCAGGGCGGACGGCGACTGATCGCCCATCGCCGTGGCAAGGCACGGATGCACACTCTGGATGACGCGCTGGGGCGCTATGTTGCCGGTGATGAGGAGTTCCCCGGGGACAGTACCGTCGCTCTCGGGGCAGACCGCGTGGCTGTGCTCAAGCATCGGCACTCGATCGGCTTGATCAGTGGCGCTGATTATGTAGATGTCCCTCTCGAGAAGGCGCACACGGAATGGCGTTGGCAGGCACCATGGACCAAGGACGGGATACTGGGGGTTCGCTACTTTCGTGACCACCTCACTGTCATTGACACATATGCCGGAACGGACTTGGGACTGACGCACCGGTTCGTCGGTACGCCCTTCGTTACCGATGGGCAGGTGCTGGGCATCGTCCGGGTCGGGGAGAAGAAGGGCCTGGGGGTCGGAGCCTATGAGATCCGAACGCGGGACTTCCGTTGGGAGCCGTTCCCTGCCGAGGGGTTCAAAGACTGGTCCCACTACGCGCGCTACATAGCGGTGGAGTTCACGTTTCGTCTGGAGAACTGCGTCTACCATGTGCTCAAGCCCCGGCACGACCCCGAACGGTCTCTTGAGCGAATTCTCGTCATTCAGAATCTGAACGAGCGCCGTGCCCGTGTCCGGCGGGTCGCGGGTTTCGGGAGGGGATCGCTTGGGCTGAGCGTGCCCGGAGGCGTTCTCCTGGGAGTGGACGGGAAACTCCTCCGCCTCGATCGCGCCGTATTCGATGCCTGGGTCGAGGCCCCCTATGCGGCGCAGGGGCGATCCGACAGCACGTTCAACTGCGCGGTGGACGGCTTCCCGGACGAGTGGGACATGGACGGCCTGACGGACTATGGCCGCTACTCCATCGACGGTTGTGTCAAAGGAGACGTTGCCTATCTGCTGGTGGCCGTGCATGACGCCGAACTCGTTGAGGCGATGGTTCGTGAGCCTGGTTCTCTGCGGCGGTTACGGTTGATGGCATGCCCCGGTGGGCTACTTGGCGTGGAGAGCCGAAACGTCTACGGCGGCAAGTATGTCGGTCCCCTGCTGAGACCTGATGTGGAGGGCTGGTCAGTGGAGTTCCACGTTCCTCCCACTGGAGATGCCCTGTTCATCGAGACCTCTTTCCCCTTGCAGGCACTGATTCACAGGAAGCGGGATGAGCTGCGCCAGGTTGGCTCCCGTCCCGCCCTTGGGGATCTCGCGTTCAACCTACTGTTGCCGATCGACGGGGCTGGAGAGGAAGGCCTTCTGGCCCCAATCGAGGGCGCGTCTGCTCATCCACGCATCGTCTTCGAGAAGCGTTAGCTTGAGGGGGGCATAGCAATGCCATCAGCTTCCTCAGAGGCGGGGTCGCGGTGTGGTAAAGCCCCTGCCACGTTAGCAGAGCGCGCAATGTGGGAGGCGGTGCCATCTGCCGATTGCTTGGCTTCTGATCTGGAGGCAAAGATCGGGGCGTGGCAGCCCCTCCCACATTGAAGGGCTGCTAAGTTCCGCCTCATTCGAATCCCCCGTCCTGGCGCCCCCCCGACTACGCCAACTCGTCACCCCAGGCTGGGGTTGACCACGCCATGTTCCCCTCGCAGGTGACAGCCCTGACGTAGCAGAAGCCGTCGCCTTGGAGGTCGTCTCCCCCCCATGTCCGTTCGAGGACCTTCCCGTCGTCGCGCGTTGCCTCCAGATGGGCAACCGTCTCTCCATCCTGTATCACCAGTGCCTCCCGGATGCCCTCGTGGGATGCAGCGGTCACGTTCAACGTGACGGCCCCCGCGTTGCGCTGAGCACTCACGTTGAGGAATGTCCGGCTGTTGGTTGCCGCGTAGGTCTGGCGATCCCGGATGGCGTCGAAAATGGTGTCGCGGGTCAACCGGGGGGCGAGGCAGGCTGTCAGGCCCTGCGGCCACGGGACATGCTCCATATCGGGGTAGCTGAGGGCATGCAGGGCCTCTCCGGGTCGCCCATCGTGGACGTCTCCCCCTCCCATGAAGCCAAGGCGGAAGCCTTTCCGCAGGGCGTCGATCACATGTTGGCCTTTGACTTCGCCGCCGAGGGCCCCGATCGGGCGACTGTTGCCGTCATCCGCGTGACATTCGCTGCTGCCCCACACCGAGTACACCTCCACGGCCTTCTCGTACACGGGGTTCCAGCCCAGCTCCCAGTCGACCCCCATCCGCTTGTTTGCGCTGTGGTGTGGGATCGCGATTGGCTCCAGGTGACTCACCTCGTCCAGGCGGGCCCAGAGCTTCTCGAGTGTGTCACAGTTTGGGTCTGTACTGCGCAGGATAGGACCGTGGTCAGCGCGGAAATACACGTTGCGGTGACCTGGCGTATGGTGGGTCCACTCCTGGCCGACGAGAGTAACGAATCGATCAGGCTCGTTGAAGTCGTTCGTGACGGCCACGAAGTAATCCCACTGCCGGTCGGTGAGGGCCTCCACGTGGTCCGTAATGGCCCCGAAGTCCAGGAATCCCTCGTCGCGCGCGAAGGTGTAGAGTTCCTCCGGTGCCCGCAGTCCGTCACTGAAGAACGTCTGCCAGTGCGGGTCTCCCCAGTAGATTCGCAGAGGCGGCGGCTTCGGGGAGACGCAGGCCATGTTGGTGGAACACTCGAGTCCGGAGGCCGGGTCGATGATCCGTATGCAGTGGAAGCCCGGCTTAGTCCAGCGGAGAGGACCGAATGTGCCGACGGGTCGGTGGTCCCCGGCATAGACACCCTGATTCTTGCCGTCGAAAGTGACGGTGCAGGGGCCGTCAAGGCCGTCGGCTTCGAGGTGCAGCTTGCCCACCCATTCGGGCAGGCAGTTGTCGATAAACGTGATGCCGCGTTGAACGCAGAGGTTGAAGGGCGTGCGCAGATTCGGGCGGGGATTGTTGCCCCACCAGCAGTTGCAGGGGACGTCATGGGGCTCGCCCAACAGTCGGAGTTTGAGCTCGAAAGGCTCCCCAACACCGAGCTGGGAGGGAATGACACAGAACATCCCGGTCGGGTCCATGATGCTATCTCCTCTGCATGTGCTTGCGCAACCACGCTGACGAGCTACAGGTCAACCCGGGAAACTCCCCCTCGGAGCCGCCGTCAGCGGCCGATGCTCACGCGATGTGTGTGGCTCAATAGCCGTCGTAGTCCGGAGTCTGGATGACTACTTTGCCCTCGGCGACTTCGAGGAGTGCGATGTCAAGGAAGCTGCGGCTGTCCTGAGGAAGTACGGGCACGAGTGGTCGGCCGCCCTGGGCGAGCTCTGCCGCTCTCTTTGACGCGCCGTTGATCAGCGCTCTGACATCGTAACCCTTGTTCTTGGCCAGCTCGAGATATTCGTCGTTCAAAGCCAGTCTCCGTGCTAGAGCATTGGACTAGTCGGTACCACAACCGCAACACGACACAGACGTACGCAGACGCGGCATGACGAGTCTACTAATATATCAAGGGTAAACCCACCTGCAAATCGGGGCGTTTCACTGAGCCTACCACTAGGGCTTGAGGGTGATCCACATGGGGGACACCCAGACGATCTCACCGTTGTTGAAGTCCATCGTTGTCTTACCCCCCAGCAAGGACTTGACGGTACGCGTCTCCGTCGTTCCTTCCTGGGTGCCGCGGATGTAGTAGTAGCTGGTCTTCCCGGGTACGGCATCCTCGTCTGTCCACTCAAACTCCACGCGCGGCTTGCCGGGAAAACTCGAGTAGACGTACTGGTCATCTTTCACGATCACGACTTCCGCAAAGGGGGCCGTTCCGATCAGTCTGATGGACAGCGTGGGCGCCGTGGTTACGGTAAATTCTTCGCCCATAAAATGTTCACCGCAGCGGACATCGGCGATGATATTGTCGGTCGCTCCATAGACCCGGCGCCTCTTCATCGCGTCGAGGATCGCCTCCCGCGTCGGAGCTTCGGCGTATACGTTGCAGTAACTCATGTGGGTGGATATGTGGTCGCTCGAGGACTGGAACCCGAGGCGCAATCCCTTCTTGAGAGCTCGGGAGACAAACCCCATCGGCCGCCATCCGCCAATGGAGTACTCCCCGGTGTTCGTGCGCGGCCCCCCCGGTCGCTCGTAGCTCTGGCGGTCGCCTTGATAGATCTCGACGATCGGTTCGACCTTGGGGTCGTTGTCGCGCCAATCCGTACCCATGTCTGTCCCGCTCGTATGGCTGGCGCAGATGCCGTCGAAGAAGCGGAGGTACCGATAGAACATCTGTGTGTCGGGAGTATTGGGCCGAGCCCCATCGGGGCCAAGATCGTCGAGGATCTTGCCCATGCCGCTGTGAAGCCGTCCAAGCGGCCGGATGCCCGCCTTTGCGAACCTTCGAGCGCAGAATTCGGTTGGATTCCGTAACCTGCTTGCCGCGTGGTCATAGGAACTTCTCCTTGTCGATACCACGCTCGTCTGGCGCACTATAGTTGCGTGCGATCTCTGCTTTTTCCAGCTTTTCGCTCTTTTCC
>JABHEG010000298.1 GCA_018676675.1 Lentisphaerota bacterium
AGCCTTCTGGACCCCCACCGTGCAGTTCACCAATCCGCAGTACTCAACCACAGCATCACCACCTGCCACCACGTCGACACCAACCGCGTAGTTCTGCAGCGTGATGTAGTTGACCACGACACCGGGCACGGTGATGCTCAGGCCAGTGCCCCCAGCCGACATCACAGGCGTCTCGGTCACATCCGCCCGGGTCAACGTCACCGCCTTGTTGACGGCCACGTTCTCGCCGTACGTGCCCGTGTATACGTAGACTGTGCCGCCAACGCGCACGCCGCTGATACCGCCTTGGACGGTGTCGAACCCGTCGTAACCGTAGTTGGTGGCGGGACCCGGCGGATCATCTCCAGGCGACAGTGCCCCCCAACTGTCGTCCACGTACACGATCAGCGGCGGGGCCGCGGTCAGTTCGACATCGTTGCCGGTGCCGCCTTTGTAGGTGATCGAGAACTCCACGCCACCAATGGTGATGATAGCGCCCTCGGCCATTCCGCTGAACTGCCCGGAGACCGAGTCTCCGCCGTCGTTATCGATGATGCGGAACTTGTCGCCAGGTGTCGGAGCAAATCCAAGTGTTCCGCTCAGCGTAGCATTGCCGAGAGAAACCGTGCCGGTTACCACCAGCTGGTCGTAGCCCGTCCCCGCAGCCGTTCCGTCGAGTTCGATCGAGAATGTCGAGTTCGAGTCGAGAACGATGCTGCCCGTGGTGAGCGTGCCGGGAGACACGCCAGGAGCCACCGTTCCTCCCGTGCTCGTGACAGTGCCCACGATGGTGCCGGTGCCCTTCAGCGTCGTGCCCGTGTTGACAGCCACCGCGGTGTTCGCAAGCGACCCGGTTACCGAGAGCGTGCCGCCCGTGATGGTGGTGGCTCCGGTGTATGTGTTGACACCGCTCAGTGTCAGTGTACCCGCCCCGGTCTTGGTCAATCCGCCGTTGTCACTGATGACGCCGCCAAACGTGGTGTTTGCGCCGTCGCCGGCCGTGAGCGTGCCTGCCCCTAAGGTGATGCTCCCATTCCCGGACAGGGCACCAACCGTGTCGCTGTTGCCGTCCAGATCAAGTGTCCCGGCAACGCTCACGTCGGAACTGTCCGCAATCACGTCAGACGCGCCAAGCTGCAGCGTGCCCGCGCTGACCGTGGTGACACCGGTGTAGGTATTGGCGCCGGAAATGGTGAACGTGCCGTTGCCGCTCTTGGCCAAGCCGCCCGAACCGCTGATGATCCCGCTGAACGTGGTGGACGCGTTGCTCGCCCCGGCGGTCAGCGTGCCGACGCCAAGCATGACGTTGCCGGCGCCGGCCAGCGAGCCGATGGTGTCGCTGTTGCCGTCCAAGTCGAGGGTCTTGCTCGCGGCCACGGTGGTGGCGGTGCTGTTGCTCAGTACGTCGGACGCACCCAACTTCAGCGTGCCGTCGTCGACCGCAGTTGCGCCAGTGTACGTGTTGGCGCCGGACAGCGTGAACGTGCCGCTGCCCACCTTGGTAAGCCCGCCTGAACCGCTCATCACACCACTGAGAGTTGTGTCGTTGGCATCACCGGTGGTAAGCGTGCCTGTGCCCAGCGCCACATCGCCGGCACCCGCCAGGGACGCGACTGTGTCGCTGTTGCCGTCCAGATCCAAGGTCGCGCCCCCAGCCACAGTCACTGCCGTGCTGTCGCTCAGGGCGTTGTCGGCCCCCAGCTTCAGTGTGCCGTCATTGACCGCGGTGGCACCGGTGTACGTGTTAGCGCCGGAAATGGTGAACGTACCCGTACCGGCCTTGGTCAATCCGCCCGAGCCGCTCACCACGCCGCTGAAGGTCGTGCTGCTATCATCCGCTCCGGCAGTCAGTGTGCCGGCGCCCAGCGTGACGCTGCCCGCCCCCGCGAGCGAACCGATGGTGTCGCTGTTGCCGTCCAGGTCAAGCGTCTTGCCTGCGGCAATGGTGACCGCCGTGCTGTCGCTCAGCGCGTTGGCAAGGCCTAGCCTCAGTGTGCCGTCGTTCACCATGGTTGCGCCAGTGTGAGTACTTGCTGCGGCAATGGTGAACGTGCCGCTCCCGGCTTTGGTCAGGCCACCCGAGCCACTGATGACGCCGGCGTGACTTGTAGAGGCGTCGTTCCCGCCCGTGGTCAGCGTGCCCACGCCGAGGGTTACCGGTCCGGAGCCGGTCAGCGAGCCGATGGTGTCACTGTTGCCATTCAGGTTCAGTGTAGCCGTGGTGACGGTGACAGCCGCAGCGTTCGGGACGATGTCTGCGGCGTCCAACGTGAAGCTGTCTCCACTGTCGCCTGTCACTGTGAAGGCCCCGGGCGCGTACCCGCTATCCATCGCCTTAAGCGTCACCAAGCTGCCGCCCCCACCGGCGTTGATGGTGAGGGAGTTTGCGGGGTTCGCAAACACTACGTCCTCGAGCGCCTGGGTGGTGAAGCTCAATTGTGACTCGCCGTCGCCGACTTGGGCGTCGTCTTCGAGGATCGCGTCGGTCACGTTGTCCGCGAGGTTAAAGATGATGTCCGTGGGCGAGCTTCCGGTCATATCGACGGGGGTCAGTCCACTGAAGGTCACGTCGGCGCTCGCGTTGCTGTTCAAATCGATGGTCCCCGCTCCCGGGGCGGTCAGATTGACGGTCACGGAAGTGAAGGAGCCATTCTCGATCCCCAGCGTATCCGTGCCGGCCCCGGCCCCGCCGGTGTACGTCACTGCTACGCCTGAGGCAGCTGTGCCGTAGTCGAGAGTGAGCGTGTCGTCCTCATTGTCCGCGCCGCTGATGGTCACGCTGGTCACGCCATCAATGGGGCGAATGTTGTCAAGCGCGCCGTTGACGTAGGTTTGGAGGTTTGAGCCCACGATCCGGAGCGTCACTGTGCTTGCCCCATCACCAGTCGGTGCGGCTGTGCTCTCCGGTCCATCGACCACAATGGCAACATCATTGCCGTCGCCGCCCGCGTAGGTGATGCGCGCGGTCTTGCCCGTGCCGCCGAAATCAGTGGACACTGTGCCGCCCTCGGCCAGGCCGTCGAACGTACCGGCAACCGCATCGGCTGTACCGTCATTGTCGACAAGCACGAGTTCGTCGTTGTCCGCCGGGGTATACCCGCCACCAACGCTCCAGCCGAGCGTTGCCCCGCCCAGATCCACGGTGCCGGTCACAGCCAACTGGTCGTGGCCAGTACCGGGCGTCGTGCCGTTGAACTCCATCGTCAGCTCTGCCCCACTCACGAGGGCGACAGGTCCGGTCGACAGCATGCCGGGGCTCGCACCCGGGGCGATCGCACTGCCCGACGCTGCCGACACACTGCCGGCAATCGAGCCCGTGCCACCGAGCGTGCCCCCGTCGTTCACCGCGACTGCGGAGCCCGTAAGCGCGCCGTTGACGAGTAGCGTGCCGTTGCCGACGGTGGTGGCGCCAGTGTAGGCCTTTGCGTTGGTCAGGGCCAGCGTGCCCGCGCCGGTCTTGGTCAGCGCAACCGTTCCCGCGCCGTCTTGCAGTGTACCGGTAAATTCACTGGTCTGGTCGTTGGCCCCCACAGTGAGGGTGATAGCGCCCGTGACACTGCTCGTCACCGCGCCAGCGCCGCTCAGCCCGTCTATCGTCTCACCGTTCCCGTTCAAGTCCAGCGTTCCCGCGACCGCCACGTCGGAAGAATCGGCAATAGCCGTGCTGGCCCCCAGCTTCAGCGTGCCGTCGCTAACGGTGGTCGCGCCAGTGTACGTGTTGGTTCCGGCAATGGTGAACGTACCCGCGCCCGCCTTTGTCAGGCCACCCGAGCCGCTGACCACCCCGGTGAAGATCGTGTCAGTGGCATCACCGGTCGTGAGCGTGCCGGCGCCGAGGGTGACGTTACCCGCACCGGCAAGGGAACCGATTGTGTCGCTCTTGCCGTCCAAGTCGAACGTCTTGCCCGCGGCCACACTGACAGCGGTGGTATCGCCCAGCGCGCTGCTCGCACCCAGCTTCAGCGTACCGTCGCTGACCGTCGTGGAACCGGTGTAGGTGTTGGCCCCGCTCAGCGTTAGCGTGCCAGTGCCGGATTTTGTCAACGCTACCGTGCCCGTGCCGTCCTCGATCACGCCGGCGAATGCCCCGTCACCGTCGTCCGAGCCGAGGGTCAACGTGGGTGTCCCCCCCGTACTCCTGATCTTGGCCCCCGAGTTGCCGTCTAGGGTGTCGATGGCTTCGCTATTGCCGTCTAGGTCAAGGATGGCCCCGGTGAGTGTCAGGTCCGTCTGAGTGCCCAGAAGGTCGGCGCTCCCGCCGTCCGGATCGACCGTGAATGTATCCGTACCATCCGAACTGGTGAGCGTAACTGTCGTCGTTCCAGCGGCAAAGCCGTTGTCCATGTCGCGGAGCAACACGGCGCTGCTGCTGCCGCTCGCGTTGATGGTCAGCGAGTTGGTGGGGTGTTTGAAGTATACGTCCTCATCCGAGTTGGCGGTGAAGTCCAGCTGGGAGTTGCCGTCCGCTGCCCCGCCATAGTCAAGGAGCTCTGCGTCTGTAACTCCGGCATTGAGCGTGAACACGATGTCCGTCTCCGTCACGCCGGTGTTGTCGATCGGCTCAAGGCCGGTGTATGTAATGTCGACGTTGCCGTCGTTGTCAAAATCGATCGTGCCGCTGCCGCCGCCGCTGAACGTGTAGACCATCGTGCCAAAGGTGGCGCTGGTGACCACCACGCTGTCAGTACCGCCCGCGCCGTTGATGGTCAAGCCACCGTCGGGAATCGCGTCACCGTTGTCCAGATCGATCGTGAACGTATCATCCCCGGAACTGCCGTCGAGGGTGAGCGTATCCACAGAACCCATGGGGGTCAGAAGCAGGTCGGTCCCGGAGCCATCCTCGACAAGGACGTTGGTTCCGCCGGGGGTGTCAATGGATAAGAGGAAGTTGCCTCCGGACGGCACGTCCACGTCAATGGGCTGTTCGGTCGTGCCGTCAATGATCGATACGTGATAGTCCTCGACTTCGCCGTCCGCAGTAGCACCAGTCGGGGCCAATCCACCGACAGAACTGAACCGGAAGCGCGCGAAGGTGCTGCCGACTCTCGCCCCCACCGGCACCGTGAAAGGCACCACCGTCAAGCCCGCAACAACATCCGCGCCATCAGCGATCCGTTCGTTGGCTTGATCGAACATGCCACTGCCGTCGAAGTCGATCCACGCGTCGAGCTTCCCAGTTGCCGATGCGGTGACCGCTACACTGCAGGTCGTGTCGACAGCAGCACTGATCAAGTCCGCGTTGAATGCAATTCCGTCGTCATCATTGCCCTCGGCATCGCCGTCATCATCGGTCGCGTCCCCGTTGGGGATGATCTGTCCGTCGGGATCACCGTCGATGGTCGGGCCGAGCTGGAACGCAAACACGCACGTATGGCTCGCCCCGGCACTGGCAACCAACGTCCCATAGCTGTCCGGAGCGTCGCCATAGTCCGTTTCGTTGTTCTGGATCGTGCCCTGGCCTTGCGAGTCGCCAATCACCACACGGGTCGCATCCGTGCCGCTATCGAATTCCGGATCCGACAGATTGACGACAAACGTCTCCGCATCCTCCACCAACTGATCGTCAATCACGGTCACGGTGACCGTCTGCGTCGTAGCGCCGGCCGCGATCGTGACGGTCTGGTCAATGATGGCCGCAAAGTCCCCAGGCGGTGTAGCCGTGCCGGCCGCGGTGCTGGCAAGGACGGCCAGGGCTCTGCTTGCCTGCCTGTCTGACGTCACCGTGAACGTGAAGGTCCCGTCCTCAACCACCGTGATGTCGTTGATTGAGATACTGGCCGTGTCGTTGTTTTCGATAACGGCCTGGCCCTGACTGTCACCAATCTCAATGCGTGTAGCGTCCGTAGTGCCGTTGAACCTCGCATCAGTCAGGTTGAGGAGGAACGTCTCGTTGGTCTCAACGATTGCGTCGTCCGCAACCGTGACCGTGACCGTTTCAGACGTCGCACCGGCGGAGATGGTCACCAGTTGACTGGAGAAAGCCGTGAAATCGACACCCGACGACGCGGTCCCCCCAGCCGTGCCTGCAAGAACGGTCATGTCCTCGCTCGCAGCCGCATCAGAAGACACGGCAAATGAGAACGCGCCGTCCTCTGCCACAGAGATGTTGTCGACGGTGATACTCGCCTTGTCGTTATCGATGATGTCCAGGCTGGCGCTGGCGTCTCCCCCATCGATGCTGATCTGGGGGTCGCCGCTGGTGACCGTGGTCACCGTTACGGTTACCGTCTCCGTCGCCTCCACAAGCGCGTCGTTCGTTACCGGAACAGTGATGGTTGCGGACGTCGCGCCCGCCGCGATCGTCGCGCTGCCGCTCAGCGCCGTATAGTCAGAGTCAGCTGCTGCGGTTCCGGCGATGCTGTAACTCACAACCGTGTTCGTCGAGCTCTGCGCGCTCTGCGTCAGGGCGAAGACGCCATCGACCGGTCCCTGCTCGTTGCCGTCGGTCGTCTGGGCAACGCTGACTTGGGCGGTGTCGTCGTCCGTGATGTCCAGACTGGCGTTGTTTGTGCCGACGCTGATGTCCACGTCGCCGGACGTCTTGGCCAAGCTGGTGATGGTCACGGTTTCGGTCGCCTCCACGATGCCGTCGCTCAGGACGGTCACGTCAACATCAGCGGTCGTGGCACCCGCCACGATCGTCACTGTGCCGCTCAGAGCCGTGTAGTCCGAACCTGAGGCGGCCGCGCCCCCGGTGTCGTAGCTCAGCACGGTGTTGGTCGAGCTGACAGCCGTCTGCGTCACCCGGAACTTGCCAGCCGTCGGGCTGTTGGTCTCGGCGCCGTCGTTGACTTTGGCGACCGACACCGTGGCCGTGTCGTCGTCTGTGATATCCAGGCTGGCGCTCGCCGTGCCGACCCCGATGTCTGCATCGCCGGAGTCCTTGGCCAAGCCGCTGACCGTCACGGTCTCGGTCGCTTCCACGATGTTGTCCGTCAGCACGGTCACATCAATGTCAGCGGTCGTCACACCGGCGGCGATGGTCACCGTGCCACTCAAGGCCGTGTAATCCGGACCGGATGCAGCCGTGCCGCCAACGCCATAGCTCACCACCGTGTTGGTCGCGCTGACCTTGGTCTGGGTCACGCGGAACTTGCCGGCCGTGGGACTGTCCGCTTCCGCGCCGTCGTTGACTCGCGCGATCGAGACGGTGGCCGTGTCGTCGTCCGTAATGTCAAGGTTCGCGTTGTCCGTTGACACGCTGATATCCGCATCGCCCGATGTCCTGGCCAGGTTGCTGGCCGCCACGGTCTCAGTCGCTTCCACGATATCATCGTTCAGCACGGCCACGTCAATGTCCGCGGTGGTTGAACCGGCAGCGATGGTCACAGTGCCACTTAGGGCCGTGTAATCCGAGCCGGAAGCGGCCGTGCCTCCCGTGCTGTAGGCTAACACGGTGTCCGTCGAACTGACGGCCGTCTGCGTCACTCGGAACTTCCCGGCGGTCGGGCTGTCGGTTTCGGCGCCGTCGTCGATTCTCGCAATCGACACCGTGGCCGTGTCGTCGTCCGTGATGTCCAGACTGGCGTTGTTTGTGCCGACGCTGATGTCCACGTCGCCCGACGTCTTCGCCAGGTTGCTGACCGCCACGGTCTCGGTCGCTTCCACGATGTCGTCAGTCAGCACGGCCACGTCGATATCCGCAGTCGTCGCACCGGCAGTGATGGTCACAGTGCCGCTCAATGCGGTGTAGTCCGTGCCAGCGGCAGTCGTTCCGCCAACGCTGTAGCTCAGCACGGTGTCAGTCGCACTGACCTTCGACTGTGTCACGCGGAACTTGCCGGCCGTCGGACTGTCGGTTTCTGCGCCGTCACTGACCTTGGCGATCGACACGGTGGCCGTGTCGTCATCGTCGATGGTCACCTGCGCGCTAGAGGGTGCCCCGGTGGCGGTCGCGCCACGGGGTTCGTTCAGATTGCTGAGCTCCAGTTCGACCGTCTCGTCCGGCTCGACCACTTGGTCGTTCGCGAGCGTGATGGTGACAGTCTTGGTCGCGTTGTGCCCATCGCCGTTGGCTTGCGAGAACGTCATCTGGGTCGGGTCGGCGTACGTGTAGTCCGTTCCGCCCGAGATCGCCGTGCCGCTGAGCAGGTCGTCCACGTCCACGGTCGCCTGGTAGCCCGGGCCCAGGGGCGGATTGCCGCCCGCGCCGTCGGTGGTCGCCAAGACGACGGTGACATCGACCGTGCCGGCGTCTTCGTCCACCGTGATGTCGTCGTTCTGGAATGAGATCATGGCCCAGTCGTTGGGTTCGAGCGTGCCTGTGGCCGTGTCGCTGTCGCCGACTAGAGCGTTCGTGGCATCCAGATTGACAGTGAGTCCCTCCGCGCCCTCGACCAAGCTGTGGTTAGTGGTGGTGACGTTGAAGGCGTGGGCTTCGCCCGCGCTTCCCGCAAAGGAAACGGTCTGTGACGCGTTGGCATAGTCGGAGCCGCCCGTGGCAGTGCCGTCGGTGAAGGAGACATCCACGTCAAAGGCGTCCTGCACTGCATTATCGAGGGAAACAGTGAAGGTGAGCGTGCTGCCTTCGGTGGCATCCACATCCTCGACCGTCACGGCTGCCGTGTCGTTATCGGTAATCTGGACGTTCTGGGACGTCGTGGCGCCAAGCGTGATCCCGGTGGACGGGTTCGAGATGGTCAGTGCGGCCGTTTCGGGCCCCTCGAGCACGGCATCGTCCTGAACGGTTAACGTGACTGAGCCTTGCGTGGCGTCGTCCGCGATGGTGATCTGTGTCCCGCTCAGGCTGTAGTCGGCTCCCGTGATTCCCGTCCCAGCAACGCCGAGGTCCACTGTCTGTGCCCCGGTCACCTTGCCGTCGGCAGTGGCAGTGACCGTCACAACGGTCTGGGCGGCCTCTGTGCCGGTGCTTGCGGAGACGGAGAGCTGGACGACCTCCGCCGCATTGGTGACAGTGACGGTGAACGCCTCGTCGTAGGTGAACCCCGGTGTGCCACCGTCGGTCACGCGCACGGTCACGTCGTAGACGCCGTCACCGTTGGCGTCAGTGGAGGCCTCGTAGTCGAGTACGCCGTCGGTGAGAACAAGATTGCTGGAGCCGTCGATACCGAATTTTGCGGAGTCCGCGCCGCCTTGGATGGTGAAGGTCAGCGTGTTGAAGGGTGCGCCGGTGTCGGGGTCTGTTCCCCCGAGGGCACCGACAACGTACCCGCCGCTGGTGTCTGTCCTCTCGGCAACGGCATTAGCGGACAATGAGATGTCAGTCGGCGCCTCGTTCACGTCGGTGACGCTGACGGTAAAGGCCTCCTCGTACGTGCCGCCATTCCCGTCGTCGGTCTTCACGCGGATCGAGTAACTGCTCTTGGTTTCACGGTCGAAAACAGCGGTCGTCTTGAGCAGGTCGCCGGCAATGCTGAACGAGCCATTGCCGGTGTCTCCGGCGCCGGAGACGAGGCTATGGGTGTGCGCGTCCGCCGCGTCGTCGTCGGTCGTGCTGAGCGTGCCAACCGTCGTCCCAGATACCTCATTTTCCGCCACGTCTGTGCTGTCCAAGCTGATGTCGGTCGGGGCAGTGTTCCCCGTGTCGACCGCAATCGTCACGTCGTTGCCCGTGCCTCCGACGTAGCTGATCGTGGCCTCCAGGCCGGAGCCGAGGAAGTCGCTGATCGTGTCGCCTTCGGTCAGGCCGGCGAAGGTGCCGGTGACCGCGTCCGTGCCGTCGTTATCGATGATCGTGAACGTCTGTCCCAGGGAAGGCGTGAAGCTGTTCCAGGAGGCCGTGCTGAGGGCGACATTCGACCCGATGGTCACGCCGCCGTTGGTGACGGCAAGCTGGTCATGGCTGTCGTCGGCCTCGCCCGCAGTGGTGCCGCCGATCTCGACGGTGAAGGTGCTGTCGTCAGCGAACGCGAAGTCGCCGTCCAGGGCCAGGATTCCGGGCGAGGTACCTGGCTTGACGTTGCCGTCGAGGGTGAGCTGCGAAACCGCGAGGTCCGGCGTGGTGGAGTTCGTGTCGCCGATGGCGGCGCCGCTGACGATCTCCAACTCGCCGGCACTGGCCGGGCTAATCGGCCCGGCGATGGTGACGTCACCCGCGCTCGCGTCACCCACCACGATCCTGCCGGTCGTGGTCACATTGTCCAGTTCCGCGTCGGTGAGCGAGAAGCCGCCGCCGCCGAATTCCAGGGCGAGGCCGCGTGCTCTGTTCGCGCCCGTCACCAGGTCCTCGACGTTCGACCCGTCAAGATTGGCGCGTTGAACCTTATTGGCCAGGTAGTCACCCCAGTAGACTTTCCCCTCAGCGACATCCAGATCCAACCCGCAGTACGGGAGGTTTAATCCGGTCACGATGTCCTCCACGTCCGATCCGTCCAGATTCGCTCGCTGAACCTTGTCCGACATGTGGTCCGCCCAGTACACTTTGCCGGTGGAGAGGTCCAGGGCGATGCCGCAGGGGCGGTCCAACCCCGTCACGATGTCTTCAACGCCGGTCCCGTCCAGGTTGGCCCGTTGCACCTTCCCCAATTCCTCGGCCCAGTACATCTTGCCCCCGGTGATGTCCAAGGCGATGTCCAAGGGGATTGCGAGACCGGAGGTTACCAGTCCCTCCACGTTCGTGCCGTCGAGGTTGGCTCGCTGGATCGAGCGGGTGCCCAGGTCCGTGAAGTACATCTTGCCGCCGTCGACGTCCAGCGCGAGCCCCAGCACAAAGCTCGCGCCGGTCGTGATCAGATCCTGGACGCCGGTTCCGTCCAGGTTAGCCCGCTGGATTTTCTCCGTTCCCTGATCCGCCCAGTACACCATTCCGGCTGTTTGGTCGACCGCGACGGCCGCGGGGGCGGACAGGCTAGTGACCACGTCTTCGACGTTCGTGCCATCCGGGTTGGCGCGCTGGAGCTTACCGTCTCCTTCGCTGGTCCAGTACATCCGCACCGCCGCCCCGCCGCCGCCCGCGCCTAGGTCGATCGTTCCGCCGGCCTGCGGATGCCGGAAGGCCACGTTACCCGCGCCGGCATCGATGGTGCCGGTCAGTTCGACATCGGCCGCGGTGATCGAGACGGCTCCGCCGCTGGTCGAGACCGCGCTGCCCCCGTCGTCCTGGGTGTAAGCGCCCGTGCCGTCGCCGTCGCTGTCCGCATCGACCGTGAACGCGCCTCCGCCGGTGGTGACGTCTGCGTCCGCGCCGCTGAGGGTTACGTCATCGGTGGCGGACAGGGCCACGTTGCCGCCAGTGGCCGTGATCCCGGCGTTGAGGATCAGGTTCCCGAGGGCCGGGCCGCCTCCGGTCGAGGCGCTGATGTTGTCGATGCCGTACGCCCAGACACTGCCTCCGCTCCGGTCCCACTGCACTGCATCGAAGGTGCCCTCAAACGATACCGTCTGCCAGTCATTCTTCGCCTCTGTCATCACTGTCTGGCTTCCGACGACGACCGAGTCATCGAGGAACTCGACCAGGAAGGAACTGCCCGCACCGGCCCCGGAACCGCCCGAGATGTCCATTGAGAAGCTGCTCTGGTCGGTCGAGTAGACGAGGCTGCCGGCTCGGCCAGAGCTATTGTTGAAGCCCCAGAAGTCGGACCCATTTGTGCCTTCGAGGCCCCAATTGCCCGGATCCCCATTCCCGATCCCGACGACGATGCCCCAGCCGCCCGTGAAGGCGGGCCCGTCATAGTAGTCATTCATGCTTTGCCCGGCCGCGTAGGCGTCATCAAAGATGTTCTGCGTAAGGACCGGCGCGGCGACCCCGCCCTCAACCGTGAGGGCCACGTCCCCGCCGCAGTTGAGGTCCGCGTTGACGCCAATGGAATTGGCCGTGACGGTCACGTCGCCGCCGGAGTTCGTGGGCGCAGTCTGGAAGTTGACGATGTCGGCGCCCTCGCCGCCGTTGATGGTGAGCGCGAGCGTGTTGCCCGCACCGCCGTCGAGGCCCTGGACGTTGATCGTGTCGCCGCCGGCGAGCGTGTTGACCGTGATGCCTCCCGTGATGTTGGCAATCGGCACGTCGACCGTGTTGGCGTCGACCTGCGTCGCGCCGGTCCCGGCCCCAAGAATGTTGTTGGGGTCGTAGACCCGGACATTCGAGCCGCTGATCGAGAGCGTGAGTGTATCGTCGGTGTCCCCGCCGTCAGCGTCCGTGATTACGAGATCGCCCGCGTCCAGCCCGACCGACGTGGTCAAGGTGGGGGCCGCAGCGTACTCGTCCACACCCATATCGACGATGGGGGCGGTCCCGCTGCCGGTGTCCGCGGTGGCCGAATCATCGACCTTGCGGTCGTCGCCCTCGAAGTCGGCGGCGGGCAGTTTGGCGGCGGCGTTGTTGCCCGCGTCGATGCAGGGCGAGCCGGCCTGGAGATGGACGTCGCCGTTCGCCGCGTCCACGAAGAGCGGGTCCTGGTCGATGTTGCCCGTGCCGGCGTAGCCGCCCTGGATGCAGGAGTAGGTGACGGTGAGGGTGCTGGAGGAATTGTAGAAAGGCGAGTCGTTCCCCCGGAAGATGCAGTTGGTCACCGTGGGGGAAGAGGAGGAGAAGTTCACCATGTCGCCGGCGACGTTCGTGGCCGTGTTCCCGCAGAACGTGCAGTTTGTCAGCGTGGGCGAGGACTGGCTGTTGGACATGCCGCCGCCGAACATGGTGGCCGTGTTCCCCCAGAACGTGCAGTTCGTCAGCACGGGGGTGCTATCATTGTTGCACATGCCGCCGCCGCCTGCGGAAGAGTTCCCGGAGAACGTGCAATTCGTCAACGTGAGGGAGGAGTTGTAGTTGCGCATGCCGCCGCCTTGGGAAGCCGCGTGGTTCCCGGAGAACGTGCAGTTCGTCACCGTGGGCGAGGAACTGGCGTTGCGCATGCCGCCGCCGTAGTCGTGGTCCCCAGTCCCGTTGGCGTTTCCCGCGGTGATGGTGAAGCCGTCAATGACCGCGGTGGCGTTCAGGTTGGTTCCTCCCGCGTGGTTGAAGACGTGGTAGGCGTTGTCGGTGTCGACGCCTTCCGTGCCGAGGTCGCCGCTGAGGATGGTCTCGTGCGCGGCCACGTCACGTTCCCCGCTCCCGTCGTCCGCATATCCGCCCTCGACGGTGACGCTGTTCTTGAGCTGGAAGGTCTTGTACCGGTCGCCCGTGCCATCGACCTCGACGGACGGCTTGTACGTGCCCGCGGCAACCTTGATGGTGTCGCCCGACGCAGCCGCAGTGAGCGCGCTCTGCAGGTCCGTGTAGGCGTCGGTCCAGGACGCACCGCTGTTGGCGCCACCAGCCGTATCGTCGACGTAAATGATGGCCGCGCTTGTGCCGACCGCGGCCAACACTAGAACTGCGCCTGCAAGAACCGTTATCCGTTGTTTCATCATCACTCCTCCGGCTCCCGACCCGCCTACGTTGGGACTCGCGGGGCCAGACCTTAACTCGGAACTTTGACTTAGCTGTTCTCTGACTGAGGGCGTTGGCATCCCCAAAGTGCACAGTTAAGGTCTGCCTCTATTCTTCACGAGTCTTTTTGTCACGGCCGCGAATTCGCACTCAGGGACTCGGGGGTCAGACCTTAACTCGGAACTTCGACTTAGCTGCACGTGGCGACCTTTACCAGCGAGTCTGAATACTTCTCTCACCTGACGGGTCTCCCGTAACGATCCCCTGACCGTCGATTGCCAGCTGTCGCGGAGTTGCGGATTCCCCGCTACGGCCTCGAATTGGCGCTGACGGTGTACAGAATATCGTCGTCGCCGGGGGTGAGTCCGTCGACATCGAAGTCGGTATCGATTTCCTCATCCGGCCCAGCCGACATGACCACGGTGTCTTCGACATAGCCATTGGCGTAGGCCGTCATATTCTCAGTCTGGGTGCGAGGATCGAGATAGATGACGTTGCAGGCATAACGGTTACCCCACGGGTCCGGGTCGAGCGGCCCGGTCATGTACGGCCCGCGCCAGGCAAACTCACTGTTGAAGCCGCCGCTCTCGTCGCGGCCGAACATGGCATCCCCTCCTCCAGGGTCGTTGTCGAGATCGAGGGGCGTGCGGTAGGCATTCGCGGCAATGTTGCCCGGGGTATTCGTGATCAGGTGGTACGCCATGAAGTCGACGATGGCACCGTCCACCTGCCTCCCCCAGTCAGCTCCCCCGGACAGAGGGTGCACCTCGGGGATGTCACCATCGGACACCAAAATCGCCACCAAATTCGTACCGTCTGTCTGATCGGGAGCGCCCCCGGTCGGGTCGCGTGATGCTCCCGTCCCTCCGGCGCCGCTACCTACCTCCAGGAAGTAGCTGTTGGCGGTGTCCTCAATGAACATCATTACCGCCATACCCAAGGCCTGGACATCCTCTCGACAGCGGATGACCTTGGCGTTGCGCACAAACCGGTCAATCACCGGAGCCAGGATGGCACACAGGATCGACAGGACCGTCAGGATAATGGTCAGCTCGATCAGCGACCAATGCTTGATTCTCTTCATCAGCCTACTCCTACCCTCAGCCACAACATGACCGGCACAGCAGAACGTTCAGCCGTCCCAGGCGTAAGCACGCACAGATGGCTACTGGAAGGAAACGAGAGGGGAGGAGAGGGAAGGCTGGCGAAATCCAGAGGGATCACATCACGGGCGAAACTCACGCCCCAAAAAAAAGCCCAGCTAACCCGCATCCCACTGAGGGAATGCTCCTACTTCCCGAAACCTTCGGAAAAAGGGGGAGGTTAACCAAGCCTCCTGGTGACACTGCCCGCCAGAGATTTCCTCCACAACGGGCCGCATGCACGGGATAACGTTACACCGGCCACGATGCGGCGTCAAGAAGAAAACACAGCATTTCCCTCCCCTTTTTCTGCTATTGAGCCTGTTTGACCCCGCAGTGAGGACAGGAAATGGGACTCTCAGTCGGTTCCGGAAAGCGAATCTCGGGGGATGGAGAAGGTCGTCCCTTAGGCCACGTCAGGGCTTGCCCGGGCGAGCCGGTTCAGCGGAAATCAGGGCCACGCATCTCAAGCAAATCCAGGGCCCGTTCAACGCGATTCTGGGCCCCCTGATCATGGGTTCCGGCAAGGTAGACAAGGGCAAGCAGGTTCGGTCCGGGCAGGAGTCCGAGAACGGCCCATGGTGCCACTCTCCGCCGCTTCTCCCGGGCCAATCGACAGCAGAAAACAAGGGTAAAGGGAGTCAGAAGAGCCGTGATCACAAAGAAGGTAAAGACACCTCCGAACAGTTGCGAGACACTCGGTCCTCCTCGATCGGTGACTCCCCGCCAGGCAATGCTGTAGGAGTCACAGATATCCTGCCACCAGAAGCCGCCGCGCGCGCTTACGCTCTGCCAGGCACGCGCGTAAAAAGCGAATACATCATACAGGAGGAAGAAACACCACATGCGCAGCGTCTTCTGCTTCCAGGCCACTCCCAGCGGGGAGCTCCCATTCGCGTCCGTCCGATGCATGTTGGCGCCGTTCTTGCCCAGAAGCTTTGCGATGCCGACATGGCCGGACCGCACTGCCCAGTGGATCGGAGCCCCATTGAGCCCTTCCGCGTTGGGGTCTGCTCCCGCTTCCAGCAACCGGCGAACGACCTCGATGTCGCCCTTCTCAGCCGCACAGCAGAGCGGCGGGTACAGCGGGGCATTCAGGTTCAGCGACATCGCCGGAGCGTTGACGTCTGCCCCAAGCTTGATCAGCAAGAGGGCCATGGCCCGCCGGTCCCGATGGATCGCCCAGATCAAGGGCGTGAAGCCATGCTCATCCAACTCGTCGACAGCCACGCCCTGATCAAGCTGTTCCTGCACCGTAACGCTGTCGCCCGTGGCCGCGGCCGTGTGCAACGCTCGGGTGGGCACACGTTCTGCCCCCAATAGTGCACTCGCCCCGAACAGCACCCCAGACAGCACGCCCAAAAACTGCCATTCAATGAGACGTAACGCCCGTTTCATCCGACCTCCATCCGGTGTGTACCACGCTTGGGTCTGTCACGAGGCGCAAACGTCATCGTCAGAGCATCCCCGGGTCGCCCAGCAGACGTTTACACATAGCGTTCGGAAGCGCGCCAATCAACTCGTCGGGCCTCTTGCCGAGCCCCACGTCGCCGCTATAGTCGAAGCGCTGCCAGGTGGAGTCGGGAGCCCCCAACACGATGAACAACCTCGAGAAACAGACCTTTGCGGACGGCTTCCGTCTCCTGCTTCTCGGCGTCGACTGGCCACCTGAGACATGGTCGCCCCGCTTCCTCGCCCGATGGTTCGATGGCGGCCGGACAACGACACCAGCGCCACGTGTCGACGGACTTCAACTCGGCGGAGCGCTTCCTGAGTCATTGAGTGCAGCCCTCAACGCGGGTACCAATTCCCCGTCGATGGTCGTCGCTTACGGCCCCGGTTGGCGACGCGTCACCGAACTCGCACACGATGCCGGGGACGTCACCATCACGGCGGTTGATCTCGTCACCGCAGCCAAGTCCCTGGCCGGTCTACGACCACGGGCTTCCTCCCAGGCGCTCGCTCAAGCCTTCGGCATAAACCACGTAGAGACCGCCGACCCCCTTGCATCACCGTTCTATGAGGAACTCCTGTGGGCTGTCGTCAGGGAGGCGGGCAATCGCGACCTGACCTGGAATGACCTCATCATGCTGCCCACCAGCACACGGGAGACCGCTCCCTTCGCCCAGTACGCGTTCACAGAACACTGCCTGCTCGAGCTGCCCGACACCCCCGGAGTCTACACCATGTCTGATCGCGAAGGGCACCCGCTCTATGTCGGCAAATCCGCCTCGCTCAGTCGACGGCTTGGGGAGTATTTCCGATCTGAGTGGCAAGTTTCCCCGAAGCTGGAGCAGATCCGCTCCCTGATTCACACGTTCGATTACCAAGTGGTCGGTTCAGAGCTTGAGGCACTGCTTCTTGAACAACGCCTGATCACGGAGCTCAAACCAAAGGTCAACGTCCAGCGCCACATCTCTCCCGGAAGTAGCAAGTACGTGGAGAAGCACGGTGCCCTGGCACTCATCTGCCGCTCAACTAAACGCGGTCGCCAGGACGTCTTTGTGTTCGGAGTTGCCGCCGGAGCCACGCAGATCAGGGTCATGCCGACACGCCCTCCCCTGCGCCTGCTGGAGACGCTCTGCCGACATGCCGCCGGGCTCGGGCCGCCGCCCCGCACACGTCCTACCATGACCCATTGGCCCGACTGGGGACGAGAAATCTGCCACCGATACTGGGCTCGACACCGAAACAGTCTTTCGTGGGCATCCCTGGACATGCTTAGCAGCAGCCCCGCGGCCGCGCTGGGCAAGGCAATTCGCACCGCAGCCACACAGGATGGCCCGGCCGAGTTCCGCGGGGAATAGCCAGCCAGCTCTGCTTACGCTGTGCGCGGCTCGGTCCGGCAGAGCCCTGACCAACCGGAGGGAGCTTCTTCTCAGTGATGAAGCAGGTCGCCTGCGGAGAAGCAGCGCCTCCAAGCCAGGGGAGACCGCTTACGCCGCGCACAGCTCGGTCCGGAGGGGCAGGCGCCCCTACTCCACCCGACTCACTCGGACCACCATCCCATCGGTCACATCGCCGAAGGCGGTCGCATCGCCGTCGGTTGCTCCGAACACGTTGACGGGGCTGTATGCCTTCGGTTTCTCGCCCGTGCTGATCGGGGTCGCCCCGAAGAAGATGCAGAACGCGCTGCCGGGGGGCCAGTAGGCAATCTCGCCGATCTCGACCTCCGCTCGTGCAGCCGCTTCCTGCTCGACCGACACGGGAGCAGTGAAATAGACCTCGTCTCCCCACACATTGGCGTTGGCCTCGAAGGGAGTCGCCTCCCACACGGCCGCAGCCGTCGGGCTCTCAATCAGCGTGGCCGTCATCGCTACGCTGCCAGCTTCAATCCTGATCTGTTTCATCAGCCACTCCTCCGCAGTTCTTCAGGTGCACCGTCGATGAACTATAGTACCGGGACCACATTGCGCCCGACAAACAGCCCGCCCGTTCGGAGACCGCTACATGCCCGATGAGATACGCATCGTTGGGGCCCGCCAACACAATCTGAAGAATATCGACGTCACGATCCCCCGCGACGCTCTGGTCGTGGTGACCGGACTCAGTGGCTCCGGCAAATCCTCTCTCGCTTTCGACACACTCTACGCCGAAGGACAGCGGCGCTACGTGGAGAGCCTTTCCGCCTACGCCCGCCAGTTTCTGGATCGCCTTCAGAAACCGGACGTCGAACACATAGAAGGCCTGTCGCCGGCGATCGCGATTGAACAGCGGTCAGCCGGCAGCAACCCCCGCTCAATCGTCGCCACGACGACCGAGATCTACGACTACCTGCGCCTCCTTTACGCCCACGTCGGCACGCCTCATTGCCCGAAATGTGGCAAGACCGTTCAGGGACAGAGCGCCCAGGCCATCTGCGAGAAAATCTCTCAACTTCCCGAAGGCACACGCCTGATGCTCCTCGCACCGTATGTCGTGGGAAAAAAGGGGGAGCACAGGGACATCATCGAGGGAATGCAGAGAGACGGCTTTGTCCGAGCGCGCGTCGACGGCCAAATCGTCTCGCTGGAGGACGAGATCAAACTCGCCAAGACGAAGAAACACACGTTGGAGGCCGTTGTTGACCGCTTGGTAAGCGGGAAAACCTCAGGCAGTCGCCTCATGGACTCGGTCGAGCTGGCTCTCAAGCTGGGCGAAGGCGTCATCGTCGTGCTCATCCAGGACGATACTGCTGGCGACGGCTGGCGGGAAGAGACAATGAGTGAGCACCTGGCCTGCCTTGAATGCGGAGTCAGCTTCGCGGAGCTCCTCCCCCGGAACTTCTCCTTCAACAGCCCGTACGGAGCATGTCCGACCTGCCATGGGCTCGGCCACCACCTCGTCTTCATTCCTGAACTGGTCGTTGTAAACCCCTCGCTGTCAATACGCAAGGGAGCCATCGCGCTCTGGCGCCGGGGGCCACGCCGGCTGATCATATACTACAACCACCTGCTCCGACGGCTGGCCGAGCATTACGGCTTCGAGTTGACCACGCCCTGGCAAGACCTCCCGAAGAAGGTGCAGCATGTCCTGCTACACGGCAGCGACGAGGAAGAGATCTGTTTCGACTTCTGGCGACGCGGCAAAATGCACAGCATGACCAAACCGTTCGAGGGAATTCTCCCGAACCTTCTACGCCGCTATCGC
Organism: Lentisphaerota bacterium; assembly: GCA_018676675.1. GTDB lineage: Bacteria > Verrucomicrobiota > Lentisphaeria > Oligosphaerales > JABHEG01 > JABHEG01. Next base: position 19,075 of record JABHEG010000298.1, read on the forward strand.
GAGACAGAGAGCGACGCAGTCCGGGAACGCCTCAGAGCCTGCATGGGGCGGGAGCTCTGTCCCGACTGCAAGGGCGCCCGGTTGCGGCCCGAATCACTTGCAGTCACCGTCCAGGGCCTCTCGATCCATGACTTCTGCTCGTTGCCGATCGACGAAGCCCACGACGTTGCCCACGGCCTTGATCTCACGCGGGAACAGCAGGCGATCGCAGGGGAAATCCTCAAGGAAATCCGGCTGCGCCTGGGCTTCCTGCACTCTGTGGGACTCAGCTACTTGAGTCTGAACCGGGAAAGCGGGACACTGTCGGGTGGGGAATCCCAGCGAATCCGCCTGGGGACACAAGTAGGGAGCGGCCTCGTTGGCGTGCTTTACGTTCTGGACGAGCCAAGCATCGGCCTGCACCAGCGGGACAACGAACGCCTCCTCAGAACCCTGGAAAAACTCCGTGATCAAGGCAACACCGTCGTGGTTGTGGAGCACGACATAGATACCATCCGCAGCGCTGATTACGTCATTGATCTGGGCCCGGGTGCCGGACGCCTGGGAGGCGAACTGGTATGCAGTGGCCCCCCAAGCGAGATTTCGGCCTGCGAAGCATCTCTAACCGGCGCCTACATGACCGGACGAAAGGCCATCCCGATTCCGGAAGAACGGCTACCGGGGAATGGACACGCTCTGAAAATCGTGGGGGCAAGCGAACACAATCTAAAGACGATTGATGTGACGATTCCTCTGGGAACATTCTGCTGTGTGACAGGCGTATCAGGATCGGGTAAGAGCACTCTGGTGGATGATATTCTGAAAAAGGCGCTGACTCAACACTTCGAGTTCAAGACCGATCCTCCCGGAAAACACAAACGCATCAACGGCCTGGCGCATGTGGACAAGATGATCGTGATCGACCAAAGCCCCATCGGCCGGACGCCGCGTTCGAACCCCGCGACCTACACCGATGCGTTCAACACCATCCGGGAGCTCTATTCGAAAGTACCGGAGTCCCGAGTGCGAGGCTACAAGCCGGGCCGTTTCAGCTTCAATGTCAAGGGCGGACGCTGCGAGGAGTGCAAGGGTGATGGCATCAAGAAAATCGAGATGCAGTTCCTGCCGGACGTCTATGTGCAGTGCGAAGTCTGCAACGGCAAACGTTACAACCGTGAGACACTGAGTATCCGCTATCGTGGTCAAACGATAGCCGATGCCCTGGATATGACGGTCAACGAAGCCTGCGAAGTTTTCAGCGCCGTCCCCAGACTCAAGCGCAAGCTGGACACACTTCAGTCAGTGGGCCTTGGCTACATTCACCTGGGGCAACCGGCCACGACTCTGTCCGGCGGCGAAGCCCAGCGCGTAAAACTCGCAGCCGAACTGGCTCGCCAACCAAAAGGACACACGCTCTACATCCTGGACGAGCCAACCACAGGACTGCACACCGCAGACATCGAGCGGCTGCTCCAGGTTCTGCAATCGCTCCGGGATCAGGGCAACACGGTGTTGGTGATCGAGCACAATCTCGATGTAATAAAGGTAGCAGACCACCTCGTCGATCTCGGCCCTGAAGGTGGTGACGAAGGAGGCCAAGTTGTCGCGGCCGGGACACCCGAAGTCGTCGCCGATTGCGCCGATTCCTACACCGGCCAGTTCCTTCGTCCCATTCTGGACGAGGAAGGACGGGCCAAGCCACCCGACCGATCCAGGATCAAGGCTGCAGCGGCCAAAGCAACCCCGACCACCAGAACGATCCGTAAGCCGCGTAAAGGAACCGCGAAGAAGAGGACCACCAAGAAAACGGGGAAGAAACGCGCTTGACGGCCCCGTTCGTAGTAAGGCTCGTAGCGCAGCGGAGTACCATTCCTCGTTGGGATCAAGCCGAACACCAACGCGACTCCGGCAACCTACGTCGCTCACTACAGACGACCGCATCCCCGTTTCGTAGTAAGGCTCGATGAGAGGGGATCCGCGCCCCAATGCTCTACCACACAGATTCGCGCGTGGGCAACGGGTCTGCCGTCCAAGCCATCCGGTCGGCCAAGCGGGCCAGCAGGTCAGCTTTGGCCTGGAGACAGTCCGGATTATCCCACTGGTTGCTCGTCTCCGCCGGATCGACCACCAAGTCATAAAGCTCCCCCGTACCCAGGCCATGCGCGACCGTGAGCTTGTGCCTCTCGGTCCGCAACATGGTCGTCTGGGCGCTCGGCTCGTAATAGAAATTCGAGCCGTAGAATTCGCAGTATACATCCTCCCGGAAGGTATCCAGAGGCGCTGTCCCACGAAGGAGCGGAACCAGAGAGCGTCCCTGCATGCCCTCTTGAGGGACCATCCCGGCCAACTCCAGGATTGTCGGCGCCAGGTCGACCAGCTCGACCAGTCCCGAAGACCGACGCCCTCCGCCGAATAGCCCCGGACAGCTCATGATCAGCGGAACGTGCACGCCGCAATCGTAGAAATAGGGCCCCTTTAGGTAGATACCGTGGTCCCCCAGCATCTCGCCGTGGTCACTGCAGAAGATGACCAAAGTGTTCTCCCGCTCTCCACTCTCGTCCAGCCAGTCAAGGAGACGCCCCACCTGATGATCGATGAGGTCGACCATGGCCCAGTAAGCCGCTCGGATCCAGCGGTGGTCCGTCTCTGACATCTTGTCGTAAGCGTGTCCCCCCTTTCCGCCGTAAGCTCCCGCGTGGTCGGTCCGCTGCCAGGACGGCTTGTCGTCCAACTCGCCGGCTACGTAGTTCGGCAACGGAATCTCGTCAATGACAGAAGCGTAACGCTTCAGGTACTCAGCCGGTGGATCGAAACTGTGGTGGGGATCGAAAATATTGATGGAGAACAGCCATGGCCGCTTCTTGCGCGCACTGGCCTGCATGAAGTGCAACGCTTTCTCGACACACCAGGTCGTCTGGTGCAGTGGCTCCGGCATGCCTATCGACACGAACCGGCTCTGCGCGGTCCGCTCCCCCCCATACCTCTCGCCCTTCTCCGCGAGCCACAGGCCGTACTCGTTGGATGGCCAGTCAGCATTGGGGTGGTGGGACCAATGGAAGACGTCGTAACCGTCGTCGATCCGGCGTTCAGTACCGGGACAGGCTTCCGGACGGCATGGCGAAAGGTGGAGTTTTCCGGACAGTCCGCAGACATAGCCCTGATCGTGCAGGAGTTTGGGAACGAGCCGTTCCGACTCCGGAATCGGTTGCCCATTCTGGCGACAACGCGTGGTCCGTGGATAACGGCCGGTCAGGAAGCTCGCCCGACTGGGGGCACAGACGGGGTTCTGGCAGTACGCCTGCTCGAACAGGACTCCCTCCCTGGCCAGGCGGTCCAGATTCGGTGTGTGTACGTATGCGTTCCCCGTACACCCAAGCGTGTCGAAGCGTTGCTGATCCGTGCAGATCCAGAGAACGTTGAGAGGCTTCTCAGGCATGGTGGGCTCCTGGCGTTGCGGGTACGAGCAATCAACCACGGGGCTCGGCGCTGCCGTCCGATGGTCCCAGGCAGAGCATGTCCATCAGGGAACACAGGTCGATTCGGGCACGTTTCACATCTACGTAGATTCGCATCATATGCTCCATGGTCAACAGGCGGGGGAGAAAGTCGCACAACAGAGCGGGGCTACTATCTCGCCACGCAGACGCCCACGCCAGCGCTTCGGCGCCCGACTGACAATCCCTCAGTTGCAGGAGGCGGCTCGACGGAGTCTCTCCCTCCATCGGGCAAAACGGCCCAGAGAATCCCTGGAGGGAGAGACTCCGTCGAGCCATCTTGAGGTCCTCCTCCCCGTGATTGAGGGGGTACCCCAACCGACAACGGCCGTGGGCAGCCCCTTCGTCCTGTCGCACTCATTGCCGGGGAACACACACGTTGTTCCCGCGACTGGAAGGAGTACCTTTCTTGAAACCGGCAGCAATGCCGTAGTACCCATCCATCAAGCCGGAGAAGCAGGTCCATGCCTTCAATGCGCCCAGATGTCCCGGGTCTCGCCCTAGGAACCGTGCAATGGGGCATGCCCTACGGGGTGGCCAACACGTCCGGCCCGCCCTCCCCCTCCGAGATCGACCGCATCCTTCGCCAGGCAGAAGAATCCGGAGTCACGCTTCTTGATACAGCCCACGACTACGGAGACTCCGAGGCAGTGATTGGTCGAGCCCTAAAGAGACTTCAAGCTCACGACACATTCACGATCGTCACCAAAGCCAAACTGCACGACGGCGAATCGCCGGATGCACTCCGCGAGTCGCTGGAGGAAAGCCGCAAGTTGCTGGGAGTCGATGTCCTGCCGTTCTGTCTCCTGCACGATGCAGAGCAAGCGCGCATCCCCGGCGTGTGGGACACGCTCCTCGCCGCACGAGAAAAGGGCATCGTTCAGCAGATCGGTGCTTCTGTCAGTGGAGATGCCATCCGAGCCCTCGAGGAAGCAGCTGACCTTGAGCATCTGTCTGCCGTCCAGATCGCCGCCAACGTCTTTGATACCGGGTTGATTGGCAATCGGGCACTGTCACTGCTGCGGGAACGCGGCGTCACCATTTTCGCTCGGAGCGCCTTCCTTCAGGGACTGATCGTGATAGACGAGGCCGATGTCCCCCAAGCTCTGCACGCCGTCCTCCCCGCCAAACGCCGCCTGGCAGCCCTGGCTGAGAACGGCCGACGATCGGTGCCCGAACTCGCCCTTCAGTACCCCCTGACGGTCCCGGAGGTGGACTGCCTCGTGATCGGCTGCGAAACGCTCGAGCAGTTCGAGCAGGACTTGGCCTGGAGGGATGCACCACGCCTCACGACCGACGAGCTTGCGGAGATCGCGGACCTCGCCCTGGACCTGCCGGAATGGATTACCAAACCATGGGAATGGCCGAAATAGCCACATGCTCCTGATCCGGGAGTAGATCAGCGTGCAGGAGGCAGTACACCATACGGTTCCCGGGCGACTCCTCAAGATGGCGTTTTCCTCAAGCACCGTAGGTTGAAACCACGCACGGGCCACGGCACGTTGTGCAGGTGTGGAGACGGGGGTATGCAATCAATGGAAGGACACGCCTGAATGAACGTATTGATCACCGGCGCCTGTGGTTTCATCGGACGCAACCTAATCGCCGAGCTTGAGGGGAGCCACAACCTGCGGCTGGCCGACGCGGTTCCTCCGGCAGAAGCAACCATGTTCGGGGGAGCAAATGGGCGCACAGACGCTCCGTTTGACACCCGATGGCCGTTCGTCCAAGTCGACATCACCGACCTGCCCAGGATGCGTGAGGCTTGCGAAGGCATGGACGCGGTTGTCCACCTGGCCGCTGACCCGACCGGACACGCAGAGAAGGGCAAGGAGATCATGCAAGTCAACGTGGTCGGGACCTATGTGGTCCTTGATGCCGCTCGGATGGCAGGAGCCAAACGCGTGCTCTGCGCCTCGAGCATCAATGCGTTCGGCACCTTCTTCTGGCGCCTCAGCGGCAAGCCGTCGCCGTACGACATCCTGCCTCTGACCGAAGACTTTGATGCCGTTCCCGAAGACCCATACAGCTTGAGCAAACGCTGTAACGAGGAAACCTGCGCAGCGTTCCACCGTGCCTACGGCCTGACCGCCGCGGCGTTCAGGTTCGCCGGCGTATCCCGCGCCGAGCGTTACGAACAGGCAAAGGCAGACCTCCAACCGACGACAGCCTGGAGCGATGGGCTCTATCAGTGGGTTCATGTTGGTGATGTTGTCCGCGGCCTGAAGCAGGCCCTCGAGTGCCCCACGTTGCCCGGATATGGTGCCTACACACTCGCGGCGGGAGACACCCGTTGCCCGGAACCGACCATGGAACTGCTCGGGAGATTCCGTCCAGACTTGGCGGCGAAGGTCTCCAAACCCATCGAAGGACGGGATCCACTCCTGTCTATCGACCGCGCGCGGAACACGTTCGGCTATGCACCGCGTTTCCGGATGGTGGACTGATGGGCGGATCGTCGAGACCGCAAGCCCAAATGTCGGTGCGGGACGCCCCGACCCACTGAAGGTGATTGATGCACAGACAACACCCCCGCTTGCGTGCCGCCCTGATCTGGGGAGTACTGGTCTGCCTTCTAGCCGGAACGGTGGCCCTTCTCCTCGTCGCCGAACGAGCTGACAGGCCCTTCTGGGAGACCCTGGAAAATGCCGTTATCGTGCTGATGGGCGAGTATCCCGACAGACCGGCCAGCCACGCGGGACGCGTACTCCAGCTGCTCCTGCTTGTGTTCGGGACGCTGGTTTTCGGCGCTATCATCGGCAAAGTATCATCCCTGTTCGTGACCCATGCACTCAGGAAAGAGAGCGCCGTGAAACCATTCAGTGATCACATCATCATCTGCAACTGGAATGCCAAAGCCCCGAGAGTCATTGAGCAGTTGCTGGAAGCACAACCGAATGACGGCAGAGACGTTGTTGTCGTGTCGGCCTCGGAAATCCCCGCAGGGAACGAGATCCTGGAGCAACCCAACGTCCACGTTGTCCGCGATGACCCCACCCACCACGCCACCCTTGAGAAGCTAAGTGCACACGAGGCTAAGTCGATCATCCTGCTGGCCGATGAGGACACGCCGGGGCCCGATGACAAGAATGCCCTGATCGCTCTGGCCGTCAAACACCTCGAACAGGAACCGGGGAAGGAGAAGGACATCCACGTCATCGCCGAACTGCTGAGTCCGGACCGAAGGCGGCATCTCATGGAGGCCGGCGTAGACGAAATCGTCTCCGGGCGGGACTACAGCTCGGGAATCATCGCCCAGAGCGCTCTGTTCCGGAACATGTCAGTCGTCTATCAACGCCTGCTGACCTACTCCAATGACACCAACGAACTCTATTTCATCGCCCCCGGAAACTACCCGGCCGAGTTCGTGGGCAGAGCATTCCCCGAGCTATGCCAGGGCGTCAGCGAACGCAGCGCCGCCAACGAAGAAAACCCACTGCTCCTTCTCGGCGTAAAACGCGACAACGGGGAGATCCTGCTGAATCCGCAGAAGAAGAGCTTCGGCCACCTGAAAACCAACGATTCCCTGATCATCATGGCTTTCCACAACGTCGAACGGATCTGAGACCAGCCGTCGCGAACCAAGACAAGGAACACAGAAGAGCATGGCGACGAAAGTACAGAAAGAGGCACGAGCCAAAGAGATTGCCGTGTACCTCGCACTGTTCACAAGCCAGTGCTTCGACGATGAACTGCGGGGCCTAGCCGACAAGCTGATGGCGAAACTGAGTCGGATGCGCAAACTCGACATCACCCGAGGACGTCCGGAAATCTGGGCGGGAACCATCGTCTATCTCATTGGACGCCTGAACTTCCTGTTCGACCGAAGCAGCCCCAGCCACGTCACACCCGACCAGATTGCAGAACACTTCGGAGCAGCGAAGACGACGCTCCAGAACAAGGCCACAATGGTGGAAAAGGCCACCGGCATTCACCAGGGCGACCGGGAGTTTACTCGGTCCGAAATTGCAGACATGTTCTCCGTCATTGAGCTGCCCAACGGATTCCTCACTACTCTCGAGATGCTACGAGAAGAACTGGCCGAAGACGACCAGACTGCAGAAATCGACGCAGATGGCAACGTCCTGATTCGCGATATGACCGAAGCCGAATTGGCGGCTCACCATGGCAGGCTGAAGGCGGATCAGAAGCAGAAGCAGGTAGAGCGCGAGTTTGCCGTGACCTGGGAGGAACGCAATCGAGGTCGGGGGCAGAAACAGCAAGAGGCCCGACGCCAACGGGCAGCGGAAAAGAGGGCAAGAGAGAGCAAGAACCAACCCGATCTCTTTGATGGATTGCTCTGATAGCCGGTGAAACAGACGTTGCGCAGAATTCACGAGACCGCGCCCCCAACTGGCGGTGCGGGACGTCCCCACCCACTGAGTCTCCAGTCCAGTCCCCCTCGCTGACCAACCCTATCTCGGTTACTGTGTGAAATGAACGATGGGACCTCCGGCTCCCAACAGGCCACCTGGATCAAGCACATGCCCAGAGACCGATTCATGAGCAAGAACACCTCACCCTCCCACGATATCGCCGACATCCTGCAAGCCGACGTGCGCCACCTCTGGCACCACCTCAAGCAGCACAAGGCGTTTGAGGCAGAGGACCCGCCAGTGATGGTGTCCGGGAACGGGATGTACGTCACGGACATCCACGGCCGCGAGTTCCTCGACGCAACAGCCGGAGGCGTCTGGTGCGTTGCGGTGGGCTACGGTCGCGACCGAATCGCCAATGCCGTAGCGGAGCAGTTGCGGACATTGCCCTATTTCGCGGGAGCGGCCGGGAACATCCCCGCAATCCGATTGGCGCAGAAGCTCGGGGAACTGCTGCCGACACTCCCGAAAACGTACCTGTCAAACAGTGGCTCCGAAGCCAACGAGAAAGCCTTCAAGATCACGCGTCAGTTCCACCGCTTGAGAGGCAAGGAAAAGACCAAAGTCCTCTACCGGCACCGCGACTACCACGGTACCACCCTCGCGGCACTCGCCGCCAGCGGGCAGGACCAGCGCAAAGCAGACTACGGCCCATTCCCGGAAGGCTTCGTGCAATTCCCCCACGCCTGCTGCTACCGGTGCCCCTTCGACGCAACACCCGAGCACTGTGACCTGGCCTGCGCTCGAGCTGTCGGGGAGACCATCATGGCAGAAGGGCCAGACACAGTCGGCGCGGTCATTGTCGAGCCGATCACCGCCGGCGGCGGCGTCATTGCGCCCGTCCAGGGCTACTACCGTGTGATGGCAGATGCGTGCCGCAAGCACGGTGTGCTGCTCATCATGGATGAGGTGGTGTGCGGATTCGGGCGGACAGGCAAGATGTTCGGGCACCAGCACTACGACGTCCAGCCGGATATGATCACCGTGGCCAAAGGCCTGGCCAGCGCCTACATGCCCCTCTCCGCTACGCTGGCCACGCAGGAGGTGTTTGATGCCTTCCTGAACGACAGCGATCCCATGGCTTTCTTCAGGGACATCAGCACCTACGGGGGCTGCGCAGCTGCATGTGCCGCCGCCCTGGAGAACATCGCGATCATCGAGGAAGAAGAGCTCTGCGGGAACAGCGCGAGGATGGGGGCCTACCTCCTCGACCAGTTGCAGACACTCCGCGGACTCCCGCTCGTCGGCGACATCCGCGGCCGAGGCCTCTTCGCCGGTATCGAGCTCGTGGTCGACAGGACCACGCGCGAGCCGCTTGCGGAAGCGGAGTTCGCAGCCATCATGGCCCTCATCAGGAGTCGGGGCATCCTCGTCGGGCGGACCAATCGCAGCCTTCAGGGCTTCAACAACACGCTGAACCTAGCCCCCGCCCTCATCATCACCCGGGATCAGATCGACGAAATCGTGGAAGCCATCCGTAACGCCTTGCAGGCCTGAGGAGAAGTTCGCCACAACGTGTCAGGCCCGCAGTCATCACCGCAAGACGAACAGCCAACGAATAGGGAGAGAAACCATGGCCAAGCTGCGTGACAGATTCTGGATCTGGGGACAGGACCCAGGTTGCCATCACCTGAACCCGAACGGCGATAACAGCTACAACCTGCCCGGGACGAACCTGATGGACTCCAGGGAAGGCTGTGACTTCCTCGGCATCAGCCGGTGCTGTCGCGTAACCATGTGGACCGGCCCGTTCCCTCCATTTGACGGGGAAGCCGAGAAGATCAAAGACCTGGACGAAGTGGTGTGGTCCGCAATCGGCGCCGGCGGCGTCAAGCAACACAACGACGACAAGAGCGACCTCGATGAAGTCCTGCGCATGGCCGAGATCTACCCCAACGTCAGCGGGGCTGTCCTGGACGATTTTTTCACCTCCGTCGAGTTCGCTGACACCAAGCCGGCCCGGCACTCCGTGGCCAGTATCAGCAATATGCGCGACCGACTCCACGGTTTTGAGAAACGGAAGCTTGAGCTCTGGATGGTCTGGTACAGCTACCAACTCGATTTCGATGTCCAAGACTACATCGACCTGACCGATGTCGTGACCCTCTGGACCTGGAAAGGGTCTGACCTAGTGGATCTGGACCGACACATGGAGAGAGTCCTTGAACGTGCTCCGACAAAGCGCCGCTTCGCCGGTTGCTACATGTGGAACTACGGCGAGCAGAGACCACTCGGTCTCGACGATATGAAACGCCAATGCGAGACCTACCACGACTGGATCCGAAAAGGCTGGATCGAGGGGGTGATTTTCTGTTCAAACTGCATCTGCGACATCGGGCTCGACACTGTCGACTGGACGCGGGACTGGATCGCAGAAATCGGCGATGAGGACGTATGAGCCTGCAGGAGGAGAAAGCCACGGTCAAGGCGATGATCGAGTTGTTCTGCAACCACCAGCATCACGCCGACGCCCTGTGCGACGACTGCTCGGAACTCCTCGCTTACGCGGAGCAACGTCTCGGGAACTGCCCTTTCGGGGATGACAAACCGACCTGCCGCAAGTGCTCAGTCCACTGCTACTCGCCGGAGATGCGCGAACGGATAGCGGGCGTCATGCGATTCTCCGGACCGCGCATGGCGCTCCGTCATCCCATCAGAGGCCTGCGTCATCTGATGCGCGAAAGGCGTTCAGGAAGGTCCCCGGAAGACGGCAGCTGATTCCCACATCGTCCAAACAGGAAGCCCACCATGGAACGAGCAATCCCGATCCTCCCGACGGATGACCCCGAAGAGGCCATTCGGTTCTACGTCGATGGGCTTGGCTTCCAGGTTGTCTTCGAGGCCCACTACCCGAACACACCGCAGCAGGGGACGATTCTCGGTCTGGAACGTGGAGTACTCTGTATCCACCTCGATTGCCCGATGCCCGGACATGGTAGAAACGCGTGCGTGTACCTGGATGTGGACGATGCAGATGCACTCTACGCCGAATGGAGCCCGAAGATCGACATCGATGATCCTCCTGAAGATCAGCCTTGGGGCTCGCGGACGTTTACCGTCATGGACCCTTTTGGGAACTCCCTGTTCGTGGTAGGCCCGCAGGGTGGGTGAAGTCGACACGTCTCGGGCTGTCCATCTGTGCGCAGCGCGCTTCCATCAGAGCCCTGACCAACGGGAGGGGGAATCAGGAAGTCAGATGACCAGAGCTCCAGTGGAGGCTGAACTTGTGCGGGAACAGGGGTTAGTTCGAAAGAACATCCAGCCTGTCGACAACCATATTCCATATGGCCACATCACCCCCCACCGGATCTGTGGTTGGCCCTGGGACGTTGGCGTCCAGGTACGCGCGTAGATCACTCACAGCCGCATCAAACTGCTCGCGTGTCTCTCCGGCCTTGTCCGCCTGCCACTCCCTGCCCGCGCGAAGGGCCTGGCAGATGCGCCGCCCCACGTTCAGGCCGGTACACAGCCAGGCCACATCTTCCCGGACGCCCTCGCTTGGCAACGCCTTCTCCAAGGCCTCGCAGCCGAGCTTGAGCGCCATCGAGGTAAGCTCCTCCCGCTGTCGCCAATACCGCGTTTGGGAGCCATCCTCGTCCTCGGTCCCCGCCTCCAGGGCGGCCGCTTCATCCGCAGCCTGCCGCCAACCGGTGGCGAGCGGGAACACGCCATGGCCCGCCCCGAGTGAGAACAGCTCGGCCATCAGCGGTCCGGCTTCGCTCCCATAGAGTCGTTTGCAGGCCGCGCCAAGCAGCCCGGAGCTCCCCAGGAGATCGTCCTGAGTCTCAACGCCAGTCGCACAACGCCCTCGTAGCTCCAACGCCTCCGCCCGAGTTCCTGCTGGAACGTAGGCCCCAGGTGCTGCGGCGTGCCATGCATAATTGGCACAGAGCAGTTGTCCGGGCTCGCCGACGGAGCCCATCGAAGAAACGTAGACCGTCTCCGCACCTTGCCAGTAGCTGTGTAACGCCCCCACGGTGGTTACCAGCTGATCGCTGTAGAAGTTGTCGCCGCCGACAAACGGAACGACGAATACGCCGTGACCGCAGCCCGCCTCGTCCAGTGCGCTCCTGAGCATCGGAACACGGCATCCAGGCGGCGTGTCCGACACAAACTGCTCACGAATGCCAAACTCCACGTTCGGCGCGGGTCCGACGCAACAACTCAGGACACTGCAATAGTCGCAGTAGTCTGTCCACAGGTCATCGGAGTCCTGGAATCCGCTGTACGTGGGGCCGATAAACATGATCTCACAATCACGAGCAGCCGAGTATTGACCGTCATCGGTGGAAATGGCATTGATCGCCTGGACAACCTGCCGGAACCAATGTCCATATCCCCCTGCGGCCCCCTTTGCAGACGCCATTTCATCGTCGGGCCAGCGCGCTTTACATTGGGGGCAGCGCCGCGTCCACCCGTCCAGGGAGCTCACGATGCCGCCGGTGTCGATGTCGTGGATGTACATCACGCCCGGCCGGCAGCGAGCAACGAAATTGGTCAGTTCAGCGAGTTTCAGTTTGGCAAGGGCGGCATTCGACAGGCACGTCCCATAGGTCCAGGACGTCGGGTAGGCGGGGTGTCCCACGCAATCATACGGCTCCCCGTCCGGGTAGGAGTTGCGATTACGAAATGCATGGCCGTGGTAACGCCCAGAATAGAGCGAGCCCGGCTGGTAAGCCGCACCATAACCACCGCCATAGCCAGAGAAGGCAAGGCGGATATGGCGTTCCCCGGCATAGTCAGTCAGCTCTCGAACAAAGTCTGCGTACCACGAAGTCCGGTCCGGATCCCAGCCGAAGCCGTCAAACCAAACCACGTTGATCTTGTACGCCGCGGCTTGATCGAGCTTTCGCTTCATGCGGGCAATGGTGGCCTCGAGGCCATCCCCGCGTTCGTAGCCCCAGCGATTGATCTCCGCATTGAGCAACCAGTCCGCGGCAGCACGGAAGCGGACGTCAGGCCCATCCTCGACCCGGCAGCATGGTGCCTCCACTCTCCCATCGGCCGTGTGCAGCAACTGCAGCAGCGTCGCTGCTCCGTTCTGCAGCCCATGAGGGCTCATTGCGGCAATCTCCGCAGCGTCCTGCGACACCTCCAGGACGTAGCCTTGTTCCTGACCGATTGTCGTGCAGAATGCCGGCGAGTCTGCAAAGCCGGAACTCCCTACATCTGCCTGTGTGAGTATCTGGAGCTGAATCTGCGGTCCGCCATCGTCGCCCATCGCGGGGCGGATCCCATGGTCGCTGGTGAGGCGCTGTCCGAGCCAATCGGCAACCGAACCGGCGGCAACACTGTCGGACCGGACAGTGACAGCCGAACCCGGAGCTCCAAGGCCTAGAACGCCGGGGCGAAGCGTGAACGACTTGGGGGCAGGAATCAGTGTTTGCATGGTCTCTATACCTCCCGGATGTGCCAGGTTTCCTGTTCGCCGAATATCGCCTCGCCCCGCCTTCCTGCCAAGCCACCCCCGAGGTCACGGACGAAAAAGGGGCAGTCACCCACGCACCCCGTCCGCCCATCTCCCCACTTTCACCACATGCGAACACCCCACAGTGTGCTATCGTAGCGATACCAAGACCTCAAACGTAACCCGTAACGAACGACCGCGTTCCCGGCCACTCCGGGAAGGTCACCCCCGGGGGCCCAACCAATGAAGACGATCGTCGCACTGCTGCTCTGCCTCCTAATGTGCTCTTGCGCCTCGAGCCGCCGAATGATGAAGATCTCACCGTTCACCGAAGGAAAGGCCGCGAAAATGCCTGACCCCGAGCGGGTCAACGTTTGGCCGCTGGTGTACCACAACCGCGACGCGACCTCTGTCCTCTGGCCAATTGTCGACTGGGATGCGGAGGGGTTTGCGGTCCGTCCACTGATCAACAAGGAACACGACGACTGGTCCATCCTCTTCCCTCTGTCAGCCTGGAACACCACGCGCACCGAAGGCTGGGCCCTGACAGCCTATCACTATGACGAGAACAAGGGAATGTTCCCGCTCTTCAATCTGGGCGATGAGTTCAGTTACGTCATCCCGGCGTGGTGGACAGATGACGACGAACACGGCGTCTTCCCGCTGTACGGCTGGAGCGATGAACTGCATCATGTAGGGCCGGTCTGGTGGGAAACAGAAGGGGAGGCAGCAGGTCTTTTCCCGCTATACGACCAGGATCAGAAAGACAAATGGAAGGAGCGAAATCTCCTCGGTGGAATTGTTGCCCATCTCAAAGATGCTGATGATGGAAACTACACCCACTGGATCTTCCCGGCTTGGTACGCCAGGAAGCGCGAGGACGGCATGACCCGCGTGTTCTTCCCGGTCTTCGCGTTCAGCCGAGATGAGGACGAACGAGTGCTGCTGACTCCCCTGGGCGGGCGAGCCTGGGAAGCGGATGGAGAAGACGAGGTCTTGGTCGTACTGCCCTTCTTCGGCTACGGTCGCGACGACGACAGACGTGTTCTTCTCACCCCCATCGGCGGACGTGGATGGAAGAAAGACGGCGAGACTTACATGGTCAACGTAGTCGGGCCGTTGTACCACTACCACGAACGTGGGGAGCACACGTTCCACGCCGTGCTGTGGCCATTTTTCACATGTTCAGATGGTGGCACATGGCGGCTCCTTCCACTCATGTCGCACACTGGGAAACGCGGCAAACCGGGGTTGCTCCACGAGCTCGCTCTGATTTCCACCACCAACACCGACAAGCGTAAAGGGATGTCTGTCCTTGGTCCATTCGGGTTCGACTACGACCGGAAACTGCACGATGATGCACGTCCCGATTGGGACCTGAGTTTCCTGCTCTTCGGACGCCTCTGGCACAGAGTTTACAAGCGGAACGATCTGCCGCACCCATCGCACCATTCCTGGCAATCCCACGTCGGAAGCAAGGGAAGAGACTTCATTTTGATCCGTCAGAGCACGGAGACGTTCCGGGTCTGGCGCCAGGGCGTGCTGACCAAGCAGGAGACAGAGACCCTCTGGCGCTGGTGGCGCCTCCGGAATGACGCCGCACGTATGAAGTTGGCCCCGAAAGTCACGGACATCCTCAAGCGCCATGGCGTGTCCCTGACGGACCAGCAACCCGAGACGATCCGGGCCGCTCTGCTGGCCTTTGCCGCCGAGAACACTGAACTCGCCCAAACAACGCGACTAGGCATCCCGTTGCTGTACGAATGTGAGCGCTCAGGGGAGAAGACGAACTGGAAGGTGCTGTTCGGCGCACTCAGTGGCAACCGCGTCAGCGACCGAACCCGAGTGAGCGTCCTGCGCCACCTCTACCGGCGGGAACGCAACGGCGACAACGTCAGTCGCGACTTCTTCCCCTTCTGCACGTGGGACTCGACCCCGGATCGCACCCGCTTCTCTTTTCTCTGGCGACTACTCAACTACGAGCGTAATGGCGGCCGACGTAACGGACACCTACTGTTCATACCTTGGGGCAAGTGAACAGCCCACGAATAAATCGCCTCAGCGGAGCCATAGCCCATGCATAACTCCTCCTGTCAATACGTGTACCGACGTCACGCAATTGTGGTAGCCATGGCCGTGGTCATTTCCGGCGCGGTGCTTCACACGCTTGCGGCCGCTCCCCCCTCCACAATGCCGTCAACCTAAGCGTCCGGGCGGCGCGACGGCCTCAGATCCTTTTGCGGTTCATGACGTGACGGTGCTTCGTTGGTGTTTTTTTCCTCGGAAAGCTGCGTCCAGGCCGGCGTTCGGTGAGTCCTTCACCGAT
>JABHEG010000160.1 GCA_018676675.1 Lentisphaerota bacterium
CTCGACGGGGCCGCTGGAGGGCTTCAACAACAAAGCCCAGACAATGAAACGCCAGGCTTACGGCTACAGAAATATGAAGTTCTACACTCTCAAGCTCAGGACACTACACATCAAGAAGTACGCACTTACCGGATGAGCCGTTTTTCTTTCCTGGAACCGCTCGCAAGAGGGGTCTTTTGGAAACGGGCTCTGGAAGTCGACAGGGGCTCTGGAAGATGATACTCAGAGTCTTCACTACCCCGACTTCGGGCTTCTCATTTCCCAAGGACTGGGCCTCATCAATTCGCGGGGGAGTGCATCCTTCCGGCATCACCCCGACGTCAGGAGTCGGGGCCTGGCACTCCCTCTGATCGGGAGATTCTTGGGTTGCATGGGCGTGGGGGCGCTGGTATCATGATCATCAGTAGACCGAGGGAGTTCCTGAGTGATTTGAGGATGAGTTGCTGATGCTGGTGGGGGGATGGGGACTGCTCAGGATTGTTGTTTGATACGCGACGGGACTCAGCTCGGGAGCCGCCGTTGTCCAGATCTAGCGGGCGGTGGTGTGAGAGCTGGGCGGGGAGAGCTCCCGGCTACTCGATTGGGCGAACAGCCGTCCGGAAGCACTGATACCTATGACGACTCGTAGCAACAGAGCGGAGACTAGAGAATGAGGTTGACCAAGGTTCATGTCACAGATTTCCAGAGCGTCCGCGACTCCAACGAGTTCGACATCGGCGACGTCACGTGCCTCGTCGGCAAGAACGAGGCCGGAAAGACGGCGTTGCTCCAGGCGATTTATCGCCTCAGACCAATTGTAGCCTCTCATGAAGGCTACAGCATCACAGACGACTACCCTCGCCGCGACGTCGCTGATTACGAGCATGAGGTCGAAGAGGAAGAACGTGGGCAGGCCGTTGTCGCTCGTCTCACCTATGAACTCGAAGAAGAGGACCTAGCGGCCGTCGCTGAGCCCTTTGGTCCGGAAGCACTCGCCTCCACGGTTCTCACAGTTGAGAAGGCCTACGAACAGCCCGACATCACATTTGAGCTCTCGGTCAACGAGGAAGCCGCGTTGCGGCATCTTCTCTCCAGTTACTCCCTCCCGGACGAAAGCCAAAACGCGTTGGAGGCCTGTTCCACGCCCATCGAAGCCAAAGACATCGTCGCTGACCTGGAGCAAACAGAGGCAATCCAGGAGATCACGAGGTGGTTGGGCGCGATCACTGCAGCCGGCTCTGTCAAGCTCTACATCTACCACGAAATCCTCGCACTCCGCGTTCCGAAGTTTCTCTATTTCGACGAGTACTACCAGATGCTCGGGTGCGACAACATCGAAGCGCTCAAGCAGCGTGTTGAGGCCGACGAGTTGGAGAAGTCGGATTACCCGCTGCTTGGTTTGATCCGGAAGGCTCGCCTTGATCTCGACAGCCTTCTCGCACCAGGACGGACGCGCGACCTCAAGAACAAGCTTGAGGGCGCCGGGAATCACCTCACGAAGAGCATTGTCAAGTACTGGTCTCAGAATAGGCACCTACAGATGCGATTCGACGTGCGTCCTGCACAGCCAGATGACCCGGAGGGGATGCGGAAAGGCACCAATATTTGGGCCGAGGTTTACGACACGCGACACATGGTGACGACCGAACTCGGCACGCGATCACGTGGGTTCGTCTGGTTCTTCTCATTTCTCGCCTGGTACGGAGACGTTTTGCGTGAGAAACAGAACGTGATCCTGCTACTGGACGAACCGGGCTTATCTCTCCACGGAAGAGCGCAGGGCGATCTTCTCAAGTACTTCGAGAAGGAGCTGATCGGGAACCACCAGGTCATCTATACGACGCATTCGCCCTTCATGGTCGATCCGGCGCGTTTCGATCGTGTCCGAATCGTCCAGGATCGAAGTCTCGATGTTGCCGAGGACGTCCCTTCGGATGAGGAAGGCACGAAGGTGACAGTCGAGGTCCTTGATTCCACTGATGACAGCCTGTTCCCGTTGCAGGGCGCCCTTGGCTATGACATTGTCCAGACTCTGTTCGTCGGGCCAAACAGCCTGGTCGTCGAGGGGGTTTCCGACCTACTCTACCTCCAGGTCATGACCGGCGTCCTTGAGGCCGCAGGGAGGGAAGGACTCGACGCCAGCTGGACAATCACGCCGGTCGGAGGAGCAGACAAGGTACCGACCTTCGTTGCCTTGCTGGGCTCGCAGGCACAGATGAACATTGCCACCCTCATTGACTTCCAGGAGAAAGACCGGCAGGCGATCGAGAACATGTGGAGGCGCAAGCTCGTCAAGAAGAAGCAAGTGATCACCTACGCCGACTTCGTTGAGGCCAAAGAGGCGGACGTGGAAGACATCTTCGGAATGGCTTTTTACCTCAAGCTAGTCAATGCCGAGTACGCACCTGTTCTCGGCGAACCGATCTCCGTGAAAGACCTCAAGAGCAAGAACCCTCGGGTCACTGTTCGCCTGGCGGAGCATTTCGCCGATAATCCGCTCGGGGAGGGCGTGGCCTTCAATCACTATCGGCCTGCACGCTATTTGGCTGAGGAGATCCACAACTTGGAGGTCACCCCGGACATCCTGGACCGATTTGAGCAGATCTTCAGCGCTGTCAACACGCGAATCGTTCACGGCGGCTAAAGGTAGTGGATACATGATATTCGCGAGCTAGGCGAGCAGGTGATCCGCCGTTCCGCTGCCTAAGCCCAGGCAGGTGTAAGCCGTGCGGTTTTCGTTCTCGCATCTCCCGCAGCCCTTCCTGTATCATTGAGCGGAGGAACCGAGGGAGTTCCTGAGGGCTTTGATGAAGAGTTGCCGATGCTGGTGGGGGGATGGGGGATGTGAAGGATTGTTGTTTGATACGAGACGGGACTCAGGGCGGGAAGTGCCGTTGTCCGGACTTGTGGTCCGGTGGTGCTGTTGGACAGCAGGATAAATGTGAGGGCTGGGCGGGGAGAGTTGGCCGGCTGCTCGATTCGGTGCATAAGGAGACAATGCGGCAGTGGTTCCCACCAACGAGCCAACCGATGACCTCGTGCGGGAGATGTACGCGCGCTTCGGCCTTGCGTACTACCACAGTGAGGTCCTCCACCGCGGCCTGTGCATCATCCTTGCCATGTCCGATCTCCCGCGCCGCGATCTCATCACGCGACCTCGGATCGAGGAGCACCTCGCCCACGCCTTCTCTCTAACTCTTGGCGATGTTCTCACAGCCTTGGCTAACAAGCTTCCAGTTGCGTTTTCGGACCGATTGGACGAAGTGAGGGAGAAGAGGAACTTCCTCGCTCACCACTTCTGGTTCGACCGGGCACACCTTATGTTCCGAGTGGATCAGATTCAGGAACTCATTGCAGAGCTCGACGGCTATACGCAGTTGTTCCGCCAGATGGACGAGGACACTTCCGCGTGGTTTGACGATCGCAGGCAAGAGTTTGGGCTGACCGAAGACGTCCTTCAAGAGAGTATGGCCCGTGTCCTTTCGGGGCAGGATGAGCCCCCGCTCCCGGGGAGGGACGCTGTCAAGCAGATCGAGAAGAAACTGAAGGGCAAGACGCGGCTGATTCGAGTCTGGGAGTCTGAACTACCAGAGGGAGGAAAGCCACTCGTGTTCGAGTTGCAGGATGGCAGCCTTTGGCAGCTTTGCGATGCCGGACTCGGATGGACACGTTTCGAGCGAATCGAACCCTATTGGGTTGAGCATCCTGCCATCCAGCCCTATCTCCCTGCAGACATTTCGCCGAGACCCAAGGTCGAGAGACCGTGGGAGTACGAGTTCACACTGAAACACGGTGCCGTGCTGTGGGTCAAACCAGGACGGCGCCCGCAGACATTTCGATGGGGCGTCAGAACCAAGGCCGGGTGCACCGAACAGCCACCTGAACGCGACAAGTGAAAGGCCGCGCTTCGCTTGCCTTTCCCTTGCGCGTTAGATCAAGCGTGCGCCCCCGGCATGGCGCACTACTGAAGGCTCAAAGTCCCTTGCACACCCGGCAGGGGGGAGTGCTGCCGAAGGACAAGGGTGCCGAGGCCTGAGCTTGAACAGCTCTGGGCTTCCTCAGGGCGGATTCTTGGTTGCATGGTCGCGGGGGTGCTGGTATCGTGATCACCAGAAGAACCGAGGGAGTTCCTGAGTGCGCTGAGGAAGAGCTGCTGTTGCTGGTGGAGGGATGGATGCCGAGGAGGAGATTCTGCTGCTGCCGTCTTCGGTGACGGCTGGATTCAAGATGGATTGTCAGGCAGCATGGGGCTGGCTGATCATGAGGACGTTCTGCAGGAAGAGACATGACACAATCCGCAGACAACCCACGCCGCACTCTCAGCCATCTCAAGCGTCTTATGCGCGAAGGAGATGAATTGGTTGAGCAACGGCCACTCGACGAACTGGCTCATGCGAAGTGGCTTGACCGCGCAAGGAAGTATCTTGAGCGGAAGATCCCAGAGATGGAGATCCCACCTCCGTGGGAGCTTTCCCGCACGCCGTTCCCGGACCTCCTTTCTCGCGATTACAGGCCTCCGCACCCGATTGATGCTGCACTTGCTCGTGCGGAGAGCGGACGGGATCTGATGGGACAGATGATGGTCTTCATAGCCCATGCCGCTGAGAGGCTCGAAGCCGAACTGGAAGCGGGTACTTGAACCAGAACAGGCTGTCCATCCCAAAAACTCCATCCGCACCAAAACCGGCATCCCTGACCGACTTGGCTCAGCCCGGAACTCGGCCCCAGCTCCCCCCTCCCCAGCAGGCACAAGACCCGGGCTTGAGCAGCTCCGGGCTTCCTCAGGGGGATGCTCGAGGGTTGCGTCGGCGCTGGGGCGCTGGTATCGTCCAGTAGCAACATCAGCGTGCCGCGCTCCAAATGCTCCTCTACGAACCTGATGGCATTCGGGAACATGACCCATTGCCGTGGACGCTGACACGCAGACCTGAGGATCATCGGGAAGAGGTGGAGGAAGGACGTCCCGCATGAGAGCGTCCATCCAGGAGAATCGAGTTGATGCCTGACCAACGCCAAGCTGCCCTACGCTACATTGACCTGCCGCCGGACGTGGTGTTCGCGGAGCCGTTGACCGCGACGGAAAAGAGCGTTCTGGATCAGGTCAATCAGAAGGTCGCCGCCGCCGAATCGCTGAAGGACCTCGTGCGCTTCCTGTTCAGCGCAACGCGTTCGGTCTGCCCCTGCGACCGCATGGGAATCGCCTTCGTCGAAGAGGATAGGCGACGCATCCGGTCCTACTTCAACATCGCCGACTACACTCCCGTCGCGCTCGACGGAGGTTACGCTGAGAACCTGCAACACAGTTCGCTCCGTGAGGTTATCGAGCGGGGATCGACCCGAATCATCAGCCGATTGGACGCCTACCTGCAGGAGCATCCGGACAGCGCATCAACCAAGCTCATTCTCCGAGAAGGCGTTCGCTCCAACATGACCAGTCCGCTGTCGGTTGAGGGCCGGAACGTTGGCGTGCTGTTCCGCAGCGCGCGGAGCGCCGACGCCTTCACGGACCATGACGTTGCCATGCACCAACGAATCGCGGAGCGCCTGGGACAAGCTGTGGACAAAGCCTACCGGATCGAGCAACTGCAGGCAGCGAACCACGCCTACCTCGAGATGCTGAGCTTCGTGAGTCATGAGCTCAAGAGTCCCGTTGCTTCGATGCTGACCGATGTCAGCCTGCTGCAGGGCGGCTACCTGGGAGAGCTCAACGCGAAACAGGCAGAGAAGCTCCGGCGCATGACAACCAAGGGCGAGTACCTCCTTGGGCTGGTCGGCGAGTATCTTGACCTCGCCCGAATGGAGGGTGGCCAGGTCAGAGCGGACATCGCCGCTGTCGCTGACTTTTCTGTCCAGGTCGTCGAGCCGTCTGTCGAGATCGTGCAGCCGCAGCTCGAGGCCAAGTCCATGACACTGGACCGCGAAATCGTCATCGACGCACCGGTGCTCTGCGACCAGGGACTGCTCAGAATCGTCATGGTTAACCTGCTGGGCAACGCGGTCAAGTACGGGCGCCCTGAGGGCCGCGTCGAACTGCGCGTCAAAGCCGGCCCGGAGCAACTTGAGGTGGCGGTCTGGAACGAAGGGCCTGGGTTCCCCGCGTCACAGCGGTCTCGTCTGTTCCGCAGGTTCTCACGACTCGACACACCGGAACTGCGTAAGCGCAAGGGCACGGGCGTGGGGCTCTACACGTGCTGGAACATCATCGAGATGCACGGAGGTCGTATAACCGCAAGTTCCCAGGAGGGAGAA
This sequence comes from Lentisphaerota bacterium, assembly GCA_018676675.1. Classification (GTDB taxonomy): domain Bacteria; phylum Verrucomicrobiota; class Lentisphaeria; order Oligosphaerales; family JABHEG01; genus JABHEG01. Next base: position 6,229 of record JABHEG010000160.1, read on the forward strand.
TGGGCGGAGTTCGCATTCACTATCCCCCAGCCGCCGGCAACCGACCGGGGCTGACGCAATGCGAGACAGACGGCGTCCTGTTGACCCGATGGTACGGCTGTGACGTTTCGACACGCTGTGCAGGAAGGAGAGATACTGTGAGGACGTTAGGAAGGAGACGCAATTGAGATCCAGATTCGGCCTTAAGTGCATGAAGTGCGGCAGTGAGAACATGGAAGCAGGCCATGCAACCGGCGGCCTCGGTGGCCCAGTTATGTTCAGGCCACGAAACACCAAGTTCTGGACATTGAAGCCTGCTGTTGAGCTGGAAGCCTATATCTGTCTTGATTGCGGAAGACTGGAGTTCTACGGGGATACACTGGGCGCCAAACGCATCACGGATAAGGAATGCGACTAGTGTCATGTCACGCTTGCTCTGTTAGATAGGGTATGGCATATTTACCTCTATACAAGGAGGTGCGCCATGCCCAAGGTCAAGTATCGGTTGTCCCTGACGCCGGAGGAGCGGAAGGAGCTTGAGGTCATTGTGGCGA
>JABHEG010000321.1 GCA_018676675.1 Lentisphaerota bacterium
GGGGGTGTATTCCAATAGGGTAATACGATAGCAATAGAAAAGGACAATCGCGGAAGGCTATGGGGGACAGGAGTTTGGCGCGCGCGCTCGGGGCGGAAAGGTGTACTACGGACCCAATCTACAGTAAACTACCGCTAGATGTCAGTCTGGATCCTGGGGCAGGCAAGAGCAGTTCTCGAAGTCCTTGCAGAAAAGGCACTTGACTGGAACGCCAAGGCGTTTGGCTAGAAGATCAAGGTTCGTCGGTAGCGGGAAGCGATCGCCCTTCTCCCAGGCGCTGAGTGCGGAGATGCCAACATGGAGTTCGGGAGCCAGCTGTTTCTGGAGAAGCCCCTGACGCATCCGCCATAGCCGCAAATTCGTCGCCAACAGCTCTGCTGTCTTTCTCTCGGCCTCGCAGGGCTGTGGAGTTCTCCTGCCGTCGGTTCTGTTGCCCATTGCGTCCCTCACCATTCTGGTGTGGTGGCAGCATCGTGCTGCGCCGATTGCCTCGGCAAGGCTTCCCCTGGGACTGAGCATCCCTTCAGTGTTCCGTCACCACGCGGCGTCGCCGGGGCCGGTCTCACCCGAGGACCAAAACTAGCGCCAGTGGTCTTGTTGTCAAGAACAGAGAGAGGGAGTTCAGGACACTCCCCCCTTCCGCCAACGCCATGGAACGATGTAGGGGCAATGCTCAATGGCCACACTCGTCCGGCGAGAACGCCTGCCGTTCGGTCTGCGGGGCGAGGCCATTGCTAACCCTGCCGTCACGAAGTAAGAACAAACGAGATCCGCGCCATCCCCGAATAGGGCAAGCACTACGAAGCCGGGCAACGTCTGCGTGAGCAGCTCTCGGACACGCCGCTGGCAACCTGGATGTCGAAGCTCGCGGGCTTCCGGGAAGAGAACGCCTGGCGCTACCTCGCACACTTGGCCGAACTCCTGCAAGAGAAGTAGCCGCCCTGGCCGTATCCACGACTCCCGATCACCGACGAGCTCCGAAGACGCTCTCACGGGACCTGCCACAGGAGAGCTTGCTTTTTCAGATAAATGCTTCACTTTTCTTAAATTTCTCTAATGCAGGTAACACATGCAAAGTGTTTACAACAAAATACATAACAGGATAAAGGGATCCGGAAGGGGTTCTGTTTTCACCAACAAGGACTTTCTGGATCTTGGGGCCCGAGCTTCGGTCGATGTTGCGTTGGCTTCATTGGTCCATGATGGGGTCCTTCGTCGCGTTACCCGAGGAATCTACGACTACCCGCAGGCAAGCGCATTACTTGGCGGCGTCTTGGCCCCCGCTCCCGACAAGGTGGCGAAGGCAGTAGCGCGCAAGTCCAGCGCCAGAATCCAGCCGAACGGCGCCTGGGCGGCAAATATGCTGGGGCTGAGCACGCAAGTACCCGCCAAGATTGTCTACCTGACGGACAACAGAAACCGGGACATCAGTATCGGCCGGACCGTAATCCAGTTCCGCCGGAGCGAGAAGCTGCTTCCCGGAAGCGAGCTCACAGTGCTGCTGATCTGCGCCCTGCGTCATCTAGGCAAGACTGGGACGCGGGAGGCCGATTTGGAGTCGCTCCGTGGGCGTCTGTCCGCGAAGAACCGGACAACCATCCTTCGCGAGGCACGTTACGCCGAGGGATGGGTGTATGAGACCCTTCGCCGACTCTGTCGCCCCGAGGAGGGGGAAGCAAATGGATGACTTCGCCCGGCAGTCACAGTCTCACCGTAAAACGGTCTTTGAGGAGGCTGGAATCCGTTTGGGGCTGCATCCTACATCCGTTGAGAAGGACTTTTGGGTCTGCTGGACATTGAGGCGGCTGTTCGAGTTGCCTGTCCTGCAGGGACGCCTGGTCTTCAAGGGCGGCACGACACTCTCCAAAGTCTACGGCATCATCCGCCGTTTCTCGGAGGATATCGACCTGACCCTCGACCGAACCGTGTTCGACTACGGGGGCGACAGGGATCCGGACAGCGCCAACAGCAGGAAGCAGCGAGAGAGACTGCTGGCCGACATGGCCACAGCCTGTGCTAACTTCGTCCAAAGCAATATCTGTCAGGCCTTGGCAGCAGCCTGTGATGCTGCATTGGGGAAGGGAATCCGGCAGTGGCGTGTCGCGAACGATGGCCGCGACCCCGACAGACAGACGCTCCTGTTCGTTTACCCGCCGGCAGTCAACGTCGACTCGGCAACGTCCTATGTCGAACCGAGCGTGCGCCTGGAGTTCGGGAGTCGTGGGGAGCCCTGGCCGACAACAGTCGCCAGCATACAACCCTATGCAAGTGAGCAGTTCCCGGATGTCTTTACTTATCCCGCGGTTGCCGTCACCGCTCTATCCGTGGAACGGACCTTCTGGGAGAAAGCCACTATTCTGCACCAGGAAGCGCACCGCCCACAGGCCAAGCCCATGCCAGGGCGGTCCTCCCGACACTACTACGATCTGGCCATGCTGGCGAAGAGCCCCGTGCGGGAGAACGCGCTTCAGCAACTTCCTCTTCTCGAGACCGTCGTGCAACACAAGAAGCACTTCTTCCGCTGTGGCTGGGCCGGCTATGACACGGCCCAGCCGGGAACACTGCGCCTCCTGCCGCCCGATGACCGGCTGAAGGCCCTTTCAGCTGACTTCGAGCAGATGCAGGTCATGATGTTTGGAGACTGCCCGAGTTTTGACGAGATCATGGTTGTCCTCGGGGATCTGCAGCGCGAAATCCACGCCCTGCAGTAGACGGGCCCGTTGAGCACGATTTATTTGTACCCCTTTTTGTACCCCCCGCAGGTGTCCCAGGCGCCCCAGGCGCCCCCCAGCCTGCACGGTCTGAGTACAAACCATCCCATATAGCGAATTGCTAAACCGTCGTACGGTTTAACGCTGTACCGAGGGTTCGAATCCCTCCCTCTCCGCCATTCTAAAAGGCCCGCAAGCAACACGCTTGCGGGCCTTTTCTTTTGGCAGGAAGAGGAGGAGGGAGGCAAGACCGAGGGGTCCGGGCGCCGAAGCAACGCTGAGGCACGGGCCAACCCGAAATGGTTGGCAATGGTGTCGGGGGTCGGTCAAAACCAGCCAGTTAGGGTCACTTCAAAACCAGCCACTTTGAGAAGCCCATTCCATGGTGGGTCATACTTCCGAGAAGGAGGTATGCACTACCATGGCGAACGTTCTCAGAGTGAGCATGCAGCA
>JABHEG010000322.1 GCA_018676675.1 Lentisphaerota bacterium
CGTAAGGGTTGCCAGGAAACAGAAAGGCCTCATTCGTCGAATGATGAACGCCGAGCCAAGAAACAGTGCCCGGCCTACGGCTTACCGATCCCTGGCGCGGGAGCATTCCGGCCTCCTCGGTACGTACGTCTGTACGCACCAAGGTGCCCGAAACACTTCCACATCCAGGCATCAGCAAGGGGTGGGCCCGCTATTCACGCCCGCCGCCACTAGAGCTTGTATTTTCTCGCTCCAAAAGTCAAATATGGTGACTGGCTTTACCTGCCCAGGGGGATGGCGCCCAGCAACGTGTACAGCACGAGACGCGCAAGTCCCCCTCTGGACTTCTTGGCAAACGAGACTGACGGGAGACACCGTGCCATGGCCTATCGACTCAAAGCGCCATTCAAGAAATCGAAGAACTTCAAGATCTGGGTCAAGGACCTGGTAGCACTTATGACCCCTCCCGGCGACAAGGTGGAAAACGAGTGGAACGACAACCCCATCGGCCCCGTACAGCTGAGTACGAAGATCATGCCTTTCACCGGCAAACGCTACAAACATCGCACCAACGGCTGGCACGTCTGCAAGGAGTTCCACGATGATTGTGTTCAGCGCACTGCGTGTAAGCTGTATCCCACCATTCGCGGACCAGTAAACCCTGGCCCGAACGCGAGGTTGACGAAGCACAATGTGCAGCAGATGCTGGCGGCCTTCGGCGGAGATACTGAGCTGTTGTTCGCAGCGTCCATGGCCGCGAACCAGCTGGTTTCTACCTCGTTGGTACGAGGGCTCTGCGGTCAGTTGAACGGTGGGGCGGACTTCTCCAAGTGTGTCATAAAGTACAATGGTGCCCCGCTGATGGTGATGGGAGACATGAGTGGGACGGCCCCCGTCCCTGGCGCAGACGTACGCATCTCTGTCGGCTCGGGGGGCAGGGCAGAGATCGATTGCTACTCCGTTTGGCCTCACGCCCGGAACACGTTTGGAATGACCAGCACAGGGGTGACGGTTACCGTTGGCGACCTCGGAGTTGACACTGTCACATTCCACGCACACCTGGTTCTGAAGTCAACAAGGACCGCGGTTTCCGTGAACCGCCGGCCAAGCTACGTACGGGTACATTTCAGGAAGTTCGGCACGTCGGGAAGCATCTTCTCTTCCAGTGCCTCTCCTGAAGACTTGGATGACCTGATCGAGGTCATTGACATCTGACTGCGGCGCCTCAAGCAGTCGCTTGATCTACTCCAGATCAGCGGCCCTGCCCAACCGCAGGAAGACGCCCCCCCCGGAATGAAGTGAGATGGGGATGGTCGTGGTTCCCGCCTTGCGTGTGACCGGGACCTGAGGTCTGGCATCACACGACAGGTCAAGCACAGTGGGATGGTTGCCCCGGACAGTGATGGTGCCATCGGTCCCGGATTTGGCATCCAAATTGGTCACAAAGAGGAACAGCTGGCCGGTAGCGTTTTGGCGCGGCACGACCTCGATGCTCTCGAGGTCGGTTGCCACAAGGGGAACGGGGATCTGTTCACGGCACAGGTTTGCCACGATCTCCTGCTGAGAGTGGACGTCGAGCGCCTGGCCGAGTATGGCTACACCACCGTCGCCACAGGTTACAGGGGATGGGGGTGAGTTCCGCTTGCCTACCTGGGTGGCGCAGACCCACGTTGAGTTGGCTCGGTCATAGCGCCACCCTGTGTTGCCCCGGATTGCCTTGAGCACGTGGCCAGTGGGTGCCCCAAACTGGTCGTAGAGCCCAAACGGGCCGGAGGAGATGAGCAGGCCTCCGGCCTTGATCCACTCCAGAATCTCGATCTGAACACGGTCGGGCACGTTGATTGCCCACGGAGCGATGACGACGCGAATTCTCTCCAGGCAACCTGCATCCTCCACGATGTGCTCCTCCGGCAGGATCACCGGTACGCACTTCTTTCTCAGTAAGTACTTGGCTATGGCCGTGCCCTCGCGCTTGGAGCGACCATCGGGGGCGGCGACCAGAGTTGCCACCGTGGGCCGAAGCAGGGCGATGTCGGCGGGGCCGAGCTCGGTTCCGTAAAGCACCTCTTTGAACTGGTTGACCTTTCGTTCGACTGTGGGGATGATTCCCGTGCTGTAGCGCGGAATGGCCAGGTCGGCCTCGATGTTCAGCATTGAGTTGTTCCAGTTTCGAGCTGAGTCATGGGCCCACTCGGATTCCAGGTTGAAGAGGGAGATCCCGCGTTTCCCCCAGGCGACCTGGCGCCAGAGATTGCGCTCGAGTGCGGCTCGCATGACCGGCTCCGGTGTTCCCTTCTTCTCCCATTGACTCCAGATGAACTCATCCTCCCAGTGGGGGTGGCGTGAGCGACGGTTCATGCAGACCGCGTACAGGCTCTCAACGGCAGGACGGTCTCCCGGCCAGTCGTGTGTACCGTAGAATCCCCACGGTGCATCCTCAGCCATAACTCGGAGGTCCACGGCGGCGTCCTTGCGCTGCATGGGGCTGGAGACGAACTGGGAAATCACCGCCTTGTTGGGGTCTCCGCGACGGAAGGCTTCGAGGCACATGCGGAACCAGTCTGCGTGGCTGTCAGCCCGGAAGCGTTGGAAGTCATGCAGCCGGCCACAATCCACGGGTGTGGTGCTGTTGGTTGGGACGGGTGATGTGAGTTCGGTCGGCGGCTCGATGTCTTCGAAACGAGGGTATTGCGTACGCCAGCGGCGATTGAGTTCGTCAAGACCGCCGTGTTGCTCCTCCAACCAGATCCGCCACGCCGTCTGGGCTTCCGGGCTGTAGCCCCCGACACCGTCTGGCTTGAACTCGTAGCCATGCACATGCTGCTGGATGGTGAGGGCGGGTTCATTGGTCATTTCGTAGCTCAGGAGGGCGGGGCTTCCGGCGTAGAGCCTCGCGACCTTCTCGGAGAACGCTGCAGCCAGACGGCGGACGTCCGGGTGCCAGATGTTGACCGTGTTGTGGCAGTTTCCCCGGAGCGACCACCCACCCTCGGCGTTGTGCAGGTAGAACGGTTCCAGGTTCCCCAGTGCTCTTGCAGCGGTTGCGGCCGGATCAAAGGTGATGTCGCACGGATAGCCGTTTTGCCTACTCACGTCGAGGGTCGAGGCCAGACCGTCTGTCACGGGGTTCCCGTCCGCATCGCAGCGAACGCCCCACCAACCGCTAATGAGCCGGAATCCGAATGGTCTCAAGAGGTCCCAATTCCCCTCGCCCCGGAAGAAATATGGCCGAGTGAAGCACGGAAATATCAGGAACTCCCGGGCAAGCTCTTGGGTACCCATGTTGGGGGGCAGTGGATCGGGGCTCCATTCATCGAACAGGCCATCTGTCGCGTAGCCGAGGGCTGTCCACGTTGACCTGAGAGCTTCCTCTGCGGTGTCGGCCTGACGTCTGAGCATGGTGTAGTCAATGGTGCTGAATCGGGGCACGATATGACCGGAATCGAGGAGCGCGCTCACCGTGTCGGCCTCCTCCCACGCATTCATGAGCTGGTCTCCGCCCTTCTGATTTCCCGCATTTCCCGAATAGGTCACCAGTCGGGCGGCCTGTGCCAGGACGTCCCGGAGTCGGGCTTCCCGGATGATGGCCCGGGTGTAGGCGACTGCCTCCGGCCCGGAATGGGCCTTCAGCCGTTCGCGTATGGGGCCCGGCTTGTATGGGGTCGGTTCACTTCCTTCCTCAAGCTGAACATCGTCCCACTCTACCGTTCCACCGTTGCAGATGAGGTGAGCCCGAAGACCGGTGGCGTCTTCCGGGACTGTGAAGGTCTTGCTGAACCGAGTGAACCGGGGGACGCGGGAAGGGATTGGGGTGGCTTCTTCGATCGCGTAGCTGATAGTCTTCCCCAAGCCGTCCAGTCCCCAGCCGGCCAGCTTGACGTCTCGACCATCGGTGACGCGGACATAAGCGCTTAGGGTCACCCTCTGCCCTGGTACGGACGGAACGGTCTCCGAGAAGAGGTTTGCGCCGCGGTCGCCGGTGTTTCGCACCGAGAATGCGTGGCTGTCGTTGAGGCCATTGCCCTCGCTGATGCCCCCTTTTGAGCGCCCGGGGTCCTGATGCCACAGAATCCAGCTATCCGTGCCGGTCTCAAAGCCCGAGTTGGGCAGTTGGTTGGAGGCAGTGGATGGAAGGGGATGGGTATAGGTCGTTGTGTCTCGGCCAAGCTCCAGTTGGATGGCGTCCCAGTCGGTTGTGCCTGAATCGACTGACAGGAGGATCCTGGCTGCTCTGCACTCGGCCGGCGTGCGCACAATGTGTTTGAATCGGGCCCAGGCGTGTTGATCTCGAGGCAGTTCGAGATAAGCAGGCAGCTCGTAGCCAAGATCCTCGTCGCGTTCGGTCAGCAGGCAGTCGTCCCACCAGACATCTCCGCCATTGCAGACGAGGTGTGCTTTCAGGTCGGCGCTTCCTTCCGGCGCGACGATCGTGGTGCTGAAGAGGCGGTATTCGGGCACGTCGTCAGGGACCGAGATCGTCCCCCCGACGGCATAGCTGAGCGTCTTCCCATCGGCATCTCGAGCCCAGACGGCGATTCCTACTCCTTGAGCGCGCTGCGTCTTGGCATAGATGAGAAGCGAGTAGGTCCTGCCGGGAGTGCACGGGACTGGATCGGAGTGGAGATTGGCACCGTGCGTTCCCGGGTTCGTCACTTGGAACGCTTGTCCGTCGTTCCGGCCTAAAGGGGTGATCTGGCCTGAGGACACGCCCGGGGCACCGTGCCAAAGCGTCCAACCGGCAGTGCCGTCCTCGAAACCGGTGTTGGGGAGCATGCTGGCGTGCCCGGCTGTCGCCGTGATTGGGCTCCATGGTTCCGGTCCGCCTTTCTTCCCTTGCACCCAGAGTCCCAGACGGGCGCCCGAGGCGCGATCTGTACGGGCATAGGCTGAGAGAGTGTAGTCAGTGTCGCCGTTGAGAGGGATGGCTTGGGAGTAGAGAATGGCTCGGCTGTTTCTGGACAGAACGGATGCGCCCCTCGCACCGTGGCGACCTTCGAGAGCCTGTGTGAGTGTAGCCGGTGGCGTACCAGGTTCCGACCACAGTTGCCAGCCGCTCAGGTCCGGCTCAAGACTCGGGTTGGGGGCCAGGTTTTGAGCGGCGTGCAGAACGGGCACGGAGAGTAACAGGGCCCCCGCGAGGCCGAACCATGTCTGCCTGCCTGCAGCTCCAGATTGAGGGGCAGTGTCATTCAGCATGGGCGTTCCTCCTGTGTGGGGCTGAGAGCACGGCGGTCGGAGGCGACACGCCCTCCAGCAAGGCAGGTCCGGCGCCTTCTGAAGGGGCGATGCTTGTCCCGCCATAGCCGGATGGCGACGGGGGATCCACAGCGACCGTGCTTTTTCGACGGCTCCCAGGCAACGGCAAGCCACGCCCTCAACCAAGCCTGCGGAACCGGGGCGTGCTGTCAGTAGTGCAGCACGACCATCTGGTGGCAGGTAAACGCATCCAGAGCGATTCTGATCGCGCCATCAGCCTGCTCGAACGCGAGATTCTCGCCTTGCGGTTCGAGGGTGACCTTTGTGACCGCTTCGGGGACCGAGACACTGACCTGCACATCGTGCAGCGGCAACAGTTCTTCCACAACCTCGATTGGTTTGGTGCTGCGGACGGTGCCTCCGTGCATCTCCATGCTTCCGCCGCGCAGGATCGTGTTGGCGTACAGCAGATGCAGGACGTAGCGGGTCTCGGCGTCTTGGCGATTAAGGTGCAGACGGGCCGTTCCCGGCAGGTTGGAGGAGACGGTCAGATCATTGGCCAGGAACGTCCGGATGGCGTTTGTCGCATAGTGACGGTAGGCCACCGCACCGTAGGCCCTGTAGAGTGAGAACACCGGATGGGCCAGATAGAGGATGTTGCCATTGATCACACCGCAATCGAAGCCGCTTGCTTCGGGCTTGTTCGGGGCGTGCTGGTGGGAGCAGAAGTGCTTGTAGTTGCGATTGAAGTAGGGGTCGCTGACTTGCCCGAGGGACTGGCCGGTTGTGGCCTTGATGCGACAGGAGTTCATATACATGACGAGGGGCGACCCCACAAAGTCGGGCCGCACGCCCTCGATGGCTTCCACGTAGTCCGGTTGGCAGTCACTGATGCCGTGGAAGTCGGCTCCGATGTCCCACAGGAACGCGTCCCCGGTTTCGTTCAGGCCGCTGGTGCCGGTCAGGATCAGTTTGCTGCCCTGGGCGAGGTAGGCGTCGATCTTTGCTTTGAGTTCGGGGTTGACCCTGATGTCATCGGGGAGGAGGAGGGCCTTACGGCCGCTGAAGTCCATGCTTTCGTCGAGGATATCGAAGAGCACGTGGCCTTCGAGGAGGATCCGACCTGCTCCGGTGTCCGGGGCGTTGTCGCGGTGCCCGCCGGTGCCGCGGTTGACGGCTGCGGAGGCGAGGAGCCCGATATCCGTGATCGGGGTTACACCATCGCACCACGCTTCTTTTTCTGCAACTTCACGGTATGCCGCACCAATGACATCGTAGGTGGTGTCATCCAGCTTACCCAGCGGGTGAAGCTGGTCGCCGACGCTGCACTTGGCGCCCACGGCAATCATGGCCGCGCATTCGTAGCGCAGGGCGTTGGGGTGTTTGAATCCCCCGAACTCGCCCCAGGTCGTGTGGAACTTCCCGGTCATGCCCATGACATCGTGGGGCAGATTGGTGCAGTACTTCGCTGACATGGGGAAGTGGTCGTAGCCCCAGCCACCGGTTGGCAATGACTCGAGCTCCAGGTGACTGAAGTACTCAAGGATATCTGTGTCGCCCTGGGTGATGTGCCCGCTGTTATGGAAGACGGGCATGTCGGGGTCGTTGACCTTCGCCGCTGCGGTCGTGCGCTGGTAGTATTTGAGGAGCAGGTTCTTGCTGTGCTGTGCCCGGTCTTCCGGGTTGAGCGGATCCAGTCCCTGGGCTTCCATGGTCTCAAGGCAGGTATGGCAAACGCAAGGCGGCTGCGAAATGATGTCCAGGAAGATCCCGCTGCAGTCCGGGAACAGTGTGACGACTTCCGTGATCTGTTTGCACAGGAAATCGAGGTAGGGCGTGTTGAAGCACATGCGGAAGAATCCGGGGGCGATGTTCGATGGGGCCCACCCGGTGAGATTGCCGTTGGGGCCGGCCTGGCGCCATTCCGGGTGTTTCACCGCCGCCATATTGTTGACGCCGGCGGTCAGGTAGATAGGGACATTGACGTCGATCTCTTTGCAGGCGTCAAACTGTTCCCGGAGGAGGTCCGTGGTCAGGTGGGGGTGCTTCTCGCCGACCGCTGTCTCGTAGTAAGCCCAGCCGTGGTGACAGGTCGCGAAACAGGTCACCGAGTTCACGTTTGCTTTCTTCAGGGTTGCTTGCCAGTGGGCCTTGTCAAAACGTTCGCCGATTCCCTCGATCTGTTCGGACGTGTGGAAATCGAGGTGGATCTGGCGGAAGCGAAGGTGGTGCATCGGGCATTACTCCTGGAGATTTGAGGACTGCAGTCAGGATTGAGACGTCAGAAGCCAGGGCCCTGCGTGGAGTCCTGGGGGCTTTCAGCCTGGAATGTAGCCCCGCGGGGGAAGGGAGTCACGTGATCGGCAAGGTCTGTTGCAGTCGATGTATTTGCCGACTTGATATTCGGCTGGGCTGAGGCACGGTTGAGTGCATAGATGGCTCTGCAACCGCCGCCGCGTGGCTCAACAGGAGGAAGACGATGGGCACTGGGAAATCACCCAACGAGAAGCTGAATTTGGCGATCATCGGCACAGGTGGGCGTGGGCGTGCAAACATGCAGTCCACGGCCGGCGAGAACATCGTGGCTCTGTGCGATGTCAATGAGGATGAACTGGCTCAGGCGGCGGCGCAGTTCCCGAACGCGAAGACTTATGTTGACTGGCGCGAGTGCATCGACCAGCCGGACCTGGACGGTGTGGTGTGCTCGACCATCGACCACACGCACGCCATGGTCAACGTTTGGGCTCTGAACCGGGATCTGCATGTATTTGGTGAGAAGCCCCTGGCCAATTCTGTCTATGACGCCCGTGTGGTGCGCCAGAAGTACCTGGAGAAGAAAGACCGCCTGGTAACTCAGATGTGTGTCCAGCGCCATACCATCCCCAACATGGCTCGAGTTTCCGAACTGATCCATGACGGCGCGATTGGGACCCCGCGTGAAGTCCACCTTTGGTGCGGTCGATTGCCGGAAACCAGCGACTACCTGCCTGACCAGGGAGCCCCTCCCTCCAACATCCACTGGGATCTCTGGCTGGGGCCGACTCCCTATCATCCCTACAACGAAACCTATGTGAAGCCCCGCGAGCGTGGAAGCCGATGTCTGACCTGGAACATCTATTGGGACTTCGGCAGCGGTCAACTCGGGGATATGGGGAGCCACATCATGGACATCGCTTGGTGGGCCCTGGACTTGGGCAGCCCCGTCAGCGTGACGTGTGAAGGCGCTGATTACCACTCGGCCAGTGTTCCGAGTTGGGTTGTGGCAGAGTGGGAGCATCCGGCGAACGATTGGCGTCCGGAGATCAAGGTGTGCTGGTATGACGGCGGGAAGATGCCCGAACTCCCCGGAGCCATCAATGGCGCGGGAATGAACTTCGGGGCGTATTTCAAAGGCGACGAGGGATCTCTGGTTTGCGATTTCAATAACCGCTACCTGATCCCAAAGGGTGACCTGACGTACTATGCGCCGCGAACGCCGGATAGCGTGATCCCTGATTCGCCGGGGCACGCGGAGGAGTGGATCGAAGCCTGCAAGACCGGCGTGCCCACACGCACGGATTTCGATTATTCCGGGACCTTGGTTGAGCAGAACCTCCTGGCGCTCGTCGCGTATCGAGTGGGCAGGAAGTTGACGTATGATCCGGCAACCGGAACGTGTCCGGGGTGCCCGGAGGCGGACCAGTATATCCGTCCCGCGTACCGAGACGGCTGGGTGTTGGATGCCTGAGAAGAGGACCGCTCACGTTGTGCGCGGCTCGGATCAAGCAGGCCGGTTACGGAGAACCGGCACCCCCAGGGGACGGTTGCCTCTTACCGAGCCCTGACCAACGGGATGGGGTTTCTTCGCGCTGGAGCAGGAAGACCGCTTACGTTGTGCGCGGCTCGGACGGAAGGCACGGACGCTGAGGACATCGTCCCTCCAGGGATGGGCCGCTTGGACTGTCTGCGGCCGATAGCATAGATCCACCTTTACAGTGGGAGATGTGGTAAGCGTGAATAGAGCGTTCCAAAAGAGCCTATGGGCCTGTTCATTCTCTGCCTTCTGGGCGGCGATGGGGGCCCCTTCAGCTCAAGCAGCGGCGCGCCCTCTGCGAATCGTCGTCGGCGACTTCCCACCCTATGTGTACGAAGAGGGTGGCAGGGCGGCGGGGTTTGATGTAGACCTCCTCCAGCGTATTCTCGGTCGTCTTGGTTTGGAGGCGGAGTTCAAAGTCTATCCCTGGCCCCGAGCGTGGCTCATGGTCGAGAAGGGGACTGCCGATATCATCCTTGATGTGTCCTTCAAGGATTCGCGTGAGTCTCTTCTCCACTATACGGATGGCCAGCGTAGTGCTTTCCTGAATGGAGGACTGCCGCAGGACCACTTGTGGCTGGCTGATTATGTCCTGTTCACCACCGCGAAGCAGCGGGATGCACCGGCCTTTGAGTCCTACAGCCAACTTACGGAGAGAGGATACAGGATCGGCACCAACAAGGGCTATTCGTACAGCCCTGACTTTCTGGCGGCAGGGCTTGATACAGTGGAGGTGGTCGAGCCGCGGCGGTCATTCGAGGAATTGCTAGCTGGAACGTTCGATTTCTACGCGTTTGAGCGCAGCGTGGGCTTGAGCGTACTTCGGAAGATGGGGCTGACTGACCAGGTACGCCTCTTGCCCGGTGTGCTGTTCACGAAGCCCTATTTCGTGTGCGGGTCCAAGCGGTCGAGCTATCCCGAGCTTCGTACGGTTATGGACGACATCTACCGTGAAATCCGGAAATCCCGCCGCTCTGGTGAATTCCGTGAGCTTCATGCGGCCCACGTTCCCAATCCGTTGCCGGCCCCGGCCGGCCGGAAGCTGCGCTTTGTCTGCGAGGACTGGGAGCCGTTCGAGTACGTCGGAGCGACGGGCCAATTGCTTGGGCTGGATGTCGAAGTCATTGATGTGATCATGAAGCGTCTCCGAGTTCCCTATGAAATCGAGATCTACCCTTGGACTCGAGCCTGGATGATGGCCGAGAAGGGCGCCGCCGATGCCGTTCTCTCCGTGTCCTACAAAGCCACCAGGGAATCCGTGCTTTACTACACCCATGACCAGCGGCGATCTGCAGAGACCGGGAAGCTTCCCGTGGACTACCTTTGGCTGTCCGAGTATGTGTTTTTTGTGAAGACGGCTCGTCGCGGTCAGATGGCCTTCGAGTCGTTCGAGCAGCTGAAGAGGGACAATGTCATGCTGGGGGTGAACAAGGGGTACACTTACTGCCCGGACTTCGTGCCTGAGAAACACCGCACGACGGTCTACTTCAAGACGGAAGACGGTTTCCGTGGGCTACTCAACGGTGACATTGACCTGTACCCGATGGACCGAACGGTTGGTCTGACCGTGCTTCGTCGGATGGGGGTGCGGGAGAGCGTCACGTTCCTGCCCAAGCCTCTCTTCGCAAAACCCTACCTGGCCCCGTTTGTGAAGACCTCCGATTACCCAGACCTCGAGGCCGTCATGTACGCATTCAATCGCGAACTCCGTGGATTGCGGGCGAGCGGTTACTACGACGAATTGTACCGTGGACACGTTGGGCCTGACGATTGACTTGGGTGGAGTACCGCATCACAGAAAGCACTGACTGATGTCCGGGAGCACCAGAAAACGCAGATTGACGACATCGCTGGTCTTTGCTCTCGTGGTGACGATCTTTCTGGTTGGGCTGCTTTCGGGCATCCTCGGGAACCGCTACCTGGGGCAGACTTTGGAGGCCGGCCTCTGCGAACGCAGTGAGAGTCTTGCCGCAGAGCTTGCTGCTGGTCTTGCCCCGGATGTCTGGAATCTCGATAGTGCATCCATCGCTGCGTTCCTTGAACAGCGGAAGATGAACCCCGAGTTGGGGCTCGTCCGAGTGTTGACTGAGTATGGGGATGTGCTGGTCGAATCCCGGTTCCAGGTGGACGAGGATTTGTGCCTATCTCGCCGTGGGATGACCTTCAGGAAGAATGACATCGGCGTGGTGGAGGTGGGGCTGATGCGCCACGGAATTCAGGATGTCCTGGCGGTGGTACAGATGACGTCGGGGGTCATGCTGATTCTGACGACATTGCTGGCGAGTGGGATGGTCTACGTGGTTGTCCGGCGACTCGTGCAGCGTCCGTTGACTGATCTGATGGACGGCGTTCGGCAGCTGAAAGATGGTGACTATGCGATGGCGATTGAGCCGGGGGCTGCGCTCGAACTCGATGCGCTGGCAGCCGAATTCAACGCGATGGCCGAACAGGTGCTGCGCCGAACCTGCTCCCTCGAAGAGGAAGTGAGCAAGCGGACGGAACTGGCGCAGGCTTTGGCCGATCACCAGAACCAGCTCGAGAAGCTGGTTGCCGTGCGAACGGCGTCTCTGCAGGACGCCAACCGCAACCTGTCATGTGAGATTGAGGCCCGCCGCCATGCCCAGGCGGCCATTCTGTCCGCCGCAAGCGACGAGCAACAGCGTATCGGGAGGGATTTGCACGACTCGCTTGGCCAGCAACTGACCGCCATTCAGTTCAGCTGCCGTGCCCTTCAAAAGACGCTTGGGCCGACGGGAGGGGCGGCCTACAAGAGAGTCACCCAGCTGAGCGAGCGACTCAAAGCTGCGATCGGTCAGCTCCGTCGGGTATCACGCGGGCTGGTGCGGGTGGACATGTCACCGGCTGAGATGGTCACCGCGCTGGACCATCTGTGTACGGACGTGGCTGGAACCTATGGCATTGCTTGTGGGTTGCAGATCGCCGGCGACCCGGAGAACCTCGGTCATGCCGCGCCTCAGGTTTACCACATTGCCCAGGAGGCCATACAGAATGCCGTTCGGCACGCGGGAGCGAAGGAGATCAGGGTTACTCTGTCTTGTTCAGATGCGTGTTGTCGTTTGGCGGTCGAGGATGATGGCAGGGGATTGGGCGCGGGTCCGTCGGAGAACGGTGTAGGTCTGAGGACGATGCGTTCCCGGGCCGAGATGGTCGGTGGGTCGCTGCGAGTCTGCGAGAGGGATGGTGGCGGTGTGGAGGTCGTGTGTGAACTGTTGCCGGAGCGGGGCAGGGCACCCGTGGCGCCGTCTCCGGGTGAGTCGGAACACGATGGGGGAGGCAGCGATGGTTAGGGTCTTGGTGGTGGATGACCACACGGCCGTGCTTCACGCGTTGGTGGACATGCTCTCCTTCAGTGTGGGACTGGAGGTGGTGGGCACCGCGGCCAATGCGAACGATGCCGTAGCCCTGCTCGAAGGCGGCACCGCGGTCGATGTCGGGGTGCTCGATATCTCGATGCGTGGCCGTGGAGGGCTCTCTCTTGCGTCTGAGATCAGCACTCGGTGGCCGGCCATCCGCATGCTGATGCTCAGTATGCATTCCGCGGCCGATTACGTGATGCTCACGCGGCGAGCAGGGGCACACGGATACATGAACAAGGAAGACGCTCCCGAAGAGCTTGAGGAAGCCATTCTCACGCTTGCTCGAGGCGGGAACTTCTTCCCCGACTGAGCATTGTTACGGAGACTTGTCCTGCGCAGCGTTTTCCCCTTCAAGCTTCGCCAGCAGGTCAACCGCGATCTGCATGCCTGGTGACTGCTTGAGGAGGCGCTTCAGCACGACCTGCGCCTCGCCTTTCTTTCCGAGCCTGACGAGTCCGCGAGCTATGTTGAATTGCGGGGCCGGCGAGGCCGGGTCCAGTACCGCGGATTCTTCCCAGATCACAATTGCTTCCTCCCAGCGGTCTGATTGGGCCAGTACATAGCCGAGCCGATCGAGGGAATTGGGGTTCATGGGCTCGAGCTCTTGAGCCTTGCGACAGTGTGTCTCGGCATCCGCGAAGCGTCCCTGGTGGCTCAGTGCTACACCAAGACAGCGATGCGCTTCGGCCAGGTCAGGTTCGGCTCTGAGTGCTTGGGAGTAGGCCTCGATGCTGGCTGGCGTATCTCCCGCGGCCTCAAGCGTTGCGCCCAAGGTAATGTGAGCGCGTCCGAGGCGCGGAGCCAGGTCGATGGCGATACGTGCTTCACGCAGTGCGGTGGCAAGGAGTGATTGAGTCGCTTGTGGAGGGATTCGGCCGGCCGTGTCCAGGGCTTCTCCTCGGGCCCATTCGGCCAGAGCGGCATGCCCGTCTGGATCTGCGGGGGCCACGGCGACCAGACGCCGCAGCAGATTGCCGGCGTGTTGAGATTTTCTCCTGCGGAATGCCAGCGTGGCTTGTTTGAGGAGGAAACTCGACGAACAGGAGAGCGCCTCCAGTTCGCGGAAGAGGGGATCATCGAAAGGAACGAAAGGGAGGATCGTGTGGACTGGCGAGAGCAGCTTCTTTGCCTGTTCCTGTAGGCCCGTCTGCCGGTAAGCTGCCGCGAGGAGGCGACGCATCGGGCCTGAAGAGGGGTACGTCAGCAGGCCCTTCTCCAGGAGATTGGTTACCTCATCCCATGCCCCCTGGCGCTCGGCAACCCGGGCCAGTCCCACGAGAGCCTCGTGTTGCAGGGCCTGAATGCTGACCGCACGTTGGTAGTCGGCCTTGGCCTCAGAGAGCTGGTTCAGTTTGAGGAGTGCGTCTCCGCGGCGGAGGTGGATCCAAGGGGCGTTCTCCGCTGCATGGAGAGCTCGGGTGAAGTGCTCATAGGCGCGTTCTCGCTGTCCGGCGTCGTAGGTGACCAATCCAGCGCAGTAAGGCCATCTGTAGTCGCGGGGAGCCACGCGTTCGGCCAGCGCATAGCAGGCCAACGCTTCCTCACCAAAATCGTTTGCGTGGTAGGTTTGGCCAAGTCGACCGATGAGCTTTGCGGACGGGAGGAGGCGGCGTGCGGCCCTGTCCGTGGTGTGGATCTGTTCTGCCATAGCCCCGTCGGGTGGATCAATAACGGGGATTGGTGGGAGCATTGCCTTGATCCCGGCAGCTTGCAGCCACAAGGCCGCTATCCAGCTGGCAAGCGCGACTCCGATGGCCATTCCGCAGATCCGCGGAGGCGTCAACAGACGACGCCCGCTACGACGAGCGCCGTGTGCGTCTCGGGTCGAGTCCCTGGTCATTTCCGCGTTCACGCTCCTGTCCAGTCCTGGAGAAAAGTTGACGGTTTCTTTTCTGACTTTCTTTGCTTCTTGAGGGCCGTTAGGCCCGGCCCCGGCCGGAGTCCTGCCCGCCGGGAGAATGACCTTAGTACGTCGGACCGGCGGAGATAGCAGGA
>JABHEG010000046.1 GCA_018676675.1 Lentisphaerota bacterium
AACGGAATAAATAGCGAGGAACGAGCGGCTTTATGCCGGATCTGAACTTGCCCGGTAGCAAGCGTCATGGTAAACCACACCATTCTCCATACCGGCTCAGTCTCTCTTCATTGTTTTCATAGAACTTTTGACGCTACCCTGATTGTCTTAATGAGAGACAACAAACATGTTGCGATTACCACGTATTCGGTTCGAGCTGCCGGTTCCACGCGTGCAGCGGCTCGAACTCGTCCTCCAGGGTCCGTCGGAGCCAGGACTTGACATCAGCGTGTGCCAATGGGACATCACCGAGTTCATCGCGTACGATTCGGCTGTCGAAAACGACCTGTTTCCGGGGGCCCATCGCGAGTGCAACGTCCAGGTTTGGCCAGGCGACGACCGCGGTCAGCAGGGCTGTGGCGAGGTCTCCGAGCGGTTTGGCGTCGATATGGGCCATATTGAACGTCGCGGAGATGTGCACCCCGCGCTGGTCTTCTGTCTCAATTCGGATGTTCCCGTCGCTTTGTTCCGCAGCCTGGCGGAGGAGGGACAGGCCCAACCCAACCGGCCGATCCGTTCGTGTTGTCCGGAATGGATCGGTGGGGTTCTCTCTGATCCCTTCGGGCAGTCCGGGGCCGTCATCGTCGATCGTCAGGCAGAGCTGGGTGTCTGCCCAATCGAAGCCGACCGATACCCGTTCAGCCCCGGCCTTGGCCGAGTTCTCAAGAATGTCGAGGAGATGGAGTGACAAGTCTTTCACGCCTCTCTGCCAACTGATTCGCGGAGCGCTTGAAGCACGCCGTCTATGCCGTCTTCCGCCCTTGTGGGCAGGTCAAGTGCACTGCGCCCGATATCTTCGAGGTAGTGCGCATCTGAATTGGTCATCAGGGGGAGTCCTTCGCAGGAGTCTCCGAGTTTCCGGTCTTCTTGCTGCCAGCGTGGTCGCGCTATTTCCAGGGCACCAAAGACCGGGTTGGCGTCCACGAAACCAAGCTGGCTCGTGAGGCTGTTGCGATACCTGAACACGTGGGCCGGCACCACGATGCCGCCATGGCGTTCTGCCTCGATCACGGTTTCATCGAGCCCAATGTTCGCTCCGATTTGCCGCAACTGCTCATCCAGGTCGATGATCTCATCTGCCTCGTCGTACACAAGCTGATGTCCGAACACATCAGCGACGTTCGGGTCGGCCGACAAGGCGTTGTCCACCACGCTCTGGAAGGCCATCAGCCCATCCAGTTCCCTGAAGAAGATGAGCAGGTGCACTTCCTCACGGGTTGTCAGCTCCATTCCCGGTATCACACGTATTCCGAACGCCGGTGCCAGCTCTGTGACCAAGGGCACATGGGCACTGGCGTTATGGTCCGTAATTGCGATGATCTCCAAGGCCGCGCCGCTGGCTCGTTCAAGAATGTGGCGGGGGCTCATGACGTTCTCGGCACAGGCCGAGAGGGCGGTGTGGATATGGAGGTCGATGCGAGCCATTCAGAGCATGTTGGCCAGGCGCATGCAGAGCTCAGCCGAGGTCTTCTCGCTGCCGCAGAGATTGATCTCCTGGAGCTTTGCTTTGGCGATTGTCTGGGGGTCCGGCGCCATCCCGTTGACCAACACGACACAGGCAACATCGCGCAGTTGGGCCACTGCAATGATGTTGACGTGTCCCTGAATGGTAAGCCACATGCCCTGAGGAGGAATGTGGGCCAGCACGTCGCTGAGAAGGTCTCCGCAGTAGGGGGCGCTGACCTCCACATCGAGCTCATCTGTCAGGTGAAGAGGGCAGAGCTCGAGTTCTTCGATCATGTCTCGTAACGTCATAGCGTTCGCTGTCCTTCTCAGAGAGGCGTGGTTCGTTCAGTCAGCGTCCGTTGTTGCGTCGTCCGGACTCAGCTTGACGGTTGCCTGCACGATCGTCCCCGTCTCCATTGAGGAGGTAATCCGGAAGTCATCGGCGCACCGTTTCATATTCACGATTCCCATTCCTGCCCCGAAGCCCAGAGAACGGATCTTCTCGTTGGCGGTGGTGAACCCTGCTTCCATGGCCTTCTCCAGATCGGGGATCCCGGGGCCTTCATCAACGACCTCAATCGTCACGGAATCAGGAAGGAGGCGCACTTCCATGAACCCGCCGAGCGAGTGTATGATCACGTTGATCTCGGCCTCGTAGCAGATCACTGCGATACGGCGCAGAACGTCGGGTTGAAGCCCGGCCTTCTTGAGGTGCTTCTTGACCGTGGTGGAGGCCATCCCTGCCAAGTCAAAATCATCTGGTGCAAGCTCAAACCGGAGGGTGTCTTTGGCTTGTTTGGCCCCTTCGACCAGCGAGTGTTCCTGGCGTTCAACGCGCTCGGCGATCGAGTTCATTGCGAGGAGCAGGTGGGAGAGGATGTCGCTGAATGTGAGCAGACCGACCAGGCGTCTGCTGCGCGGGGCTTCCACCACCGGCAGTCTGCCATAGCGGTGTTTGTTGAACAGGTTACTGGCGGCGATGACCGAGTAGTTCTGCGGGATTGTGGCCACTTCCCTGGTCATATACGGGCCGATGGCATCATCGATATAGCCACCATCAAAGGCGCTGATGATGTCATCTATGCTCACCATGCCAACGAGGGTGCCGTCTTCGACGATCGGTGTGCCGGAGAAGCGCTGCTCTTTCATGCAGCGCTGGATTTCACGGAACGTGTTGGTCGGTTCGAAACAGACCACGTCACGGGTCATGACCTCTTGCACCTTGATTTGGTACATGAGCTCATGGACAAGACGAATTTGGCGTTCCCTGAAATCGGCCATCAGTGGTTCTCCACGTACATCCTCAGCTTTCCGCACGCATCAAACATGGCGAGCGGGCAGAGCAACAATGGAATGCCGCAACGTTCTGCCAGGACAACAGCCGCCTGCTGAGGGCGTTTATCCCGCAAGATCACCACGCAGCAGGCGTTGGTGATCTCGGCTGTGCGGATAATCTGGGAGTTGGTGAGCCCGGTGAGAAGTGCGTAGTCTTCTTTCTCGAAACTGAGCACATCGCTCAGGAGATCGGAAGCAGCAAAATCGGTGACGGTGGCGCCCAGTTGCTCTTCTCCGCAGACAACTTCCGCTTCCAATACGTCGGCCAGATCGGCGATGGTCATGCAGGGGGTTCCTTGCGTTTTCGTACTCGAAAATCTGTTGGGAAAAAGCCCAACGTTTTTGACTGTATGCTCGTGCGGACAGATGCTCTGGTACGAGTTCTGTTCCGCTCCAGGCGACCGGTTCAGGGCTGACCCCGCGAGCTGGTTCGGTTACCAAACAAGACCCAACCCACCCAAAGCTGTGTGCGCGGGGAAGGTTCAGGTGGGACGCGATTCGGTCCTCTAGAGAACGTGCGGGCAAACGGTGGCGAAGAAGAGACGCCAAAGCCGTTGGCTGCGGTGGTCCGGAAATGCCTGTGTCGGCCTGTTCTTGAGCGGTCTCCAGTGTCAATTGTGAAAAGTTTCACTAAATCTACCGGCGAGGGGCGGGATGTCAACCCTTAATCGTGACAAGAATCACTATTTAGGGGTTGGGGGAACGGGGAGGGGGGCAGGGCGCGATCACGGGGGTGGTTTCAGCTTGCGTGGAGTGGTTCCTGTGTCAATACAGGCGAGTTGAGGGTAACCCAGAACGTGCTTCCTTCGCCGGGAACGCTGGTGACCCCGGCGTTGCCATCGTAGAGGGTCGCGATCTTCTTGACCGTTGACAGCCCCAATCCGGTGCCCTGGATCGTTCGTGTTTTCGCGTTCTTGATCCGGACGAAATCCGCGAACAGGCGCTCGGCTTCCTCGGGGGTCAGCCCGATTCCGGTGTCGGTGACCTGGAGCAGGGCCGCGCCATCGTCGTTCAGTTCGAGCGTAGCCGTGACCCTTCCGCCTTCCCGGTTGTACTTGATGGCGTTGGAGACGAGGTTGTTGAACACAATTTGTATCTCGCTTCTATCGGCCAGCAGGGGGAGCGTGTCGGGGCAACGGATCTTGACGTTCACCGCACGTTCACTGGCCTGCATCTCGAAGTTGGCGACGGTTTGCCGGAGGGCTTCAGCGAGGTCTACATCGGCCAGTTCGCGTCGCTTCTGACCGGACTCGATTGCGGTCAGGTCCAGGAGATCCAGGATGAGTTTGCGCATTCCATCGATCCGATCGAGGCTGCGGTCAACGAGCCGTTCATAGACAGCGGGGTCGTCCCCGGCGGCGCGCTCTTGCACGATGCGCAGGTACCCCTCGATGGCGGCCAACGGGGATTTCATCTCGTGAGCGAGCACGGAAATGAACTCGAAACGGACGCCGCGCTTCTCTTCCTCAAGCTTGCGAGCTTGGCGTTGGAGGAGCAGGTGCCGCGCTGTTTTGCGGACAGCGCTACGGAGTTCTTCGGGAGTAAAGGGCTTGGCCAGAAAGTCGAATGCGCCTCGCCGGGTGGCCACGACGGCGGTTTCGAGGGAGGCGTAGGCCGTGATCATGATGGTCAACAGATCACGGGGATTTTCAGTGAGTTCCTGAAGGATCTCAAGCCCGGTTGTGTCCGGCAGTTTGTGGTCCAACAAGAGGATGTCGGGCGGGTGGGCGTTGAGCTCTTCCCGTGCTTCCTGCCCATCTCCGGCTTCAGCCGTGATGAAACTGACGGGCTCTGGAATGTCCGGCAGAGAGAACGTGAACGAATTGAGGGCTCGCTTGACCCCAAGGCGCATGCCCAGTTCATCATCCACTACGAGTATTCTGAGTTCAGACAATCGCTGGTAACCTACATAGATGGCCGTGTTGAAGTACTCGCCCCCTGCCGTCGACAGTTTGGCCCTGTCCCGGGGTGCAGGAGATCAGGCGCGTTCACTGTACTGACCTATCGACGAGGTTGTCAAGTGGCGGGAAGGGGCTTTATCCGGTACATTCGATGGCCACTGCCGAAAGGCAAAGCGCCCCCCTACGGGGGCTAAGGCGAGGATTGTTTTATGTGTCTGGCTGTTCCCGGAAAAATCGTTGCGCTTGAGAAGGCTGAAGGGCCTGTTGCCGGAGCAAACGGAGTGGTTGACTTCAACGGCAATCGCCTGAAGGCGAGCCTGGCGTTCACCCCGGACGCGGGGGTTGGGGATTGGGTTCTCGTTCACGCCGGATTTGCCATCAGCCAGCTTGACGAAGATGAAGCTCGGGAGGTATGGGATCTCTTGAGTCACGATGATGCCCTGGTTGATGCGGTACCGCCCGAACTGCGAGGAGCAGGCAAGGAGAGCGACAGTGCCACAGCGTGATGTGGACCAATGGGGAGAAGGGCTGGCACGTCTGCGTGAAGCAGGCAGGGATCTGCGGCTCATGGAAGTCTGTGGGACGCACACGGTGTCTCTGTTCCGCAGCGGTGTACGAGCCTTGCTTCCGCCCGACGTTCGCCTGATCAGCGGCCCGGGGTGCCCCGTCTGCGTTACGGCTCAGGGATACATCGATGCGGCTTGCTACCTGGCCGGTCGATCGGGCCTGCGGATCTGCACCTATGGGGACATGATTCGCGTGCCTGGGCGAAACGGGAGCCTGGCTGAAAAACGAGCAGAGGGCGCGGACGTGATGGTGGTCTACTCGCCGGTCGACGCGTTGCAGCAGGCCCTGAAGCACCCGGAGATCGAGGTCGTTTTTCTTGCGGTGGGTTTTGAGACCACCACGCCGGGAACAGCGGCTGTTCTGAAGCAGGCTGAAGCCCTGGGCGTGAGCAATTTTTCCGCGTTGTGTGCGCACAAGACTGTCATCCCCGCCATGCATGCGCTTCTGAGCGATCCCGGGCACTGCGTTGACGGTTTCCTTTGCCCCGGCCACGTCAGCGTGATCATTGGTGCAGGGGCGTACGCTGGACTGGTCAAGGAGTTCGGTCCCCCATGTGTCATCGCTGGTTTCGAGCCTCGGCAGATGGTTGACGGGATTCGGCGTCTTATCCACTATGTCAGTCGTGGCGAAGCTGCGGTTGAGAATGTGTACGGGGCGGCTGTCACTGAAGCCGGGAACCGTATTGCCTGGGGATTTGTGGAGGATGTGTTCGAGGTTTCTGATGCAGTGTGGCGGGCGATGGGCGTTATCCCGGGAAGCGGTTTAGCGCTGCGCCCCAAGTATGCTGACTTTGACGCTGCCCGGCGGTACGGAGTCGAGGTCGACGAGGACTACGAGCCCGAAGGGTGTTGTTGCGGTGCTGTGATTCAGGGCAAGCTGCTGCCTCCGGACTGCCCACTTTTCGGCCGTGCTTGCACGCCGCGGTCTCCCGTGGGACCGTGCATGGTGAGTTCGGAAGGAAGTTGCGCTGCCTACCACCGCTTTGGCGGTTGAGACGGAGTGTCTGGCCATGCATGAGATGTCTGTCGCTTTGCACCTGTTGGCGCAGCTTGAGGCGTTGGCCGAAGAGCATGGTGCGAACGCTGTCACTGAGATTGAGCTGTCGGTCGGAGCTCTGCAGGGGGTTGTCCCCGAGGCCCTTGATCTTGCCTTTTCCGCCGCCGCTGAAGGCACGATTGCCGGCGGGGCGACTCTAGTCATCACCGAGGTCTCGGCGGAGGCCCTGTGTCGTGCCTGCGGGCAGGCATTCAGCCCGGACGTCGGGTGTTATGTGTGCCCTTCCTGCGGCGCCGCTGACGCCCGTATTACCCAGGGGAATGAGATTCTACTCACCTCCCTGGAGTGCAAATGCAGTGAGGATAACTGACGATGCCGAAGATCAGTGTGGTGAGCAATGTGCTTCAAGCCAATGACGCAGCTGCGGCCGAGAATCGGGCGCTGATGCAGGCAGCGGGGGTCGTTGCGGTCAACATCATCAGTGCCCCGGGCAGCGGCAAGACGACTCTGCTTCAGCAGACTATACCTGCGTTGGCAGAGGGAAGCAGCGCCGTATTGGTGGGCGACCTGCAGACGTCCCGGGACGCGGAACGTCTTGCCGACGTGGCGGCCGCGACGGTCCAGATCAACACCGGTAGCGGGTGTCATCTATCCGCTGAACAGGTCGCCGCAGGACTGGGTGAACTTGATCTGACCGGGCTCGATTTTGTCTTTATCGAGAATGTGGGGAACATGGTTTGCCCGGTGAGCTTTGACCTCGGAGAGCACGCCCGGGTGGCTCTGTTGAGTGTGCCCGAAGGGGACGACAAAGTGGCAAAATACCACACGCTTTTCCAGGCGGCTGATGTCATCGTGCTGAACAAGGTCGATTTGCTGGGGATTCTGGACTTCGATCTGGATCGCGTCCGGGATGATATCGCCCAGGTCAACACCAGGGCGCCATTTGTTCAGCTGTCCGCCAAGAGCGGGGAGGGGATGGATGAGTGGCTGGGGTGGCTGAGGGCATTGCGGGGGCACTGATCCGGTCATGAACACTGTTGCCCGTCGAGGTGTCAGGTTTCAGTGTTCAGGTTGAGGCTCGTGTGCAATCGAGGAACCGAAGGATACTCCCTTTCTGAGGGGCTCCGCAATCGGTCCGCGATGTGCTGAACCCGAACGGCCCGCCAAAACTTTCCCTTTTTTTCTGAAGAGAGCTTGTGTGTCAGGCTAGGGGAGCGTATATATTGCGCTATATCGTGCAAAGTGTCACGAATCGGTTTTCGGGTCGGCCGTGTTCGCGAGCGTTCCGGCGGCAGCCGTGGCGGCTCGCGATCACCGGGAGGTCAAGAGCAGGCAGATGGAGTGCCCGATGAGTAATTCGACAGCGTCAGCAGCGACAGACGTCTGCGGTAAGTACGGGAACGATCCCGGCCGCATGATGGACATTGTCCGCGAGGTTCAGGAACAGTGCGGGTGCGTCTCAAGCGCCGCGATGGATGCCATTGCGGCCGCGTGTGGCACCCACCGAGTCGAGGTTGAAAGCGTGGTCTCGTTCTATGCTTTCCTCACCGACAAGCCGAAGGGTGAGATCGTTGTGCGTTTGTGCAACGACGTCATTGATCGGATGCGGGGGGTGGCCGACATTGCGAAGGTGTTTGAGGAGGAGCTGGGTATTTCCATGGGGGAGACGACGGCCGATGGTCGCATCACCCTCGAGTGGACGCCATGCATCGGCATGAGTGATCAGGCCCCGGCCGCGATGATCAATGACGAGATTGTGACGTATCTCTCGACGGACAAAGCCCGGCGGATTGTCGGCCGGCTGCGCGATGGGATGACGCCCAAAGAGTTGGTCAGGACGTATGGGGACGGCAACAACGCCCACCCATTGGTTCGCTCGATGGTTGTGAACAATGTCCGCAAGCCCGGGGCGGTCGTTTTCGCTGAGCACACTGCCGGGGCGGCCATCCGCCAGGCGATCAACATGTCGCCTCAGGAGGTCATCCGTGATGTGAAGACAGCTCGTCTTCGTGGACGTGGCGGAGCAGGCTTTCCGACCGGAATGAAGTGGGATTTCACCCGGAGCGCTGACGGCGGGAAGCGTTGCGTTCTCTGCAACGCCGACGAAGGGGAGCCGGGGACGTTCAAGGACAGAGTCCTGCTCACCGAGAGAGCTCAGGTGTTGTTCGAAGGCATGACGATCGCCGGGTACGCCATCGGGGCGGATACCGGAATCCTCTATCTGCGCGGGGAGTACATGTACCTGTGTGCGTTCCTGGAGGAGGCGCTCGCCAAGCGGCGGGAGGAAGGACTCCTGGGCGACACAATTTGCGGCAAGCCCGGGTTCAATTTCGACATTCGCATTCAGATGGGTGCGGGGGCCTACATCTGTGGTGAGGAGACGGCCCTGATCAGTTCCTGTGAAGGCCTGCGAGGCGATCCGAAGAACAGGCCTCCATTTCCGGCCCAGAAGGGATACCTCGGGCACCCGACCACGGTGAACAACGTCGAGACGTTCTGCTGTATCCCCAGCATCATTCAGCATGGACCGGCCTGGTTCGTGCAGATGGGGTCGAAGGGGAGCCCCGGCACCAAGGTGCTGAGCGTTTCCGGCGACTGCGCGATGCCCGGTGTGTACGAATTTGAGTTTGGGATCACCCTGCGCGAGGTCCTGCGGGCTGTCGGGGCAGATGATGCGGCGGCGGTTCAAATGGGCGGTCCCAGTGGCCAGATGGTTGGCCCGGAAGCGTTCGATCGTGAGATCTGCTATGATGATCTGGCCACCGGCGGATCAATCATGGTTTTTGGTGCAAGGCGTGACGTTCTGGCGATCGCCAGCGAGTTCCTTGAGTTCTTCGTCGAAGAGAGCTGTGGCTATTGCACACCGTGCCGGGTCGGCAACGTGCTGCTTAAACAGAAGCTCGACGCCATCAGGGCCGGCAAAGGAGCGCCCGGGGATATCGAGTTTCTCGAACAGCTCGGTAGTTGCGTCAAGCTGGCGAGTCGGTGCGGCCTTGGGCAGACCTCTGCCAATCCGGTGCTGAGCACGCTGGCGAACTTCAGAGCGGCTTACACGGACCGTCTCGGCGGTGAAAGTGAGGGCACATTCCTGCCCACGTTTGACATCAGAGAGGCCCTGGCGGAGAGCGAAGCGCTGGCCGGGCGCACCTCGGTAATCTTCAGCGAATAGGCAGGGGGTATACCATGAGCGATGAAGTGACAATCACGATTGACGGAGCCGAGATCTCCGCATGCAAGGGCCAGACGATCATGCAGGCCGCCGATGCGGCCGGGGTATATATCCCGCGCCTCTGTGCGCACAAGGATCTGTGTGCATTCGGCAGCTGTCGCGTCTGTACGGTTCTGGTTAACGGTCGTCCCCAGGCTGCCTGCACGCAGCCCGTTACCGAAGGCATGATGATCGAGAACGAGTCCGAGGACGTCGTCGACGTTCGCAAGGCGATCGTCGAGATGCTGTTCGTTGAGGGCAACCATTACTGCATGTTCTGCGAGAAGAGCGGGAACTGCGAGCTGCAGGCGTTGGCCTACCGGTTCGGCATCACCGCGCCGCGCTATCCTTATATGTTCCCGGAACGGGCGACTGATTTCAGCCACGATGACATCTTTATCGACCGAAACCGTTGCGTGTTGTGTGCTCGCTGCGTACGAGCGTCACGCGATGTGGACGGAAAGAACGTGTTCCAGTTCGTCGGCCGTGGGACCGAGAAGCGCATTGGCGTCAATGCTGAGGCGAACCTGGAAGGAACCGACGCATCAGCAGTGGACAAGGCCGTCGATGTCTGTCCGGTTGGCGCTCTGATGAAGAAGCGAGTTGGCTTCGCAGTCCCCGTTGGGCAGCGGCTCTATGACAGCGAGCCGATCGGGTCCGATATTGAAGCAAAGCAGGTATAACTTCAGCTGACATAGGAGGCGGGCATGACTAAGCCGAAAGTAGCAACAGCATCCCTGGCCGGGTGTTTCGGATGCCACATGTCGATTCTGGACATCGACGAACGCATCTTAACGGTCGCTGAACTTGTGCAGTTCGACAAGTCACCGGTTGACGACATCAAGTCGTTCACCGGGCAGTGTCTTGTGGGACTCATTGAAGGTGGCTGCTGCAGCGAGGAGAACGTTGAAGTCCTCAAGGATTTCCGGGAGCACTGTGACATCCTGATCGCGTTGGGTGACTGTTCCACGATGGGCGGCATTCCGGCCATGCGGAACTCGATCCCTCTCAAGGAGTGTCTGGATGAGGCCTATCTGAATGGGCCCACAGTCTACAATCCGAGCAACAAGATTCCTGATGACAAAGAGATCCCACTGATACTGGACCGGGTGTATCCATGTCAGGACGTCGTGAAGATGGATTACTTCCTGCCCGGGTGTCCGCCGCCGGCTGACACGATTTTTGCAGCGCTTGTCGCTCTTTTGACCGACAAACCGCTCGAGCTCCCCTACGAGTTGGTCAAGTACGACTGAGTCATTACTTTCGGAGGCGCACGATGGCAGATAAACGCATTCACATCCATCCTGTCACTCGCGTGGAAGGTCACGGAAAAGTTTCGATCGACCTCGACGAGGACAACAACGTCAAACAAGCTCGACTCCACGTGGTCGAATTCCGCGGCTTCGAGCGTTTCATTCAGGGACGTCCCTATTGGGAAGTACCCGTGTTGGTGCAGCGGCTCTGCGGCATCTGTCCGGTCAGCCACCATCTCTGTGCGGCAAAGGCCATGGACGGTATCGTTGGTGCGACGACCCTCACACCGACTGCAGAGAAGATGCGGCGCCTGATGCACTATGGGCAGACGTTCCAGTCTCATGCTCTGCACTTCTTCCATCTGTCTTCCCCGGATATTCTCTTCGGGTTTGACGCTGATCCGGCCATTCGGAACGTTCTCGGTGTTGCCCAGGAGTATCCGGAACTGGCGGTTCAGGGCATCACAATGCGGGCGTATGGTCAGGAGATCATTCGTCTGACGGCGGGCAAGAAGATTCACGGCACGGGCGCGATTCCCGGCGGGATCAACAAGAACCTGTCGATTGCCGAGCGCGACTCCCTTCTGCCCGACATCGAGCAGATGCTTGAGTGGTCACGGTCGGCTTTGCAGATTGCCAAGGACTACACAGTAGAGAACTTGGAGATGCTCGCCCCGTTCGGGTCGTTTGACTCCAACCACGCTGGCATTGTCGACGCCAATGGCGGCATGGATCTCTACGACGGCAAATTCCGGGTGCGGGACGCTGCGGGTAACACGCTTCTCGATCAGATGGATCCGAGCGATTACGTCGAGCACATCGCCGAGGAAGTTCGCCCCTGGTCGTATATGAAGTTCCCATTCTTGAAGGCCGTCGGACCTGCCGATGGTTGGTACAGGGTTGGGCCTTTGGCGCGTGTCAATGTCAGTGACAGCATCGACACGCCAGAGGCAGAGGCCGCCAGGGCCGAGTTCATGAGCGTGACCGACGGGAAGCCGAACAACATCAGTATGGCCTACCACTGGACCCGCATGATTGAGCTCCTCCACTCCTGCGAGAAGATCAAAGAGCTCCTGAACGATCCTGATCTGCAGGGCACTGATCTGGTGGTGAAGGGCGAACGGCGCGAGGAATCGGTTGCCGTGATCGAGGCACCGCGTGGCTCGCTGTGGCACCACTATCGTGTCAACGATCGCGACGAAGTGGTGATGGCGAACTTGATCGTCTCGACGACTCAGAACAATGAGCCGATGAATCGAGCGGTGGCCAAGGTGGCACAGGACTACATCTCGGGCGTTCCGGAGATCACCGAAGGCCTCCTCAACCATGTCGAAGTAGCCATTCGTGCCTATGATCCGTGCCTTTCCTGCGCGACACACGCACTTGGGCAGATGCCCTTGACCGTGGAGCTGATCGATGCAGCCGGGAACGTGATTGAGACCAGGCACAAAGGGTGAGTGCAGTGATGGGCACGGTGCTTGTGCTGGGCTACGGCAACCCGGGGCGACTTGATGATGGACTTGGGCCGGCGCTGGCTGAGAGAGTCGCCGCGTTGGCCGTCCCGGGTGTCGAGGCCGATGCCAACTACCAGTTGAGTGTGGAGGATGCGGCTCTGGTTGCAGAGCATGACGCTGTGGTCTTTGCCGACGCGTCAGTCTCCGGTGCGGAGCCGTTTTCCTACACCGAGCTTGAGGCGGAAGACGGGACGTCTTTCACCTCGCACCATGTCGACCCAAGGCAGGTGTTATACTTGGCTCAGACGCTGTTCAAATCCAGGGTTCGCGGCTTCCTTCTGGGAATTCGCGGGTATGAGTTCAATGAGTTTGATGAGCGTCTGTCTGCGCAAGCTCGTCAGAACCTTGATGCGGCAGCAGCGTTCCTCGAGCAGCACCTCCCGACAGTTCCTCCTGTTGACGGTGTCGGGACGACTGGGTAAGGTGCAGAGCGTGAGGACTGTCGGCTCAACCGGGGCGGCAGTGGTTTGTGGGCAGTGTGCCGGGCATTCTTGTGGGCGGCGGAAAAGCCGCCCCAACACAATACGACGGCGTGCGGGTCGCGGTCCTTCAGAAACGGGACCCGATACGTCAGGCGCGAGGAGCGCGCGCTCAACCGCTCTTTCAGGAAGGAGACCATCGATGGCTGACAAATCAGGCGTGATTCTCTGTGTGGACGATGATCAGGACATCCTCGACTTCTTCGAGTTGGTGTTGGCAGGCAAGGGGTATGAGGTCGTGCTGGCTCCGACCGCCGAGGAAGGTCTCAGAGCCTTCAAGCGTTGTCAGCCTTCGCTTGTGTTCGTTGACCTGATGATGGAGGAGGTAGATGCCGGGACGAACTTCGCCAAGGAGATCAAGGCTTTGGGCAGTGATGTCCCAATCTACATGGTCACATCCGTGGGCGATACGCTTAGTATGACGACCGACTACGCCGAACTGGGGCTCAAGGGCGTGCTGCAGAAGCCTGTGGCGATCAGCAACCTGATGAAGATCGTGGAACGGATTCTGGGGTGACGGGGGCCGCGGGCGGCATTGGTACGGAGCAACGTTTTGGC
Source organism: Lentisphaerota bacterium (assembly GCA_018676675.1). GTDB lineage: Bacteria > Verrucomicrobiota > Lentisphaeria > Oligosphaerales > JABHEG01 > JABHEG01. The sequence continues at coordinate 13,297 of JABHEG010000046.1, forward strand.
GCGAGCTGAAGGCAGCGGGGAATTTCGGCATGCTTTCCTCGAGCGGTTGATGCACTACTACCATGCTCTCCAGACGATCGCTCACGATCGGGAGAGTGAATGGGTAGCCAGTGTTCAGATCGCTCGGCATCTGAACTTGGATGACAGCCAGGTGCGCCGTGATCTGGGGCGCGTCGGGTTACGTGGCCATCCACGCATGGGCTTCCGCTATGCTGATCTGCTTCCGGCGATCAAGGAGGTCATGGGGCTCAATCGCCAGTGGCGGGCAGTGATTGTCGGACTGGGGCGGTTGGGGGGCGCGCTTGCCTCCTACGAGGGCTTTGCTTCTTACGGTCTCAGCATTGTCGGACTCTTTGATATTGACGCGCGCAAGGCGGGCCAGTACCTCGGAGAGCTGGAGGTGCGCCCCCTGAAGGAGCTCCCCGAGTTCCTGGCCGCCAGTGATATCAACATCGGGATGATCACCGTTCCGGCCGATTCGGCCCAACTTGTTGCTGACATTTTCGCGGAGGCCGGTGTTCCGGCGGTTTGGAACTTTGCTCCTGTTACGCTGGAGATGCCTGACGGTGTGTTCGTTCGTCACGAGCACATCTCCGTCGGCCTTGGGGAATTGGCCTGCTTCCTGAAGAATGCAGACGGGGTCGCATAGGTTGCGGGAGGGGAACGAGTCCTGTCTTGATGTCTTACCAGGGGCGCCACGTACGGCGTTATCCCCTTGACGCCCTCTGTTCGTTTGCTTTCCCCTGAGCTGCCGGTATTCTGATGATACTCAGACTCGTAATTGTGGTGTGTTAAGCGGCGGCTGGGGCATGACTGATTGGGGGACGCCTTCATACTGGAGATTGACGCGATGCAGAGCGTATGGCGTTGCAGGCAGCGGCTTTTCCTGACGGTGTGTTCGGCGGCTTTCGTGTTTGGGCATCTCTGTGTGGCGGAGGCCCGCGGCCCTGGGTCGTGGCCGAAGGCCGTGCAGTCGGCCAGGGTCACGGCATCAGGCGTTGCTCCTGCCGAAGACGCTGCCGGGGTGGTCGATGGGAAAAAGACTTCATCCTACGAGATGCACACCGGCGAGGATGCTTCCCCTTGGTGGCAGGTGGATTTGGGGAGCGTTCAGAAGCTGGCTTCCACCGTGGTCACTGCACGACACTGTCCGGAACGGTTGAAGGGGTTCGTGGTCAAGCTGTCCGATGACGGTGATGAGTGGCGGGCAGCCTACACGAGCAAGGGGGAGACCAAAGGGAAGAAGACATTCAGCATTCCGCTGAATGGCAAGCAAGGCCGTTTTCTGCGGATCCAGGTTCCCACTCGGACGTGGATGCATCTGGGTGAGGTCGAGGTCTTTGCCGAGGGGGCACCGAAGAAGAACATTGCTCTAAAGAGGCCGGCTGACCAGAGCAGTGTCAGCGGCTGGTCCAAACGACGAATCAAGATCAAGAAGGAACTGGGCGATTGGCAGACCGATGTCACGGTCGGTCGCAAGATCATCCGGACGTTGCTGGCGAATGCAGGGCCCCAGAGCGCTGCCTTGAAGGAGCGCCTGAGAGAGCTCGTCGCTTCGAAGGCACGTCTGGACGCGGCCCCCTGGTCGGAACTGCATCGAGAGGCGGTGGAGCTTGCGGCCAGATGGGGGCCGGTTCGGCGTCAGTGGAAGGTGGTCAATCTGGCGGCATTGGGCCGAGCTCTCGATGACTTGGCCGCCTCCTTTCCAGAGCGTTACCCACATGCCGCGACAGTCCACGGCCTACTGGACGATTATGCCGGGAGAACCGACGAGATAAACAAAGGGCTTGATCAGGGGGACACCGACAGCTGGGCAGCTGTGGAGGATATCATTGACCTTCAACGGGAAATCCTGCTGGGCAACCCACTCCTCGACTTTGGCATGCTCCTGTTGGTTCGCCGGAAAGCTGGAAATCTCGGGTTGCCTGCCAACTGGCAGAGCAACTGCGTACTTCGCAAGACGGGCTATGACAACGACATTGCCGTGCTTTGTCCGGTTAGTCCGGAAGGACGCATCACGAGCATCTACAAGCCGGATGACGACACGTTCGTCGGCGATGTAGATCTGCATTTCGACGCCACCCGACTGATGTTCTCAAAGCCTGGCGCGAAGACCGCCTGGCATGTCTACGAGGCTGATATTGATCCGGATACCGGGGCGTTGCGTTCGAGTCCCCGCCGACTTACACCGGATCAGGGAGCGGACGTAAACCAGTACGATCCCTGCTATCTGCCCAACGGGGACATCCTCTACTCCTCCACGGCTCCGATGGTGGCCGTGCCGTGCGTCAATGGGGGCACGGCGGTGGCAAACCTGTTTCGACTCGATCAGACGACGGGAGCGGCTCGGCAGCTCTGCTTCGATCAGGAACACAGCTGGTGCCCAACCGTGCTGAACAACGGCCGCGTGCTGTACCTGCGCTGGGAGTATGCAGATCTGCCGCACTCCAACTCTAGAATTCTCTTCCACATGAATCCGGACGGTACCGCCCAGATGGAGTACTACGGTAGCAACTCATATTGGCCAAACGGCATCTTCTATGGGCGCCCGATCCCCGGGCATCCGACCCAGGTGGTCGGTATCGTGACCGGACACCATGGTGTGAGGCGCATGGGGGAGCTGGTGCTTTTTGACCCGGCCCGAGGGCGTCGGGAAGCCGACGGTGTCGTGCAGCGCATCCCGGGATGGGGGGAAGCGGTCGAACCGGTTGTCAAGGACCGTCTGGTGGATGGATCCTGGCCGCGATTTCTTCACCCCTTCCCGCTGGGGAAGGCTGACGGCCGGGGAAGCGGGAAGTACTTCCTCGTCTCCATGCAGGCGGACGCGTCTTCGCCGTGGGGGATTTACCTCGTTGACATCTTCGACAATATGCTGCTGCTCAAAGAAGCCCCCGGCTATGCCCTTCTGGAACCGGTGCCTTTGCGCAAGCAGATCACCCCACCCGCCGTGCCCGACAGAGTTGACCTGTCGCGACGTGATGCGGCTGTCTACCTGGCTGATATCCACCGCGGCCCGGGTCTGGCCGGAATCCCCAAGGGAGAGACCAAGGCTTTGCGCCTCTTCACCTACACGTATGGTTACCGAGGCATGGGAGGCCTGTATGGCACGGTCGGGTTGGATGGCCCCTGGGATGTTCGGCGCGTGCTCGGGACCGTGCCGGTGGAGCGGGATGGGTCAGCGTTCTTCCGCGTTCCTGCGAATGTGCCCATCGCTGTGCAGCCGTTGGATGCCGAAGGTAAAGCGCTGCAGCTCATGCGCAGCTGGTTCACCGCCATGCCGGGCGAGGTCATTTCCTGCGTGGGGTGCCACGAGATCCAGAATGAGACGCCGCCTCCACAGCGGACCGTGGCTGCTCGGAAGCCGGTTGTCGAGGTCAAGGACTGGCATGGAGCGGTTCGTGGGTTCGCCTTCTCCCGCGAGGTACAGCCTGTGCTTGATCGACACTGTGTTGCGTGCCACAACGGGACCACCCAGGCCAACACCAAACCGGTCTTCAGCTTGCGCGGTGACCCTCTTCCCAAGAAGTGGACCTCGAAAATGAGCGGCAAAGCGGGGGCCTGGGGCGGGAAGTTCAGTGTGGGGTATGTCAACCTTCATCGCTACGTGCGGCACCCGGGCATTGAGAGCAGTATGCACCTGCTGAGCCCTATGGATTTTCACGCTGACACCAACGAGCTTGTGCAGATCCTGCAGAAAGGGCACCACGGTGTCGTCTTGACCGCCGCGGAGTGGGATCGCCTCGTCACCTGGATTGACCTGAACACACCGTTTCACGGGGATTGGTCGACGATTGCGGGACAGAAGGCCTGCGAAAGTGAGGATCGTCGGTCCGAGATGCGCAGGCTCTATGCTCAGGTTGATGAGCACCACATCAACGCTGCGGAAGCAGCGAAATCCGCCGAGCCTACTCCCCGGGCAGTTGTTGAGGCGCCGCTTCCGAGCCCTGTTCCCGCTCTTGCGGCCTGGCCCTGGACTTCTGAGCAGGCACGGGCAAAGCAGACGCGTCCCGCTGAGACAATTGATCTGGGTGACGGCGCAGGGCTGGCCTTCGCCTACATTCCTCCGGGCGAGTTTGTCATGGGAGCCGCGAACGGGGCTTCGGATGAGCGTCCGCTCCAGGCGGTCAGGATTGACAGAGGGTTCTGGCTTGCGACGACTGAAGTGACCAACGCCTTGTTTGCCCGGTTCGATCCCTCGCATGACAGTCGCCGGGAGCACAAGCAAGGGTACCAGTTCGGTGTCAAGGGGTACCCGCTCAACGAACCAAGCCAGCCCGTGGTCCGGGTTTCGTGGGATCAGGCTCGGGCATTCTGCACCTGGTTGAAAGCAGAAACGGGGTTGTCAGCTGCGTTGCCTACCGAAGGGCAGTGGGAGTATGCGTGTCGAGCCGGCACGAGCACACCACTGTGGTTTGGTAGTTCGGTTGCGGACTTCGCGGCTCGCGCGAATGTGGCTGACGCGAAGACCAGTGAGTTTGCCAGTAATCCCTATTCGCTGAATACCCCGATCAAGGAACCCCCGGAGTTCGACGACTGGCTGCCCAAAGCGTCGGCGTTCAATGATGGCGGCCTTGTGTCCACTGATGTGGGAAGTTACGAGGCTAACTGCTGGGGATTGTTCGATGTGCATGGCAACGTGGCGGAGTGGACGCGTTCCCTGTACCGTCCGTACCCCTACTCGGATCGTGACGGGCGGAACAGCCTCACGAAATCCGGGAAACGCGTCGTTCGCGGGGGCTCATGGCGCGATCGCCCCAAGCGTTGCACGTCTTCCTACCGTCTTGCCTACCGGCCCTATCAGCAGGTGTTCAACGTTGGTTTCCGCGTCTGCATCGATGCGGATCTCGAGACGTTGGGCGGCGCTCCTCGTGAGACGAGCGTCGACGAAGCGGTCCCGTCAGCTCAGCTGGTGTCTTCACCAGTTGCCCGGTAGGTGCCCGCATCCGCGACCAACGGACACGGCATCCGAGGAACGATGATAGCGGGACTGTTCCGCTACGCCGCGGTTTGGGTGGATAGAGCGTTCTGCTGTTTGGTTCAGCGGCTCTGAGACGACCCTTGAGGAGGAGGAAATCCGGTGCGGATTTTGCTGTGCTTGTGCGTTTTTGTCGGCTCACTTCCCGTCCTATCTGCCATCTCTTCAGTTCATGGGCCGCTGCGTCGCGTCCGTCTCCACAGGCATCATGCTCGGCCGGCGCAGACCGCGCCCCGGATCGATGGTGAATTGTCAGACAAGGCCTGGGGGGAGGGTGCCTCTGTCGGAGAGTTTGTCGGCGTCGGAGGCAGGGCTGTTTCACAACCCACGGAGACGTTCGTCTGTTACACCGCATCCCATCTCTACGTTGCCTTCCGCTGTTCGGAGGCGCGCATGGGCGGGGTCAGCGCCCGGGCTCAGGACCGGGATGGCGATATCTGGTCGGACGACTGTGTAGAGGTCTTCATTGACACGAATCGTGATCGCAGAAGCTACTACCAGATAGAGGTGAACGCAGCCGGGGCCATCACGGACAAGGCGTGCACCTGGAGTGACCGCCAGACCGTGAAAGATGCGCAGTGGGATTGCGTCGGTCTGGAGGTGGCTGTCGCTTCGGGAGACGACTACTGGGCCGCAGAAATGGCTATCCCCTTCACGGGACTGGGGGCGGACCTCTCCGGAAGCGCTGCGTGGGGATTCAATCTGACGAGAAATGAGACCCCCCACGCTGAGCTGTCTTCCTGGACCGCGGTGTCCACAACGTTCCATGCCCCTCGGGAGTTCGGTACGCTGAGTGCGATTTCCCGAGCAGCGGTGATTGAGCAGATCAGTGTCGGCTATGCGGGACGAGACACACGAGTGATGAGAGTCGGCGTGCGGAACGGCACAAGTGAACAACGGCTGCGCATCCGTCGGGAGCCCTCTGGGGGTACGGAGCAAGAGGCAGCCCTGGCTCCGCCGTTCTCCCTGCCGGCGCGAGGGGGACGGAAGTTCGAGTTCAGATACCGGCTTCCTAGGCAGGACGCGCAGGACACCAGAATCGTCCTCGAGGATGCCGAAACCGGTCGCGTTCTGGGGGAGTACGAGGACCACGTTCCGCGACAGTACTTCCCGATACGTGGTGATTTTGTTACCCCGCACACGCCATGGGCCAAACCGTTGGCGGGCGGTCCCCTGCGCGTTCTCTTCATTACCCCGTACTTCACCCAGCGGGATGTTGTTGAGTTGGCACAGCGCATCAGTCTGGATACTCGTGCGGTGAGCTTCATCGCGAACCGGTGGTCACTGCCGAAACGGCCGACAGCTGAGGAATATCTCGAGCTTCTGCGCCGTGAGTTGGCGGGCGAGCTGGACGCGATCGTCATCGACCGCCCAATGGTGCAAGCATCGTCCAGGCATGGCTCGGAGCAGTTTGCCGGAGTCAGTCTACCCGGCGATATCCTCACGACTGTGGCGCGCAAGAACGCTGCGGGGACGGGGTTGCTGCTGTTTACGCACGGGGATATCCCGCCGCAGTGGAACACGATCGGGCTGATGCCCTGCTCAAAGCCGTCTTCACGGGCCTGCAAGCTATCCATCCCCGTCCCTCACTACACGACAACGGGGGTCCCGATTGCTGCGTTTTCGCATTTGCAGTTGCCCGTATACACGACGTCAAACTCCGTGCTCCTGCACGGCGGCCGGGATGCCTTCATGAGCTCAGCCGGGAGCGGCCGCGGGCGCATCCTTGTGTTGGGTCACACTCCGAATGGACTTGTCCCTGCGGTCAAGGAAGGGAGCGACTACAGCCATTGCGACGGGTACTTTGCTTTCCTAGCTCGCTGCCTGGTCTGGTTGTCTCACCGCGAAGGGGAGATCCGGCTCACGGAGTGGAGCGTGCGACCAGCCAGCGTCCAGCGACTGAGTTCCACCTCGATCACAGCTACCGTCGGCCTGACGACAGGAGGACCGGCCACGGCCCTCCAGCTTGGCGTACGAGTCAGGGCTGTCAGCGACGATATTCGAGTAGAACAGAGCGCTACGCTGACGCTTCCGGCGGAAGGCTCCGCAACCCACGCTTTCACGCTCCCCAGTCGTCTTCCGGCCGGCCGGTACTTTGCGGACCTGGTTGTCCGCTCCGACGCAGGCATCGTCGAGTGGGGAACGGCCCGTTTTGACGTTCAGACTCCAGTGCGGATTGCGTCAGTGAAGCCAAATGACATGGTGTTGCCGGCCGGCCGTGCAATCAGTGGAACGATTGAGCTGCAAGGAGGGCGGAACCCGGCAACCGCTCTCTATTCCAGAGGGCTGCCTGAGCCCACAGCGGCTGGGCAGGCGGCATTCGTGGATGGGCACCAGGGGAGTGCACTGCTTCCGGGGACGGGGGCCTTGTTTTATCCTGCGGAGGGCAACCTGAGTGTGTCAACCGGGTCGGTTGAGATGTGGGTGGCCCTTGGCCCTGCTCAGTCTGGAGAGTCTGGCACTCTGACGAATTGGTGGTGGCGGACGCCGCACGCTCTGCGCGTTCTGCACTACCCTGACCGGGGGCAAGTGAGTTTCCAGGTCCGTCCGGATCCCGAAGGGAACACGGGGGCAGTGAGCGTTCCCGTTTCGGTAACTGACTGGGCGGTGGGGGAGTGGCATCACGCCGTGTGGACCTGGGACACTGTGGGTTTGAGGGTCTACATCGACGGGCGTCCGGTCGGCAAGTCCGAGGCTTCGTCCATGCCCACAGTCGTGCGTGGCCCTCTGCGCATTGGGCACTGTCCGAAATATGGTCCTACTACGGCCATGTTCGACGAGTTTGTGGTGTACGGACGTGCTCTGTCTCCTGGAGAGGTATCCGCCCGGGCTGTCTCGACATCGTCGGTCAGACCGGACGATGTGCTTCTCTACTTGCCGTTTGACGTCTCGGATGTTCCTCAAGCCGGACCGTGTCGCCTGTACGCCGCATTGCAGGACCGACGGGGACGTATCGTGAACGAGACCTGGGTTGATGTGGGGGCTGGGGAGGAACGGCGGATTCCGTTCCGTTTTCGCTATGACACTCCCGTCGCACGCAGTGCCCGGGTGATGGCTCGGCTGCTTGACGACGATGGTGTCGTCGATGAAGTACACTCACCATGGGTGGAACTGGTGGAGAGAGAGCTGGACGATTTTCTCTACTTCTGCTGGGACTGGGCTTACAGCCGCCGCCACCCGGACTACATGCGCGATGTTTTCTTTCGACGCATTTGGGAGCAGGGCATCGATGGTACGGACGGGCGTGCGTCTCTGGACTTCAAACTGGTGGGTGGCGCACCATTCCCCGGAGCCAAGAGAAACAGCGTGTCCGGGCGGCCGTGGTATGACGTGTTCAACGAGCTGAAGACCAACTACGCCCGCACGGGCGACTCACGGTATCTGGCCCGACAGCCATGTCTGAGCGATCCGGCAACCTGGGTGTCTTACCGTGAACAGGTCGCCCGGAAGGTGCTGCCGTTACGCTCCCGCAAGCCGGTTGCCTACGGGTTGGGCGACGAGAACACAATCACGTTCGAGAGCTCGCCGCTGGATTTCTGCTTCTCCTCTCACTGTCTGCGGGAGTTCCGGGTCTGGCTGCAGGAGCAGTACGCGAGCCTGGACCAGCTCAACGGCACGTGGAAGACAGCTTTTGCTGGTTGGGATGACGTCGTGCCGATGACGACGGCCGAGGTCGCTGTGCACGAGAGCTTTGCTCCCTGGGCCGATCACCGAGCGTTCATGGAAACGGTTTTCGCTCGGGCCTACGAACGTGCTGCGGCTGCAATCCACGCCATCGATCCCGGGGCACGGCTGTCGACCTCCGGTACCCGACCGTCCTATCCCTACAGCGCCTGTGACTGGTGGCAGATTCTGCCTCACCTTGACCATCTGATGCCCTACCCAAGGCTCTATGATCAGGGCGAGGTGCAACGCTCGTTTGCCCGTTTGCCTACGATGACCTGTTCGGGATTCGGAGCCACCGGTGCCTTCCAGAAATACATGATCTGGTACTCCGCACTGCATGGCAGCTCAGCAGTGATCTTCTCCAAGGTGACGACCTGCATTTCAGCCGACCTGTCCGTCTATCCTGATCAGCGACTTCGCACTGCCGAGATGCGCGATTTGCAGGACGGCCTTGGTAAGGCCCTTATGTCTGCCCGGCGCCTGCACGATGGCGTAGCCGTTCACTACTCCCCGGCCTCGATCCGAGCGGAGTGGATTTCTTCCTTTGTGAGTGGGCGGCGTACGGGGTACGAGAGTGCTCTGGCGCGCGATCGCCGTGGCTGGTTGCGTGCCCTCGAGGCACTTGGGCTGCAGTATGAGTTTGTCTCCGGCGACCAGATCGCCGGGGATGAGCTGATCCACAAGAAGTGGAAGGTGCTTGTCATGCCGCACTCCCAGGCTGTGTCGGACTCGGAGGCGGATGGCGTCGAGCGTTTCGTGAAGCAGGGCGGAACGCTGGTCGGTACGTACCGAACCGGGACACTCGACGCCCATTGCGCTGTCCGTGGGGCGGGGGCTCTCGATGATGTATTTGGGGTCTCCCGCCGGGATAGGGCTCCCAGCTATGATGATACGGACGTGTTGTACGCCACTGCGAAGCGGGAGCACGCAATCGACCAACTGACGTCGGGACCCGGTTTGGTGGTCGACTCGGCGGAGACAATTGCGTGGAAGGTGAGAAACGGTAACCGCGAGCCTGCGGCGTGTCGTGCTCGCTTTGGAGGAGGCACCGCCTACTATCTGAACTTCCTCTATGACTTCCGAGCCAGCTACAAGGAACCAGGCGCACAAGTGCTGGATCCTGGGTTTCTCGCGCTTGTGCAGGAGGTCATGACTCAGGCGGGAGTGACCGCGGCAGCCCGCCTTCAGGTGGCTCCCGAGGCGAGTCAGGCCGAGGTCGTCCGCTACCGGCAGGACCAGGCAGAATATGTGTGTGTACTGCGCCAATGGCAGCTGCCGGATGGTGCTGCGGAACGGCTTGAGACGGACATCATGTTCGGACGCCATGCCTGGGTGTGCGATGTTCGCACCGGCAAGCGACTGGGGTTCGTGGGGCGAGCCCCGGTGCGACTCGCCCCGGGTGAGTGCCAGATCTACGGTCTACTCGACTACGACGTGCCGCACGTTCGCGTGAGCACGGTGGGCCCGAGGCAGGTCCTTGCGGGGGGATTGTTACGGGTTGCGCTGGAGGTCTGTGCGGCGGCGCCCGGGATAGAACGGCCGGTTGCTGCCCCTTCTTCCGGGAACTCCACGGCGTCACGTCACAGTCGCGTTCCGACTGGCGACCACGTGCTGCATCTTGAGCTTGTCGGGCCTGATGGCATTTCCAGACGACATTACTCCGCCAACCTGGTGGCGTTGGGCGGGCGGGTTGAGCGGGAACTGCGCTTTGCCTGCAATGATCCTGTTGGCATGTGGCAGATCAACGTACGCGACATTGCCAGTGGGGCGACGGCTCAGTTGTCCTTTGAGCTGATTGCGGGTGGGCCTTTCCGGCGTCTTGACGTAGGAATGACCTCGGCCTGGGATGTGACCGGAATCGTCGAGGAACTGCGCAACAACGGGGCCACAATCCCCTGGCGCGTCGAACAACTGGTTGACAAAGTGTGTCGTGAGATCAACCTGCAGCGAGTCCACGAGTCGGGCGAGCAACGCGGTGATGTTCAGGAGATCATTGAGCTTCTCGGTGAGCTTCCCGTTCCAGACGGTTGCCCGGAGGGCTATCCTGCCCGGAAGACGCTCGTGGGCGGCCTCTTTTCGGCGAATCCGGAATTGCCCGTTTTGAGGGCAACCGGGTACTTGCAGGACAGGATGCTTGGCGTTGGGCTCAAATCCTACCCCTACGTGATTGACTGGGACGGGGATGGTCGCCGGGACTTGGTCATCGGTGATCACGATGGGCTGCTCTACCTGTATGTGAACGACGGCTCTGCGGACCGTCCCTCGTTTGGCCGGGCTACACGCATACCATCGGCCGGTAACGATGAAGACCTGGTTCTCCACTTCAATCCCAAGCTGGTTTTCGCCGATCTGACCGGGGACAAGAAGCTGGACCTTATTCTGGGCAGTCACGCCGGAAAGGTGTTGCTCCTGTCGAATGAGGCCACGGAGGAGACAGGCTTCGCCTTTGATGCAGACCAGCACCACGAGATCACCACGAGGCAGGGCACGGTCAATATCGGGAACTATGGCTACCCCGAGCTGGTGGACTGGGACGGGGATGGCGAATTGGACTTGCTCGTTGGCGAAGAGGAGGGCAGGCTCTTCCTGCTTAAGGGAAGGGGGGGGAAGAGGGCGCCCCGGTTCCTGCGTGCTCGTCCCGTTGAGGGGATTTCGGGGTCCATGTACCCGTGTCCGGAGGCGGTCGACTGGGACAACGACGGGCGGTTTGACATCCTTCTCGGCGACAGGGACGGCATGCTCCGACTCTTCATGAACAGTGGTGATGTCGGTCGGCCGGAGTTTACCGAGGGCCGGCCATTGCGGGACGCCGCCGGGGAACCACTGGATGTCGGACGTCTGAGCCACCCACACGTGACCGACTGGAATGGCGATGGCAGCAAGGACCTGATTGTTGGAAACGACGACGGTGACGTGCTCGTCTGGTGGAATACTGCAACCGATTCAGCTCCATCGTTCGGCCAGGTTGAGCGGCTGCGTGACGGCGGCGGAGAACTCGTCTGTGGGGTCCACCCGGTCGTCGATATTGTCGACTGGAATGGCGATGGCAAGCTTGACATTCTTGCGGGAGGAGAGACCGAACGGGTGAGACTCTATGTGAATACCGGAACTGCGCGGGAGCCTGGATTTGATTCATTCACGTTCCTGCCCGGGGTGACCTACACCGCTGAGGCCCTGTGCTCTCCGGGGGGCGGCGAACAGCGACATTGGGCGAGTTCCGCGCTGGAATTCACCACCGAATACGTGGGTAACCTGGCGCCCGAAGCCGTGGACTGGGACGACGACGGCAACCTGGATCTCCTGCTTGGAGGCTACACGGGATTGGTCTATCTATACCTCCGCAAAGAAGGTGGCGAGCTCGGGAAGGGAGAGCCGTTGCGGACTGAGGACGGAGCGCTCCTTCACGTGGCTGGTTTCTCAACGCCACGGGCTGTGGACTGGAACGGGAATGGAGAGAACGATTTGGTCTGCGGGGACTTCCTGGGCCGTGTCCACGTGTTCCTCAATGTGGGGACGAATGCCAGCCCTCGGCTCAAACCGGGTGAACGGCTTCGAGTGGCAGGACGGGAGTTTGCGTTCGGGCCGCGCGCGATGGTTGAGGTGGCCGACTGGAATGGTGATGGTAGGAAGGACGTCCTGTTGGGCAACCGGGCCGGGAAACTGGTGGCGCTGATCAACGACGGGAGTGCCTCCGAACCGCACTATGGTCACCTCGAACCCCTGCGTGACGACAGCGACGTCTGGCGGGAGTTGTATGGCGGGGCGTGGGCCTCCCCTCGGGCGGCCTCCATGCCCCTCTACAATCGCCGCGAGGGCGGTGTGGGCGTTCTGGACGTTGTCGCGACGGCTTGTCCGAGAGTGGTCGATTGGGATGGAGACGGTGACCTGGAACTGCTCATATCGCACCGCTTCGGGCGGATCTTTGTGTTCGAGCCGAATGGGATCGAGTGACTTTCTTGGGGGGACTGACCGGTTGGTTACCCATCCGTCTTCCGGCTCACGTCGTAACAGTGCAGCTTGTCATGGTAGCGGATGTAGAGACGCCCGCCGTAAACGACGGGGTGGGCCCACACGTCCTTCCTGCCCTTGACCACTTCCATCTTGCCGACCGTTTTGAGCTTCTGGCCGACCAACTCATGAAGCGAGATCGTGCCTTGAACAGTCAGGCAGTAGAAGCGCTCATCGGCGTACATCACTGATCCGCTTGGCATGTTGGCTTCTGTGTGCCGGATTTCACCTGTCGCCGCGTCCAGGCAGAGCCACTCCTTGAATTTGCGTTTCCGGGAGCCGAGAACGACATCGCGGATGCAGACCACGTTTCCGCACTCCGTGTCGGTGAGATCCTGGGTCCAGACAACAGTCGGTGTTTCACCATCGATCTTGAGCCGGAAGACCTTGCCTTCGTCTCTGGTCGTGTTGCCGATGTAGATCGAGTCATCGCGGAAGACGGGAGACATGCCGATGACACTGGGTAGGGCCTGCGGGTGCTTCCACAACATGGCGCCGGTTTTGACGTCGACGCCGAATACGTCCTTGTTGGTGCAGTTGATGAGCTGCCGGACGCCATTCACTTCCACGAGAATCGGCGAGGAGTACGTAGGCTTAGCGCCCGGGATTGCCGGGGTTGTCCAGAGGGCTTCTCCGGTTTTCTTGTCGAAAGCCGCCATCAGCCCTTTGGCTCCGACGGGGGTGGCAAACACGTTCCCGCCGTCAACCAGAACGGATTCGCTGATGCCCCAGGTGATGTTCTTGCCTTCGAACAGCTCCAGGATGTTGACGGCCCACAGCTCGACCCCATCGGCTGCCTTCAGGCAGGCCAGGCGCCCGTGGGCGTTCATCAGGTAGAGGTGTCCGTCGTCGTAGCAGGGCGTCGTTCGTCCGCCAGGGATGGACTTGGTCCAACGTTTGCCGTTCGACGTTCGCCACTTCTCCTTACCGGCGAGGTCCAGTGCGACCATGACGAGGTCTTCGCCCACGTCGCCACCGATGTACACGCTGTCCTCTACGATGATCGGTGAACCGAAGCCGCGCCCCAGCCCGGTCGCGGTCCAGAGCAGGGCCGGGCCTCCCTCGGGCCATTCCTGCAGCAATCCCACTTCGGATGAGATACCGTCACGCCGGCGACCGCGCCATTGTGGCCAGTCCGGTACTTCCGTTGATATTGCGCGTCCCTGATCGATGCCCGTTTCGGCCGAGAAAGCACGGCAGCTGAGCAGGAGTACCGCTGCGGAAGCGGCCATTCGGAGAGCAGATTTGGTGACGGTTGGCATAGTGTCTTCTCGTCCTTCCAGTTCGTGTCCGGAACAGGGCTCCCCATTGCGCGTTGTGTTGACCCCGGAACATAGCGTCGCAGGAGGGAGGCGTCCCCGGCAACTCGTAGATTTCCTTTCCGAGTCCTGAGGGCAAGCGCCACTTCAACAGAGCCGTGACCTGTGGGGAGTGGCCAAGGTACGGTCAATCGGAGCACAGCGGTTCCTCCCACGTTGTCTGAATCTGAGCCCAATGTGACCTGTGGAAAATGGCCAAGATACGGCCAATCGGAGCACAGCGGCTCCTCCCACGTTGCTCGTATCTGAGCCCAATGTGACCTGTGGGGAATGGCCAAGATACGGTCAATCGGAGCACAGCGGCTCCTCCCACGTTGCTCGTATCTGAGCCCAATGTGGGAGGCGGTGTCATCCGGCGACCTTCCCCCGGCTTCGCTCTAGAGCCTCAAGTCAGAGCCGTCCGTGACTAACGGGAGCGATGTCGGTTATTCCGCGTTGCCAATAGCGCGAAACCTGGTCCCGCTCGCTATTGTATGTGGCATTGACCACATGTGTTGGCATACCCTCAGAAGGAGTTGACGGATGCGTTTGCTGAGAGGATACGCGGCTTTTGTGTGCTTGGGTGGGGCTGTTCTGCTGCCCTGTCCTGCTTTTGCGGCGGAGGACGACGTTCCGACATTGCAGCGGCGAGCGCAGTCGGAGAACGCCATTGAGCGTCGTCGGGCGGCGCGGAAACTGCTTGCGATGGGGAATAGGGCAGGTGAAGCCATGCTGAAGTTGGCCCAATCTGACGACATGGTGATAAGGCGCGCTGCCCTGCGTCGGATCCATGATGTCAAGGGGGAGGGCGCCTTGCCTGTACTGAAGGCTGCGCTCAGCGATCCCAGCCCACTTGTCCGTGTCGTTGCGGTGGAGGAGCTCGTGGCCATGCGGCCGCGCACTGACGAGGTCACGCAATCCCTGATGGCGGCGACTCGGGACGAGGACACCGCGGTGCGGAAGATGGCTGCGGACGCGTTTTGGACGTTTCGCCGCAACGTGGTGCCGTTGCGTAAACGCCTGGGGTGGGACCACGCCATCGAGGTCGTCGCGAGTTTGCCTTTGGCGGAGACGGGTTGGGTGTTCAGGCCGGACCCAAGCCGCTACGGGCACGTCCGCAACTGGTTTGTTCCGGATCTGGATGAGAGCGATTGGTTTGGGATCAAGACGGGCGTGTTCTGGCACGACGCCTTGCCTGAGAAGGTTGGCCGATTCATGGGAATTGGCTGGTACCGAACCACGGTAACGTTCCCCCAGAAACCGGAGGGCACGATCAATCAGGTCGTTCTGCGTTTTGAGGCGGTGGACGAATCCACCTGGCTGTGGATCAACGGCGAGTATGCCGGCGTCCACGATATCGGACCTGCCGGTTGGCGCACGCCGTTCGATCTGGACATCACCCCGTTTGTGAAGTGGGGCCAACCGAACCACCTGGCCGTGCGGGTCCTGAATACGGCTGGCGCCGGGGGCATCTACAAGCCCGTCGAGTTCCAGGTTCTTAGGTAGATTCAGCGGTTCACGGTTCACGGTTGCGGACATTACAGTGAGGAGGCAATATGACATACTCCCGAGTTTCTGATTGGCGCATGTTCCCTTGGATGTGTTTGGTTGGGGTCGCCTGGATGGGAGCCGCTTCTGCGGCTGAAGGATGGAATCGTGTGTACGAGGGGGACGAGGTGACCGGCCCGGACACCGTGGCTATCTGGCAGTTCCAGCCCGGGACGGAGGCGCAAGATGGCAAGGGCGATGCCCACCTGACGCTGAGTGGGAAGGCCCAATTTGTCACCGACGAGCGCTTCGGCGGTGCACTGGAATCGTTCTGTTCCGGGCCGCCGGACAACGACAAACGGCAGGGCGCGGGGACACCACGGAAACTGGACCTGACCCCCAAAGGTGCGTTAACACTCGAGGCGTGGATCAAACTCAAGGCTGAACCTACCAATCCCGACTGGCGGTCAGGATACATCATCGACAAGATGTATGTCCCCGTCACGACAGACAAGAAGGGGTATAACCGGGACTACTTCTTCAGGCTTGCACGGTCAAAGAACGGGACCGACTACCGGCTCCATGCCGGCGTTGGCCTGGGAGACGAAGTCATCGCTTTTCAGTCGACGTGGCAGCCGATCGCGGCGAACACGTGGACGCATGTCGCTTTTGCTTACGACGGTCGCGGGATGGGACTGCTTTTTCTTAATGGGGCGCTCTGTGGGCGGCGGACCTATGAGGGGAAGGGCGAAGCAAAGCCCGGTTCACGCAATGTGAGCATTGGTGAACGTTGCGGAAGTCACCACTCGGGACTGCCGGCGTACCTGGCTCAGGTGCGGATTTCCCGGGGAATCCCCGAATCCCTGGCCATTCCTTTGGTAGTAACCGTTCGCCACGTCCACCAGCGCAGTGCTTTCGAACGCATGGAGAGTGACCAGTCTCTCGTTGTGACGATTGAGAACACGATCGGTCGCCCGGTGACGAACGCCGTGCTGACCGTCGACACCGGCTTCAATACGTCTCGTTCCGAACTGGGGACACTGCCCCTGGAACCGAAAAATGTGACCGTTCCGCTGTCCTGTGACGGCAGGTCCGGCTCCTACACGCTTCAGGCTACGATTACCGGGACAGCCGATGGACGGAAGGTCAGCGGCAAAGGAACGTTTGGCTGGAACATCTGCAAACGCCTGCCACCCTTCGTGCCTGTTGTCATGTGGGGAGGCGCCAGCTTCGAGCAAATGGCTGAGACTGGTTTTACTCATGCCCTGCTGTGGATGGACCACTTCGATATGAGGGCGTTCCAAGAGGGAGCTCCCATCCCTTTCCATGAACGTATGGACGAGACGCGCGCGACGCTCAACCGGGCCCTGGTCGCGGGCTTGCGTGTTCTTGGTAAGATCTCGCCTGGGGGCTACCTCAAAGGGCAGAAGGGCTACGCGAAGATTCGCGAGGAGTTTCTGTGTCTGGATGCCTACGGAAAGCCGACCAAGCATGTGGACTTCTCACTCCCTCGGCTTCAGCAGTTTGGCTATGATGTCGGGCGTTCGGTGGGCAACAATGTCGGCATGTTCCCAGCTCTTGACCTGGTACTCACGGACTCCGAGTTCCGGGATGGTAACCAAGTCTCCTTCCGCCCAGAAACAAGGAGAGCGTTCCGCGCATTCGCCGGCTATGACATCCCGAAGCTGGTCCGTTCGAAGAGCGGGACCCGATATCGCGAAATCCCGGACTTCCCCCGTGACCATGTCGTGCCTGACGATGACCGGATTCTGACCTTCTACCGCTGGTTTTGGGGTGGAGGGGATGGCTATCCGGGCTTTGTGAGCAGCGAACGACGCGGCGTGAAGGGCGACCGGGAAGATTTACGGACGCTTTGGGATCCGGCTGTGCGGTGTCCGAGCAAGTGGGGGAGCGGCGGCGAGGTCGACTTCCTGGGGCATTGGACGTACATCTACCCCGATCCCCTGGTGATGGGGTTGGCCACGGATGAAATGTTCGCGATGGTCAAAGGTGGTCCTCCTCACCAGCAGGTCACGAAGATGACACAGATCATCTGCTACCGAAGCGGGACCACCGAGACGCCTCCAGAGGACAAGAACAAATGGGCCGACTGGGAGAAGCGTCTGCCTGACACTCGTTTCATCACGGTTCCGCCGGACCTGCTGGAGATTGGCTTCTGGCAGATGATCGCCCGTCCCGTTCGGGCCATCATGTACCATGGTGCCGGTTCGCTTTGGCCCAGCAAACCCGGGGGGTACGACTACACGAACCCGGACACCGGGCCACGGCTGGCGGGACTCGTGCGGAGCGTCATCCGACCGTTGGGACCAACGTTGCTTGAGGTCCCGGATCGGCGAACTGACGTTGCCATGTTGGAGAGCTTCTCGTCGCAGATGTTCTACGGCGGGGCCACGTACGGGAGCATGCGGACCCCGGTGGGACGGATGCATGCGATACTCTGCCGCGCCCATCTCCAGCCTGACATCGTGTACGATGAGACGATTCTCCGCGATGGGCTCGACCAGTACAACGTGTTGGTTGCTCCCGTGTGTGCCGTCTTGACTGAGGGCGTCGCCAGCAGAATCCAACAGTGGCAGAACAACGGTGGCATACTCGTCGCGGATGAGCTGCTCGTCCCCCGCCTGATGCCCGATCTCCTGATTACATCCTGTTCCAGCTCCGACAAGGGCGATCTTGTGGCCAAGGCTGTGGAAGTGCGTGAACAGCTCTCGGGTGCCTACACCCCCTACGGTGATGCTGACACGGCCGATGCCATCCTGCGCTTCCGAGCCTTCGGGGCGACCGACTACCTCTTCGTGGTCAATGACAGCCGCACATACGGTGACTACGTCGGCCAGTACCGTCGGGTGATGGAGAAAGGCCAGCCATTAGAGACCAGCGTGGTCGTTCGACGCTCGAGAGGCACAGTCTATGACTTGGAGAAAGGACGTCTTGTGCCCTCCAAACAGAATGGAAAGGAACTGTGCTTCAGTGCGAAGCTGGGAGGGGGCGATGGTGGACTCTATATGATCACAGAGCGGCCTATCGCAGATGTTGCCGTCGATGTCCCGGAAGGGGCGACACGAGGCAAAGAGATGTCCGTTGCGATCGCCGTGCGCGATGCCGCTGGAGAGCTGATTGACGCCGTCGTTCCTGTGCGTGTTGATATCACCGACCCCGAGGGGAATGCCGCTGAATTCAGCGGCTGGTATGCGGCCACGGGAGGGAAGCTTGCGCTGGAGCTCAATGTTGCGCCCAATGACGCAGTAGGCACTTGGACAGTGGCCGTTCGTGAGCTCGCCTCCGGGCTCACGGCTACCCGGGAGCTCCAGGTGCAATAGGAAGCCGGCGGAGCTTCCCACGTGTCCCGGAAGGGCCCGGTTCCGTAAGTTTCGCATGCGCGTCAATCCAAGCTGTAACTCGTTGTGGTGTAGAAGCGTAGGCTCTTCCCGAGGCCCCCATTCGGCAGGCTCAGAGCTTGCAGCCCTGGGGGACCGGCGGCTCCTGTTATTGACTTAAGCACACATCGGCCAGAGCGGACGAGTGAACCGTACGTAGTTCCGTCTTTAGACGGTTTGTCCGGGCCGCGTGAACGCGGAACTACATACACCGAACGCCCCAAATCAATGGCATTTGACCGGCGGCTCCCCCGTTGCCACCGCTCGCGCGACGGGCGACCACGTAAACGGAAGCTCACGCACCAGCGTCCCTCGTGACGCAAAATGCTGGCGGGGAGATGTCTACACCCTAGCTTGACGCGCATGCGTAAGTCGCGGCTCTGCCGGACAGGATGGGCTTGGCTACTGCAGCTGAGCCAGGATATCCCGGGCGACCTTCCTGGCCAGGAACTCGGAGCCGCTGGTGGAGAAGTGGATGTTCTGTGGGCGGATATGGGCGGCCAGGTCGGGCTTTACATGGCTGTAGAGGTCACTGATGGGGACGCCGTGCTTCTCCATGATGGCATTGGCGACGCTGTTGTAGGGAATGGAATCGCCGACCTCATGCGTCTTGGCTCCTTCGGGAATTGGCGTTGTTGTCGCCCAGACCAGCTTCGTGCCCGTTTCCTTCAGCCGCGTGACCAACTGCTCAAGGTTCTTGCCGTAAGTCTGCGTATCCGAAAACCGCTTCCCCGTCTTTCTGTCCCAGCCTTGGTATTTCGAGTCGTGGAGACCGAAGTTGAAGTAGATGACGGCCCAGTTGCCCGGCTTGAGCCACTTGTCCAGGTTTGCCAGCCCTCGGTCAGTCGGCCCTCCATTCGTTGGGATACGGTGGACATTGGCCTTGCCTTCCAGCTGTGCGCGCACCAAGTGGGTGTAGTGGATCGAGATCGAGTCGCCCATGATCAGGATCCGTGGCAGACCAGGCGTGTCCGGCACGTACTTGAATCCGGGGAGCCTTTTCAGGCTTGGGCGCACGGCTGCTTCCCAAGCCCTTTGTTCAGGGGGCTTTGCTTCCTCGATTTTCCGGAGGTCGTCGTTGGTCAGAAGGCGGATGGAAGCGATTGCGAAGCTCAACGTGTTCCGACAGCCGAAATACAGGCTGGTCGTGGCGTTGAGTTGGAGCTCAGGAGTTCCCTTCTTTGGCGGCGTTGGTGTCAGGATCAATGTCTGCCACTCTGCCTTGCCGAGAGAGAGGCCGAACTGGCTGCGCGCTTGCGCTTTGCCTGTTCCTGAGGGGCCGCTCAGGTAGAAGGAAACGCCACCTGATACGCCATCTCCGCGGTAGGTTACCTCAACTGCCCCGTAGTCTTTTTGGCGCCACTCACCACCGGGAATCTCGGGGGAGATGATGCTGCATCCCGGGGAGTCAGTAATCGTGGCCTGGACGGCTTTGCCGCCGTTCGGCCCAGCGACGAGTGCGATCTCCGCGCTGCCCGTGGTGCCATCGTCACGTTTACCCCACATGTTCGTGCGCCAGCCATCCTGCGGGGCGTCTCCAGTGAAGTCGAAAAGTGTGTGAGCGTGGAGCGGGAGGAGCATGGCGACGGCGAGGGCCGCAAGCGTGAACCGCATGGCGGGTGTCCCGGGGACTGACGGCTTGGTCTGTATCATTGCGAATGTCCTTCTTTGTTGGGTAGACGCACACGGAACCTTCTGCACCGCATCGTGTGCGTGGCGTCAATGCTATCAGCTTCCTCTTGTCACTGCACTGGCAGAGAGGTCGCCGGATGGCATCGCCTCCCACATTGTGCAGTTCTGCTAACGTGGGAGGGGTTGCCACGCCGCGACCCCGACTCCGAGAAAGCCGACCGCATCGTGGGTTTTGCCCGTGGTCACCCAGCAATCTGATGTCGTCTTGACGTTTGTACAGTCGGGACGACTCGTGCGCTACTCGTTGCATCGGCCGACGGATTGAGCTTCCTGACTTGGGGCTTACGTTGTGAGAACACCGGGACGCCCTGCGCAGGCGGGGTGCTTTTGGTTGGGAACGATGCCATGGAGGGCGATTTTTGGTGCAGCCGCAAAGTGCCAATCAGGAAGCGATCTTGCTCGTAGGGCCTACCGGCGCAGGGAAGTCACCGCTGGGGGATGCCCTTGAATGCCATGGTCACCACGGACGGCGTTGTTGGCATTTCGATTTTGGCGCGAATCTGCGGCTCGTTGCCGCCGGCGACATGCGGCCTGACGCCTTCACTGATGCCGACGTTGCCTTCGTGCAGTGCGTCCTGTCCGCCGGCGCTTTGCTTGAGGATGAGACGTTCTACATCGCGGAGGGGATATTCCGTGCGTTCATCGACATACGACCCGTCGGTGTTGGAGACGTCGTCATTCTGAACGGGTTGCCGCGGCATGTCGGCCAAGCACGCGATGTGGCCCGCTTCGCTACTGTCGTCGAGGTGATCGCACTGGCGTGTACTCCCGAGGTGGTTGAGGCTCGCGTCTGCGCCAACGTTGGTGGCGACCGTGCTGAACGGACGGACGATTCGCTGGCAGAGGTCAGGCGGAAGCTCGAGATTTTTCGGCAGCGCACAGCCCCCCTTATCGAGTATTACTGCTCAAGCGGCGTCCCGCTCACTCGAGTGGACGTGATGGCTGATATGACTGCAGATGGCGCCTTGAGTGCCCTTGTGACCGGGTAATGGCGAGATTGCACGAACAGAGGTCCGTCACGGAACGGCTGCGGACCGGGTATTCTCCATTTCTATTTGGACGGTGCTATGGGAACGGAACAGGAACGGATCTCCACCAGAACGCGACTCGTCGCCTCCGTCTCCGGGCGGTCGCCGGCTTTCCACGTGCTCTGGTCTCTTGCCTGCGCTGCCTTGTTCAGCCTGAGAGGGAGGGCTGAGCCGACCACTCGATTGGTCGATGACTTTGAGGGAGCGGATCTGGCTCCCTGGCAGATCAGCTTCTCGCCTGAGTACTACCAGGGCGGGGCGGGGCGTGATGGCCTGTCTATTGTCGATGATCCCGAACGCGGCAAGGTCCTTGCCTGCCGTTTTTCTTTTGACGGTACCGGGAAAGGCGGTCCGATCTTCGTGACCCGGAAGCTCGATCCGAATCCGCCGCGTCTTGATGTCCAAGCCGTTCGTTTCTGGGCCAAACTCAGTGCCCCCATCGTGCACCCGGAGAAGGGCTTTCTGCTGCGTCTGCGCACGAGCGATACTCAACATGACAACTGGCAGATTCAGGAGATTCTCGGACGCCCTTTCCCGGTTGGGGAGTGGGTACAGGTCGAGGTGCCTACGGTTTTCGGAAACGGGGTTCGGAATATCTGGGGTTCCGTGTTTGGTTCCATCCGGCAGATGACGTTCAGGCTGGACGATGAGGAAGGGCGGAAGGGAGATGCCGTCCTACTCATTGACGGTATAGAAATGGATCTGCGGGAGGCATTGGCGGAGGGCGATTTCATTCCTAAGCCGTCTCCACGGCCGGTGAACGAGCACCCCCGCGTCCTGCTCATCACACACCGGGCAGCCGGACACTACGGGGTGGAAGAAGCCATTGCTGCCGTAGCTCCCGACGCAACGGTTGACACCTTCCACTACCGCGGTCTCCATTTCGAGATGTTCGGCTTCCCGGAGTCGCGCGAAGGCGTCCTGGCCTATGATGCGGTCATTATGCTCAACGTTGATCCATTCATCATGACGTCTGCGCAGTGTTGCTGGCTCGCCGATGCCGTGCACTCCGGCACGCGTCTGTTGCTTTTCGGGGGAAGCGTTACCCTCAACGACGCCAGGACTTTCCGAGGGCCTCTGCGCGAGTTGCTACCGGTAACGTTCGAGTCGGGCGCCAAGCCCTTCCGGGCGAATGCCGTGCCTGACCCCGGTGAGCTCCATGCCCTCAATCTCGGGCTGGACCCAACGGGGCTTGGGCGGGTTGGGCGGATGCAGCCTCTGAGTGTCAAGCCCGGGGCGACTGTTCCCTGGTCGGCTGGAGGTAAACCGCTGGTGATCGTCGGGGAAGCCGGAAGCGGTCGCGTGACGGTTGTCAACGCGATGGCAGCTGCGGGCGGCAAGGGACGGGGAGGACTCTTCACCTCGACACTATCCGACGATTTCATGCGTTCGCTTGCCCGCTGGTCTTTGCAACGAATGCCGGAACACCCGATCACGGCGCTGCGGATTCCGCGGGAAGTGTCACCTGGTGGGGCGGTGGAGATCTCACTCACCGCTCCGGGGGCGGTGGCGGGCGATGTTGAAGTGTGGCTGGAAGACCGCGTTGCCGTGCCTGTGAAGGCGCTAGCCGATGGGCGGTTTGAGGCGACGTGTCCCCTACCTGGAGTATCCGCGGGGGAGACACACGTGCCCTTCCGGGTAGTGCGCCGTGAGGGGAAGACGATCTCCGACTGGCGGGATCTCGACGTGGCTCTGAAAGAGCCCCTTCGCGTGGACGTTGCCTGGGAGCGTTGTCGCTACACGTTTGCTCCGGGAACACCGGTTGCGCTGACGGCATCGGTGCGTGCGGAAGGCCTTGCGAGGGTCGAAGCCGGATCACGCACCAGCGTGACCCTCGTCGACGGCTGGCCGGTCACCATCGACAGCTTTGCCGATGTCTGGGTGAAACGCGACGGGGTTGTCTATCACAACCAGGCACCGGCAGCTGATGTGCAGGTGGAATCCCGCAGTGGCGTGTGCCCCAGCTGGTTGGTCACGGGCGTCCTCAAGGCTGCGCGTCCTGGAGAGGGAACACAGCTTGGAGAGGATGGGCGTGTCGCCCGTTGCCGTCGGGAGATAGCGACCTGCCGCGACGGAGCGGTCGAGATCCGTGGGACGTACACGTTCGTCACTGACGTCGATGTCCATCGCATGCCACTGACCCTCACGTTCCCGACTGATGCCTATGCGGGACTGCCCTTCACGGTCGAGCAGGACGGGGTGTCGCAGAACGCCATCCTGCCTGCGGGCGCAACCAAGGGCAGCCTGTTTGACGGGAACGACTGCGATCTCCGCATTGAGACGCCGTCCGGGCCGGTCCGGGTCGAGGTGCTCACGCCTGATCTTCGTGTGTGGTTGCGGGACTTGAGGCAGTACAAGATGCCGTACTTCCGGCTTGAGATAGAGCCTCCGTGTGGGGAGCAGCACATGAAAAGCGGGGCGAGCTACGAGATAGCCATCCGGGTCTCCAGCCCCGGAAAAGGGGAAGCGACGCCTCCTGCCAATGGAGAGATCAACCTGACTGCGGTGATCGAGGATCCGGACACCCGGTACAGGTGGGAAGTCCCCGTGGTGGATGCTCAGCCGGGACGGACTCGGTTCGCGGGGGAGCTCCCCGAGTTGGCGTCGGGAGAGTATGTGCTTCAGGTTGTCGCCCGGGTCGGTGATCGCACCGTTTCACGAGCCGAGGAGCGTTGCTTTGTGGTCGATCCACTCGTTCGGGACGGTTTCTTCCCCATCATGTCGTTAATCGGCATTCAGGGCGACGGGCACTGGCTGGACGAGCCCGGGATAAGGGGGCGAGTTGACGATCTCGTGGATCACGGTTTCAACACGCTGGCTTCTACCGGCCCTACGACGTTCTTCACGAGTCCCCCAAGAGACAACGGTCGGCGTCTCAAGGGGTACGCGGAGAGCTACGCCCAGCAGGCCGGGGCGGCGGTGTTCTTTGAGTACACCAACTTCACTACATACCGCAGGAAGAAGCCGCTCACGCCGTGTCCATTCTCGGCTGATGTCGTTCCTGCCGTTCGGCGGAAGCTGACCGATCGCATTGATGTCGGTCGTCGCACGCCGCGCCTCTTGACCGCAAAGGTCGTGGATGAGCCCACTGTGTCGCTCAAGCTGCTTGACCAATGTGAGCATTGCATGAGCGCCTTCCGCGAGCGCTACGGGCATGACCTGCCGGCGGATGTCGACCCGGAGACGCCTTACCTGCGCTGGGCCTTGGCAGATTTCATGGGCACTGCCCTGAGCAAAGTGTTCGAGGCCGGAGCGACTGTGATGGAGGAGGAGAAGCCCCCATTCGATCTGCTGCTCACGTACATGGCGACGGGGCTGGGATACCAGAGCCCGCTAAAGCATCAGCAGGATGCCTTGCGTTGGAGTCGACACGTGAAGTGGGCTGATTTCGACATCTATCCCTACTTCTATCCAAAGTCACAGCGTGTCCGGATGGTGCAAGCTGGTTTCGGGATGGCGGCAATGCGTGACATTGGGCGTGCCCACAACATTCCCTGGGGGTTCTATGTTGAGCTCGACGATCGCAACTGGCCGTTCCAGAAGAACCCCAAAGAGGCCAGCGCTGAGTGTGCATTCACCGCAGTGGCCAATGGTGCTGGCTATCTGAACACTTTCATCCACCGATTGGTCGGGACGGGGACCCAGGCTCGCCCCGAGCGCTGGGATGCGGCCGGGAAGGCGCTGCGGCTGATTCGGCGTTGTGGTCCGATGTTGACTGAGATGCCGGCTGTGCGTGCGAACGTGGCCGTTTACTTCCCTGATGCGCAGGAATCGATAGCGAACGGCTACGACCAGCCGGATTACACCTTCGCTTTTCTGAAAGCGGGCTTCGGCGACACTGACATTCACAGGGAGCGCGTCATCCTGGAGAATGGGACCGTTCCATACACGGGGTTGGTGATGTTGCGGACCGAATATCTGCACGCTGACGCTGTCCCGATTCTGCAGCGCTGGTTGGGAAGCGGAGGTGTACTCATCACCGACGAACTGCCCACGCGGACGCATCGGGACGAACCGATCGAGTGGGGAATCCCTGCAGACTTGACCGTGGTCGCCCCTGTGCAGGACGGAGGCATTGGCTTCTCAGTGACACCGGTGGGGCAGGGGAGGGTGATCATGTTGGCGGAGGACATTGAGAAGCGTTTGGGGACGCTGGCTGAAAGCAAGGGTTCGTCTGTGGCGGAACTGCGGCATCTTCGGGCTGCCTTGCGGGACATCCTCGATACCTGTCTGTCCCCGAATGTGCGGGTGGACTACGTCGGCAGCGGCTCGTCAGTGGACACGGTCGAAGCCGGGCTGCGCGGTGGTCCGGACGGAGCCGTTCTCGTCGTGGTGAACCATCGTCCCGAGGCCATGGACGTCGCCGTGACTCTCAACCGCTCTTCTCTGCGATGGTTCGTGGATATGGCGAGTTGGGATAGAGTCGAGGTTGCGCTGGCCGGTGATGATTCTCTCGTGCTGAACCTGACCGTTCCCGGGCGTTGGGGCCGTGTCCTCGCCGGCTACGGACTACGCCCCACGGGCATTGTTCTTGAGTTGGCCGACCGTCGACTTCGCCCCGGTGAGAACGTCGAGTATCGCGTACGGGCCAAGGGCGGCTTCCGCAAGGTGGCTTCCGGTGGTGTTCTGATCGAGACCACGGTGATCGGGCCGGACGGCGTGAGGATAGCGCGGCTTGGCGGAAAGTGCGCCCCGCTTGACGGCATGGCTCAACTTGGGGGGAGCATACCGCTCAACGCCAAGCCCGGTCGGTACGAGGTGTTGGCGACCCTGCCGCAGACGGGCGACAAGCGGCGGAAAACGTTTACTGTAGAGTAGTAGAACGTGGTTACTGGTCCCACAACAAAGGAAGGCTTGACAGGCGACACCTTACCCCCGACCTCCAACCGAAACTGAGACGGTGCACAGCGCACCGGAAGGGAATCGTACGATGGGCGACAAGAAAGGTAAGAAGGACAAGGCCAAAGCACAGAAGCAGAAGGGTGTTAAGCAGGCGAAGGCCGCTAAGAAGAAGCAGGATAAGCTCCCGCCGCGAAACGTCTAGCCCCGAACCCATCCGGCCTCCTTCTACGGGTCTTTTCTGTGGCCCGGAGAAGGGGGCGCCGGAGCTCCCGGAAAGGCGCGTTGATGAAGCCCGCGATCTGTGCCACATTTGACTACGCGATTCCTTTTGACCAAATGATCGCGATGATCCGAACGGCAGGATTTGAGGTCGTGTCCTTCGGTGGCAACCCCCGGCACTCGGGCTACCTGACCGCAGGGGGGCGCGCTGAGATCCGGAAACTGCTCGAGCAGAACGATATGGAGATCGATTCCATTCATGCTCCGTTTCCGGAGGGGGACCGGCTGTTCTCGGCCGACGAGTCAGAGCGCCTGGAGTCCATTCGTCAATGCCAGGCCGCTATGGATGCCGCTGCAGAGCTCAATGGCAGGATCGTGGTCATTCACCTGATTCAGCCGTACGGCATACCGCAAGGCGAGGTTCGGGATCGAATGGTCGACCAGGGGCGTCGAAGCGTGGGTGCATTGGCGACGTACGCGGCCGACCGCGGGGTGAAACTGGCTCTGGAGAACGGCCAGAGACGAGAGTACGATCGGATACTGATAGACTTCCTGGCTGAGTTCGATGGCGACCACGTCGGGTTCTGCTACGATTCTGGTCATGAGAATGTTCAGGGAACGTGTTTTGCCCTTCTCGAACAGCTTGCTCACCGACTCCTGACCTTTCACATCCACGACAACAGCGGCTCTGATACCCACGTGTTGCCTTTTGAGGGAACGATTGACTGGGGACGGTTCAGGGAGGTCCTGCAGAGACTTCACTATTCTGGCAACCTGCTTCTGGAAGTAGATGTGAAGAACTCCCAGTTCAAGGACCATGCCTCCTTCCTGGCGCAGGCCAGAAAATGCTCTGAGATGCTCACTCATGGGCCGGTCCCATAGGACGGGGGGGAGCCCAAAGGCAGACTGAATGCTGGGGGCAACAGATTATGCGGGAGTATTTGTGATGACCACGGCGCGGGATGTCAGCCAGGGAAACGCAGCGGACTGGGTCAAGGTGACTGACCAGGCAGGTTGGCAGCCGCGTGATTCCCAGGGCGAGGTCGCTTACGGCGACCGGCTGTGGATTCTTGGGGGATGGTTCAACTCGTACCAACCGTGTCCGCGTGACGTGTGGAGTTCGGCTGACGGCGTGTCATGGACACGCGTGCGGGAGGTCGCTCCGTGGAAACACGGTGACCTGCCCATGAGTCTCGTGTTCGACGACAAAATGTGGTTCATGGGGGGCTGGTACAACGGGCGGCTCCCCGGCCACTCAGCCGGCAACGAGGTCTGGTGGTCCACGGACGGGGCCGAATGGCACCAGGCCACCGCTTCCGCCGGTTGGACGCCGCGACTGGCGGCAGGGGCAGTGGTCTTTGACGATCGAATGTGGATACTCGGAGGCACCGAGAACTACTTCTTCGGGGATCGGGACAGCCTTCGGAACGATGTGTGGTACTCCTCCGACGGCACGAACTGGACGTTGGCGACAGCCGACGCGGGGTGGGCGCCCCGTGCCTACCATCAGGCCGTTGCCCACAATGGCAGAATCTGGGTTCTTGGAGGTGGAAACTACCTCCCGGAGAACGAGTTTCGGAACGATGTGTGGTGTTCGGAGGATGGGGTCAACTGGGAACAGGTCACAGAGGCAGCTTCATGGGGGGCGCGCCTGTGGTTCTCATCGGTGATCTACCGGGATCGGATGTGGGTACTTGGCGGCTGGGCTGAGGAAACCGACAACTTCGGTGACGTTTGGTATTCAGAGGATGGAGAGGGCTGGAAGCAGTTGCGGTCCGACGTGATCTGGAAAGCGCGCCACGAGCACTCCGCGTTTGTCTTTCAAGACAGGATCTGGGTTGCCGGCGGTCACGCCCGTCCGCTGAACAGTGAGGTCTGGTCGCTCTATCTTCCGGAGGATTGGTCTGAGGCTGAGCGGGCGTCCTCTGCGAAGCCTCGGCAGTGATGTAAGAGAGAGTGATCGAGGCCTGCTCAATTTGTTGGGCCAATCTGTGGGTGCGGGATGCTCGAACTGCGCAAATGCGATCTGCCCAAGGCCTTGCTTGCGGGACTCGGTGGCCTCGTGTGTGGGCTGCTCTTCCTGGCTCCGGAGATTGCGGGCGCAGGTTCTGTGGTCAATCCATCTGCTGAGGACATTGTGGGAGGGAAACCTGTCGGTTGGGGGCTCTACCGCGGGAAAGGGAAAGCACGCTTGTGCTCTTCAGAGGATGCCCGTTCCGGGCAAGCGAGTGCGTGCCTTGTGGCTGAGGAGTTCGGGGAGTGGCGCGGGCGCCGTTTCCTCAACTGTGGTCTCGTCCTGGGAAGCCCTGATGGATACAATGGAGTCGAGGCTTACCCAACCCAAGGGGGACGGGTGTACCAAGTGAGTTTCTGGATGAAGGGGGATGTCCCATGGGTGAAGGCCCAGACCGTGTGTTGGAGGCATGAGGAAGCGACAGCACAGGACCGGAAACAGGTGACCGTGTTGCCCGGGAAGCTGGCGCCCACTGGGGAGTGGCGACGCTATTCGGGTAGCTTTGTCGCTCCGGCTGGTGCCAGGCGATTTGCCCTGAAGTGGCAGGTTGCGGGGTTCGCAGAGGAGGGGATGGCGCTGGGAACGTTGCTGGTGGACGATGTGGAGGTGATTGAGATGGGGAATCAGAAGGCCGCTGTCGCACAGCGCATTCGCTTCCCGGAGAAGGCGCATGTGTCGCTGTTCGGAAAGCCCATCGCCGAGATCAAGGCTCTCTTTCAGAAAGGCAATGAGAACATTGTGCAGGCTGTCGAGGGACAGCTCGCCGCGGCTGAACGGTGGGTCATGAAGGATGATGCCTGGTACCTGGAGCGCACCGGGAAGCACACTCCTCTGGGCATGTGGACCGTGGCGTGTCCGTTCCATCCTGAGCGCGTGCGGGATTTCAGTAAGGACAATTTCTCCTGGCACATCGATGATCCGTGGCACCTCGTCTGTGAGCTCTGCAGGGCCGAAGGCCGTGAACTGTTCCGGTACCCGAACGAGCGTTACCCCGACGATGGAACCGGCTGCTACCCGAGTGATGCGACATGGCGGGCCGACCACGACGCTGCATGGACCCGGGAACATGGTGGCATTCCACATGACCACTGGGATGGGAAGGCGCATGGATACAACTCGCGCGGCTACTGCTACTTCTTCATCGGCAAGTGTTCACACGAGACGATGACGTTCATGGCCAAGTCGGTGCTTCCGCAGCTGGCTGCTGCCTATGTCCTGGCCAAGGAAATTGAGGGGGCGGACGCGCGCGGTTCGGCTCAGTACGCCCGCAAGGTCAAAGTGGCGATGCTGGGGCTGGCCCGAGCTCATTTGGGCGACGCGTATCTGGCTGAGGTCAGCAAGCTCAGTCTCGAGCAGTTCGATGACGTGGTGGCGCGTTTCCATGGCGAGGCAGTGAGTACGGATGGGCAGCACAGATTCCCGGGGTACGTCCCCTACGATCTGTTCGACGGCGTGCGTGGCGACCCCAAGCATCCGGCCAACCGCCGTACCGACGTCTACGGGGACGGCTCCCACCGTGGTGACACCTACGCTCGGGGCTGGCTCCGATCCTACGCGTTCATCCGTGACTCCTTCACGGAAGAGGAGGACATTGTCCGCCGGATGGTGGAGCGCCTTCTCGTTTCGGCGGAAGGGGATGAAGAGGCGTTGCGTCGTTCGCGGAGGAAGGGGCGTGGATCCGTGAAACCGGGGAAGCTTGAGTTGGCGATCGAGCCGTACGCAATGAGCGTCGGCTCATCGAACAATCTCGGGGGGCGTGAGCTGGCGAATCAGTTCGATCTCGGCGTATTGCTGGGCGACACGGACATCGTTGACGCGGTCACCGAGAACGTACGTCTATATTTGCGTAACTACTTCAATGGGGACGGTCTCGGATGTGAAACCAGCCCTGCTTACACGAACTGCGCCTGGAGTTCCATGTCGCAGATCTTCTCGAGGATCCATGGCTACAAGGGGCACTACGGAAAGGACCACCCCTGGTGGGATTCGGAGCTTGGTGGATTGAACCACTACCGGGACATCGCGCTCCGAGAGGCAGTGGCCAAGTTCGCGTTCTGTCTGTTTCCTGATGGTACGGCGATTCCCTGGATGGATTCGCACGTTGGCGCCAAACCCGCCGAGGCACCCATTGAACGTGCGCTCAACGAGGGAGACGGATTGCCGAAGGCGTTTGGTGAGTTCTATGAGTTGACTACGGACCGGGGAGGCGTGTCTGCCCGCGTTCGGCTTGACCGCCTTCCGTCGTGTTTGCTGCATGAGTCCCGGAAAGCGATCCTGCGGAGCGGCAGGGGGGGCGAGAGGGCATTGTTGTCCATGGACTACGCCCCAAACACGGGACACTGGCATCCCGCACCGATGGATCTGGTGCTCTACGCCAAGGGGCACGAACTGGCATCTGATCTGGGCTATTTCGGGGCCATGCACTGGCTGACCAAAGACTGGATTCGTACCTGTGAGGCGCACAACACCTGCATCATCCGGAATGCGTCCGGGAATCATGCGTTCATGCATGACGTTCAGGGCGAACTCCGCACCTTGTTCGTGGCTGACGGATCTGTGTCGGCCGTCGAGATCTGTGAGCGCGACCCCGCCGACCTCGCACATATCCCGGGTGCAGACCCGTTCTATCAGCGTACGTGCGTGATGGTGCGTGTGCCGACAGGGAGCCAGGGGAATGAGCACTATGTGTTGGATATCGTGCGTGTTCGTGGGGGGGCTTGGCACGACTACTATCTGCATGCCCAGGGGCGTCACTGTGTGGTTGACGGACTCACCCTGGAGACGCTTCCGCCAGGGGTCAGTCTTCAGGAGGCCAGTGGATTTTCCTCTACTGAGGAGCGCCCGACTGGCGCCGGTTTGATCCGTAAGCTGGAAGCGGCTGAGACCGACCGGGCGCTCCAAGTGACGTGGCGTGATGTGCCTGACTTCAGGGGCGACGCGCCAACGGTTGACACCGGTGTCGGTCTACGTCTGACCATGCTGGGCGGAAAGGGGACACGAGTGTATCTCGGCGAAGCCCCCGGGCAGCGCCGGATGTCCAATGCAGATCTCGGTGAGACACTCCGTGTTTTGTGTGCGCGGCGCCCCAATGGTCAGGCTATCGATCGTTTCGTGGCTGTACTCGAGCCGTTCCGTGATGAGGTGTTCGTCCGCAGTGTCCGTGAGCTGCAGGTGGTTGAGGTCCCTGAAGGCGTGGATGTGGTTGCGGTTCGGGTCGAGTGCCCCGGGCAGACTGATTACGTGGTCTCGATCGCTGAACGCGGGGGGGGGAGGAACAGAGCCGTCCGTGTGCCTCTTGATGGAGGCGGAAGCCTGGAAACGGACGGCACATTGACCGTCTTGACCGTCCGGGCAGGACGTCCGACTGGTTTGACTGTTGCTGGGGGGACGCATGCTTCAGCTGCGGGAATGGAGGTCGCCTTGCAGCCTCAGCCCCACGGTCGCTTGTTGGCCTTCAGTGATCGCAGCAAGACGTTGACGGTGCGCCCGGATGGGCAGTGGCCGGTCGAGGACGCGCTGCATGGGCGGACACTCATCATCGAGCATGACCTGGACACGACGACGTTCACCATCGACCGCATCGAAGAGGCGGTGCCTGGAGGGGATCTCGTGGTCCATCTCAAGCGGACGCCGCGTCTCTACGACAACTATCTTTCGGTTACGCAGGTGATGGGGAACATGCTTCAGGTTGAGCCGCCGCCATCGTTGCGTCACGATTTTGGTTCCAGGGAGTACCAGGTGTACCGGGTGAGCGACGGGAACGAGGGGCAGCACATCGGAGAGATTGCGGAGGGCCGGCAGGGAACGTTCACCCTTGCGACGGGCACTGATGGTGTGAATCGGGGCGACCTGGTGGGAGTCACGAAACTGCGCAACGGCCGCGACCGGGTCACCGTTCCCAGTTTTGCCAGTGTTCGGCTGGATTGAGGAGGTACGCGGCGGCAGGCATGCTGGTGATGCCTGATAGGGAGAATACTGAGACAGGAGAAGACCTATGAGCGCAGTCGGGATGGATGAATGTTGTCCTCCTTTCGACCCTGAACCGTGGGACGAGAAGGAACTGATGTGGGAGAACAGGCGTTTCGTGAAGGATCGCGTGATCAGTTGTTTCCACATACCGCTCAACTTCGGCGCGGTCATGAAGCGGAGCATTGGCTTGATTGAGGCGGCCGAGGCCGGCCCCGAGAACATGGTGGTCCTGGCAGATGAGAACTCGCTGTGGGGCGCCGATGTGTACATTGAGGCAATCAAGGACGTACCGGGTGCGCGCATGGCGACCATCTCGGGCACTTTCCTTGCCAAAGTGTTCGAAGGTCCATACCGCAACATGCGCAAATGGATTGAGGAGATGAAGGCCTTTGTGGAGGCCGGGGAGCGAACCCTCGGCAAGATGTACTTTTTCTATACAACGTGTCCGAAGTGCGCGAAGAAGTATGGGAAGAACTACGTTGTGATTCTGGCGCAAGTGTGAGAGGCGGCCAGATGGCTCTTGAGCGAGATAATGTGCCCTGAAATGAGGTGGGAGAGTATGGACTCATGTGAGCAGATGCGTGGGGCTGGTCCCTCTTCCTGCAGCGATCGAGGGCCAACGATGCAGGGAAGACGAATCAGGGAGAAGCTACGGAACGGTGAGCGCGTGTGCGGGACACACGTGGTCAATTTGGGTGGGCCATTCCATGTTGACCGCGTCGCTGGCCTTTCCCCGGATTTCGTCTTCATATGCACCGAGCACATGCCGTTGGACCGCACCGAAGTGGCGATGATGTGCCGGATGTACTCCGATCGCGGCGTTTCACCGATGGTCCGGATCCCTTACCCCTCGCGGCAGCTTGCGGCGATGTTCCTGGACGGTGGAGCGGAGGGCATCGTGGCCCCGTATGTCGAGGAGGTAGAGGAGGTCCTGGAACTCGTTGGCGCCGTCCGATACCGTCCCATCAAAGGCAAATTCCTGCGTGAGATGCTCAGCGGACAGCGGGAACCGAAGGAGAAAACTCAGCGTTTCCTGGAGAGGTTCAATGCAGATCGCTATCTGATCATCGGCATCGAGAGCGTGGCAGCGATTGAGAATCTCGAGGCGCTGATCGGGATTGATGGCGTTGATGGCGTCTTCCTGGGGCCTCACGACATCACGTGTTCGATGGAGATCCCGGAGGAGTACGACAACCCGGAGTTCGTGGAGGCCATCGCGGACGTGATCAGGCGCTGCCGGAAGCTGAACAAGGGAGTGGGTATCCATATGGATGCTTCCCTGCCGGCGTACCAGCGGTACCTGGAGGAGGGGATGAACTTCGTGCTGAATGCGGCGGATGTCACAAAGATGGCGGACAGGCTGAGCGAGGACTTCGAGGCGCTGCGTACATAGAGAGAGCGCCTCAACTCTCCGGGCCTTTTCTTGTCCATGGTGGCACGACCCGGTGAGGTGGCGGCGGTGCCGACCGGCGGAAGTTGTCGATGTCGAACCTGTTTTGGTGATGGCCTTCTTGCGAGGGATTCTGCTATGGAAATGACACGTCGCGAGATGATCGGATCGAGCATGGCTGTTGCTGGAGCTGCGCTGTTGCCGGGAGAACTCCGCGCGAACACAGGCGCCGGGCAGGCGGCGCTGCGGAAAGGGACTGAACTGATGCGCCCACACTTGCTGGTAACCGCACGGAAAATGGACGGCCTGCGGTCTCTTGATGAGCTGCGAAAGGGAGCCAAGGTCGGGCACGGCGGGAGCCTCTGGAGTGGCCTCAAGACCCGGGCAGAGGCAGACCTTGGCACCGATCCCATCGCAGGAGAAGGTCGGAACTACCCCGTGGTCAATGCGACTGCAAAGCGGATCCTCCGGCACGCGCTGGCGTTCCTCATCACGCAAGACGAGCGTCACCGTGACGGAGCGCTGCTCCAGATGGATGCGACCATCAACCACGAACTGTGGGAGGACTGGCGCATTCCCAGCCAGCCGGCGAACTACCCGGCCAGCTTGAGGATGGGCCAGCTGGGATTTGCCTTTGGCCTGGCCTACGACTGGCTCTACCCGTCTCTGAACGAAGAGGAGCGTGACCGCATCGTCGCGGGGCTCCACCGGTTGGCGGCGCAACCGGTGTTGCAGGCGGTAGATCAGGGGAACTGGCAGCTGGCGTGTTTAAGTAATCACCTGACGTGCATTCTGGGCGGGACGGCCGTTGCGGCCATGGCCATGGGTAACAGACTCCCGGATGCGGATCGGCTGATTGACGTGGCGACAGAGCGCTTGAAGATCTACCTGAGCATTTTCGGGCCGAAGGGGGAGTGGAACGAATCCATCCCGTATGCGGTTTCGGTGATCTACGCGGTGACGTTCTTTTCCGCCCTGCGGTATTGGTCCGCGGGGGGAGGCGGCGGGACGCGGGAGAATGTTGTCGGGGAGCATCCCCTCACATCCTTCTGCCGGTGGATGATGTACATGACCCGGCCGCATGGCCGGGAGGCGCCGTTGGGCAACTGCCTGCATGCGCGTCGTGTTAGTTTGTCGTACGTCCCGGCGGTCGCGGCGGCGGCGCAGGACAATATTCTCCAGTGGTATTACCTGGAGAACCTCATGCCCCCGGAAGACACGATGGACGTTCGCAGCTATCCTCTCGAAATGGTCTTCTACGATCAGACATTGACGCCGAAGAGCCCCGAGGGGCGTCTGCCGCACGGGGACGTCTTTCCGGCGAACACGATGTGTGTGAGCAGTCGGACCAACTGGGATCCGCGCTCGACGCCGTGCATGGTGTTTGGCAAGGGAGGGGCGGCATATGAGGTGCACGGCCACAACGATATCGGGCAGGTCTGCATTGATGGACACGGTGAACCGTTGATTGTTGACCTGAGTGGCTACCACGGGGATCAGAGCCCCCGGGCACCGTCATTGGGCGTGGCATTCGCACACAATGTCCCGGTCTTCAACGGGCAGAACATGCTGCGGGACCGTCCGATCGCCAGGGCCCTGTACAACGCGCCTGAGCGTCGCAAAGCCCCTCCGCTGCGGGCGGAGTTCCTGGATTCGGAATTCGACGACAGCCGCGGTGGGTACTGGGTGTTGGACACCGCGGCTGTGTACGAGGGCGTGAGTGAGTTGCGGCGTACCGTGGTTCACCTGAACCCGGGCGTTGTGGCTGTGCTGGACGAAGGGACGTTGGGCGACCCCGGCGACATCTCGTTGCGTTGGCACCCGGTAACGCCATGCGTTCCCGATGGCGAGGGCAGGTTTGTGGTACGGGGAAGCGGTGGCGCCTGCTTAGCCGGGCGAGTTGTGCGCGCCGGAGATGGTGGTTTTGCAGTCGCTCGTGGGGAACACAAGGAGACGGGGCACAGTTTCGTCGAGGCAACGCTTCATGACGTGCATTTTGCGCTATTGAGCCTGTTCTGCGTGTTCGGCCCTGACGAGGACGTCACGAACTGGGAGGCGTCCGGTGAGGGATGGCGCATTGGTTCGCCAGCGGGGACGGTTGAGGTCTCGCTGTCCGATAAGGGCCTTGCGGTGGGGTATGTTGACGGACGACCGGGCTGGCACGTGGAGCGTTAGTGCGGTCATGCATGGCATCTTTACCTGCGTACGAGTGGAGGTCCTGAGCGCTCCCCCCCCCCCTCCGCGCTGACGAGAAAGGAGACTCTCCATGGGGAGATACACAATGCTGATTGTCGCCTTGTCCTGTTGTCTGCCTGGGCCGCTGGTGATGGCGGCCTTCCAAGGCCCCCCGATGGCGGCGGCGCAATCGCTGCCCGGCGACCGTGACCGCACCCAAACCGCCGTGATTACCTCGACGTCCGAGCAATACACTGTTGTCATGGAATCGGCCGTGGACGGTGTCATGACGCGCGATCCCATCGGCTACGCTGCCTATGATCAAGGCTGGCAACCGAATCGTTTCGCACGGTTGGAGAATGTCGGTGACACCGACATCGTCAATCCGTGGCTGACGGTCAATGGGAGGCGTCGCTGGCGGAGCGTCGACGAAATGGCGGCCCAGGCCATCGGCGGTTACACCACTGATCGGGACAAGGCGCGCGCCGTCTGGGAGTTCAGTCGGCACCATCGCTTCCACGCATGCACATGGTGCAACGAGTGTAACGACGCTGTCAAAGTCTTCAATGTCTACGGCTACACCCTCTGCGGCAACGATGCTCAGATCCTCTCCGACTTGTGGAAGGCGGCCGGGCTTACCGTACGCCGCGGGTATCCGGTTGGACATTGTGTGGCGGAAGTCTTCTACGATGGGGAGTGCCATCTTCTCGACGGTGACGAGCACTGCATTTACCTGCGCCGGGACAACCGCACGATTGCATCCGAAGCAGAGGTCGTACGCGATCACGACCTCATCAAGCGCACGCACACTTACGGCATCCTCAGCGCCGACAACCCGCTGCGCGATCAGTTCTCGGCGTCGCTCTTCGGCTACG
Organism: Lentisphaerota bacterium; assembly: GCA_018676675.1. Taxonomy (GTDB): domain Bacteria; phylum Verrucomicrobiota; class Lentisphaeria; order Oligosphaerales; family JABHEG01; genus JABHEG01. The sequence continues at coordinate 50,334 of JABHEG010000046.1, forward strand.
AGGGTGAACGCAAGGGCAAATGGGGCGGACGGAGCAAGCACACGATGGCCTACACACTGCGCCCAGGTGAGTCGATCGAGTGGCGTTGGGACCACATTGGCAAGCAATACACCGCCGGAACCGTTCCCAAGAAAGGCGAGAAGCGTCGTGATGGGCACGGGGATCTGCAAGCCTGGGGCTCGAGAGCCTACGCCAACCTGCGCAACGGGCGGCTGCGCTACGCGCCCGACTTCTCAAGCCCCATTGCGCGTCAAGGCATTGCGGACTCCGCTAACCTGCATCCGGAAGGCATCGTCTTGCGGCCGCGCGCGACCGGTATGCCGTGTCACGTGACCTGGCGAATCGCCAATGCCTACGTGGTCGTCGGTGGCACGGTCGCGATCCGCGGGAGCAAGGCCGCCGAAGAGGACGTTTTCGAGATCAGCCTGTCTGCGGACGGGAAGCAGTGGGAACGCCTTTGGTCGGCAGCCGCAACAACAGGGAACATCAACAAAGATATCCGCTTCGACGACCGACTGTCGCCGGGCAGGAAGCCGCAATACGCCTATTTCGTTCGTCTGACGCTGCAGAGCAACGAAGACACCGGCGTCTCGCTAAGTCGTGTCGTGTTCGATACGGACGTGCAGATGTCGGCTCTCGCGCTGCCGGAGCTCGAAGCCGGCAAGAACACGATCAACTACGAGGACGAATCGCCCGGTCCGCGTCGTGTTCGCGTAACGCATGGCTGGGTCGAACGCGCTGCCTGGCGCCCTCCCGGTGTGCCCGCCCCCACGGAGCCGGCCGACGCGGCAATCGTGCTGGGCACACGTGTGCGACTGGCCTGGCATCCGCCAACTGACCCGGATGGCGACAGTATCATGGACTACCACGTGCAGGTCGCTGAGCATGACGACATGCGCTGGGTTCTGTCGCCAAACTTCGATAAGCTCGTGTCGAAGACGCCCTCGAAAGGGAAGGCTGAGTGGACCGTCCCCGCCACGGGACTGCTCAATCCCGGGACGCCCTACTACTGGCGTGTCCGGGCCCGGGACGCGTGTGGCGTCTGGGGCGTGTGGAGCGAGCCGCAGCGGTTCACGTGTGACAGCCCCGGCGTCCCGCTGGACGTCAAGGCCCAGGTCGATGTCGGCCGCGGCGTGGTCGTCCTGACCTGGCGCCCGAATCCGCAGGGCGCCCCGCCGGTTGCATACCGGGTGTACGCGAGTGATGAGCAAGGGTTCTCGATCAGTGACGCACCGTACAAGCTGAAGATGGGGCGAGGGTTCTGCCGGGATGTGGACGAGTACGAAGCCAAGGGAAAGGTCCCCGACACAATCAAGGCCGCCCCGAACTTCCTGGCCGAGACACCGAACCGCGAACAGACCGTTGTCGGTCCGGCACTGACAGGCCCGAACGCGAACAAGGCGTATTACCGCGTGATCGCGATTGACGCGCGCGGACTGCGCAGCGGATCATCGGACCACGCCGAAACGCCGCGACCGTTCATCTACACGACTCCGGCACTCCGCGCGCAGGTCGGGCAACCATACGTGTATGAGCCCAAGTCACTGTTCTCGATCGGGGACTTGCGCTGCAAAGGCGGGTATAAGGCCGCGTTCTGGGACCGCGAAAAGCTGGCGTTCGCGCTCACGGACGCCCCTGTGTGGTTGACGATCAACGCGGACACGGGCCGTATCCACGGGGTGCCGCCCCCCGGATCAGCCGGCACTCATCGGCTCATCGTGCGCGTAACGAACAGCCGTGGCGGTACGGCCGAACAGAACTACGCGGTCCGGGCAAGCGAACAGGAATGAGAACGATGGCGAACCTGATTGCGTTGGGATTGCTGGCAACGGCTTTGGTTGCGACTGCCAAGGGGGCGGAGAGATCATATGCCGAGTGGTCCAAGTTCGACCCGTCCCACTTCGATCCGGACCACACGCACACTTTCGAGGTCGGCGACATTCGCGTGGTGATCGGGGACAACCATGCGCACGGTGGCTCCGACCGCAGCAATTACACCGGAATTCAGCATCTGTCGCACCGCCAGTGGGCTTCGAACGTCTTCAACCCGAGATACGCCGGTGTCATCGGCTTGCGACAGGCGTGTACACTCGAAAAGACCGGCAGCAACGCCGCGGCGATCTGGATCGAGCGCAACGGGCAGCGGGTCACGGAGAGCTATTCGGTGGTGCCCCCGCACTACATCGATCACGTGGCCACGTTCATGGCCACGGGCAAGACCGGCTACTGGAACGACACATGCTACATGAACGGCCCATCCGATCCAGGCATCCACGTACGACAGACGGACGGAAGCTGGGTCAGACATTACTCCGAGAAGCACGGGCACGGCGCGTCCATCGCCCCCGCGTCGTGGACCCCAGACGATTTCCCCGTCATCAAGCAAGTCCCCGATTCACGTTATCCCCACGGCGGGCGCGGGTTCCATGAGAGCTTCTGCAAGCTGCGCTTCGACCCCGAGTATCCCATCTGGTACGGTCGTTTCGACACGATGATTCTCGTGGTCATGATGGACCGGAAGCTGGGCAAGTACTTCGTGCCGTTCATGTCCCCGACCGGCGGTGGGTTCAGCGACGAGTTCCAGCGCACCAACCCCGCCTGGGACTATCGGTGCTTGCTCCACGATCTCGTTCCCGGCAAGCCGGTGACCGTGCGCAGCAGGCTGATCTTCAAACCGTTCGTCGACCATGCAGACATTCTGACCGAATACGAGGCGTGGCTGAAAGCTCTGCCGAAGGACAGCCTCCAGCCCAATTGATCAGGGCCGAGGCGTCCGCCGGTGACTACTTCTGAGGCCTGTCGTAGACTTTCTTGCCGAGGGCGATCGCTTGCCGGTTGCGGGTCTCGACTTTCTGGCGCCCGACGTACTTCCCATCCCGCGTCTGGTCCAGCGAACAGAACGTCGTCGGAGGTCCTTCCGCTCTGGGGCGCTCTGTGAGTGTTTTGGCGCCGGCCCGGATGATGGCGATGGCTTCCTTGTACTCCGGGGACTGCGGATTGGGGAGTTTCTTGAGGGCCGGACTCTCTTCGGGGCGATCGAAGCTTACCATTGGGCCCTGGTTGCGATGATGGTTCATCAGACCTCTGAAGTCGATGCCTATGAGCTTGCCCAGGCGGTTGAGGTCGCGGGGCGGCAATGGGCAGCGCCCGCCCGGGTTGCCGGGGTACGCGCTGGCGTAGCTCGGGTAGTAGGGGGCATTGATGTCAATCCATGTCACGATTCGGTCCAGGTCCTCTGACGTCAGTTTGACGCCGTTGTGTCCCTTGCGCAGAGTGGCCACGAGACGACTTTGGTGCGACCCCCAGGAGTAGGCTTGCTGGACGGTGGCCGGGCCAGCTCCCACGCCTTTGATCAGTTTTCGGCGCCAGAGCTCGTTGTAGGACACGTTGAACGTTTCAGTCCGGTCTCCTGCAAGGTTGACCTTCTTGCTTCCTTTGGTCCCGAAGTCGTGGCAGCGGATGCAGGCGCGATCGAAGACCGGTTGCACTTCCTTGCGGTAGCCGAAGAGGCGGGCGGGGCCATACCAGCCCTCGAGGTCGTTTGCCGGGCGCTGGCTGGCGATCGGGGCGGGGTGTGTAGTCGGTGGGGGCGCGGTAAGCCGGCCGTCGTGACAGCCGACACAGCCAGTCGTTTCCCCGGGTTGCACCATCGTTCCACTGCGCATGGACTGCACCATCATGCCGTTCTCATCCAGAAGCTGGAAGAACACGAACTTGTCTGCGGGGACGCGGACATGGGCGGAACCGTCTGCTTCAACCGGAACGGTCCCGAGGATACGCTTGTTCTCGAAATTGTGCCAGTTCATTGCCGGGGCCATCGTTCCTTGTCCACCCCAACTGGCACCGGTCCAGAAGCGCTTCTCCGGTGACTCCACAACTCGCAGTGATTTCACCGTTCCCCGTTTCACTCCTGCCATGTGAGTCCCCTGGTAGACGTCCTGGATGTAGAAGACGCCGTGTGTGCTGGTGTGGTTCCGGCGTTTGGGGATGATCGGGACAGGCGTGCGCGGGGCGACCGGCATGGGGTCAAAGCAGCCGTGCTTCTCGCTGTGGATCAGCACGTCATTGCCGAATGCATCGACGAGGTAAAGTCCCATTTTCGGGCCATCCCCTGCGGGCTTGGGGCGTGGACCGTCGACTGAGCGCGACACGAGGAAGTACGTGCCGGCTCCGAGCCCTGTTTCCGGATCCTGGAGGGGGTATGCATCCTCGTAGCGTGGGAAGACGCGCTGGAACGTATCAAAATTCCCCACTCCGACGAGATTGCGCGCGGTCGGAGGCCAGGTCCGGACGATCGGGTCGCGGTGCTTGGCATCGGCATCGATGCCCAGGCGTCGATCGATGATGGCCATCGCTCCCCACGGGCGGTCGTGACAGGAGGTCAATGTGCAGACGATCCGCTGGGTTCCCGGAATGGGACGCGCGTCGATTACGGCTCCCGGGCTGGCGGTGTTGTTGCCCCAGTAGACAGCGTGATTCGTTCCGTCGGGGTTGACGGTCCACAGGCCCTGCGCATCGCCGAAGTTGCGGTCGACGTATTCCCAACGGTAGTACATGACACGCCCATCCGGAAGCAGGGCCCCGTGGCCCTCAAAGAGCGTGCTTTTGCCGATCTGATGGATATTGGCTCCATCATTTTCCATGCGGAACAGATTGGCCATGATGTGCCGGTTGCACATGCAGTATTTGGGTTCGCGAGTGGAGGAGAAGACGATGTCCCCATCGGGAAGGTAGAGAGGGTCAATGTCTGAGACGGCCGGACTGAAGGTCAGCTGCTTGAGGGCTGTTCCATCCGCGTTGACCTCGTAGATGTGATAGTCGTCCTTGATGTTGCGGCGCATCGAGAAGAGGATCTTCCTGCCGCTGTCGTGGACCTCAGGGTCTCTGGCTACTCCTTTGGGGACATCCACGAGCGTCTGGGGGGGGCTGACCGTGCCGTCCGCGGCAATGCTGAGGACTTTCAACGCTCCCGGGCCCTGGAATTTCCCCGTGTTGATTTCCCCAGTCTGAAACAGCGTTGCCGTGTTGTGGTGATCGCGTTTGTATTGGGGGCGCGTGACAAACAGGATGCGACGACTTCGGATTGCGGGGTTCGCAAGGAGAGCTTCTTTCCGCAGGGCGGAGAAGTCCTGGACGATGGCTTGCGCCTGCTCTTTTTCCTCTGGCTTGCCGGCCAGCGCGTGCAATGCCCTGGTGCGTCTCTGCTCGATCTCGCCCAGGCGGCGGCGGAAGCTGGTGGCATTGGGGTAGCGTTGCCCAAATGTTGCGGCCAGGTCTGTGATGGCCTTCTGCAGTTCAGTCGTGGTCAGGTTCTCAAGAGCCTTCCGGGAACTTCCCAGGGCGGCTTCGCGTTTCCTGAAGGTCTCCCGTTTGGCCTGTGCGGCCGGATCCAGGATGCCGTGGACACGCAGATCGTCGAGGAGAACGTGTCCCCAGCCTCCGCGGCTTTGGTCCACGATGCGGAAAAAGACGGTTTTTCCCACCAGTTCCGGGATAGAAATGGTCCGTGGCTGGAACACCTCGTCATTGATACCTTGGACTTGTTTGAGCTGTTTCCCATCCAGGGCGCACATGGCGATGTAAGTGTCGACATGCATCCCGCCGCCAGCCTGGAGGACGATATTCGGTGACGTGAGGCGAACGACCGGAGATTCCACGACTCCCGTCTGTTTGTCGTGGCCGCCCTCGACCGTATCCAGGAAGTAGTGCCCTTGTTTGTTGAATGGCTTCCCGCGGCGGTTACGGAAGTTCACTCGGCTGTTGAGGAGATGAGAGAATGCCCCATCCGCTACTGTCCATCCTTGGAGCGTTCCCGTCTCGAAGTCGAAACGGAGTTCATCGGAGACGGTCATTTCGCCGGGGATGCCACGGGCCATGTGGGTGCGGACCTCCTTCGAGGTCAGTGGTGTGTTGAAGAGCATCAGGTCATCGATCCAACCGCGGAAGCTCTGGCCCTTCTTGTAGCTGGACCCGATGTAGAAGGCTCTGCCCTTGCGATCGATGGTCACGTCGCGCTCAAGGTGGCAGGGCGTGCCATTTACGTAGAGCGACAGGCATTTGCTCTTGGCGTGGTACACCCAGGCCAGGTGGGTCCATGTATCCGGTTCGGGAAGGGCGAAACCGGGGTGCCAGGATCCGTTCCACCAGCGGATCTCGAAGCGGCCCTTTGCGTGTACGTTCCAGTCCGTTTCGAAGGCGTAGTTGTCCCAACCGGTAACTCGTCGGCACATGCCACCAATGCTGGAGGCGATGGCCGGATCGCTCCGTACCCAGTACATCTGAGTGAAATCCGGTGTGCCCAGTTCAGCCGCAGCTGCAACGACCACGACGTCTTTGGCCTTCCCCCCAACGTGGAGTGATCCCCCGCCAACCCGCGCATCCGGGACGATCTTCACATCTCCTTCAGCACGGCCATCGTGTGCGCCGACGGCATCACGGACACCATCGTCAAACGTCCAATGGGCTACAAGCCCGCCATGGAGTAGAGAGACTGAGAGCAACGTGAGGACGACTGAACACAGGACTGTTGGCGTCGTTGATATCGGCTTGATCACTGGGCGTGTCCTCGGCTGTACGCGGCCTGTCGGAGCTTCTCTGCTGTCACTCACGGGGAACGACCCCAAACTATACAACGTCGTGAGTGCGGTGGCGCACGGCCATCATGGGGCGGCAGTCGGTGAGCCGCGATTGGAGAGAGTCCCGAGGGCTTGGGCGGAGAGGGCTAGGTCAAAGACTTCGCCTTCCGGTCCACGGAAGATCGCGACCATACCGCATCGGTACATCTTCTGCATCAGTCGTCCGTCCCGGGTGGAGACGAAAACGAAGCGGGTCTTGACGAGGTCGGCGAGCGCTTCCGGCCCCATGACGCTGTCCGTGCTACGGAAGCGCTCGATACGCTTCATTCTGTCCGCATCATAGGCGGCCCCGAAGTACGGATCGAGGGCCACGAGGAACCGGTAATCCGGAGCTGCATGGAACAACATGGGGAAGTCGGACCAGTTGATGTTCGCGATGACCGTACCGGCCGGCAGCGTCCGCGGCAGCCATTCGGCAACCTGGCTGTACTCCTCGGTACAGCGGTCTGGCCCAAAGTGCCGGAACAGGTTGGTGACGGCATAGGTGGTGACCACTGCAGCGAGGAGTGCATGGAGGAAGATGGGACGCATGCCTCTGTTCCAGCGGCACAGCAGAGCGTTTCCGTCCAGATTGTGCCACATCAGAGCGGAGGCCATCGTGGCTGCCGGCACGGCAAACTCGATCGCCCGACGTGAGACGAAGAAACCAACCGTCCCCAGCGCCTCGATCAGGTAGAGCGAGCATGTCGCTGCGGACAGTCGGCTGTTCTGCCTGTGGGCACGGTGTTTCACAACGACCGCGGTGTGTAGGGCAAACATGAGGAATAAGGGGCACTCGTTCCACATGACACGCAGACCCGGACGGAGCATTTCTCTTCCGAGCTCAACGCTCTCCTCACGGGTCAGGATAGCTTGGACCACCTGAACGCATTGCACCCACCAAAGGCCGAATGTGTTGGGGAATTGAGGGTGGAGAGTAAGTCCCGCCAGCACGCCGCCAATGGCCCAGCCACAGAGCCCCAGTTCATTACGACGTTCACGCGCGAATGACACCACCACTCTGGCGGCCACGGGAACAAGGATGAAATGCGGGTTGGAGTAGGAGTAGGAATAGACAAAGCCAAGTCCCAGCAACTGCCACCGCAGGCGTGGGCTCTGCCGCTTGTCGAAAAGAAGGCCGCAGACCAGAAGGAAAAGGATGATGGACAGGTTGTGTGGGCGGAGCATCAGGAGCCTGAACAGGAAGTACGACGAGAGGCAGGGGAAGAGCACGATCCAGAGGTTATGTCGTCCGGGGCTGAGGCGGCGCATACTGTCATGCAGCACGGCGATCAAGGCAGCGACGACGACCAGAAATGCACCATGGTAGGGCGGAGACTGGGGGCCTGGCAGCAGCGCGTGCCAGCGGGAGAGCACATGCAGGATGATGTGGTAGCCGAGCTCCTTGTCGTAGAAACAGTCACGCCAGATAGACAGTTGAGTCCAGGGGAACGTTCCCTGGTGCCAGATGTCGGGCAGGACTCGCCCCATGGTGATGTGGAAATAGGCGTCTACGCCAATCTCTCGCGATTCGGGGACCCAGAGCATGCGGAACGCGAGCAGGAGCAACGTCACGGCCAGAACCGTGAGCCATCCCTGTGTCTTTGCTCTGCGTTCGGTCATGGGTGCTCCTGAAGTCGGTCTACCTGGAGTGCACGGAGCAAATATAGCGGCCATGAGCAAGCGTGCTTGTTCAGGCAGGAAGACCGCTTACGCTGTGCGCGGCTCGGCTCGGGCAGGAAGACCGCTTACGCTGTGCGTGGCTCGGTTCCGTCCGAGCCCTGACCAACGGGAGGGGGTCTCCGGGCAGGAAGACCGCTTACGCTGTGCGCGGCTCGGTTCCGTCCGAGCCCTGACCAACGGGAGGGGGTCTCCGGGCTGGAAGACCGCTTACGCTGTGCGCGGCTCGGTTCGGGCAGCTACAGAATACCGAGATCCTGGAGCCCGGAAGCCAGTCGGTCCATGTCGCCGTCGTTCAGGCTGTAATAGGGGGGGCGGCGCCAGCGTTGGCAGATGCCGAAGAGCTCGAGTACACCGTGTATTCCCGCATCGAAGCCGCCGGGCATACCCATGATGAGCTCGAAGAAGGGGAGGTCGAAATCGCGGACAATGTGGCTTGCTTGGGAGAGGTCATCGCTCTCTATCGCAGCCCAGTAGCGGTGCGCGATTTCCGGTTTGAAGGTGATAAAGGTGGACAGGTAGCCGTCGCAGCCGTACGGATGGGCGTTGAGGTGGTTCTGCTTCTGGCCTCCGGCAATCACGGCCCACTTGTCGTGCACCAGGATGCCCATTTTGCGGGCAAATGGGCCGCACATGTCGTCTTTGATCGCCACGATATTGTCGCTTGTCTGCAGCGCCAATTCACAGGTTCGCAGGCCAAAGGCCTCGCCGCGCGGTGAGAAAACGTTGGTCACCACCATCACCGGGATGTGTTCGGCAACGGCTGCGTAGTGTTCCGTGAGTGTCTCAGGGGTGCAGGACCCGGCCCAGTCGGGTGGCATGAGCATCAGGATATCTACCCCGATGCCCTTGCAGTGGTCTGCGAAATCGATGGCTCTGGACGTGCTGAAATAGCGTTCGGCGGCCACGACCATGGCGCGCCCGTCGGTGTGTTCCACCGTCACTTGGGTGACGTAGGCGATGTCCTCATCGGAGAGCGCGATGTAATGGCTGTCACCTGCCGTCAGGAGCATTGTCCGGCTGCCGGCCTCGACGTTGAAATCGATCTGCTGCCGCAACCCGTCAACGTCAATGTTCCCGTCCGGCCGAAATGGCGTGCGGAGGGAGGAGACGGGGCCAGTGAGTGAGTGCCTGACCCAAGAGTGATCAATCATGGTCGTTGTCCTCTCGATAGGGCGCCCGAAACGCTATGGAAGATGGTGCGTGAGATGGTCATTTCCCGTCAGTCATCCAGCTCCGTAGCGGCTCGAACAGCGTGGTTGTGTGCTTGGGTTTGTAGCAGAAGCCGACCCAGCCCATGGCCCCGGCCTGCCGAGCGAGGACGATATGCAGGGCAACCTGGGCCGGATCATTCATTGCCCCGGCACCTGACTGGATCCCGATGCCCTGCAGTACCGGAAAGCCTTCCGGGAGTGCCTTGCGGTGGGCGGCTGTAAGGTCCGTGTACTGAACAGGGTCTTGTGTGTAGGTCATCGGACAGACGAAATCAAGCCATCCTTCGTGACACCAGCGCACCCAATCCTGCCCATTGCTCTCGCGACAAGTCGGCCAACCGGAAAAGACTGCCGCGCTGATCTTGATGCGGGGATTGACTCGCCGGATTGCTTTGGACACTCGCTCGACGATGGTGGAAACACGGCGACAGCGGAACTCCACCCACTCCAGGTAGCGGGCGCCCGCCTTGCCCACATCTTCAGGCCAATCGGCGACCGGTTGCTTTGTTTCCTTCTCGAAGAGGGCCCGGCATTTCGGGCAGAAGCAGCCCTGCGCACTTGGGTAGCGGATGAAGTCATACTGGATGCCGGCCACGGCGTAACGCGATGCGATCTCTATCATCGGTCGTTCGATGGCTTTGATGTTCTCTTCCTGGGATGGGCAGAACCAGCCGAGGATTCGGCCACCGGGGTCTTGCTGCAGGCGTCCTGCTTTCTTGAGCGCCTCGAACGACTCCTTCGACGTACGTCCCTCAACGACGCAGTTGTTCACGTACGGGTGCAGCTCAACTCCGTTGGCGTCGGCGTATTTCACTGCTTCGGCCAGCCAGTCGCCCCCTTCTTTGGCCAAGGGGTCCTGGATGTCGTCTTGCACCTTGGATGCGTAGAAAGCGGCCGTTCCCCCAGCGATTCGCAGAACGGCCATATTGATGCCCAACCGTTTCAATTCGGGCATAACGTCCCGGGGGTGTCGGTCCGTGCCAACGTGGAGCCAGACGCCGCGCTTCTCGTTCGGAACGGGTTCGGCCCACAGACTGCGCAGACGAATCTCCTTGCTCAGTTCCTTGTCGTCGATCCGGGCGTGGATGCGGTGCACGGCATCGAGATTTGTCCGCGGCGGTGTCCCGATTTTTGCCTGCAGTGTTCGGAAGGCCTCTTCGCCGGCACCGGACGGAGGCGTGTCGATCCTGCGATCATCGCAATAGACGGGGGGAGGGGGCTTCTGGGCCGACGCAACGCGAACCGTGAATGTTCGTGGGAAACCGGCCGCGACCAGGCTTTCGGTTGGGGAGACCTCGAGCTGCGGGCCGTGAACCAATGCCTTGAGGCGTTCGGACCCGGAGACGTTCGGGGTCAACCAGCGCAGCCACGTCTGCAGGAGTGCGATCTCCGCGCCTCTGGGGGGAGCCGTTGCGTTGCCATGCGGAATGGCCAGCGCGAGGCCTGTGCTGACGACTTTTCCTTTGCCGATGGTTCCGGCGACCGCAACGGGGTCGCCGAACGCGTTGCGGAGCAGAACCGTTCCGCCTTCGCCTACCTTTTCAACGATGTGGTCTTTGAAGACGGCATCAAAGTCCTTGAGCCCGGCTGAGCAGGGATGCCCCGGCACGATGCTCATGGCACGACTGCCGTAGACCCGGCGGATGCCGGTACTGATGTGTCCCAGTATGTGGTGATGCCAGGTTTGCAGTACGCTTCCGCCAGCCTTCACATAGGCCTCGATGTTCGTGCGCCAATCGGGGGTGACATTGCCGGGGCTGTGCACGTCGGAGAGGTAGACAATGTCACATTCCCCAAGTGACAGAAGGGTTAGGTCTGCGACCGTCTCGACGTGCCAGCCAAGGGCCTTCAGACCACGTACGAGCCCTTCTATTCGGACGCCCTTTCCACCCGTTGCCTGGAGGTCGAATACGGCGATTCGCGGCGGCGACGGGGGCTCCGCGATGGCGTGTCGGGCTGCGGCAGATAGGATGATCGCGGTCAGCAGACAACGTCGAGCTGGCATTCGGTTCTCCTTTACACGCGTGGCAGTATCCACGTCAAGTATAGTCAACTACGGGGGAGCGTGCCAGGAACAGGCGGGAATGGCGGACATGGAAAGAGCCATGCAAGGAGGCGGCGACGGCATGCCGGCGCAGGCTCAGTTACACGGGGGCGTGCTCAGCCAGGAATGGCCAAGCTGCTTCAGCGGTCCTCAGGCAGGCTGGTGGGCAGTACGGAAACGAGTGGCAGCCCCGAATGGCGCCAGGAGAAGCGGGGGGTAGTGCATTCAGAAAGAGGTCGCCAGATGGCACCGCCTCCCACATTGAGACCGCGTGCGGCCAACGTGAGGAGGGTTGCCACGCCCCGATTGCCCCCATCCCAAGTGGCGTTCGCGGCTAGTCCCGGAGTTCGCGCCACTGGCGGACCCTTATGGCGGACCCGGAAGCCAGCTTGGTTGTCAGTGCGGTCACCACATCCTTAGGGCCTGTCCCACCTGCATCTGAAGCGGATCTGGCCTGGAGGCTGACACTGAGGTCTTCTTCTACGGCTCCCGGAACGACGGTAACTCGCAGGGATGTGTCGGCTCCTCCAGCAAGAGACGGGGTTGTCCATCCCGTGTCCCGGATCTGCTGAGTGATCTCAGTGCCACCCTCAATGGCATCGAAATACCGGACAATCCAGCGTGCGTGGGAAGCGGTCTTCTCGTTCACGACGAAGGCCGTCTCCTCGTCTCCGGTATTGGTGACGCGGACGACGTAGTTGACTTCTGTACGGGTGTTCGCCTGTCCTGCCACGTCGGGGGCTGAACCGTTGCCCGGTTGCGCTCCTGACCCCGCGAACGCTCCACCTTTGATGGCGATTTCAAGGTCCGGCCGTCTGTTTCCGCCGTCGTCGTCATCGTCGTCACCATCGTCACCCGAACCGTCGGGGGGCACTTCATCCGGAGGGTCCTCCGGGGTAACAGTGACATCAACCACGGCTTGGTCCTGTTGTTCGGACACATAGTAGAAGTCCATGTCCTCAATGGCATCGAGGGCTTCAGCCACGACACTGGAATCACCGGTTGTTGGGTCAATCCGGAACCAATTTTCGTTGTCGGTGGCATACAGGTGGCCATCCGGATGGCCGGCCAGTCCCTTGATTTCGCCGGAGCCGGCCACGGTGCAGACTTTCGCCAGTTCACCGTCCGGGAATGTGGTGAACTTCCATATCTCGCTGTTGGCTCCCTTCGTCTTGACGATATAGACGGACTGGTCAGCACCCAGCGTGGCGGCAAACGTGGTAAATGAGCCACTCACGTTCAGTGCTCCGACTTCGTTCATCGAACCATCGGCCGGGTCGATGGCGTAGATGGCTTTGCTCTCCTTTCCGAACGCATACAGCGTTCCTCCCAGCATCTGCAGCGCGGTAATTTCCTTGCCGCTGCTGCCGGCCGAGAGCCCGGTCCTGACCAGTTGGGTGCAGTGAACCGGGGTGGCAGCCGAGCCGTCAATTGCCGATGGCGGGATTGCATAGATGGTCGAGATTGATGCGTTGTTCGCAATGTAGATGGTCCCATCCCCAGCGACTGTGAGGGCTTCGACATCGAGCGCGCTGGAGATTCCGGCTACGGTCCCTTCGACGTAGATTGCTCCACCTTCTTCCAAGGCATACTTGCACAGCTGTGAGGTGCCATTGGCGATGCCCCAAGCTGCGAGTGGCGGGACATTGCAGAGGGCTTCACCTTCGCCCGGGACATCATCCTCGCTCCCGCAAGATGGCGCTACCGGCACACAGCTTTCGTAGATGAGACCCACCCAGTTGCCTGACTTCTTGAAATCACCTTTGCATAGAATTGATCCCACGACGCGCCCCGTGCCCGACTTCCTGAACTCGCCATCCATGGCGTAAATGAGCCCGTAAAATTCGCTGTTCCCCGTGATATCGATATCCCCCTCCTGGCTGACGAGAGCAGGATAGTCCTGGACTTTGTACTGATTTCCGCTACCCGATATCCGTATCTTGAGAGTACCGAGTTCTTGCCTGTTAGGGGCTGGCCGCCCCAACGTTCACGCGGCCAGCCTCGTGCCTTCAGCGCGCTTGAGGTCGAGTCTGTCGCGGATGAATTTCGTAAGATATGGTGCGGAGAAGTCATCGGCGA
>JABHEG010000124.1 GCA_018676675.1 Lentisphaerota bacterium
TTCTTGAGTGCTCCGATGCCACAAGCTTTTTCTCGTTCGAGTGCCTCCAGGACGGCTTCCATCCCCGCCGCCCACGGTATGGATTGGGCAACCGTGCCGCGGTGCTTCCTGAACGGCTGCATGTGAACCGCCTCCGGCGCGATTCTGGCCGCCGTGCATGGAGGAATTACCCCAAGCCAATCAATGCCCTCATCCGGGAAAGCCAACGCCGTCGTTGCCACTAACATACCCGCTTTTGACTGTCCCGTCATGAGCGGTTGGTTGAAGCGAGCCGCGAACACACTGTCTGCGTGTTGTGAATGCACAGCCAACCCGACGATCTCTCCCGGATACTCCGGGTAGGCCTGCTGCATCGCTGCTGAAGGCTCACCGAGTTTCTCCGCCGCTCGGCCGATCAGCATGGCTGTAACCTCACTCAGATGCACGGTTCTGCCGTCGCTGAGGCAGGGGTAAGATCCGACAGGACCATTGACCAGGGACCGGAACACCACGCCTTCCTTCTCCAGCTGAGTCACCAGCCGTTGGGGATCTCCTTGATCCTCGTAGAACCCAATGTGCCCGTTGGCGACGTAGGCCAACTCGTTCCGGGCATCAACGAAGGGGTGTCCGTACTCGATACCACCGCCGCTCTTGCTGCGGCTGTGAATGATGCCTACCGTTCCGGGAAGGGCGTCCGCATCCGTCTGCGCGAGTAACGTGGACAGATCGCCGATCACCTTCCGGACGTGGAGCTGTCCGGCATCCACCGTGGCTATCCCCGTGTAGTAGCCCCCCGCAAAGCCTTCCTGCCGATCCATCATCGCGATCAGGATCGGCGCGGCTCTCTCATCTCCGACATAGCCGGCCAGGTTACACATCCGGTCCCTCGGGTGCTTGATTGGTCTGTCCGGCATGCTCGCTGATCAGCCTGCCGTCCTGTATGCGCAGCAGTGTGTCGGCCAGTTCCCGCGCTTCGGTGGGACTGTGCGTGATATGCAGGGTGGTAACGTGCGATTCGGCGGCAACGCGCCGCAAGAGCTCACACATGTCACCCCGCGTTTCTTCGTCAAGAGAGCTGAGTGGCTCGTCCAGACACAGGATTGTTGGATGGAAGGCGAGGGCCCGTCCCAGGGCGACTCGCTGTCGTTCCCCTCCGCTCAGTCCCTGGGGGTAACGCTCCAGCAGGTGTCCGACCGCCAGCTGTTCTGCGAGTTCCTCCGCTCTGCTGTCAATGGCCTCCTGGTCCCAGCCCCGCACGGTAAGGGCGAATCCCAGTTGGTTGCGAATGGTCATGGTGGTGAAAAGGGCTGCATCCTGCGGCACGTACCCGATGCCTCGATCAGCTGCCTTCACGCGGGTCACGTCTTTGCCGTCAAGGAGGATGCGTCCTGCCGCGGGTCGGCGGAGCCCGCAGATGGCTTCGAGCACGCTGGTCTTGCCGCATGCCGTTCGGCCCATCAGGACCCCGTACGTTCCCGACGGAATGCGGAACGAGATGTCTTCGAGTGCGAACGTTCCGGCCCGCACGCACAGATCTTTGACCTCAATCATAGGCGCAGACCCTCATAGGCACCGCTGCGGGCGAAGAACCGCACGACGAGCAAGACGAAGACGGCGGCCAGCACCATCAGCAGTGAGACCGCGACAGCAGCCTCAATATTTCCTACACTCAGTTCCAGAAACACGGTTGTGGGCATGACTTCCGTGCGCAATCGTGTGGCCCCGCAGAAGATGAGGATGGGGCCGAATTCACCCAGTGCCCGGGCCCAGGCAAGCGTCCCTGCTGCAAGCATACCTTCGCGGGTTTGAGGCAGGACGACCATCCAGAACGCCTGGCTGCGTGAACAGCCCAAGGTGAACGCCACCTGTTCCTGGCGCGGGCTGATCTGGTCAAAGGTCGTCCGCATGGTGCGGACGGCGAACGCGCACGCCACCATGAATTGGGCCAGAATCACCCCGGGGACAGCATACGTAATCGGGATGAAACGCTCAACGAACTGTCCCGGCCAGGTACGGAAGAGGATGAGCAGGCTCAGGCCGATTACCAACGGTGGAAGAACGATCGGGATGTCAAGCAGGGCATCCACGATTGCCTTTCC
Organism: Lentisphaerota bacterium; assembly: GCA_018676675.1. Classification (GTDB taxonomy): domain Bacteria; phylum Verrucomicrobiota; class Lentisphaeria; order Oligosphaerales; family JABHEG01; genus JABHEG01. The sequence goes on from JABHEG010000124.1 coordinate 2,079, forward strand.
CCGAAACTCAAAGCGGGACATCAGATAGCCGATCGGGACAGCAACCCAAAGGGAAAGCAACGCCGTCATGCTACACGAAAGGAGGCTCAGGCGAACCGCATAGCGGATCTCTCGACTGGCGAAAGAGGCGAGCAGATGCCCTGGCGAGGTGAAGGCGAGATCGGCCAACAGCATGCCTGCTATTAACAGGACGTACGTTCCCCCCAGTACGAGCAGGCAGGCGAGGAAAGGAACATCACTCCCTGCCCTGTGCTCACCAGACGCACGTCGATGTTCGCCTTCAGCGTTCATTCGCTCTGCCCATTGGGCGGGGTGGTCAGCAACCGAAAGCCGCTTCCCATGTAACGTCTCCGGGAGCGTTTCGAACAGAGGGCCCGGAGCAGCCGGTGCGTCAGCAAGGGGTAGGTCGTCTCCTGCGAAACGGCGAAGGGCTGAACGGCCTTCGCATCCGGGTGGCTGATGCGCACGATATCGAGATGCTCAAGAACACGGGCAACGTTGGCCTCGTAGACAATGACGGCGTCGAGAGTCCCGGTGCGCAACTGGTTCACCAGCAGGTCGGCGGTTGGCGTCTGGGACTTGTTGTTCGCCATAACCCCTTCCAGCAGCCCGGCGTCCTTGAGGAGCCGGGAAGTGAGGGCCCCCAACGCGCTCTGCTTCGGGTTCGCGACACCAAGTTTGCATCCTTCCGCGGCCAGGTCCGCCAAGCCCCCGATGCCCTTCGGGTTGCCTTTGCCGACCGCGATAATGATGTCCGTCTCGGAGAGATCAGTCGAGTCCAGGAACAGATCCTGGACCTCGTCCATGAACGAAACGTCACAGGCGAAGTAGGCATCGGGCCGTTCGCCTGCTTTGATTTGGGCAACCAGGATCCCGCACCCGTTGTACACGCGTGTCACCCGGCATCCCTCCCGCGCTTCAAACGCTCGGAGCGTGTCCTCGATGGCGGATCGGTTAACTCCTCCGCTCAGGAGAAGGATCTCCGGCGTTTCTGCCCACGGATCGCCGCGGATTGGCTCGTAGCCGGATTTCTGGAACACCCGGCCTCCCTTGCTCGGTGCGCTGAGGTAACGGGCGAGGCGAAGAGCGTCCGTGGCCCGTTTCGAACAGCTCAGAACGCCGACGGTGACGTGCATCACAAAGGCTGGATCAGCACTGAGGGGGCAGACGATCTTGAGCTCCGGGTACTGGCGGGCGGTGGCGTCCCAGATGATTCCCACATCGACCGTGCCAATCTTGATATCGTTAGCCACTTCGTTGACTGTTGGCTTGAATACGCCGCGCGCCCGGGCTGCTGCCTCGACCTTCTCCCAGAGCCCTGCGACCTCCAAGGCTTTGCGCGTCTGTTTGCCGATCGAGGCGGCTCCGGGGTTCCCGAGCCCCAGCCGGAGATCCGCCCCGAGCAGATCCTCGACGGTCTCAATGCCTTTCGGGTTGTCGGCCGGCACCGCTATCACCGGCCGCAGCGTGGCCAGGGGAAGGGCCTCCTCGACCAACTCCTTCTCCCGGGCCATATCGATGAAACTACTGTCCCCGGCCAGGTAGAGATCTCCGAGCCTGGCGATCTGCAGGTTGCTGAGAAGTGTCCCCGATCCGGCGTACTGCAGACGAATAGGGATGCCGGTCTCGGCTGTAAAGGCCGCGACCACCGCGTTCACCGGTGGTTTGATCCCGGCCGCACAGTAGAAAATAAGGGGGCCCTCGGAGGGTTTTCCGGCACCACTTCCTCCCGCTGGCTTTGCCCCCGAGCGGCTGTTGACATACAGCAGTGCTGAGAGAAGCCCGACTACCACGACCGTCAGGCCGATTGCCCACATTCTATTCGGTGATTGCATACGGCCTATTCTCTTTCCTTCTTTCCCAAGCGTGCACGCGGCTCGTGTGCGGCTGAGACCAGCCGGACCGTTGCACAGTGTACGATGCCTGCTATCCCACGAGAAGTCCAGCAACGGCAGGATTCAGTGATACGGTCAAAGCGGGGGCAGCCACGGCCGTTGGCGGGCTTCCGGGCCGACGGGGGCTTGGGAAGGCGCTAGAGTACGGGCAATCGGGGCATGGCAGCCCTCCCACGTCGGCCGCACGTGACCTCAATGTGGGAGGCGGTGCCATCCGGCGACCTATTCCCGGCCACATTTTGCCCCCACTAGGCTGGAACACCGCCACTGGCAGTGTTCCATTACCGTTACCGTCCGAGAGGCACAGAGACACGCTTGGTGAAGACCCATGTCCGGCTTCGGCAAAACCACAACGACTGATCCGGTGAACAGGACCCGTGCCGTGGCTCGGGACGTCCTCGGACCGAGAATCACGTCCACCGGTGGTCCCTTTTCATACGTGCCGCGTGCCATCGAACATGAGGACTATCTGCTCATCACGTTCTCGCGCAACAAGAAGAGCGTCGAGGTGATCAAGGTTCCGCTTTCGGCCGTCGAGGCCTTGTTCGAGTCGGCCCCCTGAGGAGGAGAGTCACGCATGGTTTCCGGGCGTCCTGACGACACACTTCCACGTCTACCGGATCAGACCGAGTCTCCCCCTGTTGTCGCCTGGTGTCGCGATCTTCCCGTGCGCTATGACGCTGATGTCGCCGTGGTCGGTGGAGGAATCGCCGGTGTGTCGGCGGCCTGCGCCGCTGCCCGTTCGGGAGCAAGCGTCATACTGGTCGAGAGGTTCGGTGTCACCGGTGGTGTGCTGACGACAGGTGGCGTGGCGAATTTTTGCGGGCAGATGGAAGGGCAGGGCGAGGTGTTCGACGCGATCCTGGCCGACCTTCGCGCGTTTCGGGCCCTCGGTGAGAAAGGGCAGGGGGCCCAGCCTGTGGACCGGCCCACCGTCTTCCATTACGAGATCCTGGCGGTCGTTCTCCAGGAGCTGTTGCTGCGCCGCGGGGTCAAGCTGCTTCTGCACACGCGGTTCATCGACGCCCGAGTGACGGCAGGGCGGATCACTGAGTGTGTGGTCTGCGGCATGTCCGGTCCCGAGGCATTGCGGGCCAGGCAGTTCATCGACTGTAGCGGGGAATCTGTCCTGGCCCGAGCCGCCGGCTGCGCAACCCTCAAGGGCAGCGAACGCAGCGTGTACCAGCTTCCCATGTCTATGATGTACTTCGTCCGGCACATTGCCCCGGAAGCCGTCGTTGAGCATCTCCCAGCGGGCTGGTTCGAGCCCGTCCGGGACCGAAACGAACTTCCCATGACGAGCATATGGCCTGACGGACCGGGCGGCAACGCAATCAAAATCAAGGTCCCGATGTACGATTCGACCGACACGGAGAGCCTGACCGCAGCTGAGATTCGCGGGCGTCGGCGCATGATGGAGGTGATGGACTACCACCAACGGATCGAGAAGAAGTCCTGGCGTCTCGACCATTGCTCCCCCATCATCGGCATCCGTGAAGGTTGCCGCGTCGCCGGGGACTACGTTCTCACCGTGGATGACTGTCGGGCAGGACGGGCGTTTGAGGACGGTGTGGCCCGGGGGACATTCTGTCTTGACGGGCACAAGCCGGATGATGACAAGCGCACGTACATTCTGCCGGAAAATGAACTCGGGATTCCCCCCTACCAGATCCCGCTCCGCAGCTTGATTGCCCGCGATCTCCGCAATCTGATGATGGCCGGGCGTAACCTCTCGGCCGATCAACTGGCCCTCTCCTCCGCCAGAGTGGCAACGTCCGGTTCCATGATGGGGCAGGCCGCCGGCATCGCTGCCGCAATGGCCGTGACGGAGGGGTGCGATCTCCGCAGTCTGGCCCCGCAGGCTGTCCGGGACGAAGTGACGGCGCGCGGCGCCTGGCTGGAGGTCTGAAGCCCAATGAGACCAACATGCATGCATATCGTGACGACGCTGGCTGCCCCGATGATGGGTGTGACGGCGGACCAGCCCGGAATGGTCGCCCGGGAGTTCATCTATGAGACGGCCTCGTTCCCGAGCTGCCATGCTTCGACGATCGCAGAGACGACCGATGGCGGGATCGTTGCCGCCTGGTTTGGCGGGACACGAGAGAAGAACCCCGATGTGACCATCTGGGTCTCTCGCCGGATCAGTTCTTCCTCCTGGACCGCACCGGTCGAGGTCGCCGACGGTGTCCAGCCTGACGGCACCCGCCATCCGTGCTGGAATCCGGTGCTGTTCCAGCCCGCGGAAGGGCCTCTGATGTTGTTCTACAAGGTGGGGCCCGATCCCCGTACATGGTGGGGGTTACTGCGGACATCGCCGGACGGAGGGCAGACGTGGGGGGACCCGCAACGCCTCCCGGCAGATGTCTTCGGCCCGATCAAGAACAAGCCTGTCCAGCTGCCAAACGGCGACATTCTCTCGCCCTCAAGCACCGAGGACCACGGCTGGCGCATGCATGTTGAGCGCAGTTCTGATGGCGGGGAGTCCTGGTCCGCAACGCCGGCCCTCAATGACGGCAAAGCGATCGGTGCTATTCAGCCGAGCATCCTCTTCACCTGGGGCGATCGGCTTGTCGCTGTTGGCCGCACGCGTCAGGAGAAGGTGTTCCACATCGCCACCGAGGATCTCGGTCGGACCTGGGGCGAAATGACCCTCATTGATCTGCCCAACCCGAACTCGGGCACAGACGCTGTGACGTTGCAGGATGGGCGGCATCTGCTGGTCTACAACCATACGCCGAAACGCCGTTTCCCTCTCAATGTAGCTGTTTCCGCCGATGGCCGGCAATGGGACGCAGCCCTCGTACTCGAAGACCAGCCGGGGGAATACAGCTACCCCGCCGTCATTCAGAGTCGGGACGGGCTTGTCCACATCACCTATACCTGGAAGCGCGAGCGCGTTCGCTATGTCGTGCTTGATCCCCGCAGACTTGTCCTGCGGCCGCTGGTCGGCGGCGAGTGGCCTGTGGCAGCGCCAGCCGCCCGGAGCGCCATCACCAATTGTCCCGATTGGCGAGATGGGAAGCCCGTTGCATTGGCCGACGTGCAGCGACCCCCGGTCGACACTGCGTTTCTATACCGGCCCGAGACCGAGTGGACCTATTCGCACCACGCCGGCATCACCCACTTCAACGGCCGATTCCATGCCATCTGGTCCAACAGCCGTGAAGATGAGGATGCACCCGGACAGCGCGTGCTTGCCGCGTCTTCTGCAGACTTCACACACTGGACCGAGCCAACTCCCCTGGTGGACTCGGTGACCGACGGAAACGGCGTGGAACGCGTGCTCACCGCGGCAGGTTTCCATCAACACGCGGGAGTCCTTGTCGCTTACTTCGGGAACTACGGGCCCAACAAAGAGAGCACGTGCCTGCAGGCGGTGACCACGACCGATGGTGAAACGTGGAGCCCCGTCCGTGACATGGGCGTCCCGGTAAATCCGAATCATCCCCCCCAGGCCACGGCTTCCGGCCGTTTGATCATCAGCGGCAACATCTCCTTCCCCTACACCGATGACCCAGCCGGCCTGACCGGGTGGCAGATGTCCGGCATCTATCCGCCAGGCATGGCCGCGACGATCAAGGACGATCCTGCGTCATTCTGGCAAGTGGCCAAGCGCCAGGCGTGGGAGGTGGCTCTCTGCGAGGGATCGTTCTACCAGACGGACGACAGCGCCCTCCACATGCTTCTGCGCGGAACCGGCAAGCAGCACCGGAGCCGGCTCTGGCTCTCTGAGAGCCGCGACGACGGAGCGACATGGTCGGAACCGATTGAGACTGAGTTCAGCGATACCGATGCCAAGTTCCACCTCGGGCGCTTGCCCGACGGGCGTTTCTACTACGTCGGCAACCCGATTGGCCGTGGCCGCACGCCGTTGGTTCTGTCTCTGTCCCAGGATGGTGTCCACTTCGACAAGCACGTCATCCTCGGGGAGGACAGCTATGAGCAACGCTGCCCCGGCCGCTGGAAGGGCGGCGAGTATGGCTATCCACACACTCTGATCCACGAGGGCTCCCTCTACACGATCGTCTCTCGGCAGAAGGAGGCCGTCCAAGTCCTGCGTGTTGCTCTGTCCGATTTGTGATCGCCTCAAACGGCGTGACCGGAATGGTGGTGATCTACATTCCCGCCGCGACTTCGTTGTCATCGGGCTTGTAGAGGGGATCGTCGTGGACGAGCACCATGCAGTCAAGCATGGGGCTCTGTTTGGGGAGGGCCTCGCGTCCCATGATCCGCAACGTGGTCCTGCCTGCTTCCAGATCGAGGCTTACACAACCGTCCCAGAAGAAGTAGTTGTAGTTCCCAATCCGGTTCCCCAGTCTGATCGGTGCGCCGGCCTGTTCAGGGTCCTGCAGGAAGAAACTGTTCGAGTTGGTGTCCGTGTAGCGGGTTCTGATCCACAGGTAGTAGCGTCCGGACTGCGGCACGTCAACATCATACTCCAGCCAGTGTTTCATTCCTGTCTTCATGTTCATGGGGGCTGCGGGAACGATGACTTCACTGATGGCTCCCGGGACAGATGCGCCGACTTCCGCGGCGGTGGCGAAGCTGCCCTCCCGGCGATTGGGCTTCCCGGCATCGATGATAACCATGGCAGGTTTCAACACTGTTGCCCGGGCTCGCCGCAGCTCGTCCCGGATGTTCGCCCGGCCCCCGGTTACGCGCATGAAGACTCGCGTCGTCAGCGGAACGCGCACCCGTGAGCCCGGCAGCCACTCCACCGGCCATGGGTCGCCTTTGTAGTCCACGAACTCCACGCGTCGTCGGTCGAAGGAGAACTCGATCGTGGTTTTGCGGGCGACGGGCGCAAGAGAGACGACTCGGACGCCATCTACGGGATCACCACGCATCGCACGTACCAAATGACCTGTTCGAGCACAGTAGGGGAGCTCTCTCGCCCGGACAATCCGGGGCGGTTTCCCCGGCAGTTCAACCAACATGTAGTCCTGATGCGGAGTCAGCACTTTGGCCCGCGTCTGCGGCCCGAATGTCCCCGCAAACTTGTGATGTTCGTAGCGCCCCATGACGTACAGCATCGCATCCAACCCAACGATGGAACGCATCCTCTCCACGTTGGTGAGAATCGAGTAGGTCATATTGCAGGCCATGGCTTTGGCCGCCAAGTACTCCACGTCGTCAAGCTGCGTACCCCGCACATGTTCGGTAGACGGTTTGAGCGGGAACCACCCCAGGTCCGCCACCATCATCTCCCGCTGGGCTCGCGGCACACTGCGAGCAATGGCGTCGTCTACCTCGTCCTTGGGGTCCTCCGACTGCCAGAAGTAGTCTCGCTGACCTACTCGGGAGTTCAGGTGCCAGGAGAAGGGCGAGCCTGCCGCGGCCTGCACCAGGTACGGCTCACGGGTGAGCCGCTCAATCACTTTCAACTTGGCGTTCGAGGTGGTGAACCAGCGCGGATCGTGGACATCCTCAGCGCCATCGAAGTAGATCCAGTCGAGCCCTGCGGCGTTGTAGGTGTCTGCGATGTCCTGGGCGTGCTGATCGATCAGGTCGGTCGTCTGGTCGATGATGAAGATCCCGCGCGATTCATCGGTTTTGACATGGGCGACCTGGGCGTTGGGCTGATGCCCTTGCCGGGTTGTCCCGTACACCCCCCGCTTGACCCCGGTGAAGCCAAATGGCTCCTTGAGCTGCAGATCGGTGTAGGTCATGAGTTCATCCCCGATGCGGATATCGCGTGTGCCGGTGATCACCGGCCAATCCGCGGGAGGCCCGGTCGTCACGATCCGGTCGCTCTGCTCGTCCATCTCTGCGGCCAACTTCAGGAACTTGTCCTCGTAGAGGCGTCGTTCTGCCTTGCCCTGGTTGCAGTCCGCGCTCTTTGGGACTTTGCTCGAGAACATGTGAGCGCCGGCCAACACGCCGGCTTCGTGCATCTTGTCGACCGCTGCGCGCAGTGCTTCGATACCTCCGGGGAAGGTGTACTCCGGGACAGCGTAACGGCGCCCGTAGTGTCCCCAGGTTCCGTGAATCAGCAGAATGGATCCGAACCGGCCGGCCGCTGCCCACTCAGTCACCAGATCAATGTTGCCTTGGCTAACCCCGCTTATCATGAGATAGGAGCCGCGCGCCGCATCCGAGCGCTTCGCCTTGATCCCCAGTGGGATATTGAAGCGTTCTTCGGCGGCCTGGATCGTGTCGGGGAGTGTCTCCCATGGTGCGCCCATCAGGGCGATTCGGGCGGGTGCGAGGCTCATCGTTGAGTAGGCCGTCGCCATCAGGTAGGGTTTGTTGCCGCCGTTGCCTCGTATCAGGCATTCAGGCTGCTCCGCGATCAGTGCCAGTGACGCCTGACCGTACCGGAGGACGTGCCGTGAACACATCACCTGGGCCCCAGCGATGCCATGCAGGTGGAACCACGTCAGTTCATCGACTGCGCCCTGCACTTTTTCGAGCGTGAGCAGCAGCAGGTCTGATTCCCCTTCCCACGAAACAACGGCCGTCACGTTGGTATCGCCGAAACCGAGAGTCAGTCGGTTTCCCTCAGCCTTCGCCGCCGTCGCCGCGGTGATCGTCTCGCCGATCTTGACGAAGGCCATCGCTCCTCCTGGGGCCGCCAGCTCGTCGCCGGAACAGGTAGCCTCCAGTGACGTCACCTTCCCGGACGAATCGACTTCCATACGGACGGAATTGGATGTCAAGACGGCTGAATGGAGCGCGTTGACCAGTGCGAAACTCGCAACGACGGTAACCAGTGTCTTTCGCATAGCTGCTTGTCTCCCGGTGGATTTCTACTCGTGGGGCCAGCTGGTGACCGAATAGAACTCACCGGGGGGAACACGTCAACGTCTAGACAAGATCGCAGGCTTCGACCGGCATCCAATGAGCATCCTTGCCGTCCCACTTCACGTTGCAGCCAATGGGGTGGGTGACGTTCCGGCTTCATCGCTTGTCAACGGCGTGTCGGTCCGCCATGTTAGCAGCATGATGAAAAAGCCACTCGTGACCGCGGCAGTGGTGTGCCTGGTTGTGCTTCTTCCAGCCACGTGCCCAGCTGCTTTCCAGATTCGGTGCGCCTCCCTCTCGGGGCGGACCTACGTCTTCCTTAGTGATGTTGCCCGCTACTACGGGATGAAGTACCACCCGGGGCAGAAAACCGTCCGGTTGACCTCGAAGTATTCGGACCTCCGCTTCACTCTCGAACGTCGCGAGTGTGTCCTGAATACAGTCAGTGTTCATCTCTCCTTCGCTCCCCGCATGTGGAAGAGAAATCCCACGATCAGCGAGACCGATTTCCGCCTCATGGTGGACCCCGTGTTGCGCCCGAAGTGTCTCCCGAAGGGTACGGTCAAGCGTATCATGATAGATCCCGGCCACGGTGGCAAAGACCACGGCGCCACCGGCCGGAAGTACCGCGAAAAGGACGTGAACTACAGCGTTTGCCGGATTCTTGTCGAGGCGCTTCGGAAGCAAGGCTATACCGTCAGTCTGACGCGCGGAGGGGACACCAAGCTGTCCCTTGAGCGCAGGGCGAAACTCGCCCGGGCCTGGCGCGCCGATCTGTTCATCAGTGTGCACGCCAACTACGTCGCCACCAAGAGTGTCAGGGGCGCCGAGACATTTTTGCTTTCGCCGAAAGGCACTCCTTCCACATACGGAAACAAGTCAAGCAAGAGCCTGTCGCTGGGAAATGCGTTCGACAAGCAGAATGCGCGTGCGGCCTACGAGATCCACAAAGGACTCAAAACCGCCACCAAGTCTTCGGATCGAGGAGTGAAGCACGCCCGTTTCCTGGTCTTGCGTGATGCGCCGTGTCCTGCCCTGCTGGTTGAGATGGGCTTCCTGAGCAATTCCACCGAGGAGTCTCTGCTTGGTTCAGCCCGGCACCAGCGGAAGGTTGCCGATGGCATCGTTCAGGGGGTCCGTCGTTACCATCAGAGTCTTCTGCAGGGAGGCGCCGCCAAATGAAAAACTGTGTGTTCTGCAAGATCATTGCGGGTGAGTTGGGTGCGGATAAGGTCTACGAAGACGATCTGGTCGTGGCCGTCCTGGACATTGCCCCGCTCGTCAAAGGACATGCTCTGATCATTCCCAAGCAACACCACAACAGTCTCACGACGTTGCCGGCAGATGCCGCTGCCCGGATGATGAAGGTGGCGCCCAAAGTCGCGATGGCTTTGGTTCGAGAGGTGGATGGTGACGGTTTCAATCTGATGCTTGCCAACGGTTCATGTGCGGGGCAGGTCGTGCCTCATGTCCACCTGCACGTGCTGCCACGCCATCCCGAAGACGGGCTCGTGCTGCCTGCCCGAACCGTCGAATACGAAAGTGCCGCCGAGAAGGCGGAGTTGCTGGAACAGGCACGTGCCCGGCTGTCACTTCACCGGCCATCGAGTAGTGGGGACCGAAGTCACGCTGCCCAGATATGAGTGACAGAAACGCTGGCGAAGGCCAGGCCCGGCTGTCACGGGGAATGAAATGAACTCTGAAGAACACTATCGGGAACGACTGCAGAAGGTCATCGACAAGGACCCACGCTACCCTGCCGTCGCCTATGACTTCGTTCGGGCGGGTGTGTCGTTCACCGGCGAACGCCTGCGCGAAGAGGGAGAGATTTCCGAACGCTTCCATATCACCGGCCAGCAACTGCTCGAAGGGCTCCGCGATCTTGCCCTGAATGAGTTCGGCCCCCTCGCCTACGACGTGCTTGCCGAGTGGAACGTGACCCGGACGGGCGACTTTGGGAACCTGGTCTTCAACTTGGTCGAGTCCAATCTGCTCGGAGCCAGTGAAGACGACTCCCCGGAGGACTTCGCGGACGGTTATTCGTTCCCCGATGCGTTCCTCAAACCGTTCGTCGAGACCGGTGAGATGCCCGACGATCTGTCGAAGATCGCCTGAGGTCCCGCAGAAGCAGCGATCCTCCTCGTCAGCCGCATTCACACGCACACGGCATGCCCGTTGATGCACGTCTTTGGAGATAAATGATGCAGCGATTCAACGATGGACAAGACTGGTTCTTTGAGAAGCGTTTCGGCATGTTCGTGCACTGGGGGCTCTACGCCGTCCCCGCCTGGCATGAACAGATCCAATGGCGCCGCCCCATGGCCAAGGCCGACTATGTCAAACTCGTGGACCAGTTCAACCCAACCGCCTTCGACCCGGACGCTTGGCTGGATGTCCTTCAAGGCGCAGGGATGGAGTACATCTGTCTCACGACCAAACACCACGATGGCTTTTGCATGTGGGACACCGCCTTCACCGACTACAAAATCACCAACACGCCCTACGGGAAGGACGTCCTTGCCATGCTCGCGGAGGCCTGCCATCGCCGTGGTGTGCGCCTCTGTCTTTACTACTCCTGTCCTGACTGGCACCATCCCAACAGCATCAACTTCGGGGGAGACCACCAGCTCGACCAACCAAACCCGGGGGACGAACCGGACCTCCTCAAGTACGTGGCCTACGTCAAGAGTCAGATCACCGAGCTCTGTACGCAGTTTGGCGAGATTTCTGCCTTCTTCTGGGACATTCCTCCCAAAATCAACATTCCCGAACTCAACGCCACGCTCCGTGAACTCCAGCCGGGAATCATGATCAATGATCGCGGATTCGGCCCGGGCGACTACAGCACCCCGGAGCGGCATGTTCCGACCGGCAAGGCGTTTTCTTCGCCAACTGAGGCATGCCAGTCCGTCGGGCGACAGAGCTGGGGGTACCGGGAGGACGAGGACTACTTCTCTGACCTGCACCTGATGCAGAGCATCGACCGGACTATGGCCATGGGAGGCAACTACCTGCTGAATGTGGGGCCCAAAGCGGATGGCACGATAGACGATGGGAACGCCCGAATCCTGGCTGAGATCGGGCGTTGGTTCAGAACGGTTCGGGAGTCGTACTACGAAGCCCGGCCCGCATCGCACCTGATCAAGAACGATGAGTGCCTGTTGACCCGTAAAGAAAACAGCCTCTACGCCCATTTCCCCAAGCCGCTGATGAGCTCCGGCGTTGTGCTGAATCCCCTGACCTGTCAGCCTCGTCGGGCCACACTTCTGAACACGGGAGCGGAGGTCCGAGCCACGGTCGAAACTGTCCCATCCTGGTGTAGGTCGGAACCCTATCTGCGGATTTCGCGGATTCCCATCAACCAGCTGAGCACTGAAGTGCCTGTCATCAGGCTGGATTTCGACGACCTTGATCAGGCACTGGCGAACGCAGGCGGACAGGATGGGAACGAGTACATCTTCTGACCCCGACTATGACCGAACCTACAGACATTCAGGAGGTCATCCAGACCTACGTGCCGGAACAAGTCGTGCTCACCCGCCTTGTCGGCCTGGCCATCGGCATGGTTGTGCTGATCAGCGGCGTGCTTCTGGCGACTCAGGCCACGCCTGAACACGCGCTCCATCACGTCCAGCAACGGGGGCCTGCCCACCTCCTCTTCGTTGGCTTCATCATTGCCTATCTGCTCTACCTCAACAAGGCCCTGTTCCATACGTTGGGGAAGGGCCACCGGATTGAGGAAACACCGGACGGACTCACGGTCATACTCCCCGACACCGCCGCACACCTGGCTTGGGGAGACATCGAACGGATCGAGTTCGGTGAGGTGTATCTCAAGATCAAGGGGAGGGACGGCACCTATGAAATCCCGTTCATCCCCAAAGCCAGGCAACGCGAGATCTATCGGAAGCACTTCAGGCAGACCGGACTCAATCCGAACCAGCACACGATGCGCCCCTTCTTCCCCGGCAAACACTGACTAACGGGAGGGGCGACCGCTAACGCTGTGCGCGGTTCGGATGAAGCAGGCCGGTTACGGAGAACCGGCGCCTCCAGGGAACGGTGTCCTCTTTCCGGGCCAACGGGAGGGGGCTTCACAGACACGAAGACCGCTTACGCTGTGCGCAGCTCTGTTCAGGTGGGAGGATTGACAAAACCGGCACGTACGTTATGTATGAAACAGAACGGCCACGATGGTCGCTTCTTCGAGGAATGGGGACCATGTACTGCACGACTCCGCACAGAGGTGGTGTGTGGGCAGCCGGTCCCGTATGTGGTTCTCCCAAGTGATCCCGAACTCCCGTTAGGAGGCAGGCCGATGTCAATGCGAGGAAAGCGGACGGTTTCAGTGGCTGCAACGCTGCTTATGGTGCTGTTCACGACGGCTGGTTGCATGAAGAACAAGGTGCGCATCCGGGTCAATCCGGATGGCTCCGGGGCCATTGTGGTCAGTCAGGTCGTGTCCGCGGAAACGGCGGCCATGGTCGAGCAGAGCATCAAGCAGATGCAGGCCCAGTTTGGCGGCATGGAAGGGGGAGGCGCCATCAGTATGGGAATGCCTGAAGATCCCTTCTACAATGAGAAGCAGCTCAAATCCCAGGCCAGTCGCTTCGGGCTGGGGGTAACATTCGTCAAAGCCAAGAAAGTGGACGGCGAGAAGGGCCGCGGCTCCATCGCTCTCTACACGTTCGAGGACATCAACGATGTCTATATCGACATTGATATGGAGTCTCTGGGCCAGAATGCTGCTTCCGGTGCCATGTCCGGAGCTGGTGATGCTCCGACCCCTGAGAAGGGCGATCAGGCCATCGAGTTTGCTTTCACCGAGGGCGAGACAAACACGCTGAAAATCACCGTGCCTCCCATGCCGGATGAAGGTGGAAGCCCGGGTGAGGCTCCCGTCGAGGCTCCCGACGCAGCCGAGGTCGAGGCGGCGCTGGCCGAGCTTGGCGTTGATGCAGGTGACAGGTCGGTGACTGCCCCCGCCGGAGCAGGTGCGGCCGGGGCAATGGGAATGGGCGGAGCACCCGGAGGCATGGGGATGATGATGGGGGGCGCCGGCGCGTTCGGGCTGAAGGGCAACGAGTCTCCGCAAGAGATGATGACCGCCATGTTCAAGGGCATGCGCTTCCTGGTCGAGGTCGAGGTCATGGGGAACGTCGTCCAGAGCAACGCAACGTTCCCTAACCCGTCCAAAAAGGAACGGTTCACGCTCTTCGAGATGGATTTCGACGAGATGATGGAGTCTCCCGCATTCAAGGAGACCATGAAGCCGGAGACCATGATGGCCGGGCCTGGCGAGAGCATGGCTCTGTTGGCCAAAATTCCGGGATTTCGTCGTGAGACCAACAGTGAGGTCGTCATCGACTTCAAGGAGAAATAGCCGCAAGGGGGGACATCATGAGACGACGCTGTGTATCCGGGATTGTGCTGCTGCTTGGGCTGGGGTGCTGGGCGGCTGAGGACGCTGCGAAACCGCCGGCAAAAGACTACGCTTCCGGCTTCGCCAAGCTCCATGCTCTCGGCTTGGCGAACGTGACCAATGCCACCTATGTGAAGCTCACCATCACGGGGGGCCACCAGCTGCTCCCCCAGAACAGCTACCACGACTCCCTTCAGTACCGCACCAAACGGAAGGGCAATGCGTGGTTGCTTGAGGACAAGGGGCAAGAGGGTAGTCTGTTCATCATGGGCAGCGGACAGCCGATTCGGGTGCGCGACCAACGGGTGGTCATGAAGGAACAGCAGGAGAAGGCCCGAAAACTGGCCAAAGAGAGGAAGGGCGAGAAGCGGAAGAGCCATCTGGAAGTGGCGTTCTCAATGGCCCAGGCCGAGAGCGTTTCCGGCACGTGGAAAGCCGTCGATGCGGCCGGAGACCTCAAGAAGCTCACCGTTTACCTGGAGAAGCTGGTCGAGAAGGCTGATGATGATCCGCCCTGGGAGATGCGCCAGGGAGGCTGGGGCAAGCTCTTCCTGGAGGCCGCCCTCTTCCATCAGAAGGGATTCAAAGATGATGCGAACCGGATCGCGGCTCTGCTCTTCGAGACCGCGGATGACCCCCGGAAGGTCATTCGGCAAGCCTACGAGAAACTGGCTCAGGGACACTATGACGACGTCTACACTCAATTCCTGGCCTCGGGGAACTGGCAAGCTTATCTCGACGGAATGCGCACGGAGCTCGCACCTTTCCGCACGGGATGGCGCAAATACCGGGCCATAGAGCACCTCTGCGGCCTGGTGGAGGCCCGGATCAAGGCCGCCACGCCTCCCACGCTCAAAGAGACCGAAGGGCTGGCGCTGACCGACGAAGACCACGGCCTCGCACGCGCATTGGCAGAGGAGGGGCTCGGTACGAAGAACGTGTTTGACGCCTACAGCGGACAGTCCTGGCTTCTCGGGGCGAACCGCCAGTTCCCGCGCCCTCCGGCGGACCAGGAGTCGGCCGTCGGCAAGATCAAGAAACGCGGGCTCGATTCATTCCCGCTTCTCATTGCCATGCTTGAGGACACGTTTCTTCTCAAAGGGGACTCGAAGAGCCTGGGGGGATACCACTCCTATTCATTCGATAACGACAATGAACAGACACCCCAACAGCTGCTGAAGACAATCTCACATCCTGTAACCCGGGGCAGGGTCGCTCACATGTTGCTGCTCAACGTGCTTCCCATCCCGGACAATGAGCGGTTCCGGGTGGACGAAAGAGGCGGGGAGGGGCTCCTCTACGACGCGCTTGATTGGTACCAGGAGAACAAGGGGAAGTCACGGGAGGAGCTCGCGTTGGGCTATCTGGAGGAGGGTAGTAGCCAGCAGAAGCAGTCTGCCCTTCAGTACCTCATTGCCCAGGGGGAGTCGCCCGCTCGTTTTACGGCCATTGAGGATGCTCTTCTGGATGACGACAACCGCAACATGAACCGACAGCTTGTGCAGCAGTACGTCACGGTTCGCGGTGCGGAGGCCAACGAGTTCGTCGAGCGTTTTGCTGCGGGGCTTGAGAAGCCCAAAGAGGCGGGAGAGGGCGTGGTTCTCCAAGGGGATGGTGGTGACCGTGCGGCCAAGCAGCGGAAGCAGCTCCTGAAGCAGCTTCGCGAGCTTGTTGCTGCGGGGTCCGCCGAAGACCTGATCGCTGCCTATACCAAGGGAGAGAAGACCTGGCAGATCGCGCAGCCGGCCCTGATGAGCAAGTTACGGCAACGCCCCCGGGACGAGGCATTGACCACGGTTCTCAAAGGGGCGGTCAGCGCTGAGAAGCCCAAACATAGGCAGGCATTGATCGGCCTGGCTGGTCAGATCCCGCACATGAGCGCAAATGGCTTCGGCATGGGCATGCAGTTTGGCGGCGGTCGAGACCCGGACGAGGACGGCAAGCCGCTGCCGATCGCCCCGTTCGCTGCGCAGTGGCGGACGCTTCTCGAGGATGAACGTGTCGTCGAGTCGGAGTATGCGACAAGTGATGATGCAACCACGATCGCCGTCCGGGCGGCGTGGACCGTCGAGAGCCTCTACGCGACCCCCGACACGCGGTCCGATGGACGCTGGCTCGGGGAGTTGCCGGATCGCGGCCGAGCTCTGCTGCGGAAACGCGCGTTCGCCCGACTCGATGGCAAGGCTGGGGATGATCTGCCCCCCTTCCCCAATCCCGAGGACGTCGATGATGACCGCCGGAAGGCGTTGCTCGCTGAGCTCACGGGGGCCGCCCCCAACGCAATCCCCGCTATTCTTCGTGAGCTCAACTGGGATGAGAAGCTGGCTTTGAGCCAAGCTGTGGCCGAGGATGAACCGCTTTGCAGGAAACTGGCTCCCGTCGCCCACCGGATCATCGAGGCGAAGGCCGGGACCGATATTGATGATGTGGACAAGGCCATCGCGGGACTCAAGGGCAAAGCCCTTACCGCGGAGACGGTGAAGAAGGTCATTGAGGCCTGTAAAGGGCTGACGTTTGCCGAAAGCCCCTATGGGGTCACCATAAGGCGCTGCGGAGCTGGACATGGCGTGGTCGCGAATGCCAAACCCATGGGGACGGTCGCTGTCTACGGGCGGCCCCCGCGCAAGCCCGGCAAGAAGGCCGTTCCGGCGGTTCGGGCATCTCTGTCCGCCAGAGGGTTGCACGCGTCGGGGAACTGGCCGGTCACACCTGTCGGGGAGGCGAAAGACGTCCAGGAGGCCAAACCGGCCAAGAAAGCCCCGGTGGATGATCTAGATGCCCTGTTGGAGGAAGCTGAGGATGACCTCGCCGAAGAGGACGGCGAACGCGCGGAACGGCGGAACAAGGAGTTCTGGGAAAACCTCGAGAAGCTGCTTGCCGGCGAGGGTAACCCACTCACCGGGGCCGAGATCACGTTCACTTGCTACAATCCCGTTCTCCACCGGAAACTTGCGGAAGCGGCGGCCAAGGAGAAGGGTGACCGCGCTGCTGGGGACGCCGACGATTTCGGCGATCTGATCGACTTCGAGTAGAAAAAGGGAGAAGAGACACCATGGCAACGAGTCCTGAAGTCTGGGCCAAGGCCACGGAGCGGATCGCCGAGCTTCGCCAGGAGATCGCACGCGTAATTGTGGGGCAGGACGCGATCGTCGAGCAGATGCTCGTCGCCCTCCTGTGCAACGGACACTGTCTGATTGTGGGCGTTCCGGGGCTGGCCAAGACCCTCCTGGTCAGCACGCTGGGCCACGTTCTCGGACTTAGTTTCCGACGTATACAGTTCACCCCGGACTTGATGCCCACGGATATTCTGGGGAGCGAGATTCTCCAGCAGGACGCTGCCACCGGTGAACGGGGTTTTCAGTTCGTCCCCGGTCCCGTCTTCGCTCACCTCATTCTCGCTGACGAGATCAACCGCACGCCGCCGAAGACGCAGGCAGCCTTGCTGGAAGCCATGCAGGAGAAACAGGTCACGGTGGCCGGCAACACGATGCCGCTGGAAGAGCCTTTCCTGGTTTTCGCCACTCAGAACCCAATCGAGCACGAGGGGACTTACCCCCTCCCCGAAGCCCAACTCGACCGTTTCTTCTTCAATCTCGTTATCGACTACCCCGCCTTCGACGAGGAACGTGATATCGTTCTTCAGACGACCGGACGAAGTGGCGCTGCCCCACGCCAGATCCTTACGCCGGAACACATACTGGAACTTCAGCAGTTGGCTCTGGATGTGCCCGTTCCTGATCACGTTCTTGATGCCATCCTCAAACTCACGCACTCCTCGCGACCGGGTTCGGATCTGGCAGACGATTTCGTCAAGCAGTATGTCGCCTGGGGGGCGGGTCCCCGGGCTTCCCAGAACTTGACCCGGGCCGCCAAGGCCCTGGCGTTCCTCACGGGCCAGCCGGCGGCTTCTCTTGAAGAAGTCAGCAATGTGGCCCTCCCCGTGTTGCGGCATCGGGTGATCCCGAACTACAACGCCACCGGGGAGGGCGTATCCGTGGAACAGATCATCGAGCACATTGTAGAGGCACTGTGAGCGACCGATGACCACCGCACGGTTCAAGTTCCTCCGGCCGGAGGACATCAGACAGCTGCAGAGCTACGAGTTCGCGCCCAAGGCACTCGTTGAGGGCTACCTTTCCGGCCGCCATCGTTCCCACGTGCAGGGGACCTCCACCGAGTTCCGGGACTATCGACAATACGTTCCCGGAGATGATCCGAGCCTGGTTGATTGGCGGGTATTTGCCCGAACGGACCGCTACTACCTGCGGACGTACAACCAGGAGACCAACATGAATGGCTATATCTTTCTCGACAGCAGCCATTCCATGGGGTTCGGCGAGCCGAGCACCAAGCTTGAGTACGCATCGTTCTTCGCTGCCTCGCTCTGCTACTTGATCCTGCGAAGCCTCGACCGGGTCTCACTCCATGTTTTTGATGAAGATATCCGGGATTTCATTCCACCCGGAAGCACGCAGCGACACCTGCAGAATCTCATGCATGTACTCGAGCGCAATCAGCCCGGACGCAAGACGTCCGTGGCCAACGCGCTGCGCCGGGCCTTTCCTCTCCTCAATCAGCGCGGCGTTCTTGTCGTCATATCGGACTTCTTCGACAACGCCGCGGAGATCTTCTCTGCCCTCAACCCCTACCTGCATCGCGGGTTTTCGGTCTACCTCTGTCATGTACTTGCCCCAGAGGAACTCGAGCTTCCCGACCGGGGTCTGGTCACCTTTCGGGACATGGAAACGCAGCGTCGCGTTGTGGCTCACACGGGAAGCCTTCGACCTCATTACCGGGAGGCGATTCGCTCCCACATCAAAGCCCTTCGTGAACTCGCCATGCGACGCCATGTGGACTATGTCGTCGCGCGAACCGACGCCTCCTTCTACCACCTTTTCGACCGTTTCACGTCATGAGCATTGCCCTCACCAACGCTGTGCTCCTGCCCTTTGCTCTGGCGCTCGCCGTTCCGCTGCTCATTCATCTCCTGGCTCGGGCTAAGCCGCCGCTCTTCGAGTTCGGCTCGGTTGAGCTCATCGAGCGAATCGTCCGCCGGAGTATCCGGGCCCGGCGGCCCCGGGACCTGCTGCTGTTGCTCATCCGTACCTTGCTGTGCGCAGCTCTGGTGGCGGTTTTCCTTCGGCCTGTTTGGTTCCCGGAGTCGCGTTTCGCCCGTGCCGGTGCGGGGCGGAACGTGGTCATTTTGGTCGATGCGACTGCCTCGATGGCCTACATAGAGGGTTCGCAGACCCGCTTCGCGCAGGCTTGCGCGGATGCTTCCGAGGTCCTGGCCGGCCTGGGCCCCAATGACCGAGCGAACCTCATTTGGCTTCGGTCCACCCCCACCCCCGTCTTCCCTGACCTTGGGACCAATCACGCTCACCTCAGGGCGATCCTCCGGAATGCCCGCCCCACTCTGGAGCCGGGCCGTCCGCGCTCCGCACTCGACATGGCTGCCCAGATGCTTGAGAAGGCGACCGGCACACGCGAAGTCTGCATCGTCTCTGACTTCCAGGCCAGCGCGTGGCGTGACCTGGGCGTCCTCCTCCCGGAGGGGATTGACGTCATCCAGCTCCCTGCCGGCGCTGTGGAGGCGGGCAACTGTGCGCTTACCCGGATCGGCACGTCTCCTCCCACGGCCCTGCCGGGAGAAGATGTCACCGTGCACTGCGACGTCGCCAACTTCTCTGCCGACCCGAAGGCTGTAACGGTGACGCTCAGCGCTCACGGTATCCGCCGACAGCAGGAGACCATGCTCGGGCCGTGGGAGACAGCCATCGTTCCCTTCGTCTGTGCCTTCGATCGTGAGGGTGAGTTCCCCGTGAAGGCGAGCCTGGGACGTGACGCGTTTCCTCCGGACAATCAGGGCTGGGGTATGGTGAACGTCAGCCCCTCCCGTCCCGCAGGCCTGACTCCCTCGGACGGGGGCAATGCCGTGGTCTGGAATCGCCTGCTCAGTGCACTTGAGAATGTCGTCCCTGAGCCTTGGCCGGTTCCGGGCTCACCGTCTCCATCCGTTGGTGTTGTTACGGATTGGCGTACCGGCATCACCCCCGCCTGCAACGACGTCCTCGATGCGGGAGGGACAGTGGTCGCCTGCGTAGGGCAGGGAACGTTGCTCAACGACATCGCCGCCTTGGCGGGTGTGGCGCCGCGTCCTGAGAGTGACGAAGCCGTTCCCTGGGAGACGCGCGACGAGCCGATCGGGCTCACCATTGCTGCTCCCGACTCGCCCTTCCTGGCCATCTTTGCGGGGGGATCGTACGGAACACCGACTGCCGCTCGCGTGACGGCCCGGGCAGTTCTTCCTGAGAGCCTGATTCCCCCGCACACCCACCTGCTGCGCTACGCGGACGGTGTGCCGGCTATCGCTATTGTGCCTGGGAAAGGCAAACTCGTCATTTGGAACCTCCCTCTCGATCCGGAGGCCAGCGATCTGGCCAAGCGTCCGGAACTCCTTGCCCTTGTGGGAGAACTCATCAGCCACACCCGGCAGGACGCCCTGTCTTGGGGACGCAGCACCCATCCCGGGCAGCCTCTCAGTTGGGAAACGGTTGAGACGGTGGCAAGAGCTGACGTTCGTCTTCAAGGTGAGAGCGGGGAGGCCGTGGGGCTTCTCCCTTCGCTTCCGGGCACAGAGGCGGGCGTTGTGTCGGAGCCGTTGTCACATCCCGGGCTGTACAGATGGTACTACCGGAAACGTGTGGCCGGTTACGGGATCGTGAACTTCGCGCCGGCCGAGTCGGATCTCAGGAGTCTGGGAGCTCAGCAACTTGCGGATACGGGTGCTCTCCGGATTGAGGGCGGTGGACGGTTGTCTCGACTCCATGCAGGGATTCCGCTTTGGCCGCGTCTCCTTGCCCTCGCTCTTTCGCTGGTGGCTTTTGAGTCGCTCGTGCTATGGAGGAGCGATCGCAGATGAATCCACTCCTCCAGCCTGAGTACGTCATCAGTCTCGGCTTGTGCCTGTGCCTGCTCACCGGTGCAGCCGCCTGGCGATCTTCCGCCCAGACGGGTCGTGTCCTGCGCGTTCTTCTCCTCATCCTGCGCACTGCTGCGGTCGTCCTGGTCCTGGTTCTGCTGCTCAATCCCGGGCGCTGGCAACCCCGGAACGCGGGGCGGGAGCGTCAGTGTCTTGTCCTGATCGATCGCAGCGCGAGCATGGCCGTGCAGGACGCAGGGGCACAGACGCGTTGGCAGGCCGCGGTTGCAGCCGCGGGGCAACTGTCAAAGGAGATGCCATCCGCCTGTCCCGCACAGCTATTCCCGTTCACTGATCGGGCCGAGGAACCGATCGCTCAAGCCAAGCTGGACTCTCTGACGCCCGACGGGGCCGCTTCCGATGTGATAGAAGCGGTGGAAGGCACGCTTGCCCGTCATGCCGGTGGGCGTCGCGACATCGTTGCCATTGCCCTCCTCAGTGACGGGCGGCAGATCCCCCCAAAACCGGCGGAATCCGCAGGAGCCGGGGCCCTTGCGCTCGCTGTTCCCATATTCGCGTTGCCTTTGGGAGGAGCTGTTGCGCCCCGTGATCTGTCCGTCGAACCGATCCGCAGACAGGTCACTGCGTTCGCAGGACAGCAATTCCAGATTGGTGCCCGGTTGGCCAACGCGTCTCTGGGGGACATCCGCACGACGGTGGAGCTTGTGGACGCGAAGGGGCAGGTGTTGCAGACACAGACCGTTGCTCTCAAGGACAGCACGGCCTGCGATGTTCTGTTCACGCCCCCTGCTGTCGAGGAGACCGGGCGGCAGGCGTATACCGTCCGCGTGCCTGCCTGGCCGGGCGAGCGCTCGACCGGGAACAACCAAACGCGCATCACAGTGGCCGTCTTTGACCAGCCCATCCGGGTTCTGTTTGCCGAGGGAACACCGCACTGGGACAGCAAATTCCTTGCTCAGGTTCTGCGTGATCAGGCCAACATGGTGGTCACGGAGAACTACCGAATTTCGGAGGGGCGTTACCACCAGATTACCAGTGGGGAAACCGAGCTCCTTGAGGGGGAGCGATCGGCTTTCCCCCCTGACCTGGCCGCTCTGCGTGGGTACGATGCTCTGGTCTTCGGAAAAGGAATGGAGTATTTCGTCGACAGCGGCACGGCCGCGCACATCGTGAGTTTCGTGCGGGACCATGGCGGCTGTGTCATCTTCGCACGGGCTTGCCCCTGGTACCGGGAGATCCCTCAGATTGCCGGGTTGGCGCCGGTCACGTGGGGGCGTTCGCTGACACGTCCAGGCCGCTGGCGACCCTCGGAGGATGGCGAACGTCTCCAACTGTTCGGCGGTCGTCTTCCCGGGCGGGACGCCTCTCTTTGGCAAGCACTTCCAGAATTGGAGAACCTGCAGGCTTGTGAAAGCGTTCATGGCTTTGCCAACGTCCTCGCTGAATGTGTCCGCAGCGGGCAGGATGCCGCGCGGACTGAACCACTCGTCGTTTCCAGGCGGTTTGGCCGCGGCATGGTCGTCGCGGTGAATGCCGAGCAGCTCTGGCACTGGGATTTTTTCGCGGCAGAGGGACGAACCAAGGCCGTTTACCAGGCGTTCTGGCCTCAACTGGTCGAGTGGGCGTTGACGTCTTCCGAGTTTCTTCCGGGACAGGAGTTCTCGCTCCGTGTGACCCCCGCCGTCGTGCAGGTTGCAGAGCCCTTTGGAGTCACCGTTGGCTGGCGTGGAAGCGCCACCGACCGGACCACACTGCCCCGATTGACGATCCTGCAGGACGGCCGGATACGCCGTCGAGTACACCTGTCCGGAGCGACCGGTAACCGGGCGCAGCTCCTTCGCACGGCGATTGCTCTCGACGAACCCGGACTCTACGACCTTGTGCTCGAGGATGAGCAGGGGAGTGGCACGTCTGCTTCGCAAGTCGTCGACGTTCGGCCCTTTCCCGGTGAGGAGAACAACCTGAGTGCAGATCCGTCATTCCTGGCCGGACTCGTGGCATCAACTGGTGGGGAGATCTGTTCGAGTACTGAGGAACTCCTGGCCGCACTGGTGTCTGTCTCGGTTCCGAAGGAGACGCCGACTACCCATGAGCGTGCGTGGGTGCCTGCCTGGGACCGCGGCTTGGTTTTGGCGACCATCCTCGTCCTCCTGGCCGCCGAGTGGGCCCTCCACCGCCGCAACGCGCTTGCCTGACGCTTCTTCCGTTCCTTGCATTGCTCCCTCCGTGACGGCACCTTTTTTCGGGGAATGGTTTTGAAAAGGTTCGAATCCGTTCGTCTATACCTCAGAACAGTAGGAGAGCGCGAGACGCGATGACGACACAGGGACCGGATCCCCTCGGCAGCGGCACAGCGCCGGCGGAAGGGGTGACGGAGCAACACACAGCGGCCCTGGAGGAAGCGGTTCGGGACTATCAGAGCTCCATGATTCACTACGTGGAGCAGACGTTGCCCGACCGCCCCGACCAGGCTCAGGACGTGGTCCAGAACACGTTCTTGCGCTACCGTCGCGCCCTGCTCAACGGTAAAGAGATTGCGTATCCCAAGAGTTGGCTTTACCGAGTGGCCCACAACCTGGCCGTGGATCTGAACCGACGTGAAGGACGAAGCCGTCAGCTGGACGAAGGCATGCCGCAACTCGCCGAACCATCAACAGCCGCAACCGTCTCGCCCGGGCCTGCTGAGATGCTGACCCAAAACGAGGCCAGGGATGTCGCCATGCGCGAACTCCGCAGGCTGCCCGGCGACGACCGACAGGTACTCCTCCTCAAACTTATCGAGGGCCTGACCCTAAGAGAAATCAGTGACATCACCGGAGACAAAATTGGCACCATCCATTACCGACTGAATCGAGGACTGAGAGCCCTGAAGAACCGATTCAAGGCGCTGGATATGATTGGCTGAAGCCCCGTTTGGGGCCCAAAGCCCACAGATCAGACGGATCAGACAGATCGGACAGATCGGACAGATCAGACAGATCAGACAGATCAGACAGATCAGCAAAGCCCCGAACCCTGAACCCTCGAACCTTTAGGTCGCCACCATGAGGCACCAAAAAGCTAAAGACCTACTCGCCTCTCTCGCTCTGAACGAGCTCTCCTCGTCCGAGCAGAGCGCCGTTGAGCAACACGTTGCTTCCTGCAGCGCCTGCCAGGCCGAGCTTGACGAAATGCGTCAGACGTTTTCCCTGCTCGAAGATGCTGTGGGCGCACTGCCTACCCGTACCCTCAGCGCAGAGCGCGTCGATACCGTTCTAGCTGCGGCCTCGGATGAGTCACTCATCGAGAAGATGGACGCGCCCACCCGCCCCTCTGCCCCAAAGCGCACTCCGAAGCTCTGGCTCGTTCTCCGCTCTGTCCCCGTTCAGCGTTGGGCTGCTGTGGCTGCGGTCTTCGCAGTAGTCGGGATCATCGTCATGATGTCGCTGCTCCCGCAACTGGGATCGGACCACGTGGCCAGCATGACTCTCTACAGCAGAACCCGCCCCCGCAGCCCTGCGCCCGTCGCCGCAGAATATGCTGTTGACGAGGACGAGTACGACACTGAGGATGCGACGGTCGCGCGCGATCCGGATTCCAACCACACGAAGTTCGGCAACGTGGTCTTTGGCGATGGTTACGTGAAGGGGTTTGCCGGGCGAAGGTGGTCGGCTCGCTCGGATTCCGCCTCCGCTGTGGCTAACAGGAGCGAGGCCCTGCCCACAGAACAGCTGGCCTTTCAGCAAGCCGCGCCCGAACTCGGTAGACGGGCAGCGGGAAGTGCTGGCAGGCGCATGGGCAAAGGCACGGGCGGTGGTGGAATGGGAATGGGCATGGGAGGCGGTGGGGGAATGGGAATGGGCCTTGGAGTGGGGGGAGGCATGGAGGGTGGCGGTGGCATGGGAGGGGGCAACGACGTCTACTTCGACCGTGGCACGGGTAAGTTTGCCAAGAAGCAGACCGTCAAAGCCGACGACACGTTCGCCGCCGGGGAGGCCCTTGCCAGAGGACGGAAGGACGTGGGCGATCGCACCCTCATTTCGCGTTTCCGTTTTGGCAACGGTGCAGCCTCCGCCGAGATAACCACTGAAGGAGAAGGGAAGCCCGCCACGGGGCGGGCTTGGTACCGGCGCAGCGATTCAGCGCGAGGGGGCGCCGAGCGGCTCCCGGGCGAGGAACCCGCTGTGGTCGCAGGGAAGCCGCTCAGACCGACCAAACCGTCGCGCCGTCGCCCGGCCCTTACGTCCGATTTCCTTTCCATTGCAGATGCGAAGCCTGCCTCCGGGGCGGCCGTGGTCACGGACGACACGTCCGCGCCAGCCGCGCCTAGGGGGCCGGCAGCCCCACCTTCGCTCACCGTTGCAGCGCCCACGCCTGCCCCTCCGACCGAACCGGCACCCCCTCCCGCGCCCACCAGGCTCGCACCCAAGAAGGCACCACTGCCGGCGATCACCACGCCTCTCAACTTGATGGCACGTACTGACCCCAGACCTGGAGGAAGTACGACCGTCACTTCCGGGATCGAGATGCGACGCCAGGAAGTGAAGGCGGCGGAGAAGAGCAAGGGCATCCCGGTGATGGGGCAACGCCTGGCAGAGGCAGAGCAACGAGTGATCGCCAAGCCCAAGCCGCCGCCGGCGAAGAAGCCAGCGCCTAGGCCGAGGCGGAGGGCCGCCGCCATCCAATGGGATGTGGATGAGTTGGCCGGAGTCGCCACCGCGCCCACAAACACAGGAACGCGCGCCGGGAAGGACGTCCGGGGCCTGCCGGATTTCCGGCGAGGCTCGAACATCACCCTGTCCAAGAAAGTCGCACGGCCCAAGACGGAGGCCCTTAAAGAAAGACGGGCCGCCGCAGTCTCGGCGGAGACCGCACCCGCCCCGCCAGCCACGACGGCGCCTGCGCCTGTCCAGATCGCTGCCGGAACGATCGTGTCTCTTACTGAAGCTGAGCCTGCAGACCGCTCATCTACCGCCCCCGAGCCCAATCTGAGACTCACACAGCTTGGCCGGAACATCGACGTGACGCCGCCCAAACTACCAGGTCAGGTCGCGGATGGACGCAAGGCTACTGACCAAGATGGAGATGGACTACCGGAATGGTGGGTATCAACGTACGCGAAGACGAACAAGAACCCGCAGGGCGACGCAGATGGTGACGGACTAACCAATATCCAGGAGTACTATGCGAGGACCAACCCCAAAGTGACGGATACCGACGACGATGGTATCCATGACGGTGATGAGGATGCCGCCAAGCCGGCTGCCAGGTTCGCGCTGTCGAATTTCACCGTGGAAGCCTGGGTGAAGCCGCAGAAGGCTGGAGAGAAGGCTGCACCTGTCATGGCCCGGCAGTTGGACTTGACCGAAGGAAACGGCACGATAGCCTTGAACGCCGAGCTCGGAGATGTGCAGATCCGCGATCTCAACTTCAATGGGGTCAACAAAGCGCCCGCGGCGGTCGCCCTGCAAGATGCCGAGCAAACCGTTGCTTTTGGTACCGTTATCGACCTCGGCCTTGACGTCGACGCTATTGGCGATGACGCCGTGGCTCTGGATGCCGTGCAGGGCGCAAACGTTGCTGAATTTACCGTTCAGGCTGGGAATAAGCCCCTCAACCGGAAGGAGTTCGAGGGCAAGATCCTGGCCCACATCGCCACCGAGGCCAAGGCCAGGAAGGAGAAAGCGAAGGGCCGGCAGCTCAAAGAGGCAACCGTTAAGGAAGTAGCGCTTGAGGAAGAAGAGGAAGTCAGTGAGACGACGGCCGCCAAGGATGTCCTCCGCAGCCAGGCAGATGTGTTCAAGCGCAACAAGCGCTACGCGGATGCACGGGATGGATATGAGAAATTGTTGCTGAAGGATCCCTATGACGTCAGGGCCATCCGTGAATTGCGTGCGATCAACGGGAAACTGTTGGAGGAAGCCAATGAGAAGCGTGCACGTGGGGAGCAGGTGGGCGAACGTGTGGCGGAGGTCCACTGGAAGTGGGCTGAGCCGGCGACGCCGTTGCTGGCTGGTCCGGCCGCTGAAGTGAGCAGTGTAACCGTGCGCAAGGCTGACCTTGAGACGGGGATCAAGGCCAAACTGCGCGATATCATCCTGCCGAAGATCGAGTTCGAAGGCGAACCCCTCACCAGTGTGGTGAAGACGCTGCGCACCCGGAGCATGGATCTCGATCCTGATGGCGAAGGCGTCCCCTTTGTTCTGCTTAATCCTGCGTCCGCAACTGCTCCGGAAAGAACCGTCTTGCGCGGAATCTCCGCTGCCGAGAAGACAATCACGATGAGCATGGACAACATCCCTCTGGGCGAGGCCATCCGCTACATCTGCATGGGCACGGGGGCCAAGTTCCGAGTGGATGACGATGCGGTGGTGCTGCAGCCTCCTGCTCCGCCTGCTCGTCCGGCAGACCCCTTCGTTGCCGCGGAACAGGACATGCAGGCCGGGAATCTGGACCAGGCGAAGAGCGTGCTGAACCAGATCATCATGGAGACGCCAAGCGGTCCCGAGGCCTCAAAGGCACGCACACTGGTCCGTGAGGTCTACGCCCAACAGTTTGCTGAGCAGGCCGCTGAAGTAGCGGATGACCCTCTTCCGCCTGCTCCACGTGTGCCGCCTCCGCCGGTCAACCCCTTCGTGCTCACCGAGAAGGACCATCAGTCCACCTTTGCCCTGGAGGCCGACACCGCGGCTTACACGCTCGCACGTCGGTACATCCGTCAGGGCTACCTTCCCCCGGTAGGCGTCGTACGGATGGAGGAGTTCATCAACGCGTTCGACTACAACTACCCGCGCCGGGCGGGACAGACCTTCAGCGTGCACTCGGAAGCCGCTCCAGCGCCCAATGGGGCTGGGCTGGTATTGCTCAAGATTGGCGTCAAAGGCCGAATCGTCGGTCGCGACGGCCGCAAGCCGGCGCACCTCGTCTTTGCCATCGACGCCTCAGGATCCATGGGGCGTGAGGACCGCATGCCTTTGGTCAAGTACGCACTCACACTCCTTCTGGACCAGCTTGGCCCCAAGGACCGTATCTCTCTCATCGCCTACGGGACCCACGCCCGGCTGCTCCTCGAAGCTGTCCCCGCCACCGAGCGGAAGCGGATTCCCGCCGCTCTGAACGCGATCGAGTGCGGGGCCTCGACCAACATCCTCAGCGGCATCGAGCTCGGCTATCAGGTCGCCGCCCGCTACTTCGAGCCGGGACAGGTCAACCGTGTGATCCTCTGTTCGGACGGCGTGGCCAATGTCGGCCCCTCGGATGCCGAGACGCTGCTCAAGCGGGTTGAGACCTACCGCGATCAGGGCATCAGCTTCACCAGCGTCGGGGTTGGGGCGGGATCATACGACGACCACCTGCTCGAGCAACTCGCGAACAAGGGCGATGGGAACTACATCTTCATCGACTCGAAAAATGAGGCCAAACGAGCATTCGCGGAGAACATGTCGGCCACCATTCAGATGATCGCCAAAGACGTCAAGATCCAGGTGGAGTTCAACGAGAAGCGCGTGCGGCGTTACCGCCTGATCGGCTATGAGAACCGGGCGGTCGCCGACAAGGATTTCCGCAACGACGCCGTGGACGCCGGTGAGATCGGCAGTGGGCAGTCCGCGACGGCTCTCTATGAGTTGGAGCTGATCCCGGGCAACCAGGATGATCTGGGTACGGTCTATGTTCGTTACAAGGATATCGATCGGGGCGGGGTGCATGAATTCCCCTCACGTCTGCGTTCCGGCAGCATCATGGACCGGACGCCCGAGCGGCATCCGCGGTTCTTCCTGGCGGCCTGTGTTGCGGAGTTCGCGGAACTCCTACGCGCCAGCGAACACGCCCAGGGCGGCGCACTGCAGGATCTCGAACAGACCATGATCCGGGTCGCGAATGCGCTGCCCCTGGACGAACGCGTGCAAGAATTGCTCCTGTTGGTCCAGAAAGCACAGGGCCTACCGAGGGCGAAGTGATGAGGGGAAGAGGGAAGATCTCGATGGATCCGACCGATCTGACTGATCTGACCGATCGCCCGGGCCGCAGACGGGAATCGATAGGCCCAAGAGGTCGACCCATCGCCCTGGAGGAGTTCGCAGGCCCAAAGGGCCGGCACCATCGTAGCCCAGGCCAGCGGCCTGGGTGGTAGTCCGTAGGCCCAAAGGGCCGGCACCATCGTAGCCCAGGCCAGCGGCCTGGGTGGTAGTCCGTAGGCCCAAAGGGCCGGCACCATCGTAGCCCAGGCCAGCGGCCTGGGTGGTAGTCCGTAGGTGTCTGTGCCCTGACGGGGCACGTCAACCGAATGTACGGGGACGCAAGACATGCCACAGTCATTCTGTCAGATCCACGTACACATCATCTTCTCGACAAAGGGCCGTCAGCGCTGGCTGGACGATGCAATCCGGCCACGCGTCCATGCCTATCTGGCAACGTTGACACGGAACTGCGGATGTCCTTGTGTCGTCGTGGGCGGCCCCGACGACCATGTACACATGCTCGTGGACATCGGCAAGAAAGTGCTGCCGGTGGACCTGATCGGCAAAGTGAAACAAGAATCGTCGAAGTTCATCAAGACGCTGGGGGCAGAATACGGCCCGTTCTACTGGCAGAGCGGATACGGCATGTTCTCAGTTGGTCCAGCACGGGTCGAGGCTCTCAAGGTGTACGTCGAGGGTCAAGTCGAGCACCATCGCACACAGACGTTCCAAGAGGAGTTCCGGGCGTTCTTGGAACGCTACAGGATCCCGTATGATGAACGCTACGTGTGGGATTGACGCGCCCTTTCAGGGCACAGGCACACGCCCAACCGTACCCAGGCCGTTGGCCCGGGCTACGATGGGGCCGCCCCTTTTGGGGCTCAGGAGGCAACGCCCCCGCATGGGACCACACGAGAAGAACCACATCGAGAGCATGCCATGGTCTGCGAGCCAGGGCAGAGGCGCCTTACGGGAATCGGTAGGCCCAAAGGGCCGACTTCATCGTAGCCCAGGCCGTCGGCCTGGGTGATACGGCCGGGAACGTGGGCTCTGCGCCAACGGCGCTGTGCATACCGAGCGCAGAGGCGCCTTACAGGAATCGGTAGGCCCAAA
>JABHEG010000149.1 GCA_018676675.1 Lentisphaerota bacterium
ATTCTTGCGGTCACTCCTTACTTGCTGGCTTGCACTGTTCGGCGCCCACCTGAGACACTGCCAATATAGCGCTAACCGCCTGCGCCGCAACAGGTGCCATGGCATTCTGCCCGCTTAAGTTGACGGCATTGGGGCCGGGGGGGGAGGGTGAGCAGGCCAAACCCAGCCCGACTCCCGTAGGATCAGGGTCCGGGATAATCGTGCGTGCGGACGGCTATGTGCTGACCAATTACCACGTCGTTCAGGAGAGTGATGCCCTGGAAGTCCGTCTGAGCGATGGTCGCACGTTCGACAGCGAGGAGCACGAGGGAAGCGTCGAGATCGTTGGCTACGACGAGCAGACGGATCTGGCCGTGCTCAAGATCGGCAATGGGAAGATCAAGGACCTCCCAATCCTGCCTTTTGCCGACTCCGACAAGGTGAAGCCGGGGCAGTGGGCGATCGCCGTTGGGGCACCGTATAACCTCGACCATTCCGTGACTGTGGGTGTCGTCAGCTACCGGGGACGACACGACATGCGTATGACGAGTTACGAGAACTACATCCAGACGGACGCATCCATCAACCCAGGTAACAGCGGCGGACCTCTGCTGAACATCCGCGGGGAAGTCATGGGGGTGAACGAGTTTATCGTTACCGGTGGAGGGATGTCCAGAGGAAGTGTGGGCATCGGGTTTGCGATCGCCAGCAACCTCGCCAAGCAGGTCTCCGACAACCTGGTCGAGTTTGGTGAGGTCAGACGCCCGTTTCTCGGCATTGGTATGCAGGAACTGAGCGAGGATCTCAAACGGCAGTTTGGTGTGGAGCGTGGTGTTGTCGTCAGTGAAGTGATGGAAGGCGATCCGGCAGACAAGGCGGGAATCAAGCCCTGGGATGTTGTTCTCAAGGTCGGGAACAAGGAAGTCGGGAGTCCTCATGACATGTTGTTCGCACTCCTCCACCAGTACAAGCCCGGTGATGAGGTGAAGTTGGTGATCGACCGGCAGGGAAAGCGGAAGGAGTTTACTGTCGTTGCCCGTCTCCGAGACGACGGCGGAGACCGGATTCCGCGCCAGGAAAAGAGCAGGAAAGACGACACGCTGAACGACCTTGGACTGATACTGGAAGAAACGGACAAGGGCATTGTGGTGACCGGCATCTCCCCAGGGAGTCCGGCAAGCCGCCAGGATCTCCGCCGTGGCGACCTGATTCTGGAAGTGAACCGGCAGCGCATGAAGAAGATTCGTGACATGGACCAAGCACTGGCGGGCACCAAGAACGATATGGCCGTCCTTTACGTCGAACGCCGGGGATCCAAGTTCTTTGTCCCAATACGAACCGGCGATGGCGGGAAATGACCGCTCCGCTTCACGGCTAAGCCCGTGGCTTTACCATGCTTCCTCCTTACGAGCCCCTCGCCCTCTGCAGGGGCTCGTACCATTTTGCGTCTTGGAGCACTCTTCCCCCCCCCAGACCATTCGCAATCGTGTCGGGCCGGACAAACTTGTCAACAGGATCTGCGCTTGCTCCCCTGAGTTGCCCGTTCATCGGGAACACATTAGATGGTGTAACTACCATAAAAGGAGAGAGTTGTGAGTTGTTGCTGGAGCTATGGCAGGCGGGCTGCTAAATTGGGGCAGACAGTGAACCGTCGCCAGGAAGTGGCCCGACTGGATTCGTAATACTAGACAACACACACATAGGCTGAGGAGGACA
Source organism: Lentisphaerota bacterium (assembly GCA_018676675.1). GTDB lineage: Bacteria > Verrucomicrobiota > Lentisphaeria > Oligosphaerales > JABHEG01 > JABHEG01. The sequence goes on from JABHEG010000149.1 coordinate 1,696, forward strand.
CCATGTTCAAGAAGATGATCAAAGCAACGGGGCCGGAGTTCCGACGTCTTCCGGCCTTACTCGTCGTCGCCTGCTTGGCCTTAAGCACGACGGGGTGCGGCTATTTCCGGAACGTCCGGGATGATGTGATGGATCTTGGCACGTTTGCCGCGGGAGTCATCCCGCCAGTCTACTGCGAGGGGTTCAAACCGGTCGGCACCGGTCCTATTCCGCCAGCCCTTGGTTTGTACTTGCAGGCTTCGGACTTCTGCCATGCTGGACTGCTTTACAAGTCTACCACCGATATTGAGTGGGATCGGCGTGGTGCGGGTTACACGCATGACTTCCGTCGCAAGTTCGGAATCGGCCCCTTCCATCACATCTATATCCAGCAGCAACCCATCAAAGCGAACTGCTACAAGATCCCTTACAACGAACTGGATGGCTGGCGGCGACACATGGATGCTCTCGGGGAGCCGTGGTTTGGCACGGGAGCCAAGAAGCTGATCTTCAAACCGCGTCGGCAGACGTGGGTCTGGCCTCCGAATGGCTATGAGCTGTGCGGCTACGGTGCCTTGCGCTGGTACGAACTGGGATGGCAGGACTGGGAAACCATCTCCGCGGAGATCGCATTCCCCGAACCGTTCATTTTGCACAGTGGCTTCTACCTGCGGGCCGGGTTTGACCCATCCCAGATCTTCGATTTGGCGTTGTCGGTGATTGGTCTCGACCTTTACCAGGATGCTGCTTACACCTGGTGCGGCGACTACAAGTATTGACCCGCACCGGGGCGGATTCCCAAAAGGACGTGCGACAGATACCTTGGCAGCGCAAGCCGTGCCCCCCGCTTTCCCCCTCGCAGCATGAGCTCTTCGAGCTTGAGCGGCGAGGGGGTCAAAGTTTGCAGTAGTAGGTCACATCCTGGTGGGACCGATCGAACCCCGCGGCCTCATAGGCTTTGCGAGCCGGCGCATGAGCCGCGTCCATCCCCGTTGTCACCTTGGCGAAAGTCAGCCCCTCCTCCCTGAACCGGTCAAGAACGGCCGAATACATGTGCTGCCCCACTCCCTTGATCTCGCACTCCGGATCCCGGGCGTTGTTGCCGATGGCACCGACCCCGTTTTCCCAGTCTATCCTGAAGGTCACGAAACCGACCACTTCCCCGCTCTCCTCGCACACGTAGACCCATTCTGGGTGCTGGCGGCAATGATTCCGGATTTGGTCGCCCTTGTCGGTTTGCCGGTTCGAGACGATGCGCTCAAAGAGGTCTGTCCCGTAGGCCTGCGAAAACATGTCGTATATGGGGGCCCACGCTCGGTTCCCGATATCCATCAGTCGTGGCAGGTCGTCGTGTCGGTAGTCTCGGATCATTGTGGTCTCCTCGAATGGTCACGCGATCGGGCTCGTGTGTGGGAACGTGGCTTGGGATGCCGTCAACATAGACAAGGGGCTGCCGCACCGCGAGTCCTTGGGTGACGAGGGACCTTCTTCCTCTGACTTCCGGTACACCCGGTGACCTCTCCTGGGCGAAACGCCTCGCTGGCCCAGTAGTCGCATTCGGCCTTCCCGAGGCCGAATCTCCCCGCTTCCGGTCTTCTTGGTCTTCTTTGACGCCCACGCGCGTACGCGTAAGCTCGCATTGCGCAGGCTGGGCCCTCTCTCGCTGAGGCCCCGGGCTGGTCCGACAGCCGGCATCGCCCGGAGCCCTACCCCACGCATACCACGCCTCGTTGCGGAGGCGGCTACAAGAAATGTTGGGCCCCCACCTGAATTGCGGGAGGGGTACGCCTCTCTGGGGGGGGCGACTCCTGAGAATCGGGCGACATAGGAAGTTGTAAGTAGCCCTGGGGCAGCATATTGAGAATCTTCTGGTAGCCCATTGGCATGGCTGGTGCTTCAAGGGGCACTGTCTTCACGAGCAACACACTCACAAGAAGTCTGGAACTGAAGAGATGCAACAAGGAGATAGAACAATGAACCTGCAGAAGACGAAAAACTGGTCCCTGATCGAACTGACAATCATCCTGACCGTGTTGTCCATCCTGTGCGCAATCCTCGCACCAGTGATCGACCGCTTCGTGAGGAACGCCAAAGTGGTACGGTGCCGCGAGGATGTCCAGGCAATCGGTTGCGCAATCACGATGTTCATCGAAGACACCGCGAACAGCTACTTCCTGCGTGATGGAACGCCCTGGGAAACGGGCGGCGCCGGCCGCGGCGACTCTGCCTTCACGGGCGGCAGCGCTCCGAATCAGGACAAGAGCAATCGCGTTGACCTGCTGGTCTCCGATGGCGATATCCCGGAAGCCCATGACGTTAACAGGTGGCTTGAGCCCGTCGACTACGGCAAGGCCGACTTCCTTGAGTACCACTTGGTCACGAACACGCCCGGACACAGTGGTGGCAACGCCTACCGTACGCCCAGCGACTTGGTCAGAGGCGCGGCAGATCAGGACCCGATGTTCGCCCGCTACGAGAGCGGCGGCTTCAACAGCGAGTTCGCCTGGCGCGGTCCTTACATGACGGCTCCGATCGATCCCGACCCCTGGGGCAACCGCTACGCCGTGAACGTCAAGTTCCTCGACCCTTGCGCCAACACCGCTAACCACACGGCTCCCTGGAACGGCTTCGAGGAAGACGTGGTCATCCTCTCCGCCGGGCCCGACGAAGAAGTGGACACCTGCTTCGACGAGGACGGCCTCACCCCCGGCGATGATGACATCCTTTACACCCTCAGTGGCAACTCCCGTCCGTAACTGAATTGACAGACCTGGCTCAGAGCTGAGCAGGAGGAACCGAACGATGACACAGGATCCCAGAACAACCCAAGAGAGAATCGAAGGCGACAACACCGCCAGCAGGTCTCTGGGATCCTCCGCCCTGGCACGGGCAAGAAAGTCGAGAGTCAGCATGTTCCACATCAACACCAACAAAAGCGTTCCGGAGGGGCTGCGCAGGCGGCCCCTGACGCTCGTCGAGATGACCATCATCTTGAGCGTAATCGCGATCCTGAGTGCGGTGCTCGTACCCACGGTCATGTCACACATCGCCCAGAGCCGCATCCTCCGGGCCAAGCAAGATGTGAAGACCTTGGGCAACGCCATCGCTCGTCTATACCAGGATGCGGGCTTCGTCCCGAGAACGCATGATTCCCGCAACGGCGGGCCTGGCGTTCACGCGGTCGATCTGTTGGTCAGCCCAGGTAACGCACCGGCCATGCCGACTTCGTCTTCGGGCGTGGCCAAGTGGGTTACGGGCACCACGGACATGCTTGAGTACCACTTGTACAACAACGTCCCTGGGTACCGCCTGAAGAGCAACGATGGAATGCCCGGTTGGAATGGTCCATACGTGGCCAGTCCTCCGACCGCAGACCCCTGGGGCAACCGATACATGATCAATGTTGCTTATCTTGATCCTACACCGAACGTCCTTGACTCGAACGGGAACCTCAAGAGCGCTGCTTTCGTCTTGAGCGCTGGCGAGAACGGAATCGTGGAGACGCTTTTCGATCAGCCCGTGACCGACGTCGAGGTCGGCGGAGATGACATTGTGCATCGCCTTCAGTGAGTGAGTTGCTTCGTCTTCTTCCAGACTCTATCGTAGGGACCGGCCATCTGGCCGGTCCTTTCGTTTTGTGGCAAATTTCCCTGATGGCGCCGAGCGCTTTCGAGCCCCAGGCGTGACCGGTGCTTCGCCGCCGGCTGAGGTTGGCCCGCCTCCCCGCAGTCTGCTCTCAGCCTTTGCTTGGACAGGTGGGGGCGAGGGGCCAGCATCCCGAGGTTCAGGACCCGACAACCAGGAGCAGCCCACATGCACGGCACACTCACTTCCCGTCGTCTCCTCAGCGCCCCCGGGCGAACCCTTCGGCTTTCCGCGCTGGCGCTCTGCGTTGTCGGGCTGAGCGCTCTGGGGCAGTCTTCCCGTCAGTCCGTCTGGGAGTGGCCGCAGTTCCGTGGCCCCAATCGGGATGGCGTGTCCCTGGAAGCCGGGCTTCTTTCCGCTTGGCCGGACGAAGGCCCCCCGCTCCTGTGGTCTGTATCGGGAATCGGACGGGGCTACTCCTCGCCAAGCGTTGCCGACGGCCGGGTTATCGTCACTGGGGACATCGGTGAAGACTTGGTCATCAGTGCACTCGATGAAACTGGCCAGGTGCTTTGGCGCACCCGCAACGGGAAGCACTGGAAGAACCCCTACCCGGGGTCACGCAGCACATGTACCGTGGCTGGTGATCGGGCGTTCCATGTGAACGGGCATGGACGAGTGCTGTGTTTTGATCCGAAAGATGGTCGGGAACGATGGTCCATCCAGGCGTTGACGCAGTTTGACGCGAAGAACATCCGCTGGGGAATCAGCGAATGCCTTCTCGTTGACGGCGAACGAGTGATTGTCACCCCTGGGGGAGCGAAGGCACTGATGGTTGCCCTGGATGTGGCGGACGGCACCGTTGCCTGGGCTTCTCCCCCTTTGCGATTCATGCGCAAACACCGCTTCGGAGGGAAGCCCGTGGATCCGCCCGAAGCAGACGTTGATCGAGCAGGCTATGCTTCCCCAATGATCGTGGAAACGGGAGGGCGACGCCTGATTATCAGTGGATCGGCACGTCACTTCTTCTGCGTCGACGCAGACACTGGTGCGCTGGTCTGGACGCGGCCCGTCTTCGCCCGATATGAGGTGATTGGGGCTATCCCCGTCCTGTGCGGGAAATCTGTCTTTCTGGCGGCTCCGGACGAATTTGGTGGGCGCCTCTTCGATATCGCGGTGGCCGACAAGGGGGTTGAGCTCGCGCAACGATGGGAGACCCCCATAGACAACTGCCACGGTGCTCTGATCCATTTGGGAAAGGGACTCTACGGATCCGGCTATCGCCGCCATCGGGGATGGGCTCGCATTGAGGTCGCGTCAGGCGCACTCTCGCACCAGACAACCACAATGGTCAAGGGGTCTGTGATCGCGGCCGATGGCAGGCTCTACGCCCTTTCTGAGGACGGAGTGTTTCGCTTGGTTTCCTACGCTGCGGACCAATTCGTCTGCCACGGCGAGCTTCAGCTTACCGAGGGCAAACGCAAGGATGCCTGGGCGCACCCTGTCATCTGCGGTGGCCGCCTCTATCTCCGGTATCATGACACGTTGAGCTGCTACGACATCAGGGATCCGGCCCGGCGCCTCCCACCAGCCCAACCTCAGCCGGAAGCCCAGTAGGACATAGTCATCTGCTGCACCCCTCCCCGCGGTGCCCGACAGGCTGAGATCTACTCTTCCTTGCCCCATTCTGCCAGATCAGCCAAGCGTTGGGTGATGGGCAGGTGCTGGGTACATGCTTCTTCACACTTCCCGCACTCTATGCACTCCTCGGGTCGCACATCGCAGTCCACAAGGACGCCCCACCGGTATTGCCCCTGGATGCCTTTGCGCATCTCCTCATCCGTCTTGCCGAACATGACGCGTTCGTTGTAGTACTGCATGTAGCTCGGGATGGGGATGCTCTTCGGACAATCACGGCAGTAACCGCACGACGTGCAGATCTGGTCCAGGTTCTCGGTGAGGTTGGCGCGCAAGGCATCTAACTCAGTCGAGCCCATTTCAGTTGCGGACTCCGCAACCTTGCAGGCTGTGTCGATGTGCTCTTTGGTGGCGAAGCCGACCAGTCCGACATCGATATATGGGCAGCCTATCACAAAACGAAGAGCGGCCTCGGTCGGTGTCTCTCCGGGTTGGGCCAGGAATGAGAACGCGTCCTCATGGCGCGGGATCGCTCCCCCTCCCAGAGGATTCATGGCAACGACTCCGTAGCCCTTCTCCTTGGCTGCGAGGAGTCCATCCCAGCGGTAAGGGAAGTTGAGGATGTTGACCCCGAGCAGGACACCTTCGAACTCGTCTTTGGAGAGTATCTTGACAACGTCCTGACCCGGCTGGTGGCTCGAGCACACGATGTGGTCGATCAAACCTTCTTCCTGGCAGCGCAACAACCCTTCATACTGGCCCCCTGCTCTGACGGCGAGGTCGTAGTGATCCATTCGCCGGAGACACCATACGTGGTAGAAATCGAGCTTGGTCAGGCCCAAACGATCGAGGGATCGGCGGACCGCATCCCGCGCCTTATCGGCGGTATCGAAACTCTCGGGGCTGCCTTTCGTGGAGGCATAGAACTGCCCCGGCATATCCTTGAAGGCCTCGCCAAAGATGTCCTCGCTCTGGTCTCCGCAGTACCCGGGGGCGGTGTCGAAGTAGTTAATCCCCGACGCGTTCGCGTGGTGAAGGAGTTCTGCGTTGACTTCCTTGGGTAGGCTGGTGTCGAATCGCATCCCGCCAAAGCCGACGACCGAAACCTGTTTGCCTGTCGTGCCGTATTCTGTGTACTTCATTGGTTTCCTGTATCCAGATCCTCTGCCCGGGCATCGTCTTGACCGTGTCCGGACATGTTGGGCGAGGGGAGAGCAGCCAATCAGGGCCATCACGAGCCACTGTGCACGTCCGGAACGGCATCACTCTACACCCCGGAACAGGACTTTTCAGTTGTTCCTCCATCTGCGAGATTGTCCTTCGACCGAGGAATCCCGGGCCCTGATCGAGACCGATTCTCCTGGTCTTTGGCAAAGGCCTTGCAGGGCTGGGTAGGTCTGCGATATTGGCCTCAGTGCGGGACCAGAGCGGAAGGCACGGGGGTCACGGTTCAGACGTGTCCCGCAGATATCGGCGATGAGAGGGCGAAGCGATGCCGTTGACAGTTCACATGGTCAGCAATGCTCACCTGGATCCTGTGTGGCTGTGGCATTGGCAACGGGGCGCAGACGAGGCCCTCGCTACGTGCAGCGTGGCCTGTGATCTCCTGGACGACTATGCGGACCTCCACTACTGCCGGGGGGAGGCGTGGGTCTATGAGCAGGTCCGCACCCTTGCCCCTGACTTGCTGGAACGCATCCGTGGTCACATTTCTTCAGGTCGTTGGGAGGTGGTGAATGGTTGGTGGGTCCAGCCCGACTGCAACCTGCCTACGCTCGCAGCCATCGGTGCCAGCGCTCGCCTGGGACATGCCTGGTTCAGGGAGCACCTTGGCCTCAAACACATACCTGTAGCTTACAACGTGGATTCCTTCGGGCATGGTGCATACCTTCCCCGAGCCATCGTGGATGCCGGGCAAGCGTTCTATGTGTTCACCCGGCCCGGCGTTTCCGAGAAGGACCTTCCCGCGCACCTGTTCCGGTGGCAGAGCCCGGATGGATCTGAGGTGCTGGCCTACCGCGTTCCCGCCGGTTACGCTGCCTGGGACACAGCCACTCTGGGAAACAAGGTGAGGGCGGCCATTGCGGCAAAGCAGGACGGTTTTGAGCATGTCATGTGCTTCTACGGTGTCGGCAATCACGGCGGCGGTCCCACCCGCGTTCTGATTGACTGGATCATCGACAACCGGCACGCCCACGATGGAGCTGAGCTGGTTTTCTCGAACCCCGGGCGCTTCTTTGCCGCTGTAGAGGAGAATCGACTCTCTGCCCCACTCGTTGTGGGTGAACTCCAGCACCACGCAGTCGGCTGTTACAGCGTGTGCGCTACGCTCAAACGTGCGGTGCGCCGGGCAGAGCTGGACGCCGTGGCTGCTGAGGCACTGGTGGCCGGCACCCCGGACGCTGCGGGACGGGCCGACCTTGACGAAGCGTGGCGCGCAGTCTGCTTCAACCAGTTCCATGATATCCTCCCCGGAAGCTCCGTGCGCACCGCGATGAGAGTGGCCGAGGCGGAGGCGGGACATGCTCAGACTCTACTGGACCGGCTGATCTACAAGCAACTGCGGAGCCGGTTCGGACGGCAGGCGTGTCCGGATGTGGAGGGACACCGTGTCCATATTGTCAACCGGTGCCAGGTCCGCTGGACCGGTTTGGCTGAGTTCGAGGCCTGGACTGATTTCCGTCCATGGCATCATCAGCTGGAAACACCGGACGGGATGCTCGTGCCCTGTCAGCTTACTCGACCTGAACAGCTCTGCATTGATCCGGGGGATGAGAACGGCCCTCGCCTGCTGATTCCCCTGGACCTGGCCCCCGGTGAGCACCGCATCCTGCGCATCGTGGATGCGGGACAGCCTCCGACCAGCGCGGACAGTGGTCGCTTCTCAGATGGCGTTCTGGCCAACGGACTGATTCGGGTGACCTTTGGTGCCCCAGGCATTACGGCCATCGCGGACTTCGCAGGGAACCGGGGGTTGCTCGACGTCCCGATGGAGCTCGTCTGTCTGGAGGACACCAGCGACACGTGGTCACATGGAATCACGCGTTACACGGGCGAGGCGCTCGCGGTCGCCGCCTTTGGTCAGCCGCACCTGGTCGAAGATGGCAGCTTCCGAACGACAGTTCGTATGGAAGGACACATCGGCAGTAGCCCCGCTCAGCTTCTCGTGTCGGTGATTGAAGGCACCCCGGCAGTTCGTGTTCGGTTGCGCACCAACTATCAGGAGCGTTTCAGTGTGCTCAAGGCCAGGATCCGGCTCGGCCGGGGCATATCCGGGCGATCTGATCGTGTGGCGGGGGGGTGGATTGGCCGCCCGTTCGATGGCGCTGAATACCCCTTGTCTCACGCCCTGCTGCTGAACGGCTCGCGGCCCGATGCCTTCGGCCTCGTGTTGCCGGACAGTTTTGCTGTTGACGTGGATCAGCAGGAGGCCCGCCCGACCCTGATCCGGAACTCCGCAAATGCCCTGCACAACTGCAAAGGGCGGGATCTGAACAGCATCCCTCGACTGAACGAGTACTTTGGCACCGATGAAGGTCCGCAGGACGTCCGATTTTCACTCGTTTGCGGCGCAAGCGCATCGCAGGATGAGTTGGAGAACATACTGAACGGTGACCTTCGGGCACCCTTCATGTGGGATGATTTCTGCGGCATCTCCAGGGTAGCCCCTTATGAGTAATCCGTGAAGGAAGAGCACAGGGAGAAGCACGATGTCTCAGTTCGCACCGCCTCCAGCGCAGCCTGGCGAAGACGCGTGGAGGTTTATTGACGAGCTCAAGGAGCCGCTCTGGGATCATCACTCCTGGACGAAACGGGACCTGCGCCCGGGTGAAGCCGCTCTCGGGAAACACATCACGCTTGCAGCTGACTTCCCGGACCCGGAGGGATTGCTCGAAACGGCGTATGGGGACCTCGAGGCATTCCTTGCCGCGGGGAAAGTGAGCGTAGGGGACAGCGGTTATCTCCTGCAGACTGCGTTGCTCTCCACGCTCCCTGAGGAGACCTATTGCATCGAGGTGGAGGATGAGCGGTGCGTCGTGTCGGCTGGTGACACGGAGGGCATCCGGCGGGCTTTGGTGCGCCTGGAGGATGACATGCTTCACGCCGGCGGGCCTTTCCTCCCGCTCGGCATCCGCGAGCGTGGCCCGTTTGTCAAACGGCGGATCTCCCGTTGCTTCTTTGGACCGATCAAACGCCCACCAAAGCTCCGTGATGAGCTGATGGATGAGGTCAATTACTACCCCGCTGAATACCTGAATCGTCTCGCCCACGAGGGCGTCAACGGACTTTGGTTGACCATCGAGTTCCGGGATCTCTGCAAGACATCCTTTACGCCTCACTACGGGGCTGAAGCCGAGCGGCGTCTGGGGAAGCTGCGTCGTACCGTAGAGACCTGCCGGCGTTACGGGATCCGGACCTACATTTTCTGCATCGAGCCCCGAGCCTGGGATGCGGATGACCCGGTGCTGGTTGATCACCCCGAGCTCGCGCTGGGCAGCCCGAGCTACGGGAACAAGCGCCTGTTCTGCCCGTTCTCCGACACGGCACAGAAGTACCTGTACGAGGCAGTCAACGGGATCTTCAAGGCTGTCCCGAATCTGGGCGGACTCATCAATATCAGCCATGGCGAACGGGCGACGACGTGTCTCAGTCAAATGGCCTCGACTGACAGTGAAGGCGTGGGTTGCCCCGTCTGTTCACAGAAACAACCGTGGGAGATCCTGCATGGCTCTCTGACCCCCATGGAACGCGGCATGCATGATGCGAACCCGGACGCCGAGCTGATCAGTTGGCTGTATATGCCACAGAACATTCCGCTTGGAGACTGGGTCTTCGATATCCCCAGGCACACACCCGATGGTGTCATCCTGCAGTTCAATTTCGAGACCGGTGTGCGCAGCAACATGTTCGGCAAGGAACGCGTTGGCGGCGACTATTGGATATCGAATCCCGGCCCGAGCGATCGTTTTGCCCGAGTGGCGGAGGCCGCCCGGGAAGCCGGCACAGCCATGTCGGCCAAGATTCAGACGGGGTGCTCACACGAAGTTGCCAGTGTGCCTTTTGTCCCTGTTCCGTCGCTGCTCTATGACAAGTTCAAGGGAATGCGCGAGCTCGGTGTGACGCACACGATGCTTTGCTGGTATTTCGGGAACTATCCCGGGTTGATGAACAAAGCGGCCGGCGAGCTGTCATTTCTGACGTTTCATGAGGGGGAGGCAGAGTTCCTTATGGAGCTGGCGGCGCCCTGCTGGGGCGACCAATCCCGGCAGGTTGTCCAAGCCTGGCGTCAGTTCTCTGAAGCCTACTCGAACTATCCGCTGACGAACATTTTCCAGTACTACGGCCCCATGCATGATGGTCCTGTTTGGCCCCTCCATCTGGAACCTGTGGATGCTCAACTCTCGCCGACTTGGCTCCTGGGATCCACGGTCACCCGGGAAGCCTATCCCCCGAGTGCAGACCGGGTCGCGGAAGCGTTTGCCTATGTCTACACTCAGGAAGAGGCCCTCGAGCTGGTTCGCCGGATCGCCGAAGGCTGGTCCCGCGGGATCGAGCTTCTGGCGGCTGTCCGCCCACATGTCGCCGAGGACCGTGAACGACTGCTCGACATCGGCGTTGCCGAAGCTCTGGGCCTTCAGTTCCGGAGCGCCTTCAACATTCTGCGGTTCTACGAGCGTCGCGAGCGTCTGCTGCGCATGGATGGTATGGAACGTATCGACCTCCTGGCATCCATGGCGGAGATCGTTCGGGAGGAGATGGCGAACGATGAACGGCTCATCGAGCTTTGCGAGGAAGACTCCCGGCTTGGCTTCCATTCCGAAGCAGAGGGGTACAAGTATTTCCCCGACAAACTCCGCTGGCGCATCGACCAGCTGCAAGGGTTGCTGGACCGGGAGTTTCCGGCCATCGAGCGATCCATCCGGAACGGAAGTGATCTGTTCCCCGAATACACCGGCAAAGCGCCGACCGGGCCTCAGGCGCGGTGCAAAGCGCACCCCGGACTGGATGCCGTGTGGGCCAATCCCGAACGCCCTTTCGAGGAGGAACTCGTTCCGGAGAGCGCGTGGATGAATTCCGATGTCCCGTGTTCGGAGGACACCGACCGGCCTACCCGCTGGGGGTTCTGGCGGGATGAAGATGCCATCTACTTGCTTGCGCACTGCCCCGAACCCGCAGCACGGAAGGGCTTCAGCTTTTCCGGCGCTCCTGAAGAGCGGTCTTTGCCTGAACTGGGGGTCACGGACAGTATCATCCTGCGGCTTGAGCCCCGACGACTGTGGCCGTCGCAGCGCTTTGGGGTGGCGGTCGATGGGGGATGGCTGGAAGGCGAGGACTACGATGTCCGCGTCGGCATCCTGGAGGACGCCTGGCAGGCCATCATCCGCATTCCATACGAGTGCTTTGGCGCCGATCCCAAAGAACCCGCTCCCATCCGAGTGGACGTTCAGAGGAACCTTCCCGCTACCGGAGGCCGGCCCCGGGAAGTCCACCATTGGCTGACTCCTCATCCGTGGCTTGCGCGCCTGCGGCTCGGGGCAGACAACCCGGCGGACCTCGGGTGGCTGACGTTCGAGTAGATGCCACGGTCCCACCGCCGACCCGAAGGGCGCGGTCCTGGCGTTGGGTTAAGCCGCAAAACGACTCCCACGGCCTCGTGCCGTGGGTGAGCGAGATTGGTCCCGCAGACGACCGGCGCCATCCTCGAATGGCGTTTGGATAGGGGCAATCGGGGCATGGCAGCCCCTCCCACGTTGGCTGTACCTGACCTCAATGTGGGAGGCGGTGCCATCCGGCGACCTCTTCCTAGCTGCATTTTCCGCCGTTTGTCTTAGCGCCATTCGTCTTTGATCTCGCCGCAGGCGTCGCCTCCTTCTGTCCTGCGGTCCTCGGCTCCACGGTTGGCTTTCCTAGTGAATGATGACTATGCCGGTTGGCATTACGGGCATTAGGCGTATTGTAGTGTTGTAGACAGCAAAAAGGGATTTGGAACGTGGATGCGGCATGGGGGGGGGCAACCGACATGACAGGAGCTAACGGTGATCGTGAAAACCGGAGCAGAGCAGGACTCTCCACTGAACGACAGCGCCCTCGGTCTGACGTATGACGACCTGACGGCCCACTTTGAGGGGATGGGCCGGGTGGTGGTGGCCTTTTCCGGCGGAGTGGACAGCAGCTTGTTGTTGGCGGCGGCACACGACGCGCTTGGGAACAAGGTGTTGGCCGTCACGGCATGTTCAGCGACCTACCCGAGCCACGAACGTGAGTTCGCGATTTCGCTGGCGGGGGAGCTTGGGGTTCGACACAGGGTGATTGACTCGGACGAGCTTGATGATGCGGACTACCGCGCAAACCCGACAAATCGCTGCTACTACTGCAAGAGTGAACTGTTCTGCAAACTCCAGGCCATCGCTGCTGAGGAGAAGGCTGATGTGGTTCTGGACGGCTCGAACGACGATGACCGATCAGACTTCCGGCCCGGACGGCAGGCGGCGCGTGAATTCGATGTCAGATCCCCTCTGATGGAATTGAAGCTTGGGAAGGACGCGATTCGGCGTTTGGCGCGAGGCCGGGGATTGCCCAACTGGGACCAGCCCGCCTGTGCATGCCTCGCTTCCCGGATTCCCTATGGCGAGGAGATCACCCCCGCCCGACTCCAGCGTGTGGGTGGAGCCGAGCAGGCTATCCGTGGTCTGGGCTTGAGAGTGGTGCGGGTCCGGGACCACGGGGACCTTGCCCGGGTGGAGCTGGGGCCAGACGAACTCGACTCCGCGGTCACCGCGGACATCCGGCAGCAAATAGCCCAGATCGGCCGAGACCAGGGCTACACCTATGTGTGCCTGGACCTGTTGGGCTACCGAACCGGGGCGATGAACGAAGTCCTGGGCGATGGCGAACTCGCCGTCCATCGAGAGCTCGACCCCGGGAAGAGCACCTCTCCCAGATAGGCGAAGCATGAGCGACGTGAGTGACACGAAACTTGAGACCTTCCTGGCCCAGGCGGGTTCGCGCTGGGACGAGGCCACTGGCGCCGTATCCATGCCGGTTTACCGAAGCTCCACATTCCGCCATCCCGGTTTGGGAAAGAGCACAGGATTCGACTACTCCCGGACCGCCAACCCAACGCGTTCCGTCGTGGAAGAGACATTGGCCTGGGCCGAGGGGGGGGGCGATGCCCGAGCCTCTGCTTTTTCGTCGGGGCTGGCGGCCATTGATGCGGTGGCTCGCCTTTTCGGGCCAGGCGATCGAATGGTGGTGACCGAGGATCTGTACGGCGGCACATTCCGCCTTTTCGAGAAGTTGCACAAGCCGTATGGCCTCGAGACAGTCTATGTCGACACCACCGACCTGGGAGCAGTCGAGAACGCCCTGGCGCATCCCCGGGTCAGGGCCGTCTTCCTGGAAGTCCCCAGCAATCCGTTACTCAACGTGAGCGATGTCCGGACAATCGCCGGCCTGGCTGCCTCACGCGGTGCGCTGACCATCGTCGACAACACGTTCCTGACTTTTTGTCGGCAACGCCCCATGGAGCTCGGGGCCGATCTGGTCATCTACAGCGCCACCAAATATCTTGGGGGGCACGACGATCTTCTAGGAGGAGTTGTGATCAGCCGTCGGCCGGAGTTGGCCGAAGAGATCGCTTTCTACCAGAACGCAGCGGGCGCCATCCTCTCTCCGGACGAAGCCTGGTTGCTCCTGCGTGGTCTGAAAACCCTCCCGTTGCGCCTCGCCAAGCAGGAAGCGAATGCGCGGGTGTTGGCGGAGTGGCTCGCGGCGCACCCACGGGTCAGCCGTACCTATTACCCAGGCCTGCCCGACCATCCCGGGAACGGCATTTTCAGAGATCAGGCCTCTGGCGACGGTGGGGCGATGGTGGCGTTCGAGGTGGCGGACGCGGCCCGGGTGCCTGATATCCTCTCCGGTGTCCGCGTTTTCATGTTCGCCGAGAGTCTGGGAGGAGTCGCGTCGCTGATCACGTTTCCCTCCGTACAGACGCACGCTGACATCGACCCGGAAACTCGTGACCGTCTGGGGATCAGCAACCGTCTGCTGCGCCTGTCCATTGGTATCGAGGATGCCGAGGATCTTCGCCAGGACCTGGAGCGCGTGCTCCAGTGAACGATGCAGACATCGATGGAAAGAACAGAGAGAACGCACATAGCAGGAGCAAGACCATGGGCAGCTACTTCCTCGACAACTCGTTATCCATCGGCCACACGCCGATGGTCAGACTGAACCGCATCACCAACGGCGCTAAAGCAACCGTTCTGGCCAAGATCGAAGGCAGGAATCCAGCCTACTCGGTGAAATGCCGCATCGGTGCGAACATGGTTTGGGACGCCGAAGAGCGCGGCGTTCTGAAGCCAGGCGTCGAGATTGTCGAACCCACCAGCGGGAACACGGGTATCGCTCTTGCGTACGTCAGCGCCGCCCGCGGCTACAAACTCACCTTGACCATGCCTGACAGCATGAGTGTCGAGCGGCGGCGCGTCCTTGCGGCTTTTGGAGCCAACCTGGTACTCACTCCGGGGTCCGCGGGAATGAAGGGCGCCATCGATCGCGCGGAGGAGATCGCGGCGTCCGAACCCGGACGCTATTTCGTGCCGCAGCAGTTCAAGAATCCCGCCAATCCGGAGATTCACGAGAAGACGACCGGCCCGGAAATCTGGGACGCTACTGATGGCAAGGTTGATGTCCTCGTCGCAGGTGTCGGGACGGGAGGGACGATCAGCGGGGTCTCGCGGTACGTGAAAGTGGTCCAGGGCGCTCCTCTCGTCTCGGTGGCGGTCGAGCCCAGGGAGAGTCCGGTGATTTCCCAGGCATTGGCAGGGATTGACCTGAAGCCCGGGCCTCACAAGATCCAGGGCATCGGGGCGGGGTTCATTCCCGAGAACCTGGACCTCTCGCTCATTGATCGAGTGGAGGGCATTGGGAGCACCGAAGCCGTCGAGTATTCCCGGCGATTGGCGCGTGAGGAAGGTCTGCTGTCAGGCATCTCCAGCGGCGCCGCTGTTGCCGTTGCCGCCCGACTGGCCCGCCTTAGCGAGTTTGCGGGGAAGACGATCGTCGTCATTCTTCCCGATGCCGGTGAGCGTTACCTGTCAACCGTTCTGTTCGAGGGGACAAGGTCCTGAAGCTCCGCGAATGATCTATCTGGATCACAACGCAACGACTCCCATCGCTCCCGACGTGCGTACCGAGATGGTGAGTTGTCTCGACTGCGCGTTCGGCAATCCGTCCAGCATTCACGCTTTCGGGCAGGAGGCCCGATGCATCGTCGACCGGGCCCGGGAGCGTGTTGCCCGTTTGATTGCGGCGCAGCCTGAAGAAATCGTGTTTACCGGAGGCGGTACCGAGGCCAACAACCTGGCAATACTCGGGGCTGTCACGGGCCGAGAGTCCGGTCGCGCACACGTTATCACGACTGCAGTTGAGCATCAGGCTGTACTCAATCCATGTCGCCACCTGGAGGCGACCGATTGCCAAGCAACCTACCTCGCCGTCGATGCCGACGGGTGTGTCGCGCCCGAGTCAGCTCTTGAGGCCGCCCGCGAAGACACTACGCTGGTGTCCATCATGCTGGCCAACAATGAGGTAGGTACACTGCAGCCTGTGCAGAAGGTGACGGAGCTGCTCAAAGGCAGGACGACACTGGTCCACACTGACGCGGTGCAGGCGGTCGGCAAGATCCCGATTGACGTCAACGCTCTGGGTGTGGACCTGCTCTCGCTGTCCGGGCACAAGCTCTACGGTCCCAAAGGGGTGGGCGCTCTGTACGTTCGCGCCGGGACAGAGCTTGCTCCGCTCACGTTCGGGGGGCACCAGGAGCATGGGCTCCGACCAGGGACCGAGAACGTCCCTGCGATTGCCGGCTTGGGCAAAGCCTGCGAACTCGCCGGGGAACGTCTGGCCGACGATGCCGCAAGGCTGGGATCCCTGCGGGACTCACTCGAGCAGCACGTCTTGGCCCAGCTTGACGGTGTGACGATCAATGCGGCAGACGCGGAACGGCTCCCCAACACGACAAGTATCTCTTTCCAGGGCTTGACCGCCGATATGCTGGCAATCAACCTGGATCTTCTCGGCTTAGCCGTCTCCACCGGCTCGGCTTGCAGCGTCGCTGACCAGGAGCCGTCTCACGTTCTTCTGGCCATGGGCAGTTCCCGCACGGAAGCTCTTTCGGCTATTCGTTTCTCTCTCGGGCGTGGGAACACGTCTGAGGACATCATGGCCGCCGTGGACCGAGTCTGTCAGGCCGTGGGATGCATGGGAGGGCGCCGGTGATGACTGACACTCTCAGCTCACGGAGCCGGGCGACCGGGGAACGCGTTGTTGTGGCAATGAGCGGGGGCGTCGACAGCAGTGTCGCCGTCAGCTTGCTTCAGCAGGAAGGTTACGAGGTCATCGGCATCACGCTCCAGCTGCAGGCATGCGAGAGCGTTGCGACGAGTCGCTCCTGCTGCGGGGTCGACAGCATCTCTCGGGCCCAAGCCGTAGCGGGGCGACTGGGGATTCGGCACTATGTACTCAACGCTGTCGACGAGTTCAATGACCGGGTGTTGGAGCCGTCCTGGCGGGAGTACGCCAACGGTCGCACACCGAGCCCGTGTCTGCTGTGTAACGAACGTATCAAGTTCGGCACGCTCCTGTCCCGGACCCGCGAGTTAGGGGGAACACGGCTGGCGACTGGGCACTATGCACGCATCACGACTGATGAGCACGGAACGGGCAGTCTCCTGCGCGGGGTAGATCCCGGGAAGGACCAGTCCTACTTCCTGGCCGGGATCACCCAGGAACAGCTCCGTTCTGTGTTGTTCCCTCTGGGCGGGCTCCACAAGCGAGACGTCAGAGAGTTGGCCCAGCGCCTGAGGTTGCCCAACGCTGATGCGCATGAGAGCCAGGATGCCTGTCTGATGGCCCCCGGCCAGTCCTTCGCGGAGATGTTGCGGCAACGTTTCGGTGATGCCCCAAAGGCCGGCCCTATTGTCGACGGCAAGGGCACTGTTCTCGGTCACCACAACGGCATCCATCACTACACAGTCGGTCAGCGCCGGGGATTGGGCATCCAGTCTCCACGGCCGCATTGGGTCAAGGCGATCAGTCGGACGGAATCAGCAGTTGTGGCAACCGACAGCCAACTCGACCTCGACGGAAACGAGTTCATCGCAACGGGGATGAACTGGCTTCGCGGTCCCACGTTCGAGGAGGCCGGTATCTGCCGGGTCCAGGTGCGCTATCGACACACCCCTGAAACCGCCACTGTGAAACGACTTTCTCCAGACGCCGTGCATGTCGCACTCGCCCACCCCGTGCGCGCGATCACGCCCGGTCAGGCGGCTGTATTCTACGATGGGGAGCGCGTTCTTGGAAGAGGATGGATCGATGTCTCTGAATGAGGACACAGCGAGTGCCGCGTCCGAAGTGAATCCCCGTTACGCCCGTCAGTCCGTGCTTGACGTCGTCGGCGCTCGGGGGCAGCAGCGTCTGGCCGCCAGCACGGTGGTTATCGTGGGATGTGGTGCGCTTGGCAGCATGCAGGCGGAGCTGGCAGCCCGCGCCGGCGTCGGCAGGTTCATCATCGTCGACCGGGACGTCCTCGAACTGCACAACCTCCAGCGTCAACTCCTCTTTGACGAACAGGACGTCCGCGATCGATTGCCCAAAGCCGTGGCGGCAGCACGGCGCCTCCGGCAGATCAACTCCGAGATCGTGACGGAAGAACGTGTTGCAGACGTCACACCAGCCAATGTGGTGGAGTTCGTCAGTCAAGCGGATCTCGTCCTCGACGGAACGGACAATTTCGAGACGCGGTTCCTTTTGAACGATGCCGCGGTACAGCAGGGCAAACCATGGGTATACGGCGGCGTGCTGGGAACGGACGGGACCGTGATGGCGGTACGCCCCGCCGCTGGTCCGTGTCTACGATGCGTCTTCCCGACCCCGCCTGAGGCGGGCGATATGCCTACGTGTGAGACTCAGGGCGTCCTGAACACGGCCGTGGCCTGGGTGGCTGGGCTGCAGGTGACGGAGGCGCTGAAGATACTGGTTGGTGAGCCCGCTGAAGACAGCCGCTTCCATGCCCTCGATGTGTGGGGCGGAAGCCTCAACTCCGTCCGCATCCGCCGCAAAGACGATTGCCCTTGCTGCGGGCTGAAACAGTTCGAGTTCCTTGACGCCAAGCGGGGCTCGTCTTCCACCGTCTTCTGTGGCCGGAACGCCGTTCAGGTGACCCCCGCCGAACCCACCTCACCCGACTACGATGCGCTGTGCGCGCGTCTGACCCCTCTGGGCACTGTGACGGTTAACGGACTCGTTCTGGAGTTTGCTGTGGACAGCCACCGTCTGATCGTCTTTCCCGACGGTAGAGTCCTGGTCATGGGGACAACCAAGACTGCGGAAGCCCGTTCTCTCGTCGCCAAGTACATCGGGGCGTAGCGGCGGATCAGTGGCGAACGGCAGTAAGATAGGCAGGAGGAACGGCACTCCGTTGCTCTACGTGCCTTACTACGAACACTACTTCTCTGGTGACGTAACGCGTTTTTCCGGCCCTGATGAACGGCGCCCATCCGCGGCGGCACGCTACCAGAGCTGACGGTCCAGGGTCCGGTACTGAATGGCTTCGGCGATGTGTCCTCCCTGTATCTCATCTTCACCGGCGAGGTCTGCGATGGTGCGAGCAAGGCGCACGACCCGGTCGTAGGCTCGGGCACTGAGATTGATGTCAGAGATCGCGAGCTTCAGCAGCGCCTTCGCATTGCCGCTGAGTTGGCAGTGTTCATCCATTTGCCGTCCGGACATGCCTGCGTTCGTGCGCACGCCTGTTCCTGCAAAGCGCTGTGCCTGCGCCTCCCTCGCTGCCTGAACGCGCGCCCGGATGACGCGCGATTCCTCGCCTCGGGCCGGCGTGAGGAGCTCGTCCTCAGATATGGGAGCGACCTCCACATGGATGTCGATTCGGTCCAGCAGAGGGCCTGACACCTTCCCGCGGTAGTGGTGAATCCGGCCGGGGGAGCAGCGGCACTGCCGCTGGGTGCTGCCATAGTAACCGCAAGGACAGGGATTCATCGCCGCCACGAGCATGAAGTCAGCGGGAAATGTGAATGTGCCCAGCGCCCGTGAGATTGTCACGTGTCCGTCCTCCAAGGGTTGTCGAAGGACCTCAAGGACGTTGCGTCTGAACTCCGGGAGTTCGTCCAGGAAGAGCACACCGTTGTGAGCGAGACTGATCTCTCCCGGTCGCGGCATGGATTGCCCGCCGATCAACCCGGCATCGCTCACCGTATGGTGTGGCGCTCGGAACGGCCTTTCGACGATTAGGGCGCAGCTCCGGTCCAGGGCTCCCGAGATGCTGTGGACCTTCGTGACCTCGATGGCTTCGTCGAGGGTCAACGGCGGGAGAATCGATGGCATTCTCTCGGCGATCATCGTTTTTCCGCCGCCCGGAGCCCCAATCAACAACACGTTATGGTGCCCGGCTGCGGCGACCTCCATCGCGCGCTTGACGACCTGCTGACCTTTGACATCCGCGAAGTCCCGCCCCCGCTCGGTAGACTCACGGTAGAGCGACGCAATGTCGACCTGGGTTGGTGTCACTCCTTCGGGCGCTTGGAAGAACTGAACGGCCTCAAGGAGGTGGCGAACTCCGAAGACATTGACCCCGCTAACGACGCCGGCCTCGGAGGCATTATCTGCCGGGACCAGAACATCTGCCAGTCCTCGCTCACGGGCCTGCAGGGCCATCGGCAGCGCCCCATGCACCGGGCGAACCGATCCATCGAGGGCCAGTTCGCCGACAATCATGACGTTGCGCAGACGTTCCCGGTCAAACTCGTTGGTTGCGGCGATCATTCCAAGCGCGATCGGCAGGTCGAATGCGGCCCCCTCCTTCCGGATATCTGCGGGCGCCAGATTGACCGTAGTCCTGCCTTGAGGAGGGATGAAGCCGCTGGTATAGAGAGCCGACCACACACGCTCGCGGCTCTCGCGGATAGCGGTGTCCGGCAGACCAACCACCGTGGTGACGTTGTCGTTGCCTGCGCCGGTGGCGTTCACCTCAACCTCAACCGGGTACGCATCAATCCCCTGAATCGCAGAACTCCATGTCTTTGTCAGCATCCCTTCATCCTCCGTGAAAGACCTGTCCCTTCAATGAACGAGCTAGTATAAGATAGCATCGCACTGATGGCTGTCAAATAATAGCTATGGCGAGAAAGAGGAGGAGCGGGAGGAGGTACGCGGCGGGAAGTGCATCCGGGAAGAAGTCGCCGGATGGCACCGCCTGCCTT
This sequence comes from Lentisphaerota bacterium, assembly GCA_018676675.1. Taxonomy (GTDB): domain Bacteria; phylum Verrucomicrobiota; class Lentisphaeria; order Oligosphaerales; family JABHEG01; genus JABHEG01. The sequence continues at coordinate 22,182 of JABHEG010000149.1, forward strand.
CCAAGTGGAATGCCACTTGGTCCACTACAAATCCAGGCGGAGCCGGTCCGGGACTCCCACATTGTGTGCTCTGCCAACGTGGGAGGGGCTGCCATGCCCCGATTGATATTGTCTTCGCCATTCGGGGCTGGAGTGTGTGCCATGGCCCCCGGGGTGTTGGCGACCAGCGCTGGAGGGCCACGTCGGAGAATGCCCATAGTGACCGGGCGGAAACGGCAAGACCTTGAGAGATGACTACAGAGAGGGGTTAAGGCGTCGGTAGGCGCACAGGTCGGCGGGATCTCCCCGGGTGTGTGCCACGCTCAGACGCTTCTTCGCTACGCGTTCCGGATCGAACAACTCCCCCGCGATACGGCGCACAAAGAGCTTCGACCCGATCACCGCACCATCTGACCAGTAGCGAACGCGACGCCCAACGGTCAGCACGAAACCGTCGCCCGTCTTGGCTTCTTCGGCGGCAGCAAAGATCTCCTCAGAGCTCAGGCCCTGCTCGGCCGCAATCACACGCGCCATATCCGAGCAGAGCTCAGCGATCACCGCGCCATCGGTCGCATCCTGAGCCCGTTCACCGAGGTACTGGCGTAGATGACGGACCAGATTCGCCGCGAACGGATGAACGCCGCTGCCGACCATGCGCCCCCATGTGCCAAAACGGTAGTCTCGGGGATCGCTGCACAAGCCTGCCCGAACCGGGTTCATCTCCACGTACTTGAGCCCTTCCCAAAGCGCCGTCTGACCTTCCAGAATCACGCTCTTGAACCGGTCCGCCCATAGCGTGCCGCGCCGTCGCCGTGGTCGGGTCCGGTTGAACCAACTCGTGAAACGTTGCTGGACGTCTTTGCAGAACGATGACACATCGCGCATGCGAGCCCCCAACGCGTCTATCACCGATTTGTCCGACCAGTTCGGCTCGGCGTGCTTGTCCCCGTAGTACGCGCGCCAACGCGCTTGGACTTCCTCCTCACATGGCATGTCCGCAGGCGCCGCACAGACGATGTGGTAGTGGTTCGACATAGCGACCACCGACAGCACGTCCAGGCTGTAGAACGTCGACACCTGCTGCACCAGCTGGAGGAAGTGTTCCTTCTCAACATCTCCGAAAGGCAAGTAGTCCGGTTCCCCCGCCACCCGGTTCATCAGATGGTAGTAGCACCTCTCCCGGTCGTATCGAATCCGAGCCCCACGCATACGAAGACCTCCCTTCCGGCTGCCGCTCTCTGACGGTCAGCACCAAGTCCGCTCTGCTGTCAACAACTGTTTCTCTCACCCCAAACTCTATCCCCTGCCTCCCAATTGGTCAACCATAAAAAGCCCGTCCCTATTTCTCTCCCCAATTGGTCAACCATAAAAAGCCCGTCCCTATTTCTCTCCCAATTGGTCAACCATAAAAAGCCCGTCCCTATTTCTCTTCGTCCCTATTTCTCTCAGACAAGAACGCTGTCAAATGGTAGCGATAGCAAGCGTGTCGAAATGCGCCCGGCTATGTACCACTGTGTTGTCAGTTACCGGAGCAGTGACTCCAAGAAGCGAGCGCCCCTTGTTCCGGACCTGGTCCGGAATACAGTAGGGTTTCACTTGGTGAGGGAGACAAGCGATGACCGAAACGACGAGATCACGAGCTGCATGGAGCACGATCATGGCGGCGGCAATGGCGTGTGGCAGTCTTCAGGCCTCGCAGATGTACTACGTGGATTCGCGAACCGGGAGTGACCGGAACGACGGGGCGTCGCCGGCGAGGGCCTGGGCGTCGCTGGCACGTGTCAACCGGGCGGCGCTGAAGGCCGGCGACACAGTACGCTTCGCGCGCGGCGCCCGTTGGCGCGGGACACTGATTCCGGTGAGCGGAGAAGAGGGAGCCCCAATCACCTACTCCGCGTTCGGGGCCGGTGAGAAGCCGCTCCTCCTGGGATCGGCCGCCAAGAGCCGGCCCGACGACTGGGTCAAAGAAGGAGAGAATCTGTGGGCCACCGCGACTCCAACCTGGCATCCTGGTACGAGAATCGCCGATCTGCAGCGTGAATGGTGGGCATTCCACCGTGAGCAGGACGCGGATATCAGCCCGACAATCGAAGAAACGTCGGAAGGACGTGTGTTCATTATCGACTGCCGGCAGCCCGGTAGCCGCGGCAACTACATCCAAGGCTGGGGGCCGAAAATCGACTGGGAGAAGGTCGGCGATGCCGAGTCCCTGCTGCTCCGTTTCCAGGCCAAGTGCACAGTACCTTTCCGACTGGGCAACGTGCGGATCCTGCGAAATGGCAGTCCGTGGACTGCTGGAGCGACGTCCAACGCCGCCGAACTCCCCGAAATCGGGACCGAGTGGGGCGATTACGAGATCCGTCTGCAGATCAGGCAGCATGTTGACATCCCCCGCCCGAACATCTACCTCGGACAGGTGCTGCCCGCCGGCGCGACGTTCTGCTTCCGACCACGCGAGCTCGTGACGGCAACCTGCTCGCAGAACGCATCTGAGCGCCTGCCCGTCGATGCGGGGAACATCATCTTCGACAGGGGTAGGGCCTGCGGGTGGAAGCGTTGGAAGGCGGAGGATCTGGAGGCCGAATTCGACTACTTCTATGACGGGGACTCGCGACGTGTTTATCTTTACTGCGACAGGAATCCGGCCGAGAAGTACGGCGAGATCGAGCTGGCCTTGCGCCGACACATCGTCAGCCAGAGCGGGAAGCACGACATCGTCTACGATGGGTTGAAGCTACTCTATGGAGCGGCCCATGGGTTCGGGGGCGGCTCGACCGTACGGATTACCATCCGGAACTGCGATCTCGGCTATATCGGCGGCGGCCACCAGTTCACCCGGGAGAACGGACGGCAGGTACGCTTCGGCAATGCCATCGAGTTCTGGGGCGCGTGTCGTGACAATCTTGTTGAGGGCTGTCGGATTTGGGAAGTCTACGATGCGGCGTTGACCAATCAGGGGCGCGGACCGAAGTCCATCCAGGAGAACATCACCTACAGGAACAATGTCATCTGGAATTGCGAGTACTCATTCGAGTACTGGAACAACCCCGAGACCGCACGCACGCGCAACATCCGGTTCATCAACAACACCTGCATCGATGCGGGCGTGGTCTGGTCCCATGCGCAACGTCCCGACCCAAACGGCAGTCACCTGATGTTCTACTCGAACAGGGCCGACACGGAAGGTGTTGAGGTCAAGTACAACGTGTTCTACAACTCGACTCAGTGGGGCAGTCGTTACAGCGCCGGCTGGAAGCCGCTCCCGGACATGGACTACAACGCGTGGTTCATTCCTGCCGGGGAATTGTGCTACTTTTTTCGGAACCACATCAAGGGCAACGATATCGTGGGCTACCGCGAGAGGACCGGCCTGGATCAGAATTCGTTCTTCGGAGACCCGAAACTCAAGGATCCCGCGAACGGAGATTACTGCGTGGCACCGGACAGCCCCATTCGCACGCTCCGCCCAGACGGTGCCCCAATCGGCGCCGAATCGCTTTGGTGACTCAGGGCCCGAGGCCCGCGGGAATCCCCGACCCCAACCTCGCGCGGCCAAGTCGGAGCGATCGAGGCCAGGGCTCCTGAACCAGAGAACGCATTGTTTGACTGACTACGGTCCGGAGCAGAAAGCAAATCGGATGACTGACCCCGAACCCGCGGGATTGCTGAATTGTCGCGCAAGTATCAAAGCCTCAGGTCTGGTGATAGAGACATCGAGACGTTCAGGTCGACGGCCGCAATACTCGAACGAGCGGCATCCTCGGTGCAGCCTTCTTTCCTGCAGGCCGCTGGACTCTTCTACTCAGCACAGTCAGCGGCGATTGCTAGGGACTGGCATACAGCCAAACGGATCGCTCTGATCGTGGCACATAGGTATGCCTTGAGCTCGTTTGGGGCCAGCGCCCGGAAGATTGTCAAGAGGGTCGAGAGCCGTGAGTGAGGAACCTTCGCCAAAACGTCGAGTGTCTGGGGAGGTCCTGAGACTGATCGGGACAGCGTGTGTTGTGGCTGGCCTCGCGCAGTTCGTCTTCATTCCTCGAGGCGTTGCGGCCCGCGGCGTGCCCGGGGAGATGCTGCTTTTTATCGGGCGGTTGCGCCAGATCCGAGAAGTACACGGTTGGCCCACCGTCGACTCGATCGCTTCGGTCTGGCGACAGAACTTCCCTGATGACGCCCCCCCGTTGCCTGTCAGTGAAGCCCCCGGTGTTTTCAAATACCGCAAGTGCGTCATCGAGTACAAGTACGATCCTGCGAGCATGTTGGGCCCAAGACACCATCTGCTGAAGGGCCCCCTTGATCCCAGCGTATACCTGCTGCGCCCTGTTACGGGCATCGTCGTATTCTTGCTCGGCACCATTCTGCTGCTCTGCGCAGCCTTTGCGCCCACCTCCACACAGCGAAGAGGGACGTCTGGCGCGGCGTAAGCTCCCGGTGACCTGCCCCTTCTGGACTGGAGCCGGGTCAGCGACGCTTAGCTTGCTGGAGTGAAGGCAATTATGTACTGTTCTTTCCGGTGGTCGCGCTGAGCTGAGCCCAATAATCGTTACCGTTAAGCTGGTGGGGTCTCGGCGTTCGACCGTAGCGTCGGTCTCTGGCCGGCGGCTGTCCCGGTGCCGTGAGCGCCACGAACGCCGCCCGGAGCGCGGCGCTACTGCCGGACACGCAAAGCAGGCCCCCAGCTTAACGGTTACCAATAGTCGCCCCTATCTGCGCTGGAGGTCTCTGAGCTCTCTGTAGCCGATGAGAACGATGTTCTTGTCCTGCAGCAGGCTTCTCATATCCGGATCGTCGAGGAATGCTCCGTATTCCCCGTTTCGCCAGCGCCAGCTGTTGGTGATACTCCTGAGTTCATCGCCGGCGATCGCGGGGTGGATATAGATTTCAGTCACTCCGGGGGCCAGGTTGCTCAGCACGCTGAGCCAGTGTTCTTTCGCCGTTTTGCCCTGTTTATCCCCCATGATCAGATGGTCGGGGAAGACAAGTCCCAGCCCGCGGAGCAGGAATCGGAGCCGGCCCGCACCATGCTTCTCAAGCAGATCCTGTGACGGCATTCTGAGGGGAACATCGTAGGCCAGGGCCAACCGAATGTACTGAAGATAGTAGCGGAGATCGTACTGCATCGTCCCCATGTGGGAATCGATGTGAGTGATGTCGATTCCGTCCGTGAGTGCTTTGTCGATCTGTGCAATGCTCTCACGGCGGCACTCGGAGGGGTTGGAATGGCCGTAGACGCCGTTCTCTCCCTGGACCTTGGGCCACATGCACCCCGTGGGGTCGATCAGGCCCGGTACCTCGTCCGCCGGGAGCAGCGGCCCCCACCGGTGTGTCTTCCATTCGGCGGTATGGGTCAGGTGAACGCCGAGGTCCATGTCCGGATGCGCCCGCGCATACTCGGCCATGGCGGGAAATCCCGGACAGGGCACCATCAGAGTGGCACTGGTGATCATCCCCTTCTCCATGCCCTGGATGATCGCGTCGTTGGCGGGCTGACACATGGCACCGTCATCCGCATTGACAATGAGCAGCCGGTCTGTCGCCTTATAGCCTAGCCGGACAGTAAGCGGGACACGGTTCCGCGAAACCAGCACACAGAGAATGCTGACAGCACAGACCAGCAGGAGCAGACCAAGGATGGGCACGCCAATCAGGGCCACTCGCAATGGCTTCCGCCACGGTCGGCGCGGGGGGGCTTCCCCAGCAGGGGGCACAGAGAGCTCCGACGCATCCGTGGACGTTGCACTGTCAGCTTTCTTTGGTTCCTGCACTCGTTTGTCACCCCGCATTTCCATCAACGACATTGAGCTTACGGACGGCTCCACGCCGCAGCGCCCTGCGGACAGGTCTGTCGTCCAGACAGTATACACGGCCAGAATCCGCCGTTCCCTTCTTCCCGCCGCCTTGTCGCCACAGAACCAAAGAAAGGAGAACGGAATCGCGTAAGATCCAGTGGTCTCGTGCCAATACATAGGTGAGGTGTGGCGGCGTGTTGACGGGGTCTGGAGCAATGCGATTGGGGTTCTCGGGGAGACGGTCGCAGCGCGGTTCCGCCCGGCGACTTTCGGCCAACGCGAAGGTACGGCGAAACCCAAGGGAACCCAGAGATCAGAGACCGCCTCTTACACTCACCGAGGGAGACGTAGCATGCCGAAAACACTGGGCATCCTGTTCTTGCACGGAATCGGTACACTGCAGATGCATATGGACCCAGATGCCCCTTACTCCAAGGACCTGGAGAAAGGGATTCTGGAAAGACTGCCGCACGCGAAGAAGGCGAACGTCGCGTTCCAAGAGGTCATCTACCAAGATGTCCTTGATCAGTACCAGAGCGTCTACTTCGAAGAGGCCATGAAGAAGGGCCTCGATGATCGTTGGACACGTCTGCTCTTCATGAAAATCCTCGGCGATGCCACGGCCTATGCCAACAACAAGGTGAAGGTCCAGGTGAAGGGCGTTGCCGAAACACTCTACAACAGTGTGCATGGGAAGATCGATCAGGCCATTGCCGAACTGGAAGGGAAACTCGATCCCGGGGCCAAGCTGGTGGTCCTGGCGCATTCACTCGGTGGGCTCGTGTTCTGCAACTACATCTATGACATCCTGCACGACAGCCGGGGTGGCCTCCCGCCACTTAACACGCCCTTCAGGAAGCTGGAAACATGCGAAGCGATGGTGACTTTCGGCTGCAATATCCCCCTCTTCGCGATGACCCTTGACCAATTCAAGCCGATCAGTATCCCGCTCAGTAACCACGGCATTCCACCCAACAGCGGAGCCTATAGGAAGCGCCGCTGGCTCAATGTGTACGATCGTGACGACCCCTTGGGCTGGCCACTGCTGCCGCTGACGAAGACCAAGTGTCGCGATCCTCAACACGCTGGGATCCTGAAGGCGACCGTCGTGGATAAGAACTTGGAGGTCGGCGCGTTCTGGAATCCGTTACAGACCACACTTGCGTCGCATTTGTTGTACTGGGGAGATTCCGGATTTGCCAAGAAGGTCTGTGGACATATCAAAGCATATATCTAGTGCGGAATCGAAGGGAGAAACGGATTGGCTTGGATGATCGTCAGACTTAGACCAACAACGTCCTCAATCACTGTAAACAGACCAGGGGAATCACCCGTCCACGCACCCGGAAGCGAGAATGAAATGGCCCTGTGGTCGGCGCACGCGAAGACATTCCTTGACGCGTGCTTCCGTGGGTGCTAAGATCAAGGTAAGTTCGTTGGCTTTTTCTTGGCCACGCTATCGGTGAGTTTGGCTTGCCGGCAGAATCCACATAGGAGACCCTCTCAATGGCATCACCCTACACCCACCCGACACGTTCCACCGAGGAGTTCACGCTTATCGAACTTCTCGTCGTGATAGCGATTATCGCTATTCTGGCGTCCATGCTGCTTCCGGCCTTGTCCAATGCTCAGGGGAAGGCATTTCAGGCTTCCTGTCAGGGGAACATCAAACAGATGGCCGGTGCCAGTCAGATGTACGTCGACGATAGCGACGAGTACTGGTTCGCCTGGTCGCGCCGGCGCACGGAGCCGAAGATGCCACATGACCTCGTTATCGACTACCTGGGCGGCAACAAGGAAACCATGGTGTGCCCTTCTTCTCGGCTGAGTTCCCAGCCGTACACCGAGACCTACGTTACCATGAAGATCGAGAACGCTCGAGGTTCTGGGAACTACACGTGGTTCAACGGAGGCAGCTGGTCCTACGCTTCACATGACGCCGGCAACAGTGGCTACAGGGGTGTTGCCCGCGCGTACGTCAACGATGACCTGCCAATCCCGATGAAGGCTAACTACTACAGCAAGCCGGCTGAGCAACACATGGTCGGCGACGCCGCTCACATGTGGGGCGGCTGGGGGGCCATGGTCTGGGCTAACGGTTGCTGCGGCCAACATGGCTCCAATCCGGCCAGGGACCACCACAATTCGCGCCACAGCAAGGGCGAGAATTGGGCCTTCATCGACGGCCACGCGGCGTGGCAACCATCCCAGCAGCTCTACAACACACGCGGCTCGAAGTTCTACATCACCCCCAGTAACCACTGAGCTTTTTCACACCGACAAGAAGCTCCCATGGGTGACTCACGCAGGATGGGGTCTGGGCGGCACGACGTCGCTGTTTTCACGAGCTTCTTCTCAGATCGGGGTCAGCATCTGCCGCGTTTGAGGGCGCCCCCCGGGCACGACCTGCGCTACGCGGTTGACAAGAAGTGCATCCTGATCTACCGCCGCAAGCCTGTGGACGATCCCTGCCTTGAGCTCGCGGCTGCCCCAATCCACAAATTCCAGGGCCTATCCCCGCCTCCCCTTAGTACCTGTAGTCCCAGTAGGTCTGGACGGTGGTCGTCCTGGCAAGGGGCATGAACAGGTTCGCAGCTTTGGTCCATTCGGCATGCCCGTCGACCATGACGTAGTTCGCTGCGATGAGGGGCGCGAGATTTCGAGCGTCCCTCTCGATCGACTTGTCCAAATATCTCTTCCGGAATGCGTTTCACCACCCGCTGCGCTGGAGCACACAGAGACACGGAGAAGGCGGAAGAGGAGATTGGCGGATTCCGCATCCGGCTTGCAGCCGAACACGAACTCCGCCAATGTTCTTCCCTTCTGGAGAGCACGGAGCAACAGGGCTTCTCTCTCGTGTTCTCCAAACCAGAAGCAATGTGGCGAATGCGTGCTGCCGGTTCGGCGGCGGCGCGTATACGCCACATCTCCGTGTTCTTCTTCTCTCGACTCCGTGCCTCAGTGAACTCCGTGGTTCAGGTCCGGAGTCCCGTTCCGGTTTCTTTGGACAACGAATGGATGAGGGGCGCTGTGACTGCTGGAGCGAAGCGGCGGCAGTTCTCAGCGTCCCTCTCGATCCTCTTGTTGTCTGTCCAGTCTCGATGTTGAGTCCGCAATCGCGTAGGCAATGACGCCTCCAGCGATCATCACCGCCCCCGCTACCGCTGTCGCCCCTCGCTGCGGCATGAAGAGATTGCTAATATCTCCCAGCACGATCAGCGCGCCGACTACGACACAAGCAATCGCCACTGTCCTTGCTTTCATCGTCCTTCTCCCTCAGACAACGTTCTAGAGATTATGTGTCGCGCAGCCGGCACATAGTCCCTGTTGAACTTGGCCATTCGGGATTGGGCTTGCGCATTCCGGAATTCTCTCCTCATCATCTTGAGTTTACAGTAGGACGGAGAGATCCTGGTGGCAAGGAAATCGGGTGTTTTTGGGGCGGTAGAGAGGGATTTGGTAAGGGAGCAACGTGCCCGGGTGGCGGAGTTTCTGACACCCGGATGGATTGCTGGGGATTATGCGGGGAGAAGGAGAGAGATTGCCGGGGATGCCCGAATGCCGGGGAAGAGGGCTCCGCGTCGCCAGGCTGTGCGCACGGTGAGTTTCTTGGAGCCGCAGAGCGGACAGCAGTCGCGGGTGTCTTTGCGGAGTTAGCTGCAGTGGCACCCGCTCCCACATTAGAGGGACTCCCCCTCCCGTTGGTCAGGGCTCTGACGGAAGCGAGCCGCTCCCGTAAGTCGCGGCTCTGAAAGAGTGCCGTGCGCAGAAGCCAGTTCGGGCTTAGCCCGAGAAACACGAGCTAATCCCTCTGTCCTCCCCTCTTCACTTACTCCTGCGTCGGGCCGTGTAGCGGCTCTCGATGCGCAAGACTCCGGACTCCTTGATCACATGGTCAAAGCGCCCCGCAACACGGGCGCTTGCGGCGTTCCGAACGGCGAACGGCTTGCGCCAAATTTCGTTCTTTCCCTGCCTGAGCACACACACACCCTCAGACGTGAACTCTCGTGAGTACGGCTTCCCGCCATGGGCGTAGTCCCAAATGCCCAGAATGGCGTGGTCAGTGACCGGGACGAGTTCGACGGGTTTGGGTGGTGGCGGATCTTCAGTCCGAATCTGAAGCGCTTTCAGGATCGACCAGTCCGGCATCGTCGTGTCGAAATTGAGGACCCGGATCTCCCGTGGCTTCAGTTCCAGCTCGATGGTATCGCCATAGTCGTACCGTTCACCCAGCCCAATCAGGCTGTCGGCCATGGGCGACGAAAGTGCGAACGGCCCGGTGTCAGGACCTAGACCGAATGCCTTGTCGAGTACTATTCGGTACCGCGCCGCCGTACCGGCTGGGTTATGCAGTGAGATATACCCTCGGCTCTCGGTCCATGCCGTGTATCCATACACCTCCCCCTTCTTTGGGTTCCCCCCATGCATACGAGACCGTTTAAACGTCGGGAAGACGTGATCCACCCAATGCAGTCCCTCACTGATCACGTCCCAGTCATAGTCGCCCAGAACTGCCGGCTTGATGTACAGCTCAATGAACCCGGTACCACGCGACAGGTTCATGTAGAGGTATTTACGGAACACCTCCTTGGGTTCACCCGTGCTGCGCTTCTTGGGTTCGTGGTTAAAAATGGCATGCATGGGGTACTGCGTGTGCTCCCGTTGCCAGATCTCGTGGTACCGCTCGTCACGGTAAACGAGTTCCTCGGTGCGGCTGCTCCCACCGGCAGCATCACCTGCATTGATCATCCAGACGGCATCAACGTATTGCAGCCACCACGCACTCAAGTACGCCCCGTTTGAGATCACGATGTAAACCTCCGAATCGGCTTCCGCCATTCGCCCGAAGATCTTCATCAGCCGTTCCGTTCCGGCGGTGAGATAGTAGATCTTGAGCTCATCGTACGCCGCAGCATTCAGTCGCTTGTCGCCTGCTTGAACACCCTCCAATCCCAACTGCGGCATGTACGGGATCCCATACCGGTCCCCGCGAAGCTCGAAATTACGCAGATTGAGATGCCCGAAGAGTCCGTCGAGTTTGAAGTAGCGGGTCCCCATCCGCGTCAGCTCCACCATGCGATCTTCCAGCAGTTGCATGTACCGTGGCCCGGCAAGGGACATCCAATCGTCAAGGGCTTCGAAGCCAGCCGCTCGATACCGTGCCACCATCCTGCTCGCCCCGAAAAGGCACCCCGGACTCAGCCACAAGCCGAGGGACGAATCTGCCTCGCGGACGGCCCGAAGACTGGATGCGAAGTCCGCATCGAACTTGCCATTGACCTTCCAGGTCTTGTCCGTCCAGTCTGCCCCTGTGTCCTGCCAGCCATCGTCAATCACGTAGGCGCTCAGAGGGCTGTTTCCACGCTCGGCGACGAGCTTTCGGTGAATCAGCTTGATGCTCTTCCGCAGGGAGTCTCGCGTTACCCCGCGGCCTGTGTCAAACCACGTGTTGTACTGAACCTGAAGGCGAAACGGCCTAATGCGGACACGATCGATGTAGTCGTAGAACGCCTCGGTGACAAAGGCCGGATCACCTGCGACGCCAACCACGGAGCTGTACGTCCGATAGGGGGATCCCATGCGGGGTTGCCGCCCCCAGAGATAACCGCAGCGGAGCACCCCATCCTGAACCACGTTCACCGATGCAGGGAACTCGACTCCCCAAAACGTCGCAGTACGGATGCCATGGAGTGGTTGCCCCAAGCCCGGGCTCCACTTCCCTCTGGCATTGATGGCACGCACGGTGTAGGGCTGATGCCCCCCGGTCAGAGCCAGCGACTCCACGTTAATACGCTCCAACGTCAGCTCTCTCCGTGCGACGATCACGAGGTGCTTCCGCAGGTAGAAGTCCTCCTGCCGAAGCTCGTAGTGCACCTCGACACTCAGGCCGCACTCGTCGTTTTCGAGTAGAAACGAGAGGCCCCGCCCGGGAACTCCCCCAGGCAGAGCAAACTCGCTCTGCCGCACGAATCGAAAACTGGCGGCGGTCAGAACACGGTCGGTTCCAGTCGTATGCGTCCCTTGTGAGATTCGCAGCTCAAACTCGTTGCAGTCTCCAGGTTTGGCTGTCATCCCGGTGAGTCGATTGCCGATGACGACTGTCCGGAGTCGCCCGTCGGACACAGATAGCGTTCGGCTGATGAAGGCATTCGAGAGACACCACGTATGGTCAGGAAGGGACACGACGCTCACAGGCGTATCCTCCTTCGCAATCACCCCCGTCGACGCCAGAACGATGGCGCACACCACGCTTCCAACCAAGGTAATTCTGATCATCGGATAGACTCCTGGCAGTTTCGGGACAAGAACGGGCGCACTCAAGATGTCCACCCCGCCACATCCTCGGGAAAGACGATACACGCCCCGCCTCGCCATACGCGCCCGGATCTGAAATGGGACACAACCGCACGCTGCAACGTCGTCTCCTGAGGAGCGTGTTCGAGGTCGTCTTTCCCGTTCACACCGAACCCGAACACACGTGCGATGATCGAGTCGCTCCCACGAGCCGATATCGGGTGGAGAATCGCTGTTCGCTGGACCGAGACGAGATTCGATGTCGACGGGAGGTACTCCTGGAGTTGCGGATCCAGGAACCACGAACCACAAACAAAGGCACGCCAGCGATACTCCGGGAATGATGTCCTGAACACCTCGATGGCCTGCCGAAAGGCGGCCCCGCACGCAGCAACCGGCATTGGGTCCCCCGCTGGAATGTGCAGATTCAGGACTGGATCTCCACGCCGCAGGAAGCACTCCCATCCCTCTCCGGCGACAGCCGATGGCTCAAGCAAAACGCGCCCTTTGCTAGTCACTCGGTGTCCACGCACCGCCCCGTCTGTCTCGGTCAAGGAGGCCGTCACGACACCTCCTCCATCGACGGGGAATCCCTCTGCGTTCAGCGCCGTCCCTGCTTCCGCGAGCACGACACTCTCGCCCGAAACGCCCTCCCGATACGTCACGAAGGGATAGCGATAGGCGCCGAACTGGAACTGCAGACGCCCTATGCGGAACAGGTTGCCGGAAAAATGTTGCGACAGCCAGCCGTGCTCGCTCATCCCCCAACGTCCCGTCTTCTCACGATGGACCCGCAGCCACAGCTCAAAATCGCTGAGAGTCCGGATTAGGACGGACTCGGGAATCCTGCGCTCGCGGTAGAAAGCACGCAGCCTGTCAAGCCCGCCAAGCAAGGCGAACGCGGTCAGGAACTCGCTCCCGCGACACACGCCTTCCGGCAGCATCGGCCAGCTCCTGAGAGCGATCCCGGAAGCGGGGTATGCCGGTCGGAGGGAATGGCTCAGGTGCCAGGCAAGACGTGACAGCAGGGGATGCCCGGCAATGTGCGCACGGGCGTCCTGAAGGGCAGCTGACGCATCGCCTCCCATACCGGCGAGTCGGCACGCGTCCGAGACAAATGGGGCGCGAAGGAACGGTGGCCCGGGGGATGGGTAGGACGCGCAGGATTCCTCCCAGCCAGTCGCCCAACTCTCGCACGTCTCCGGCAGTAGCCGCAACGCTCCGCAGACATCACTGAATGGGCCAGCGAACATCTCCAACAGACCTCCATGTGCTCACTGGCACAACACCAGTCAGTACGGCTTCCCGCTTTCTTGTACGGCGGATGGCCCCCAGCCGCCATCTTCCCGGAAGCCGCTCGGGGGCCGTGCGGCGTACTATGGGGCAACGGCCTGGTCACACCCGATGCGTCCGAACGGAATGGCTCTGAACCCAAGATCCCAGGCAGGCGATTCGGGCCGAAGACGGAAGTCATCGCTATCGGGATCCATAAACAGCGGATCCGCAACCACTGACCCACGGTCCATGCCCTCGGCCTGCCAGGCATCCCACTCATCCATCACCTCCACCTCACGCAAGGCAACGTCATCGAGCCAAAGGCCCCCCTCGTCCTGACAGAGGACGACGCGGACGTAAAACGTGTTCTCTATCCCCGAACGATACTGGCCATCACCAGGTCGCGGCAGCTTGAAGACACCGGTCATCTCCTGCCACTCCTTCCCGATTGCGGCCTCGGGACGGCTCAAACGCACGTCATAGGCGCCGCCCTTGTAAGACAGGGCTTCCAGCCGAACACGAGCACCGGGCAGACCTGCTCTGACCCAGACCGAAACACGGTAGTGCCTGCCGGGAACGACCGTACGAATGTAGTCTGTCTGCACCGCGACATGTCTCTCCCAGGCGGGTCTCCCCTCCAGCGTTGCGGAAGCCGCGCCACGCAGCAAGAGAGCTCCAGCCCCGGTGTGGGCTCCCTCGGCGACACGGGACACCCGGCAACCATCCCACGGCAAACGGGCCCGCCACCCCGTGGGTACGGTCTCCCCCTTCCGGTTATCCTCGAATCCAGACGTAGGGATCAAGTTGGGACCGGTTTCATCTTTGGCGCGTAACAGCCCTGTCTTGATGGCTGCCCCACCATGCCAAACCACATTTCGGTCGGATGGGTTGTGCTCGAATGAAACGCCCCGGAAGCGGAATACAGCGCTCTTCGGAGCGCGAGCACAGAAGATGTTACCCCGCACGGTGTTCGAGTGCATCGTGCGGCCATCCGGGAGAGCGCTCTTCCGGGGATCACGCAACGTGGAGCCATCACCGTGCCAAGCCGACTCCTCAGCAACGGACTCGAATTGCCTCACCCACCCGAAGGTCAGCCCCTTCTTCCAGAAGTAGTGATTGACATCCCATCCACTGAACTCGATCTGACTCCCGGGATCGTGCTCCCCCGTGCCGCAATCATACACAATGTTGTTCTCAATGGTGTTGAAGCGCCCATCGTGGACCATGATGCCGGCGCGGGGAGCACGGGTGATGACATTGCCCGTCACCGTCACTCCCATGGCCGTCCAGTCCAGGTAGATTCCCCAGCCGAAGAACGGAGCTCGCCACTCCCCATTCCGGCGCCCTCTGCCAATCACATCGTGGATGAAGTTATGCCGAATCGCCACGCCGTGGCCCGAAAGCCAGTTCAGAGAGCCACCATAGATGGCTCCCGTGTCGGTCGTCTCCAAGCTCACGTGGTGCAGATCGTTCAGCTCAATGAGATGATCGTTTCCTCCAAAACCAATGGCCCACCGCGGAACATGATGAATCGTGTTACGTGAGACGCGATTTCCTACCCCGCGGACACTGATCCCCGATCCCTGTTTGTAGTAGAACCCGGTGCGTGTGATGTGGTTGTTCTCAGCGTAGTTCCCAGCCGGCGTACGCGTCTTCTGATCACCACCCGCAAGACTGATGCCGCTGTGCCCCGTGTCACGAATGTCACACCCAACCACGCCGTTCTCCATCCCGCCGGTCACCGACACCCCGGATCCGTGGTAGTCGCCAACGGCACGGATCGCGCACTCCGCTACCAGGCAGTTCCGGCTGTCCTGCACGACCACAGCGCTCCCATCGCAGTGTTGAAGCGTTATGCCCCTTACCTGAATGCACCGCGCGCTAGTGATCTCGATGATCGTGCGCATCACGGGCACGAAAACGCTCTCCGGATTGAGCGACTCACCGGGCCATAGGTACAGCGCCCCCTCTGCCGCATCAGCCCACCACTCCCCGGGAGCATCCAGTTCCTCTGCCATCCCCCGCACATAGTAGCGATCCTGCGGACCTATCTCATAGGAGCAGTTCCGCTTCAGGACGATCAGCCCATTGGACACATCAACGGTGGACACTGGAACGATGTTGTTCCACCACTCATGGCCGGGGAAGATGAACACGTTTCCATGTTCAGGATGCGCCCACTGACGGACATCCTGGTCCTGCATGCGCAACACGCGCTTGGCCCCGAACTCCTCAAGGACGTCAGGCGGGGGAGCAGCCTTGTCCACGTACGCCCATCCACCAGTCAGCGGGTGAGTGGGATCATGGTTCGGATGCCGAGCCAGATGCAGACGCCTCCCTCCGGCAAACAGCTGCTTGACCTGCACGTCCGAGAGACCATTCGCAGCCAGAACGGTCCTCAGGACGGCTCCCTGATGTGGCTCCCAGCCAACCACCCGTCGAGCGCCCGAAAAGACGGGCTTCTCCCCCTCGTACGCACGAAGCACAGTCGGGTGCTCTGCGTTCCCTGAGTCCTTACCGGACAGCTGAAGCGGCTCGGGAAGCAGGTACATCCCTTCCCTCACACAGACCTCGTAACCACCTGCCGTTCCACGCCGCCGCGCGCGCGCCGCCGCAATGGCCCGGTGCAGGGTGGCGACCGGGCCATCTGTGCCGTCCGCATTGGGGGCCGCTAACAGGCCACTCCACGTGTCGTCCCCCTTAGGAGCCACGTAGACCGTGTTCTCTCCACCGGGGAGTTGGCCACTGACACAGGCAGCCACGGTGAACAACGCCAAGAGTCTGCCGCGCCGACAGCGCCTTGCGAACGGCTTGCCCCCCCCCCCC